>CAKRUB010000001.1 GCA_934402375.1 uncultured Acetatifactor sp.
TTTACGATGAACGGCGGCACGATCAGTGACTGTGTCTCAGCTACTACAGACGGCGGAGACGCACTGTTTATGGCTAAAGGGTATGATGCTGAGAATAGCAGCTTTTCCATGTCCGCCGAGGCGACGATCAACGGCAGCTTTAAAGATGCTAATCCGGGTGCATCAGAAGGCTCATTGGGTGTATATACTGTAACTTTTGACTCCGACAACGGATCACAGGTGACGTCACAGGTGCGTCCGCAGGGTGCGGCAGCCGTAAAGCCCGCTGACCCGACAAAGGACGGCTGGGACTTTGGCGGCTGGTACATCGGAGAGACTGCATATGATTTCACGCAGCCGGTTACCGCAAATCTGACGCTTACGGCGAAATGGACACAGCACCGCCACTGCGTCTGCGGAGGAGATACGAACATCGGCGATCACACGCAGCATACCACCGATGAGTTATGGACAGCGTGGACGGCGACAGATTCCCTCCCGACGGCGGCAGGGAATTACTATCTGGTCAATGATGTTGACATTGCGGCGGATATTACCAATGATTGGTGCGTGAAAGATGTAAAGCTTTGCCTGAACGGAAAAAAGGTCACCATGAACGGAGCTGTGATATCTGTCTATATGGATACATTTTTTTCGCTGACAGACTGCGCGGGCGGCGGAAGAATTATCGGCGGCTCGGATGCAGCAAGCGGCGGCAGTGATGTTGTGAGATTGTTAGGTAGTGCAGAATTCAATCTCTTCGGCGGAAGTGTAAGCAACATAAGCCCCGCAAACCGGGAAAACTCCATTGTTCGCTTTCTTTGGGCCCCTGACGCCGGCACGTTCAATATGTACGGCGGTATACTTGGCGCTCCCGACGGGGCGGCAGGAGGGGACAGTGATGGCGTTTATGTCCGGTTTCTGGACAATACCTATAGAGGAAATATATTCAATGCTTACGGCGGAAGAGTCCGCGGCGTGATAAGCAAGACAGTTGAACAGGGAGTTTACGATGAGGTCGGGACGATAAACTTTGGCGACACCGTGTTTGAATCCAAGGTCTATTTGAGCAAGGGCAGCACCGATATTCCTAAGTTGAACGGGGATGATGGAAAAATAGTATATTTTTATCCCGGTCGCATTTTCAACGGAACGGAGTGTGTGAGGATAGATGAGCAGAACAAAGCGGATGTATTTGGCGATGGAAAAGTAAGCTTTGAGTGGGATGAAAACGGTGGCAGCGGTAAGCTGATATTGAAAGACTCAGAGCTTTCGGGAATTAAAACAAAATTTGACCTTGAAATTGTTCTTTTAGGCAATAATAAGATAATGGCGACGAATGAGAGTATATTTACAGCTCCGAATAAGCTGACCTTCAGCGGCACGGGAAGGCTCGCCATCGAGAACGATCGAAACAGTATCGTCTGTAATGAAATGCTTGTCAAGAGCGGGGATATTTCTATATCCATTCAGCGCGGTCTTGCTTTGGCAAATGTGACGAAACTCACGGTAAACGGCGGAACGCTTGAGCTTGCCACAGCAAGTGCCGGTTCGGAATTTGGTGTATTGTATACGGCTTATGGCGGAAACGTTGACCCTGACAAAGTAATTGACATCACGCTCGGCGCGGACAGAAGAATGGTAACAGGTACAAATTCCGATTGCGTGGATGCTGTCATAACCGAGACGACAGAAAAAGAAGCAATAGGAGCCGCTAAATATGTCTACATCGGCGAAAAGCATGACCACTGCCTCTGCGGCGGAAATACCGACGTCGGCGACCACACGTCCCATTCCGATTTGACGTGGATACCGTGGACGGCGAAGGATAAGCTACCGGAAACAGCAGGAAATTACTATCTGGTAAACGATGTTGACATTCCGGAGAGTAATTCCGAGTGGAAGACAGCAGGTATGAACCTTTGCCTGAACGGGAAAAAGGTTACCACAAACGGAGTTACGATAACGATCGGGTATAATTACAATGGTGATGATTGCTTTTCGCTGACAGACTGTGCGGGCGGCGGAAAAATCATCGGCGGCGCAAGCACAGCAGGCGGTGGCAGCTGTGTTGTTAGGCTTGAAATGAATGAGACGTTCAATCTGTTTGGCGGAAGTATAAGCAGCGTAAGCCCCAAAAACGAGGATAACTCCATTGTTTGTTATGATAATTCACTTAACTGTGCCTTCAATATGTACGGCGGTACGCTTGGGGATCCCGACGGCGCGGCAGGAGAGGACAGCGATGGCATTTATGTCCGGTTCTGTGGCACAAGCAATCACGGAAATATCTTCAATGCTTACGGCGGCAGCGTCCGCGGTGTGATAAGCAAAACAGTGGATCATGTGTCGTATGACGAGATTGGAACCATAAACTTTGGCGGCACTGTGTTTGAATCGAAGGTCTATCTGAGCAAGGGAAGTACCAATATTCCCGAGGAGAACGAACTGAACGGGAATGGTGAAATAGTCTATTTCTATCCCAGTCGCCTTTACAACGGGACGGAGTGGGTGAGAATAGATGAGCAGAACAAAGACGATATACTCGGTGACGGCGGAAAAGTAAAGTTTGAGTATATGGAAAGCGCCGGAAGCGGAAGGCTGACTCTGAAAGACGCAGAGCTTGTGGACAATGGGCACAGCGTAAGCATTTTGGCTGGCCTTGACCTTGAAATTGTCCTTTCGGGTGATAACAAAATAACGGGATATAGTGGCATAGAGACGACTCATAAACTGATTTTCAGCGGCACAGGAAAGCTTACCATCAAAATCAGTAATTATTCGTTAGGCATCCGATGCGATGAAATGATTGTCAACAGCGGGGATATTTCCATATCCACCGAAAAGTACAAGACTATCTATGCAGCGTCAGGGAAGCTTACGGTAAACGGCGGAACGCTTAAGCTTGCCGTAGCAAACACGGATCCGACGTATGGTGTACTGTATACAAAGATAGGAAAAGATATTGACGTTGATAAGGTAATTAACATCACACTTGGTGCTGACAGAAGCATGCTGGCAGGCAAAAATTCCGATGGCACGGATGCAGTCATAATCGAGCCGACAGACAAAAACGCAGTAGGAAACGCGAAGTATATCTATATAGGCGAGAAGCATGACCACTGCCTCTGCGGCGGTACGACGTATGACGGACACGACAGCCATACGGACATCAGCTGGATGCCCTGGATGGCAGCCGATAAGCTCCCCGACAAGGCGGGTAACTATTTCCTTATGAATGATGTGACGCTGTCTGCCGGCACGCCAGCCCTGCCGGATGGCGTGAACCTCTGCCTGAATGGAAAGGCAGTCAGGGGCGCGGGCGCCGGCTATACAAAGCTTAGCATCAACGGCGCGATGACTGTCACCGACTGCGGCAAGGCGGGCAGCTTTGGGAATCTGACCATCAGCGATGGCGCTTTTACAATGACCGGCAGCGCCGGAAACGAGGGCGTACTCCAAATCGAAGGAGAAACCGACTTTACCATGACCGGCAATGCACAGAACAACAGCCGGATTATACTGAATGAAACAAGTGACGTTGCAAAAATCGTCTTTGGCGGTTCCTGTGGCGGCATCGGCACGGTGAGTGTCAGCAGCCCGCAGTATGCCGCAGGAATCCGCGTGGAGGGTAGTGCGAAGCTTGCTGCGCTGGAGGGGGAGACGCTGGATACCTACATCCGTCTCACCCTGCAGGAAAAAGCGGACGTCACAGTTGACAATCTCGGATTCCGGGCTCTTTCCATGAGCGGCGAGAGCACCATCCACGGCAAGATCACCGGCGCTGACGCTTCCAGCACGTTTATCATGCAGGACAGCGCAAGGATCGACGGCGACATCAATGTGGGCGACAGCAAGGTAGACGGCAAAGTCGTATGCACAGGAAATATCATCAGCGGTACCTTCAACGATGATGTCGTTTGCAGCGGCGAGATTCAGGGTGGTATCTTCAACGGCAATGTAGAAAATAACGGAAAGATTACCGGCGGTATCTTCTACGGCACGGTGAGAGGTACCGGCACCATCGAGGACAGTGCAAAGGTTGCTGTGAACTTTGACAGTGACGGCGGCAGTGCAGTTGACACACAGAAGATTCTGCGTGGTCAGAAGGCGGTAGCACCCGCGGCACCCGCAAAAATAAGCTATCTTTTCGACAGCTGGACGGATGGCGGTACAGCGTTTGACTTCGCTACCCCCATCATCAAGGAAACCACGCTCACGGCAACATGGACGCTGTGTGACCATTCGGCAAGTACAGCACACCCTACCTGTACGGAACAGGCGACCTGCACGGTCTGCAAGGGAAAATACGGAAATGTACTTGATCACAGCTACGGTGCGCCGGTCTATATATGGAACGGCATGAGCTGCACGGCAGAGAGAGTGTGCGGACGGGACGCAAGCCATAAGGAGACCGAGACCGTCACAGCGGCAGTCACTGTCACGCAGAACCGAACCTGCACACTCGATGAGCTGTCAGCTTACACGGCAACCTTTACCAATGGGGCATTTGCCGTTCAAACGCAGGAAAATATAAAGACAGCGGATAGGCTCGGCCACAGTTACGGTGAGCCGGCATACACATGGAACGGTACGAAGTGCACGGCGGAGAGAGTCTGCGGGCGTGATGCAAGCCATAAGGAAACTGAGACCGTCACGGCGGCAGTCACCGTCACCCAGAACCGAACCTGCACGCTCGACGAGCTGTCTACCTACACGGCAACCTTTACAAATGCAGTGTTTGCTGTTCAAACGAAGGAAAATGTAAAGACCGCGGATAAGCTTGACCACAGCTACGGCGAGCCGGTCTACGCATGGAACGGTACGAGCTGCACGGCGGAGAGGGTCTGCGGGCGCGACGCAAGCCATAAGGAAACTGAGACCGTCACGGCGGCAGTCACCGTCACCCAGAACCGAACCTGCACGCTCGACGAGCTGTCAGCCTACACGGCAACCTTTGCCAATGCGGCGTTTGCCGTTCAAACGAAGGAAAATATAAAGACTGCGGATAAGCTTGGTCACAGCTACGGTGAGCCGGTCTGCACATGGAACGGCACGAAGTGCACGGCGGAGAGAGTCTGCAAGCGTGACGCAAGTCATAAGGAAAACGAGACCGTCACGGCGACAGTTACCGTCACCCAGCAGCCGACCTGCACGCTCGACGAGCTTTCCACCTACACGGCAACCTTTACCAATGCGGCGTTCGCCGTTCAAAAGCGGGAAAATGTGAAGACGGCGGATGAGCTCGGGCACAACTTCAAGGTACAGCAGTGCAACGAGACGCAGCACTGGAACAAATGCTCCCGTTGTGACGAGATCGACGCGAAGGAAAATCATACCGGCGGAACAGCTGCCTGCAACGTGAAAGCAGAGTGTGTGGTCTGCCACGCGAAGTACGGTGAGATTGACGGAAACAATCACAGCGGACTGGAAGAGGTGCTCAGGATTCCCGCTACGGCGGCGGACACAGGTACCATGGAGCATTGGCACTGCAACGCCTGCGGAAAGCTCTTTGCCGACGCAGCCGGAAAGATTGAAATCTCTTCCTTCGACACAATCCTATGGAAGATTGCGCCCACCATCATCGAAGGGATGAACGGAAAGTGGAACAAGGGGCACGAAGACGGACTGACCTTTAAGTCAGACGCAGCATACGATGATTTCATCGAGGTTCTTGTGGACGGCGCAGTGATTTCCATCGACAACTACACAACGCGCGCGGGCAGTATCGTTGTCGAACTGAACGCAGTCTACCTTGCTTCGCTCACAGAGGGTGAGCATACCATCACCGTCCGCTCGGCAAGCGGCAATGCCACGACCCAATTTACGGTCGAGGCAAAGGTTCTTTCACCTAAGACGGGATCGGCAGATGGATGGGCATGGGAGATTGCTGCAGTTGCAGCACTCGGCATCCTCTGTGTGACAGTAGTTGTGTTTGTGAACCGTAAGAGAAAAACAGCATAAACAGATTGACAGCTGGGAAGCCTCCGCATTTTGCGGGGGCTTCTCTTAGACCGGATACTGGGGAATCTCGAATATAAGTGAGTACAAACAAGACGGTACAGCAGGAAAAACTGCCGTACCGCCTTGTTTGAAAGCTCCCGAGGGGATTCGAACCCCTGACCTACGCATTACGAGTGCGTCGCTCTACCGACTGAGCCACGGAAGCATATTTGGTTGCACCTCAAGCACAACAAGTTTATTATAACTTCTTTTGAATTTATTTTCAAGACTAAATTTCATTCTTTTTCAAAAAAATCTCTCCAACTGCCGGTAGCCTTATGTAAGGCCTGAAAGCGTACGCTTCTCGGCCTCTTTGATTACATCTTAAATTTCTTTCGGATTCTGTGCTCGATCATCTGGATCGACTTATAGAACAGCAGGGCGATGATACACAGGATGATGATGCTTGTGATTACCATGTCGAGCTGGAAGACCTGTGAGCCGTAAATGATGAGGTAGCCAAGTCCCCGCCTTGCGGCAAGAAATTCACCGATGATGACACCTACCAGCGCAAGCCCGATGTTCACCTTCGCAGTGCTCAGCAGGATCGGCAGGGAGCCGGGCAGGACGACCTTGAAAAAGGCATCCTGCTTTCTTCCGCCGAGCGTGTAGATGAGAGTGACCTTCTCGGAATCCACCTGTTGAAAGCCGGTGTAGAAGCTGATGATGGAGCCGAAGATGGCGACGGAGATGCCGGCGACGATGATGGTCGTCGTCCCGGTGCCGAGCCAGACGATGAACAGCGGGGCGAGTGCGGATTTCGGCAGACTGTTCAGGACGACCAGATACGGCTCCAGAATCTCAGACAGCTTTCTGGAGTACCAGAGCAGCGTAGAGACCAGCAGACTGAAGCCGATCACGAGCAGGAAGCTCGCAATGGTCTCGAACAGGGTGACGCCGATGTGCGTGAGCATATGGTTTGTACGAAGCTGTTCGACGAAGCACAGCACCACGCGGCTCGGACTGGAAAAGAAGAAGCTGTCGATCCAGCCGAGGGCTGCGCTGGTTTCCCACAGGGCAAGAAAGAGCGCGAAGATGAAAAAACGCCAGGAGGATATCTGGTGATGATGGCGCCTGTGTTCCCGGACAAAAAGCTCCTGACGGGTCAATTCATGAGTCTGATCTGTTTTCATGTGTCAAATCCTCCCATAGCCTGTTGAATAAGAGTTGAAATTCCGGCGCATTCCTCGCGGCGAGCGGTGAGTCGTCTGTGAGTGTGAGCTTGACAGGCATCTCTGTCTTGATGACAGCCGGACGTCCGGAGAGGATGATGATGCGGTCGGCAAGGCTGATTGCCTCCGAAAGATCATGGGTAATGATAATCATTGTTTTTCCGGCGGCGCGTATCAGCCGGCAGATGTCGGCGGACACCATGAGTCTTGTCTGGTAATCCAGAGCGCTGAAGGGCTCGTCAAGCAGAAGAAGCTGCGGTTCGAGCGCAAGCGTTCTGATCAGCGCGGCACGCTGCTTCATGCCGCCGGACAGCTCACTGGGGCGTTTGTCGCGGAAGGCGGAGAGACCGTATTCTTCGATAAGGTGGTCGACGTTTTCCAGACGCTCCGGTGTGAGCATGTGATGCAGTTCAAGACCGAGCGTCACATTGCGGTAGACGCTGCGCCATTCAAAAAGGTGATCCCGCTGCAGCATATAGCCGATCTTGGGATATTGTAGGCTCCCATCCGGGTTGTTGAAGAGGATGGTTCCCTGCTCCGGCTCCAGAAGTCCCGCAATGATGGAGAGCAGTGTGGACTTTCCGCATCCGCTCGGACCGACAATGGCGACGAATTCTCCCTCCTTTACGCCGAAGGAGATGTTTTCCAGTGCCTTTGTCTCTCCGTGGAGGCTGTGATAGGAATAGCCGATGTTTTTCAACTCCAGAATGTTTTGCATGAGAATGCCATTCCTTTTTCGTTTTATCTTAAGATATGTGTGTGGACAAAAAGAGGTTACATTGCTTGCATAACGGCATTCTTTATGGTAATATCAAATTTAAGTTTAATATTCAGTATGGTCGGATTGAGGGATTTTCAAAAACAGAATTTTTCAATCACGAGTTTTGTGTCTGCGCGCACTTGACACAAACTCGATATGCGCAAAGGACGTGCGCAGAAATGAGGATAAATATGGCACAGCTTTGGGGCGGACGCTTTACGAAAGAAACGGATCAGAGAGTTTATGATTTCAATGCGTCCATAGGTTTTGACAAGCGTCTGATTTCTCAGGATATTGAGGGCAGTATCGCACATGTGCGCATGCTGGCGAAGCAGGGAATCCTGACAGAGGAGGACAGGGAAGCCATCATTGCGGGGCTGCAGGGAATCCTGCGCGACACGCTCTCAGGAGAGCTTGTGATTGATGAAAAGAAATACGAGGATGTCCACAGCTTTGTCGAAGGAAATCTGATTGACAGGATCGGAGAGGCGGGAAAGCGTCTGCACACAGGCAGAAGCCGCAACGATCAGGTCGCTCTGGATATGCGTCTCTACACGAGAGAGCAGGTGTTACATACGGATGAACTGCTGAAGGAGCTGCTTGAGACAATTCTTGCCACGATGGAGGAGAATCTCGACACCTATATGCCGGGCTTCACTCATCTGCAGAAGGCACAGCCGATCACCCTTGCGCATCACTACGGCGCTTACTTTGAAATGTTCAAGAGAGACCGGCAGCGTATGGCTGACATTTATCATAGAATGAATTATTGTCCGCTGGGGGCTGGAGCGCTGGCGGGAACCACCTACCCGCTTGACCGGGAGTACACCGCTGAATTGTTAGGCTTTGCCGGACCGACGATGAACAGTATGGATTCCGTGGCGGACAGGGACTATCTGATTGAATTTTTATCTGCGCTTGCGACGGTCATGATGCATCTGAGCCGCTTCAGCGAGGAGATCATCATATGGAATTCCGACGAGTATCGTTTTGTGGAGATCGATGATGCCTATTCTACCGGAAGCAGCATTATGCCCCAGAAGAAAAATCCGGATATAGCGGAGCTTGTGAGAGGAAAGACGGGGCGGGTATACGGAGCGCTGATGTCCCTGCTCACGACGATGAAGGGACTTCCGCTCGCCTACAACAAGGATATGCAGGAGGACAAGGAGGTTGCGTTCGACGCGATGGACACCGTCGGGGACTGCCTCGTACTCTTTACCGGAATGATCGGAACCATGCGCTTCCGGAAGGATCGCATGGCGGCAAGCGCCATGAACGGCTTCACAAACGCGACGGATGCGGCGGATTATCTGGTGGGAAAGGGTGTGCCCTTCCGGGATGCGCACGGCATTATCGGCAGACTGGTGCTGTACTGTATCGACAAGAAGACCTCCATTGACGCATTGACGCTGGAGGAGCTTAAGTCGATCAGCGAATACTTTGAAGAAGATATTTACGATGCGGTTTCTTTGCAGACCTGTGTGGAGAAGCGGCTGACAATCGGAGCACCGGGCGCGGAGGCAATGCGCAGGGTGCTGGCGGGCTGCAGGAGCTATCTCGAAGAGGGAACGCTTGCGGATCAGATGACAAAGTGATCTGTGATGTCTGGCGGGCGGCAGTCCGTGAGCATCAGAAAATAAATCAGGAAAATGCGCAGGGCGCAGAAAAGAGGAGAAGATTATGAGCGAGAAACTGAAGGTTGGTATTTTAGGCGGCACCGGTATGGTAGGCCAGAGATTTATTTCCCTGCTGGAAAACCATCCGTGGTTTGAGGTGACTACCATTGCGGCAAGCCCGCGTTCCGCAGGAAAGACCTATGAGGATGCGGTAGGCGACAGATGGAAAATGGATACCCCTATGCCGGAGGCGGTGAAGAAGCTCGTTGTCATGAATGTCAATGAGGTGGAGAAGGTGGCTTCCCAGGTAGACTTCGTATTCAGCGCCGTGGATATGACAAAGGAAGAGATCAAGAAGATCGAGGAAGAATATGCAAAGACGGAAACCCCCGTCGTTTCCAATAACAGCGCACACCGATGGACCCCTGATGTGCCTATGGTAGTGCCGGAGATCAACCCCGAGCATATGCAGGTGATCGAGTTCCAGAAGAAGCGTCTCGGCACAAAGAGAGGCTTTGTCGCTGTAAAGCCGAACTGCTCTATCCAGAGCTATGCGCCTGTGCTTACCGCATGGAAGGAGTTTGAGCCGGTCGAGGTCGTTGCGACGACCTATCAGGCAATTTCCGGTGCAGGAAAGACCTTTAAGGACTGGCCGGAGATGGTTGGAAATATCATCCCTTACATCGGCGGTGAGGAAGAGAAGAGTGAGAAGGAGCCGCTGAGAATCTGGGGTAAGATCGAGGACGGCGTGATTGTGCCGGCAACCAGTCCCGTGATTACCTGCCAGTGTATCCGTGTTCCCGTACTGAACGGACATACCGCTGCCGTATTTGTAAAGTTTGCAAAGAAGCCGACTAAGGAGCAGCTGATCCAGAAGCTTCGTGAGTTCTCCGGAGAGCCTCAGAGACTCGGACTTCCCAGCGCTCCGAAGCAGTTCATCCAGTACCTTGAGGAGGACAACAGACCGCAGGTAAGCCTTGATGTCAACTACGAGAATGGTATGGGCATCAGCGTCGGCAGACTGCGCGAGGATACTGTATATGACTTTAAGTTCGTGGGATTGTCACATAACACGGTAAGAGGTGCAGCAGGTGGTGCAGTTCTCTGCGCGGAGCTGTTAAAGGCACAGGGATATATCACAGCAAAATAAGTGCGTGCCTTTAGGGGCATGGAGGTAAAGATGAGCGAACTGCGCTATCAGTTAGATCTGCTGAAGGCGATGAACCAGAGGCTGACGGAGAAGGACAGGATGTACGAGAAGGTCTGCGACACCGCAGAGGGTGCGTACCTCTACTACTCCTTCGAGAGCAATCACTTTTTTACACTGGGACAGTGGAAGGAATTTTTTGGATTTGAAGTGCATGAGATGCGGGATTACACAGGGCTGCTCGATCTGGTCGAGGAGTCCTTCTCCCTCGCCCTCCGGGAGGTGCTTTTCCTCGAAAAGGAAAAGGAAGTGACGAGGACGGTTGAATGCCAGATGAAGGAAAGAAAGATCTGGATGCAGTTTCGCGTACATATTACCTACAATGCCGAGGGAAAGCCGACGGACAAGGTGCTCTATGTCAAGAACATCACCAAGGCGCGTGCCCAGAATGAAGAACTCACCTATATGGCATATTATGATGGATTGACGGGGCTGTACAACCGCAACTATTTCGTTCGGATGTTGACGGAGTATGTAAAGAGGGCATCGGAGAATAACGATGTGATCAGTGTGCTGGTTCTCGATATTGATGAATTCAGAAAGGTCAATGACAGTCTGGGCATTGTTGTGGGAGACGAGCTGGTACAGCAGTTTGGATTCTTTCTGAAGGAGTTCTGCGGGGACAATGTCGTCGCATGTCATCTGCACAGCGATGTGTTCTGTATGGCAATCTACGATCCGTCGGGTGCAAGGTCGGTGGATGCGATTTACAGTGCGATAAAGAAGCGGACAAAGGAAGCTTTTCATATCAGCACAGGACAGAATATTAATATCACCGTGAGCGTCGGTGTCGCGGAGTACCCGGAGGCTTCTACCTCTGCGCTTGAACTGATCAACTGTGCGGAGCTGGTCGTCTATAAGTGCAAGAAGCAGGGAAGAAACCTCCTGCAGTATTTTGATGCGCCGATTCTGGAGGACTTCTTAAGCTCGATAGAACTGGAGAATAAGCTGAAAAAGGCGATCTACAACAAGGACTTCTATATGTGCTATCAGCCGCAGTACTATGCGGGCAACCGGAGGCTGCGCGGTGTGGAGGCGCTGATCAGATGGCGCGACGAGGAAGCGCAGGTCATCAGCCCGGCGACCTTTATTCCAATCGCTGAAAAAAACGGCTCCATCGTGACAATCGGCAAATGGGTCGTGGAGGAGAGCGTCAGACAGTATGCCGCATGGAGAAAGCAGTTCGGCTTTCCGTTTGTCATGTCCATCAATATCTCGGCAATCCAGTATAAGAAAGAGGACTTCGTGGAGTCCATTGTCGAAATACTGAACAAGTACAGAGTGAAGCCGTCGGAGATCGAACTGGAGATTACGGAGACAGTGCTGATTGATGATTTTGAGGCAGTCTTTGAGAAACTGAAAGTGCTCAGGGATTACGGAATCCGGATTTCCCTAGATGATTTCGGCACAGGCTTCTCCTCCCTTTCTTACCTGAAAAAGCTGCCGATCGATACCTTGAAGATTGACAAGTCCTTTATCGATACGGTCATGTCGGATTCAGCGACACGGGTAATCACCGAGTCTATCATTAGCATGGTGAAGTCCCTCGGCTTTGAATCGATCGCGGAGGGCGTCGAGGACGAACAGCAGTATAAGTATCTGCATGCGATCGGCTGTGATGTGATTCAGGGATACTTGTTCAGCAAACCGCTTCTTCCGGCGGAGTTCGAGAAGAAGATCATGTCCGGCGCTGTGTAAGTGGAAGAAGGGATTGCCTGTGAAAGAGTTTGTGGGGCGTAATGCGGAACTGCGCTTTCTGGAGCAGTATTACGGCAGGACAGGAAGCCAGCTGGTAATTGTATATGGAAGTAAGGGCGTTGGAAAGACGAGGCTCTTGCAGGAGTTTTGTGCGGGGAAGGGGTTCGCATATTATCTTGCAAGAGCCTGTTCCGGCAGAGAGCAATGTTTTCAGTGGGGTGCGGAGCTGGGAGAGCAGGGGCTTCCTATGGAGAAATACCCCGATTACGGGCAGATATTCAGAGCTGCGCTGTCAGAAATTCCGGGCGACAGACCGGTTCTTGTCATCGATGAATTCCAGAATATGATAAAGGGCGGATTGAACTTCTTCGACAGGCTGACCGAGTTTGCGGAGGAGGGAAGCGGCGGACGACAGGCGATGATCGTCCTTGTCACGTCAGCGGCAGGCTGGGTGGAGAATCATCTCGTCGGCAAGATTGGGAGCAAGGCTGCCAGAATTAACGGGTTCCTCAAGGTGAGACCCTTCGGCTTCCTCGAAATGCGTGCGCTGGTCGGAGGGTATTCCATGGAGGAGACTCTGCGCAGTTATGCGGTTCTTGGCGGCATTCCGGGATACTGGGTCAATTTCTCACCGAAGCTGACCGCCGAGAAGAATATCATCCGGAGCATTGTGGCGGTTGAGAGCCGTCTTCACGAGGAGATGGAAGTCTTTCTGGAGCGGGAGCTGCGCGAGCCCTGTGTCTATAATACGATTCTCTCCGCGCTGGCGGGAGGCTTTTATAAGCTGAATGACATCTATGCCCATACCGGTTTTTCCCGCGCGAAGATCAGCGTCTACCTGAAGAATCTGATGGAGCTTGATCTGGTCGAGAAGGTTTATTCCTTTGATACGGCGGGAAGAGCCAACGCCCAGAAGGGTGTCTACAGGATAGGGAATCCCTATGTAAGATTTTATTTCCGTTATCTTTTTCCGAACCAGAGCATGCTCCAGCAGCTGACACCGGAGGAATTTTACCGGAGGAAGATTGCACCGACCTATGAACAGTACACGGAGGAGACGTACTGTCTCGCCTGCCGGGAACTGATGGGCAGGGAGTACCGCATGGTCGGCGAGTGGCGCGGAAAGACAGGCAATATTGATATTGTGGCATCTGAAGCCGGAGGGGAGCAGATCGGTGTCGCATGCTGTAAATGGTCGGGGAAAATGTCATACGGCGACTACGAAATGCTGCTTGCTTCTATGAAGAAGGCGCGCATCAGAACGACAGACATCAGACTTTACTGCGAGAGAGGCTTTGACAGGCAGCTTGAAAAGGCTGCCGGAGAGGGAAAAGTAAAGCTGTTGGGAATCAGGGAAAGTGAAGGTCATTAGTTCGTGGGGAAAAGTTTATTTATTGCGGAGAAGCCGAGTGTGGCGAGGGAATTTGCAAATGCATTGAAGGTCAGTGCGGCCTCCCGCGACGGGTATCTCGAATCGGAGACGGCGATCGTGACATGGTGCGTGGGTCATCTTGTCACAATGAGCTATCCCGAGGTTTATGATGAAAAATATAAGAGGTGGAGCTTTGACACCATTCCTTTTCTCCCGGCGGAATTTAAGTACGAGGTGATCGAGAGCTCGAGAAAGCAGTTCAACATTGTCAGTTCGCTGCTGAAAAGACCGGATGTGACGACCATCTATGTCTGCACCGACTCGGGGCGCGAGGGAGAATATATTTACCGGCTCGTGGAACAGATGTCGGGAGTCACCGGGAAGGAACGGAGGCGTGTATGGATCGATTCCCAGACGGAGGAAGAGATTCTGAGGGGCATCCGGGAGGCGAAGGACTTAAGTGAATACGACAATCTCAGCGACGCCGCTTATCTGCGTGCGAAGGAAGATTATCTCATGGGAATTAATTTTTCCCGCGTGCTGACGCTCAAATACGGCAGGACTGTGAAGGATTATCTGAAAAGAGACAGGGCGGTGATTTCGGTCGGCAGGGTGATGACCTGTGTCCTCGGCATTGTCGTAAACCGGGAGCGGGAAATCCGATCCTTTGTCAAGACGCCGTTCTACCGGGTTCTGGGCAACTTTAAATTACAGGAGAATAAAATCACGGGCGAGTGGAGAGCGGTGGAGGGATCGCCGTTCTATCTGTCGCCTAAGCTCTATAAGGAGAACGGCTTTAAGGAGCGGCAGGATGCGCAGAAGCTGATAGAGCATCTTCAGGAGGAGCCCACGGGCGATGCCGTTCTGGAGAGTATAGAGCGCAAGAAGGAGAACAAGAATCCGCCGCTGCTCTATAATCTGGCGGAGCTGCAGAACGACTGCTCGAAGTTTTTCAAGATCAGCCCGGATCAGACGCTCGGCATCATCCAGGAGCTCTATGAGAAAAAGCTCGTGACCTATCCGAGAACGGACGCCCGTGTGCTTTCGACGGCGGTTGCGAAGGAGATTCATAAGAATATCGGCGGGCTGAAAAACTATGCGCCTGTGGCGGGCTTTGCAGCGGAAATTTTGAACAGCGGAAGTTATAAGGGAATTGCGAAAACCAGATATGTCAATGATAAGCAGATCACGGATCACTATGCCGTCATCCCGACGGGACAGGGTTTTGGCAACCTCAACGGACTTTCCGCTTTGTCGGCAAAGGTTTATGAGCTGATTGTCAGACGTTTCTTAAGTATCTTTTATCCGGCGGCGGTGTACCAGAAGTTCGCCCTGTGTATCAGGGTAAAGGAAGAGAAATTCTTTGCGAATTTCAAGGTGCTGGTCGACGAGGGATACCAGAAGGTCGCCTATGTCTTCCGGAAGGATGCCGACAGACAGAGCGGGGATAAAAAGGAGGATGCCGCGCCGGATGGCGAGAATGAGGAGAGCGAGATCAAGTGTGACGAGGCATTCACAAAGCTTCTCGGAACGCTGAAAAAGGGTGATCCGCTTTCCGTGGATTCCTTTGAGATCAAAGAAGGGGAGACCTCCCCGCCGAAGCGCTATACCTCGGGAAGCATCATCCTGACAATGGAAAATGCAGGACAGTTTATCGAGGACGAGGAACTGCGTGCACAGATCAAGGGCAGTGGTATCGGCACGAGCGCAACGCGGGCGGAAATCCTGAAAAAGCTCGTCAATATCGAATACCTTTCCCTGAACAAGAAGACGCAGGTTCTGACGCCGACGCTGATGGGGGAGATGATCTATGATGTTGTAAGCGGATCAATCCGTCCGCTGCTCGATCCGGCGCTGACTGCCAGCTGGGAAAAGGGACTGACGATGGTTGCTGAAGGGACGATCTCCTCGCAGGAATACATGGATAAGCTGTCCGGCTTTGTCGGCAGGAGAACGGAATATGTGAAGAGACTGAACAATCAGAGACAGCTGTACGGAATGTTCGATACGGCGGCGGGAAATTATAAGACGGCGGGAAATGCCCGCGCGAAAAAGGAGAGTTAAGGGGATATGAAGGATCAGATTACGATTGCGGAGCTTTATGACCTGAAGGAAACGATCGCTACAGAGCTTTTCGAGGATGCAGAATATCCGTGGGAGGTGCTTCCGAAGATACATGATTTCATCATTGAGCTCGGAAAGAGACTTCCGGGCGAACTGTACGAGGAGAGGGGCGAGAATATCTGGATCGCAAAGAACGCGAAGGTGGCGCCGACCGCCTGCCTGAACGGGCCGCTCATCATTGATGAGGAGGCGGAGATCCGCCATTGCGCTTTTGTGCGGGGAAATGCCATTGTCGGCAAGGGAGCCGTCGTCGGAAATTCTACGGAGCTGAAAAATGTCGTTCTGTTCAACAAGGTACAGGTGCCGCATTATAACTATGTCGGAGACAGCATTCTCGGCTATAAGTCCCACATGGGCGCCGGTTCGATTACCTCCAATGTCAAGAGTGACAAGACGCTCGTCGCGGTAAAGGGCAGTGAGGTCTGCATTGAGACAGGGTTGAAAAAGATGGGCGCCATGCTCGGGGATTATGTGGAGGTCGGCTGCAACAGTGTATTGAATCCCGGAACGGTGATCGGCAGGGAGTCCAATGTCTATCCGACCTCGATGGTGAGAGGAGTGGTTCCGCCGCACAGTATTTATAAGTCAAAGACAGAAATCGCGGAAAAACATTGACTTTTTTTACACACTGTTGTATAGTTCTATAAAGCGTTGATGCGCTAAAGTGTAAAAGAAGAAATGAGGATGAGATTATGAAAAAGAAGTTGATGGCTCTGGTTATGACTGCCTGTATGGCAGCGACAATGCTCACGGGCTGCGGCTCTTCCGCAGGTTCTGCAAAGGATACATACACGGTAGGTATCTGTCAGCTGGTTCAGCACCCGGCTCTGGATGCTGCGACGCAGGGCTTTAAGGATGCGCTGACGGAAAAGCTTGGCGACAAGGTAAAATTCAACGAGCAGAACGCCTCCGGTGAGTCGGCGACCTGTTCGACAATCGTCAATCAGTTCGTCTCCTCAGGGGTTGACCTGATTCTTGCAAACGCAACCGCACCGTTGCAGTCGGCAGCGGCGGCAACCAACACGATTCCGATTCTCGGAACCTCTGTCACGGATTATGCGACGGCGCTGGACATCAGCGACTGGAACGGAACGACAGGCGTGAATATTTCGGGTACATCGGATCTTGCGCCTCTGGCAGAGCAGGCGGCAATGCTGAAGGAGCTTTTCCCGGATGCACAGAATGTCGCTATGCTTTACTGTTCCGCAGAGCCGAACTCTGAGTATCAGGTAAGAATTGTTACCGAGGAGCTTGAAAAGCTGGGAATGACCTGTAAGAACTATTCCTTCGCAGATACCAACGACATTGCGTCCGTTGTGACGAATGCGGTGAGCGAGTGCGATGTGATCTATATCCCGACCGACAATACGGCGGCGTCCTCTACCTCTGTCATTGACAACGTGTGCCGTCCGGCAGGCGTTCCGGTTATCGCCGGTGAGGAAGGCATCTGCAAGGGCTGCGGTGTGGCTACACTGTCCATCAGCTACTACGACATCGGATATGAGACCGGACTGATGGCATACGATATTCTTGTAAACGGTGCCGATGTATCGACCATGGAGGTACGTTTCGCGCCTCAGGTGACAAAGAAATACAATGCGGAGATCTGTGCCGAACTGGGCATTACCGTGCCGGACGGCTATGAGGCGATCGAAGCAGAATAAGATGGTTTGGGGAGGTAAGCAGTTTTGGATGTAATGTCATTGCTAAATGCGTTGCCCGGAGCCTGTGCTCAGGGGCTGATATGGGGAATCATGGCGATCGGGGTCTATATCACCTATAAGATCCTTGACCTCGCCGATCTGACTGTGGACGGAACCATGTGTACGGGAGGAGCTGTCTGCATCATGATGATGCTGGCGGGATTTCCGGTCTGGTTTGCACTGCTCGTCGCTTTTATAGCGGGTGCTCTGGCTGGACTTGTGACAGGTGTATTGCACACGTTTTTCGGAATCCCTGCCATCCTTGCGGGAATTCTGACACAGCTGGGATTGTATTCCATCAATCTCCGCATCATGAGCAACAAGGCGAATCAGGCGATCAATGTCGACAAATACGAGCTGCTTGTCTCCCTGCGTTATATCAAGGATGTTCCGTTTTATAAAAATACACTGGTGATCGCGCTGATTACGATTGCCCTTCTGATTGCGCTGCTGTACTGGTTCTTCGGAACGGAGCTCGGCTGCTCCATCAGAGCCACTGGCTCTAACCAGAACATGTCCAGAGCGCAGGGCATTAACACGAATGTGACGAAGATTATCGGACTGATGCTCAGCAACGGCATCGTTGCGTTTGCAAGCGCACTTTATGCACAGTATCAGGGCTTCGCGGACATTAATGCAGGACGTGGAGCAATCGTTATCGGTCTTGCAGCGGTTATCATCGCACAGGTTATCTTTGGGAAGATTCATGGAAATTTTGCCTTTAAGCTCGCATCCGTGGCAATGGGCGGTGTTGTCTATTACCTCGTGCTTCAGGTTGTGCTCTGGCTTGGCTTGAACGCAAACGATCTGAAGCTGGTTTCCGCAATGGTCGTTGCGGTGTTCCTTGCAATCCCTTACGTCAAGGATCATTATTTCAGAAAGTCCGCGAAAAAGGGAGGTGCTTCCAATGCTTGACATTAATCAGATCAGCAAGACCTTTAATGCCGGAACGGTAAACGAGAAGAGAGCGCTCAACGGTCTGGACTTACATCTCGCGGAGGGCGATTTCGTCACGGTTATCGGCGGCAACGGAGCGGGAAAGTCTACGATGCTGAACGCAATCGCGGGAACGTGGTTCGTCGATGCGGGAAGCATACTGATCGACGGTGTTGACGTCACAAGGCTTTCCGAGCACAGAAGGGCAAAGTATCTCGGCCGCGTCTTTCAGGACCCGATGACGGGAACGGCTGCCAGTATGCAGATTGAAGAAAACCTCGCGCTGGCGGCGAGAAGAGGAAAGAGCAGAGGCTTGAAAATCGGTATTACGGCGAAGGAGCGGGAGAGCTACAAGGAACAGCTGAAGATTCTCGGGCTGGGACTAGAAAACCGTCTGACGACGCATGTCGGACTTCTCTCCGGCGGACAGAGACAGGCGCTGACACTGCTTATGGCGACACTGGAGAAGCCGAAGCTGCTGCTTCTGGATGAGCATACGGCGGCGCTCGACCCCAAGACGGCATCGAAGGTGCTGGAGGTGACAGACCGGATTGTGCAGCGCGACGGGCTGACGACAATCATGATCACGCACAACATGAAGGATGCCATTGCACACGGCAACCGCCTTGTGATGATGCATGAGGGACATATTATCTATGATGTCGCCGGTGAGGAAAAGAAGAAGCTGACGGTATCGGATCTGCTGCATAAATTTGAAGAGGCGAGCGGAGATGAATTCGCAAATGACAGAATGATGCTCGCATAATTTTTAGAGCCAGAGGGCTGCACGGGAAAGCGTGCGGCTCTTTTTTGTGGTAAGAACAAACTAATTTAACTTAATATTAGTTAAAATTAATAAAATACAAAATATAATTTGTTAATTTTATCTATTTAAAAAGACCGGAATTTCCCATATGATAGAGATATAGGAAAATATGCGTAAGAACGTGCGCAGAAATGAGGTTGCGAATGAATATTAAGTTTGATGAGCAGAACAGGGTTTTTAAGCTGGATACGGAACATACGAGTTATCTGATCGGCATTGCGGATCAGGAAGGCTTTATCGGACATATATATTATGGAAAGAAGATCAGTGACAGCAGTGTCGCTTATCTGATGCGCACGGAGGAGAACCCGCTTGTTCCCTCTAAGAATAACCGGGACAGGAGTTCTTTTTTTGATACCTTCCCGATGGAATTTCCCGGCTGTAATACAGGCGATTACCGCGAGAGCGCGATTGAGGTAAAGGATGTGAACGGGCACAATGCCGTGGAGCTGGTCTACAAGGGCTACCGCATTCTGAACGGAAAGCCCGGACTGCCCGGTCTTCCGGCGACCTTTGGCGTTGAGGACGAGTGCATGACGCTGGAGCTGGAGGCGGAGGACAAGGTGCTGGGCATGGAGGCGGTTCTCCGTTACAGTATTTTCCGCGGGCTGGATGTCGTGGCGAGAAGCGTGGAGATTAAGAATGTCTCCAAAGACAGCTTTTTCCTTACAAGACTGATGTCTGCGAGTGTGGATATGGATCAGGAGGATTACAGACTGCTGACGCTTCACGGTTCCTGGGCGAGAGAGCGCCACATGGATTTCAGAAGCATCGGCTACGGCAAGCAGAGTGTCGGCTCCACAAAGGGCGAATCCTCGCATCAGGAGCATCCGTTCATGGCGCTTGTCTCGGAGAAGGCAACGCAGGAGAGCGGCAATGTTTACGGCTTCCACTTTGTGTATTCCGGAAACTTTTTCGCACAGGTGGAGAAGAACCAGTTCGACAGTCTCCGGGTTCAGATGGGTATTCATCCCAAGAACTTCTGTTTTGAGGTCAGAGCGGGAGAGAGCTTTGTTGCGCCGGAGGTTATTTTAACCTACTCCGCGGAGGGACTCGGCGGCATGAGCAGGACGTTGCACGATCTCTACAGACAGCATCTGATCAGAAGCCCTTATAAGGATAAGAAGCGTCCGATCCTGATCAACAACTGGGAGGCGACCTACTTTAACTTTAATACGGAGAAGCTGATTGCGATTGCGAAGGAAGCGAAGCAGGCGGGAATCGAGATGCTTGTCATGGACGACGGCTGGTTCGGGCACCGCAATGACGACAACACCAGCCTCGGCGACTGGACGGTCAATGAGGAGAAGCTTCCCGGCGGATTGAAGGTACTTGTCGATGAGGTAAATAAGATTGGTCTGAAATTCGGTATCTGGTTCGAGCCGGAGATGATTTCCCCGGACTCCGAGCTTTACCGTGAGCATCCCGACTGGGCGATTGCAATCGAGGGAAGGGTTCCCTGCCGTTCGAGAAACCAGTTTGTGCTCGATCTCACCAGACCGGAGGTGCTGGACTATGCATACAACGCGGTGGCGGCTGTCCTCCACAGCGCGAATATTGAATATGTAAAGTGGGACATGAACCGTCAGCTCACCGACCTCGGAAGTCTGTATCTCGGCAGGGAGAATCAGGGCGAGCTCTGCCACCGCTATGTGCTTGCCGTGTATGAGCTGCAGGAGAGACTGACAAGGGAATTCCCAAACCTGCTTCTGGAGAACTGCTCCGGCGGCGGAGCGAGATTCGATCCCGGAATGCTCTATTACAGCCCCCAGATCTGGTGCTCCGACGATACGGATGCGATTGAACGTCTGGAGATTCAGGAGGGCACGGCACTGATCTATCCGCTGTCGACGATGGGAGCACATGTATCGGACTGTCCGAACCATACGGTCGGAAGGACAACGCCCTTCTCCACACGCGGCAATGTCGCGCTGGCGGGTACCTTCGGCTACGAGCTTGACATTACAAAGATCCCCGAGGAGGACAGAAAGCAGATTCCTGAGCAGGTTGCGATGTACCACAAGTACAATGACCTCGTGAGAAATGGTGACTATTACAGACTTGCCTCTTACCGGGAAAATCATTTCTTTGACTGTTATGAGGTGGTTGCAAAGGATAAGTCCGAGGCGCTGATTACCTTTGTACAGGTGCTGAACCGTGCGAACCATCACAGCCGCTGCATCAGGCTCTCCGGGCTTGATCCGAAACGGCAGTACAGAAACGAAGAGACCGGAGAGATTTATTTCGGCGACACGCTGATGAATGCAGGCATTCTCGTTCAGGGAATGTGGGGCGACTTCCAGTCGAAGCTGATTCATCTGGTGGCGGAACATTAAGGAGAATTCTTATGGCAAAAGCAGTAAAACTGGCAGATATTGCGGAGAGAGTCGGCGTCAGCACCGTGACGGTGTCGAAGGCGCTCTCCGGTCAGAAGGGCGTCAGCGAGGAAATGCGTGACAGAATTAAAAAACTGGCGGACGAACTCGGTTACAGACAGCCGTCCGCGGTGATGAGGGACAAGAAGACCAGACAGAGCCACAATATCGGTGTGCTGATTGAGGAGGGCTATCTCGACAAATATGAATCCTTCTACTGGCAGATGTACCAGCATGTTTCGACCAGCGCGCTCGACTACGAATGCTTTACCCTGATGGAGGTGGTCAGCCGCCGGATGGAGGAGCAGCTGGAAATGCCGAAGGTCATCAAGGAGCAGAAGGTTCACGGCGTGATCGTGATTGGCAGGATGTCGGCGGGCTTCTTAAAGATGCTGCGTGAGAACAGTGGCGTGCCGCTTGTCTATATGGACTTCACGGACGAGGAGCAGGGCACGGACTCGGTTGTCTCCGACAGCTATTACGGAGCATATCATCTCACGAATTATCTGCTGGCGCAGGGACATACGAAGATCGGCTATGTCGGAACCCTTCTTGCAACCAGCTCCATTACAGACCGTTATCTGGGCTATGTGAAGGCGCTTCTGGAGCATGGCATCCAGCCGCGTCAGGACTGGAGACTGGACGACCGCGATATGACAAGCGGTTTTATCGAGGATGAGCTCTTGCAGCTTCCGGTGGAAATGCCGACCGCATTTTTCTGCAACTGTGATCTGACGGCAGGGCGGATGATCCAGAAGCTCAGGGCAAGCGGCTACCGCGTGCCGGAGGATGTCTCGATTGCGGGCTTCGACAACTATATTTATCCGGGTATCTGCGATGTCGGCATTACGACCTACGAGGTAGACCAGACAGCTATGGCGAAGCTGGCGGTCAAGATTCTGGTAAAGAGAATGGAAAAGGAGACCTGTCGTTACGGCACACACATCGTCGAGGGCAGGCTTGTTATCAAGGAAAGTGTAGAGACGTTATGAAATATCGGGTTTGGGGTAAAAAACTTCTTACATTCGGACTGACGGCGGTTCTCACGCTTTCTGCGGCGGGCTGTGGGGAACAGGAAAATACAGAAAAGGCGGATAATACCGCTGACGAAAGCTCATCAGTGGTATCGGAGGAGCGCGGCATTCTGGAGGAGACTCCTGTGGAGGATGCCTTAAGCCTTCCAACCGCATTCCTCTCCGACACGGACATGGAGCTGGCGGATATGTGGGCGGACTGTGACGACAGGGCGCTCGCGGCAGTCATGCGCAAGGCGGAAGCAGGGAAAAAAGTGACGATTGCCTGCATCGGCGGCTCGATTACACAGGGAACAATAGCAACCGGAAAGCGGGATACAGAGGTCGGGGAGAGAAAGGCGTATGCCGACCGCTTCTTTGACTGGTGGGAGGAGCGCTTTCCCGGGACGGAGTTTCAGTTTGTAAATGCCGGCATCGGCGGGACGGATTCCTATCTCGGCGTACACCGGCTGGAGCGGGATGTGCTGGAAAGCGAGCCGGATCTCGTCCTCGTGGAGTTCGCAGTCAACGACGGCAACAACAATTTTTATAAGAAGTCTTACGACAATCTGCTCTACAATCTGCTGACGGACGATGCCGCACCGGCGGTTATCTGCCTGTTCATGGCACAGACGAGCGGCATTTCCGCACAGACCAGCGAAGTGCTGGTCGGCTATCACTACAGCGTGCCCATGCTGAGCTACGCAAATGTCATTTCCGATATGATAAAGAACGGGCGCTACACGGAGAAGGAGCTTTCCGGCGACGGCGTACATCCCTCGGCGCTGGGACATGCGGTGACGGGTGAAATCCTCTGGAATTATTTAAACAGTGTCTATGAGGTCAGGAACACGATCGGGGAGCCGGATGCGGACGCGGTGACGGAGCCGCTGACAAAGGCGGTATACGGCAATGCTACGGTTCTGGACGGCAGTGTGATCACGCCGGAGGAGTACGGAGACTTCGCGGAGGAAAAGAGCAGTCAGCAGTTCCCGAACGGCTGGGGCTGTAATGGAGGGGGCGGTATTGTGTTCCGGGCTTCCTTCAGCAGACTCGGAATCCTTTACCTTGCGACTACGGACGGAAAAAGTGGGCAGTTCGAGGTACTGATCGATGGGGAACCGGTCAGGACAATCGATGCGGATTTCACCGGCGGCTGGGGAAATGCGATCAAGGCGGATGAGGTTTACGCCTCAGACACGGTGGGCGAGCATACAGTGGAGCTCAGACGGAGCGAAAATGCCATGGGAGATATCTTTCACCTCCTTGGACTTTTAACCTCAGAAAGTATTAAAGATTAATTTAACTAAAAAATAAAGTAGGGCAGATAACGAATTTCCGTTTTTTGAAGTTATCTGCCCTAAAAATATGCACAAAAATGAGAAGCTAGAATTGGTAATATGGTAAAACTGACGAAGGATTTATGAAAAAAGATTGAATTAATCGTATAAAAGATTTATAATTTAATCCATATGAAGCTAAAATTACTTAAATAATTAACCCTATGGGGAGTGATGCGATGAAAAAAAGCAGGAAAGCAATGGTTAGTCTTATGGCATTGGCAACCTTTGGAAGTGTCATGGCGGGATGCGGAAGCAGCGGTGAAACGAATGGAACGGCAGAGCAGGAAGAGGTATTTGTACCCACCATCATCGGCACCTATGAGGCGGAGGACGCTTCTTTCACCGGCAATGCGAGAGCGGAGACGGGAAAGAGCGGATACAGCGGCGATGGCTATGCCACCGGATTTGAACAGGACGGCGATGAATGTACCTTCCGCATCACCGCACCGGAAAGCGGATTCTATGATCTGGTTTTTGGAAGCGCCGCGGGCGGATATAAAGAGAATTATGTGAATGTTGACGGCGACTATCTCGGAAATCTCGTGACGGACGGCACGGAGATTACAGAGTCGGAGCTGAAAAGAGTGTATCTGGACGCGGGAGATCACGATGTGACCGTTTCCAAGTACTGGGGGTGGATTGATTTGGATTACTTGAAAGTGACGACCTCAGAACCGATACCGGAATCGATTTATCAGGTGTCGGCAGAGCTGGTGAATCCCAATGCAACGGAAAACGCCAGACGCCTGATGAGCTATCTGGCAGACAATTACGGCGAGAAGATCCTTTCCGGACAGTACTGTGACACCGGCATGTACGGAAAAGAGTTTCAGGTCATCAAGAAGGAGACGGATAAGACTCCGGCAGTGCTCGGACTTGACTTCATGGAATACACACCCTCCTTCGTGGAGAACGGAAGTACCGGAAGCTCCACGGATTTCGCCATTCAGTTCTGGGAGCAGGGAGGAATCGTTACCTTCTGCTGGCACTGGAACGCACCGTCGAAATACCTGACGGGAAACTGGTACAGCGGCTTCTATGCACAGTACACCAACATCGACCTTGCAAAGATCATGAACGGTGAAGATCCGGAAGGCTACGATCTGCTGATGCAGGATATAGATGCCATCGCGGCACAGCTGAAGATTCTGCAGGATGCCGGCGTGCCGATCCTCTGGAGACCGCTGCACGAGGCGAGCGGCGGCTGGTTCTGGTGGGGCGCAAGCGGCGCTGATGCGTACATACAGCTGTACAGACTGCTCTATGACAAGCTTACAAACGAGTACGGGCTGAACAATCTGATCTGGGTATGGAACGGTCAGAACAAGGACTGGTATCCGGGTGATGAATATGTAGATATTATCGGGGAAGACATCTATCCCGGCGAGCATGTCTACACCTCACAGGTAAATAAGTATCTGGAGGCGGTGGAGTACACGACACCGGCAAAGATGGTTGTCCTTTCGGAGAACGGATGCGTCTTCGATCCCGATCTGGCGATCCGCGACGGAGCGATGTGGGGCTTCTGGTGTACATGGAACGGCGAGTTCGTCGCCAAGCCTTCGGCGATTTACGCATACAGCGAACAGTACACTGAGGCGAAGGCGCTGAAAAGGTTCTATGAAAACGAAGCAGTAATCACGCTGGATGAAGTTCCGAATCTCAGGGAATATCCGATCAGGGAAAAGTAAAGGGGAGAGAAAAGCTTTGAAGAAACAAAAGGGTACAGGGCTTTTGTCTTATGACGGAAAGCTGATCGGTTTCCTGAACAAAATGGGAGAGATCATTCTTTTAAACATGGTGTTCCTTCTGTGCTGCCTGCCGGTCGTGACGATCGGCCCGGCGCTGACATCTCTCTACTATGCGACGATGAAGAGCATCCGGAGAGAGCGGGGTTATCCCATCAGGGAATTTTTCAGCTCGATGAAGAGGACACTCGCAAGGGGAGTGCTTCTGACGGTCGGCTGCCTGCTCTGGCTGCTGGCACTGTTCTTCGGAAGAAATTATTTCCTGGCGGCGGATGGACAGCAGACACCGATGTCGGTTCTATACAGCTTTCTTATTTTTGACAGTGTATGCGTCATCTTGTATCTGTTCCCGGTATTTTCGAGATTCGATATGAAGCTGACACAGATTTTGAAGCTATCATTTGTTATGAGTATCAGGTTCCTGCCGCTGACGATTCTGGATCTGGTGGGAACGGCGTTGATCGGATGGGTATTAGTTTACTTCCTGCCGATCCCCTGCTTTTTCTTTGTGCCGGGGCTCTGGTGCCTCGGGCTGACCTTCCCGATGGAAAAAGCGATGCGCGCCTATATGCCGAAGGCAGAAGCAGGGGAGGAACAATGGTATGACAAATAGTTTTAAGCGCATGGCGCGGAAACGGGGAAAACGATGAAGCGAGCGAAATGGTTAAAAAAATCGATAGCATCAGTCCTTCTTGCGACAATGGCATTTACCATGCTGCCGTTTATGAGCATGGACAGTTTTGCGAGAACCGACTACTCCATGGATGACTATGACGAAATCGTCAGTACATATTCCATTGACAAATCGATTGTCGGTTACACAGCTTATGTGAATCAGTTTGAACAATCCTATCCCGACGATACCCTGACGGTCGGAGCGGAAGCGGTTGTCCGCTATGACGAGGGCGACAAGGCGGCTGAGCCGGTGATCTATACCGATTACGAGGGAATGCAGGGCGACAGCGTCTACACAAGCGAAAACTCACTGGTAGAGTTTGAGGTAGAGGTTCAGAAAGAGGGCTTTTACAATCTGTCGGTTGTCTATTATCCGATCGCCGGAAAGAACTCGGACATCGAGAGAAGCATATTCATCGACGGTGCGCTTCCTTATAAGGAGATGGCGTCGATTGACTTTTACAGAATCTGGCGCTTTGACCTCGAGGAGGATAACCTCAACGCCAACGGGTCGGCAACCTACCACTGGGAAAAGGACAATCAGGGCAACGACAACCGCCCGAGCATGATCGAGGCGCCGGAATGGATCACGAGCTATGTGTACGACAGTGAGGGCTATGTGACTTCCCCTCTGGCTGTGTATCTGACAAAGGGCACACATACGATCACGATGCTTTCCCTGCGTGAGCCAATGCTGATTAACCAGATTGTGCTGAGTAACGCAAGCAGTGCAAAGGGCTACGCCGAGGTAAAGGCAGAGCAGGATGCAAAGGGAGCGACGGTAACCTCGGGACATAAGATCACGATCGAGGGCGAGAACGCAACGAGAACTTCTTCCCAGATGCTCTATCCCACACAGGATCAGTCCTCACCCTCCGTTTCACCGTCCAGTGCGAAGGAGCTGCTGAACAATACGATCGGCGGAAATTCATGGAGACTGGGCGGACAGTGGATTGAATGGGACTTCGACATACCGCAGAGCGGCTATTACAATATTTCCCTTTATGACTGCCAGAATTTCGTGAGAGGCATTTACGTTTCCAGACGAATCACCATCGACGGTGAGGTTCCGTTCAAGGAGATGGAGGATTACGGTTTCTCCTACGGACAGAGCTGGCGCGAGGATGTGCTTTCCGATGAGAACGGCGGGGCTTACCAGTTCTATCTGGAGGAAGGACACCACACGCTGCGTATGCAGGCGGTGCTCGGCGACTTCTCCAACATCATCAGCGAAGTACAGAGCTGCGTACAGCAGCTGAACAGCATATACCGTGAGGTCATCAAGATCACAGGCGTTTCTCCCGATACCTACAGAGACTATCAGCTGGAGGCATCACTGCCGGAGCTTCACAACGAGCTCGTGGCAGTGAGAGAGCAGCTTGCCGGTGCCATCGACCAGATGCAGGCGCTGACCGGAAAGAATTCCGACAGACTGACAGTGCTCCTGACGATGCGTGACCAGCTCGATGATCTGATCGACGATGCGGAATACTTCGTCCGCGTCATCGGCTCCTACAAGATCAACGTCAGAGCCTGCGGTAACTGGGTGACACAGGTAACGGAGCAGCCGCTGGCGATCGACCGTATCAATATCACCTCACCCGACACGAAGGTAGAGTATAAGAGTACTTCCTTCCTCAGCAAGCTCGGATATGAGTGCAGAAGACTTTATTATTCCTTTGTAATTGACTATAACCAGATCGGTAATGTCATCGAGGGTGACAAGGCGGATGATACGACGATCACATTGTGGATCGGCTCCGGCCGTGACCAGGCGAACATCATCAAGAAGATGATCGACGAAGGCTTTACGAACTCCTTCGGTGTCAATGTCAACGTGCAGCTGGTTGATATGAATACACTGCTTAGAGCAGAGCTGGCGGGCGAAGGACCGGATGTGGCGATTCAGGTTGCAAACACCAACGGTATCGCCGGTGCAGTCCTGAATACAGGTAATGATACGCCTGTCAACTACGGTATCCGAAATGCCGTTCTGGATCTGAGCCAGTTTGATGATCTGGATGAAGTCAGAGCGAGGTTTGCGGAAGCGGCAATGGTTCCGTTCGAGTTTGACGGCGCGACCTACGGATTGCCGGAGACAACGACCTTCCCGGTAATGTTCTACAGAAAAGACATTCTCGCCGAGCTCGGAATGGAAGTGCCCGAGACATGGGATGAAGTAAAGGTTGCGATGGCAGTGCTGGCAAAAAACCAGATGGAATTCGGTATGCTGCCCAGCGAGCAGATCTTCGCAATGCTGCTTTACCAGAACGGCGGAAGCTATTATACCGAAGACGGAGCGCGCTCCGTGCTCGATTCGGATGTGGCGGTAAACACCTTCAAGGATTACTGTGAATTCTATACAGACTATAAGCTCGATAAAGAGACCAGCGTGGAAGAACGTTTCCGAACCGGTGAATGTCCGATCGTAATCGCAGACTACACGACCTACAACAACCTGGTCGTTTCTGCACCGGATATTGCGGGACTGTGGGACTTCGCTCCGGTTCCCGGAACGGTGAGAGAGGACGGAACGGTAGACCACAGCACAGGCTGTACCGGACTGGCAAGCATCATCATGGCGGATACGGAGTATCCGCAGGAGTGCTGGGAGTTCCTGAAATGGTGGACATCGGCTGACGTACAGACACAGTACGGACGCGAGATGGAGAGCTTGATGGGATCGGCGGCGAGAGTACCGACCGCGAACTTAGAGGCGTTTGCGAATATGCCATGGCCGGTAGACGACTATGAGGCGCTGGCGGAAGCCTTCCAGTGGGTAAAGGGAATCCCCCAAGTACCGGGCGGCTATTACTCATGGCGAAACGTAAACAATGCATTCTACACCGTCACAACCGAGACGGATACCGCATCGCCGAGAGAAGAGCTGATGGATAAGGTAATTTATATTAATGCAGAGATTGATTACAAGCGGCAGGAGCTTGGACTGCCGGTGGCAGAAGACTAAGAGAGGAGGAGATTGATAATGGCTGAACAGAGTACTACTGTTTCACAGGAAGCACTGGACATCGCTGCAAAGCAGAAAAAATTAGGCTATCGCATCAAGAGAAGCCGTGTTTCCTATATGATGCTGGCACCGTATTTCATCTTATTTTTCCTCTTTACGGTTTTGCCGGTAGTGATCTCCATTGTTCTGAGCTTTACCTACTTTAATATGTTGGAAATGCCTACCTTCGTAGGCTGGAAGAACTACGTCAAGTTGTTTCTGGAGGATGACATCTTCCTGATTGCCTTGAAGAACACTCTGATCTTCGCAGTGGTGACCGGACCGGTCAGCTACATCCTGTGCCTGTTGTTCGCGTGGATCATCAATGAGTTTTCCGGTAAATTCCGGTCGTTCCTGACACTGATCTTCTATGCGCCGAGTATCTGCGGTAACGCATACATGGTCTGGAACCTGATCCTGACCGGTGACCGCTACGGTTACTTAAACGGTATTCTGATCAAGCTCGGCATTCTGGATGAAGCGATCCTCTGGATGAAGACAGAGAAATATGTCCTTCCCGTGCTGATTGTTGTACAGCTGTGGCTGTCACTTGGTACCGGCTTCCTTTCCTTCATCGCAGGTCTCCAGACGGTAGACAAGAGCCTGTATGAGGCGGCTGCGCTGGACGGTGTCAAGAACCGCTGGCAGGAGCTCTGGTATGTGACACTGCCTTCCATGAAGCCCCAGCTGATGTTCGGTGCCGTTATGCAGATCACGCAGTCCTTTGCGGTGGCGGACATATCGATACAGCTCGCAGGAAACCCTTCCGTGAACTACGCCGGAGCAACAGTGGTAACACACCTTCTGGACTACGGCTCAACGAGATTTGAAATGGGTTATGCATCGGCAATCGCAACGGTTCTGTTCCTGCTGATGGTAGGAACGAACAAGCTGGTACAGAAACTGTTAAGGAGGGTTGGCGAATAATGGCAAAGAAAGATACAACGCAGACAACTGCAAAACGCAAACTCTTCAAGAGAAAACCGAGAGAAAAGAAATTAAACCGTTCCATGGCAGGAAATACACTGTTGTTCGTCCTGATGTTCATCTGCGGAATTTTCATGGCGCTTCCGCTGGTCATGATCATCAACAACGCGCTGAAGCCGCTGGATGAAATTTACCAGTTCCCGCCGAAGATTTTTGTGCGGAACCCGACGCTTGAGAACTTCTCAGACCTGTTTGTGCTGATGAACAACTCATGGGTGCCGTTCTCCAGATACATATTGAACACGATCATCATCACCGGCGGCGGTATGGTGGGGCATGTGCTCTGTGCATCCCTCGCTGCTTATCCGCTGGCAAAGCATAAGTTCCCAGGAAAGAACATCCTGTTCAGCATGGTCGTTTTATCCATGATGTTCTCCTGGACGGTAACGCAGATTCCGCAGTACCTGATCATCAGCTGGCTGCACATCAACAATACCTACGCAGCGCTTGTCCTTCCGGCATTTTCGTTCGGCATGGGACTTTACCTGATGAAGCAGTTCATGGAGCAGCTGCCGGATTCGCTGATGGAGTCGGCGAGACTGGACGGTGCGTCCGAGTGGAGAATCTTCTGGTCGATCGTTATGCCGAACGTTAAGCCCGCATGGCTGACACTTGCCATCTTCCAGTTCCAGCAGATGTGGGGCAACACAGGAAGCCTGTTCTTAAGGAATGAGGAACTGAAGCCTTTGCAGTATTCCCTGCAGCAGATTACGGCAGGCGGCACGGCGAGAGCCGGAGCGGCAGCGGCAGTTACCTTTATTGTTGCGGCAGTACCTATTATTTTCTTCCTGATCTGTCAGAACAACGTCTTAGAGACAATGACGACATCAGGTATGAAGGATTGACGGGAGGCACAGAATGAAAAAAGCGAATTTGATAAAAAAGTCAGCTGCTTTCCTCCTCGGCCTTGCAGTCATGTTTACCACTGTGGGCGAAACCGTGAGAGCGGAGGAGCTTCCCTACGACACCTACAATTACAATTATCGTGAGTATATCGTCATGACACCGGCGGCATATGTTCCGTCGGGAAGCGTGACGGGACAGGATCTCGGCATTACCTCCTTCAACGAGCCGCAGGACATCTGTAAGGCGCCGAACGGTGAGATCTATGTCGCAGACACCAAGAACAACCGTATCGTTGTACTGAACCGAGACATGACCGAGGCGGTCAGAATCATCGACAGCTTTACCAGAGACGGTGTAGAGGATGGATTTAAGACGCCGAACGGCGTGTGTGTATCCTCCAACAACCAGCTCTATGTCGCGGACACGGACAACAAGAGAATCGTTGTACTTACCCCGGAGGGCGAGTTTGTCAAGATCATCGACAATCCGCAGTCCGAGATTCTGGAAGAGGGCTTTGACTTTATACCGTTGAAGGTAACGGTTGACTATGCAGACCGTGTTTACTGCATCGCCAAGAATGCGTTTGAGGGTATTCTGGTATTCGAGAACACGGGAGATTTTACAGGCTACTTCGGAACGATCGAGGTTAAGATTACTCTCTGGGAAAAGTTCTGGAAGCGACTTGCCAGCAAGGAAGAGAGATCCAAACAGCAGCTGTACATCCCGACAGAGTTTACCGGAATCGACATTGACAGCGACGGCTTTGTATATGCCTCCAACATCGACTCCGCGGGAATTCAGGGTGTGAGAAGACTGAATCCGAGAGGCGAGGATGTCATCCAGAAGGGTGAGAACGAAAACCTTGGCGGAGATCTCCAGTTCGGTGTGTACGGTGATTACGGCGGAGCCAGTGAGTTTATCGACGTTGTTTACCGCGGAAGAGGTATTTACTCCCTGCTCGACAGAAAGCGCGGACGTATCTTTACCTATGATAAGGAAGGTAATCTGCTCTACATTTTCGGAGGACTGGGAACCCAGCAGGGAACCTTTACGACACCGATTGCCATCGAGGCGATCGACGATCAGATTATCGTGCTGGACGCTTACCAGAATGCCATTCTTGTCTTTGCGGAGACACAGTACGGCTCTCTGATCAACGATGCGGTCGGACTTCGTTACGACGGTGACGAGGCACAGGCAATCGAGAAGTGGGAAGCCGTTCTGAGACTGGACGAGAACAACGAGCTGGCAAACACCGGTATGGGTAAGGCTTATCTGACAGCCGGAGACAACAAGAAGGCAATGGAATATCTGGAGCTCGGCATGAACCGCAAATATTACTCCATCGCCTACAAGAGATACCGGAACGAGATCCTGACACAGAACATGAACGTAATCATGACGGTGGTGATCGTACTGATTGCGGCCCTGATTATCTACAATAAATTCCTTGGTGAAAAGATCAGGGAAAAGCTCGACAGAAAGCCGAAGCAGGCTAAGAAGGAAGGAGGGCTCAGCTGATGAAGGGACTGTTTTCAAAAGAAAAGTGGAAATATGCTTTCTACACGGTGAGTCATCCGATGGATGCCTATTATGAGATCAGACACCGGGAGAGAGGCTGTGTACCGATTGCGATACTGCTGGTTATCCTCTTTTCCTTTACCTTCTCCATCAACCGTATGTCGGCAGGCTTCATTGTAAATGATATTGACCCGCTTGACGTCAATGCGTTTACAGAGCTTGTAGCAGTATTGCTCCTGTATTTCCTTTTCTGCGTGAGCAACTGGTCGATCACCTGTCTGATGGGCGGTGAGGGCAGGATGAAGGACATTCTGATTGCAATCGGCTATGCCATGACCCCGATTATCGTCTGCTTCAACATTGCGACGGTATTCAGCCAGTTCGTGACGGAGGACGAGGGAGCCTTTTACTTTATCATCATGGGGCTGGGAATCGCCTACGGGCTGATCATGATGCTGATGGGTATCATGCAGGTACATAACTACACGCTCGGAAAGACGCTGATTACGATTTTCCTGACCTTCATCGCAATGTTTATTATTATCTTTCTGGCACTGTTACTGTTTGACCTTTTGAATCAGGTGTATAACTTCATCTACAGTATTTACCAGGAACTGATCTTCAGAGTATAGTAGGAGGGCGAAATGAACAAGATGCGCACAAGCAAAAAAATATTGATTGCATTGATCAGCATTATCGCCGCTGTCATTTTGATCTTCCTGGCACGCTGGCTGATCCGGTATTACTTCTATAACGGGTATCAGAACGAGCTTTCCTCTTACAGCTACGAGGAGGGCGGGGAGTTTCAGGCAATCAGCGAAACAAAGCCCGATGTGGCGGATATGGTTCTCGCCGCAGAGAATGACACATTGAAGCTGTATGTGAACGTTTCCTCCGGCGCTGTTGCAGTGGTGGATAAGAGAAACGGAAACATTACCTATTCCAACCCCACGGACGCGGATGCGGACAGCATTGCAAGCGGAACCAATAAGGACTATCTGAAATCCCAGCTGATTGTTGATTACTTTAATACCACCAGAACGCAGGGTACCTTTGATTCCTACAGCTACTGTGCGGAGCGCGGACAGCTGGAGGTGGAATCCATTGAAAACGGTGTCCGGTTCCTCTACACGATGGGTGATTTGTCGAGTGAGACGGGTATTGTTCCCCGGTACATCAGTGCGGACACGCTGGAAAAGGTATTGGAGCGGATGTCGGAAGAGGGCAGCACCTTTACAAGGAAGAAATATACCGAGAGCAAGGTGGCAGACAATTATTACGAGCTGCTGGAAGCAACGGTAAAGGGTGCTTCACAGCTCAGAAAGCTGAACAATTACTTTACCGAGGCAGGCTTTACCGAGGAAGAGTATATCGCCGAGATGGAGGGCTCCGGCGTGGAGGGACTGATCCCGATTTCCTTTGAGATCCCTCTGGAGTACCGGCTGAACGGTGATGCCGTTGATGTTTCGATTCCGCTTTCGGAGGTAAAGGAGAACGGCGGCGGAAGCATCTTCCGTATCCAGATGCTCAGATACTTCGGAGCAGCGGGAACGGATGAAGAGGGCTATATGCTCGTGCCGAACGGCACCGGTTCCCTGATTAACTTCAACAACGGTAAGACGGGAACCAGCCCGTATTCCGAATATGTTTACGGCATTGATCCTCTTTCGGCAGAGTACACGGTGAAAGAGAACACGACAGATGTCAAGCTGGCGCTTTACGGAATCTTCCGCAAGGACAGTGCAGTCTTCGCAACGATTGAGGACGGAGCGTCCTACGCGCTCCTGTCGGCTTATGTGTCAGGCAAGGTGAACGAATACAACTTCGTATTTCCCACCTTTGTAGTACGAGGAAACGATAAGCTGTCAATGTTCGGAACGACAGGCAACGAGGCGGATATTCCGATTGTCGAGACCAACCATTACGATGCGAACCTGACAGTGAAGTACACGATGCTGACAGAGGAAAATGCGGATTACTCCTCGGCAGCCAACTATTACAGGGACAGACTTGTAAGGGAAGGAAAGCTGACGGCAGAGGGAACGACAGGGGATGACCTGAAATTTTACTATGATGTTCTCGGCGGCGTTGGCATGACAAAGTTCTTCCTCGGCACCCAGTATCAGGGCATGTATGCAATGACTACCTTTGAAGAGGCGGAGGATATATACGCAGACCTTTATGACAGCGGCATTACGAAGCAGGTCATGAACTTCCAGGGCTGGATGAACAGAGGTTATTATCACGACGTCGCAAACAAGATCAAAATTCCCCATGCGCTGGGCAGCAAATCGGATCTCGAAGCGCTGAGCAGCAGAATGGCGGCGGACGGAAATACCTTCTATGCGGATGTGGCTTTCCAGAAGGTAACCTATATCAGCAAGCGTTATTCCTACGGAAATGAGACCTCCAGATACTATGGCGCGGGATATGTCGCCGAGTTCGGTCTCGTCAATCCGGCAACCCTGAGACAGACCTCCGGGCTTGGCTATGAGGAGAACCATTACTACCTGATCTCACCGAAGTTCCTGCACCGCTATACGGATGCCTTTGTGAAAAAGATCGGTAAGTATGATATCAGCGGAATCTCACTCAGGGATCTCGGAAACGAGCTGCATGCTGACAAGAAGAGAACCAATATCATCGACAGGGAAGCAGCGCTGGATGTTGTAACAGCAGCGCTCGGTGACATGAAAGATACCGGTAAGGACATTCTGCTGAACGCGGGTAACGATTACGCATTCGCCTATGCGGATGATATGATTAACGTTCCGCTTTCCTCCAATGATTACTACATCATTGATGAGACGGTTCCGTTCTATGAGATGCTGATCCACGGCTACATTGATTACGCCGGCAGCGTCATCAACCTGAGCGATACCTATGAGAAGTCCGATATTGTACTGAACCTTGTCGAAAACGGTGCCGCACCGCACTTCATGTTCTCATGGGAGAACTCCAGCGACATCAAGACGACCGCACTGAACCGTTTCTATTCCACCTCCTACGAGAACTGGAAGGACGACGCGATCGCCATCTACAACGAGGTAAACGGTGCACTGAAATATGTCACCGGAGCAGCAATGGTAAAGCATGAGACACTGGATTCCGGTGTGAAGGCTGTGACCTACAGCAACGGTGTTGTGATCTACATCAATACAGGTAACACGGATAAGACAGTGAACGGCGTGACAGTACCTGCGAAGGGATATCTGGTAGGGGGTGTGAAATAATGGCAGAAGTTAGAACAAAACAAAAGAAAAAACGCTCCCTTTCCCAGAGAAGAGCCATGAAGGGATTTATCTTCATTCTCCCGTGGCTGATTGGCTTTATCTGGTTCTATGTGAGAAGCATGGTCATGACGGTACAGTTTTCCTTCTCGGAGATGACCGTCAATCCCGGCGGCGGCTATACGCTGGATTTCGTCGGACTGAACAATTTCATCTATGCGTTCCGTGCCCATGCCACCTATAAACAGGTGCTGACGACATCCATCGGAAACATGCTGATCGACGTACCGCTGATTACCTTCTTCAGCTTGTTCATGGCAATGCTGCTGAACAGGAAATTCAAGGGACGTACCCTTGTGAGAGCGATCTTTTTCCTGCCGGTTATCCTGAATTCCGATGCAATCGGAGCGGCAATGGATCTGGCGAGAAGCATGATGAGCGGCGGTATTTCCAACTCAGCCTCCGAGCTTGCGGAGGCGGCTTCCGGAAGCGGAGTCAGCCTCGAGTATTACATACAGATGTTTACATCATTAGGTCTGCCGGAGACGATTATCGAGTATATCTCGGGAGCGGTCGGGCGAATCAGCGACATCATCAATGCCTCCGGTGTACAGATTATCATCTTCATCGCGGCACTACAGTCCATTCCGGGCTCCATGTACGAGGTGGCGAAGATCGAGGGCGCAACCGCCTATGAGACCTTCTGGAAGGTAACCTTCCCGATGGTTATGCCGCACATCATCACAAATGTGGTGTACACGGTTGTGGACAGCTTTACCCGGTCGGATGTGGTCGAGCTGGCATATACAACGGCATTTAAGTATTTCAACTATGGTCTGAGTTCCGTATTCAGTCTGGTGTCAACGATCATTACCTGTCTGATTCTTGTCATCGTCTGCAGGCTGATACAGAAACGTACCTTCTACTATAACTAGGAAAGGAGAAAAAGATGGAAAAGCAGAAGAAAGTATTTTCCGTTCAGGGAGTCAGAGACAGCATTGCGTCGATGAAGGCGGACACACAGTTCACCAACGACAGACTGCGCTGGATCAGCAACATCAAGGGCTTTGTTCTTGGACTGTTCCGGCTGGCACTGATTGTCGGTGTGTGCTATGTCATTCTGGGACCCGTGCTCGGAATTATCAGCAGTTCATTTTTCTCCGACGCAGATAACTATAATCCGATGGTTTACCTGCTCCCGCAGGAGCCGACGCTGATGCGTTACAAAATTGCAATCCAGTATCTGAACTACTGGAAGACGTTGGGAAGCTCCATTCTGTATTCCCTGTCGCTCATGGTGATTCAGGTTCTGATCTGCTCAATGGTAGGTTACGGCTTTGCAAGATTTAACTTTCCGGGAAAGGGCATCCTGTTCGCCTGTGTGGTTGTCATGATCGTCATCCCTACAAACACGATCATGCTTCCGCTGTACATGACCTTCTCGAATTTCGATGTATTCGGAATCATCAAGGCGGTGACAGGTTCTTCCCTGAACCTTCTGGCAACACCGGTGCCGATGTACATCATGACGGCATTCGGCTGTGGACTGAGATCGGGTCTGTACATTTACATGTTCAACCAGTTCTTCCGTGGACTGCCGAAGGAAATTGAAGAGGCGGCATTTGTAGACGGAGCCGGAACATGGTATACCTATTTCCGCATCATGCTGATTAACGCCATGCCTTCCGTTGTCACTGTGGCAATCTTTTCTATGGTATGGCAGTACAACGATACCTTTTACGCGAATTTGTTCCTTGTCAGCGACAACATTGTAATCAGTAAAAAGATTTCGACGATCGAGGCATCCATCTCCAACGTGGAGAAGATTCTTGACCCGAACATTCTGGAGCTGTTCCTGGATGCGGGCATTGTCCTGATCATGATACCGATCGTCCTGATCTATATTGCACTGCAGAAGCAGTTTATCGAAGGAGTTGAGAGAAGCGGTATCGTCGGATAAGACGGGAAGCTCTCTGGCTATACATTTCAACTAATACAACTAAAGGAGGATGAAGAAGTTGAAAGCAAAAAAATTACTTGCACTATCAATGACGGCAGCCATGGTTTTAGGCATGACCGCCTGTGGAGGGGAAGAAGCATCAAACAGCAGTGTCGCTGAAGAATCTTCTGTAGAGTCTACAGTGGAATCTTCTGAGGAAACCCCTTCCTCATCAGCATCGGAAGAGAAGGGAAATGTTGATCTTCAGGTGGGAGAAGTCAGCATTGACTTCGAGGACGGAAACTTTGGCTTTGTCGGCAACGACAAGAGCGTAGCGGCTGCAAAGGCAGATGACTCTGTACTCGAGGTCGTAAGCTACAACGGCTCCAAAGCACTGAAGGTAACACCTCAGGGTGGAACCATCTATGTAGGTATTCAGGCAGACGCGCTGCTCGGCGATGACGTCTCCAAGGTAAGAACCATCGAGATGACAATCGGAACCGAGAATCCCGACGGAAACTTTGCTTCCACATCCGGTAAGATTTACACCTTCCTTGGAGAGGACAATACAAAGAATGAGTCCGCATGGTCTGTATACCTTGAGACTGCCAACCCGAAGAGAGTTACCTGCACGGTTCCGGACGGACAGTCTTTCACAGCTGGAAACTACATTGTCGTATCTCTTGAGACAGATACCGGCAAGGACAAGGGCGCTACAGCAGCAAACCTCTATATTGACGATATCGCATTCCTGGATGCATCCGGCAATGTATTAAAGGCAGATACCACTGCTGAGTACGTTGCAGCGTCAACCGATAAGGTTGACAGAAGCAACCTCTACAGCCTGAAGAACGCAGTGAACTTTGAAGGCTTTGCAATTTCTGCAGGTGGCTGGAGCCAGGACGGCTTTGATATGCCTCAGGAGATCCTCGATGCACTTGTTCCCGGCTCTGTAGTTGAGATCAGCTACTCCAGCGAGAACGGAGATATGTGGATTGTAATGCCCGATGCAGAGAACGGCTGGATGAGAGTAGGTCAGGGCAACGCTGACGGCTCCAACAGCGATGTGGCTTACATCAACAATTCCGGCAATATTGCACAGATCACCTACGAGCAGCTCGCGGCAGTATGCGGCGATGATGTTTCCAAGTGGGGCGCAAGAATGCAGTGCGAGGCAAGCGGTGCATGGGAAGTATTCTCCGTAAAGGTTGGAACAGCAGCTCCTTCCTACACCGTACAGGATGCAGTGAACTTTGAAGGTTTTGCGGTTTCCGGCGGTGGCTGGAGTCAGGATGGCTTCGATATGCCTCAGGAGATTCTGGATGCCCTTGTTCCCGGTTCTGTAGTTGAAATCAGCTACTCCAGCGAGAACGGAGATATGTGGATCGTAATGCCTGATTCCGAGAACGGCTGGATGAGAGTAGGCCAGGGTAATGCAGACGGTTCCGGAAGCGATTCCGCAATCTTCGACGGCAGCAAGTGCTACATCACCTACGAGCAGATCGCAGCGGTCTGCGGCGACGATGTTTCCAAGTGGGGCGCAAGAATGCAGTGTGAAGCTACCGGCGCATGGGAAGTATACGGCGTGAAGGTCGGCAAGGCGGCTGAGTTCAAGGCACTGAAGAACCCTGTAAACTTTGAAGGCTTTGCAATTTCTGCAGGCGGCTGGAGCCAGGATGGCTTTGATATGCCTCAGGAGATCCTTGATGCACTTGTTCCCGGTTCCGTTGTAAGCATCCAGTACACCAGTGAGACAGGAGATATGTGGATCGTAATGCCTGATTCCGAGAACGGTTGGATGAGAGTAGCCCAGGGCAATGCCGACGGCTCCAACAGCGATTCCGCAGTCTTCAATGGCAGTGTATGCCAGATTACCTACGAGCAGATCGCAGCGGTTTGCGGCGATGATGTTTCCAAGTGGGGCGCAAGAATGCAGTGCGAAGCAAGCGGTGCATGGGAGGTTTACTCCGTAAAGGTTGGCTCTGCAAACTAAAAGGATCTACCAGTTCAGAAACGGTAACGCCATGGCGGGAAAGACCCGCCATGGTGAAAATGATAGGAGGACAATCATAAAATGAAAAATGTAAGCAAGAAAATTCTTTCCGCTGGTCTCTGCGCGACAATGGCACTGAGCATGGCTGCCTGCGGATCTGACAATGCAGGAACAAGCTCTGAGAGCCAGAGTAGCAGTGTAACTGAGAGCTCCAGCGCAAGCACAGGCACAGAGACAAACAACACTTCCACCGAGAAGCGCGTCATCAAGATCGGTACATGGTATGACCATTACTACGACAGCACAAACGCTGACATTTATGATGATCCCAGCGTGTCTGATGAAGAACTGGCACAGAAGCATTTTGATGTTGTCAAGGAAGTAGAAGACAAGTACAACGTTGAAATCCAGTTCGTAAACCTGACATATGATGGTATTCAGGAGTCCATCAATACCTCCATCCTGGCAGGACATCCCGACGTTGACATCTACGAGGTTGACCTTAGCTTCGGTATCCCCGCGGCATTGAACGGCTTTGCAACAAACCTTCAGGATGTGCTTCCCGCAGACAACGACCTTTTCCATGATCAGGTTGTATTCTCTCAGGTAGACATCGGCAAGAATGACGGTGTATATCTGTTCCAGTCTAACAGCGGTGAGATGCTGCTGGCAAATACCTACATGCTGGCTTACAACAAGCAGATGCTTGACGAGGTTGGCCTTGAGGATCCCAACGCACTCTATGAGAGAGGCGAGTGGACATGGGATAAGTGGAGAGAGTATATGCTCGCTCTGACCAGAGATACCGATGGCGACGGCGTGACAGATGTTTACGGCTATGGTTCCCGTTGGGACTTCCTGGTATATAACCTGCTGATGAGTAACGGTACCGGAATCGCAACCAGCGATGTTGAGAACCTTTCCAGCCCTGAGGTAACTGAGGTTCTGGACTTCATCTACAATATGTACAATGTTGACAAGGTTGCTAACCCTTGGAACTCCGAGGACTTCAACTACAACCAGAACTGCTACATGGACGGCAGAGTTGCATTCTGGATCGATGCAGCATGGATTTCTTCCGCAAACAACGATGCAGGACTTGAGTTCGACGTTGTATGGTGCCCTTGGCCGATCGGACCTTCCGGTGACGAGTCCACCAACAAGTTCAAGAACGTATCCTCCGGTAACGCATGGATGCTTCCTACAGGCGTTGAAGATCCCGAGCTGGTTTACAATGTGTTCTATGACTGGCAGAACTGGTACCATGATGATGTAGATCTTCGTGACAACGATCTGACCTGGTGGGAGGACTGTGCAATCACTGAGGAGAACTACAAGGTTATGGAGTACATGGGTGCAAGAGGAGCATTTGACCTTTGGAACGCACTCGGTCTTGAGTGGGATTGGTCTCAGCTGCTTAACGGCGAGATGACCGCTGCCCAGTTCCAGGAGACCTACAAGCAGCAGGTTCAGGACGCGCTGGACAGCTTCTTTAAGTAAGACATAAGGTAAGATTAAGATGAGGTAGAAATATGTTCCGCTTTGATGGTGCGTTCGGCCGCTTTATGAATCTGTTATTCGACATCCTGTATGTCGGTATTCTGTGGGTGGTATTTTCCATTCCGCTGATTACGGCAGGCGCATCATCTGCGGCGGCATATTATACCATGGCGAAATGCGTCAGACATAAGACCGGCTATGTTGGCCGGGAGTTCTGGAAGGCATTTAAGGATAATTTCCGTCAGATGCTTCCGTTTACACTTGGCTTCTGGCTTGCAGCCGCCGTTCTTGCTCTGGATCTGCTGTATGTCTGGCAGAACGAAAATGCCCTGAATAACAGTATCTTCGTGGTATTGATATTCATTGCCTTTCTGCTTACCGGACTTGTCGTGTATCTCTGCCCGGTCGTGTCGAGGTTCCGGCTGACGGGCCGGGAGCTGATAAAGCGGTCCGGAGTGCTGATGTTTAAATTCCTGCCTGTGACAATTCTGACTCAGGCGGTGTTTCTGGCAATGTGTGCCGGAATCTATCTGATGCCATGGAGCGTGTTTATTCTGCCCGGTGTGTTCCTGTTTGCCTTTTCTTTTCCGATGGAGAAGATTCTGCGCAGGCTGATGCCGCCGGTGGATGAGGACAGCGAAGAAGCACAGAAGTGGTATTATGAGTAGCTCTTACGAAAAAAATAAATGTGAGGTTTAATTACTATGAGCGAATTAAAGATGATTTCACCTGCCGTAAAGAATGTTCCCTGGCAGGAAAAGCCCGAAGGGCTTAAGGGAGCACCTGTCTGGAGATATAATGAGAACCCGATCATCGGACGTAACCCGATCGAGGGTGTAGCCCGTATCTTCAACAGTGCCGTAATGCCCTATGAGGGAAAGTTTATCGGTGTTTTCCGTGGTGAGCAGACCAACGGTATTCCTTATATCTATCTCGGAAGAAGTGAGGATGCGATCCATTGGGAGTTCGATCCCAAGCCCATTCCCTTCAAGGACGAGGAAGGCAATGACTTCATGCCTTACTATGCATATGATCCCCGTCTGGTAAAGGTTGAGGATGTATATTATCTGATCTGGTGTCAGGATTTCTATGGCGCAGCCATCGGTATGGCTAAGACAACGGACTTCAGGACCTTCACAAGAATTGAGAATCCGTTCCTGCCGTTCAACCGTAATGCAGTTCTGTTCCCCAGAAAGATCAATGGCAAGTTCATGCTGCTGAGCCGTCCTTCCGATTCCGGTCACACACCGTTCGGAGACATCTTTGTCAGCGAGAGCCCGGATCTGGTATACTGGGGCAGGCACAGACATGTGATGAGCCGCGGCAATGAGTGGTGGGAGTCCTTAAAGATCGGCGGCGGTGCTGCACCGATCGAGACGACCGAGGGCTGGCTGCTGTTCTATCACGGTGTGAGCGGAACCTGTAACGGCTATGTATATTCCATCGGCGGAGCAATTCTGGATCTGGAGAATCCGTCCAAGGTGCTTTACCGTTGCGAGAACTTCCTGCTTACTCCCGAGGAGTGGTATGAGGAGAGAGGCTTCGTGCCGAACGTTACCTTCCCTTGTGCAACCATTCATGACTCCGAGAGCGGAAAGATTGCTATCTACTACGGCTGTGCAGACAGCTATGTCGGACTGGCATTCACAAAGCTGGATGAGATCGTTGCCTACATCAAGGATCACAGCGTGACCAACGACAATGACAGGGAGATCGGAAAGCGCTAAGGAAGTGCCGAAGTGAAAGAACGGGCTGTTGTAAATGTAACTGAATTTGCAGCAGCCCTTTTTTAGTAAAAGAGGAAAAGCTGATGGAAGAGATTAAAAAATTATCGGAAGAAGCAAAGGAGCATCTGCTGGGACGGATCATTCCCTTCTGGCGTGGGCTGAGAGATGATGCGAAGGGCGGCTGGTACGGCTATATGTCCTACGGGCTGGAGACAGATAAGGATGCGGTCAAGGGCTGTATCTTAAACAGCCGTATCACATGGTTCTTTGCAAACGCTTATCTTTGCTGCAAGGACGGACTGATCAAGGCGGAGGAGTGTGAGAAGCACGGCTATACGCCGGAGGATATTCTGGCGGAGGCACGCCACGGCTATGAATTTTTGAAGGAGCATTGTCTGGACAGAACCTACGGCGGTATCTATTGGTCGCTCCATGCGGACGGAACGCCGGAGGATACGACGAAGCATACCTACAATCAGGCATTCTGCATCTACGCCCTGTCCTCCTACTATGAGGCAACCGGGGATGTCGAAAGCTTGAAGACAGCCTTTGAGCTGTTTAAGCTGATCGAGGAGAAGTGCACGGATGAGGTCGGTTATCTGGAGGCGTTTACAGTGGATTTCAAGCCGGAATCCAACGAGAAGCTCTCGGAGAACGGTGTTATGGCGGCGAAGACCATGAACACGCTGCTCCATGTGTTCGAGGCATACACACAGCTTTATAAGGTGTCGAAGGATGAGCGGGTCGGAGCAAGACTCGGCTGGATCATGGATACCTTTGCAGATAAGATCTACAACCCGGAAAGACATCGTCAGGAGGTCTTCTTTGATGAGAATTATCATTCCATCATTGATCTTCATTCCTACGGACATGACATTGAGACGGCATGGCTGATGGATCACGGTGTGGATGTGCTCGGAAAGGAGAGCTACCGCAGTAAGCTCTCGCCGATCACAAAGGATCTGACGGCGCAGATCTATAAAATTGCCTTTGACGGACATTCCCTCGCAAACGAATGTGACAAGGGCGTTGTCAACGAACACAGAATCTGGTGGGTGCAGGCGGAGAGCGTGATCGGATTCCTGAATGGCTATCAGCGCGACCAGAGACATGCGGAATATCTGGAGGCAGCGCTGCGGCAGTGGGAGTTTATCAAGGAATATGTGATCGATAAGAGAGAGGGCTCGGAGTGGTTCTGGGAGGTGGATAAGAACGGAAAGCCTTATCCCGACAGACCGATCGTAGAGCCTTGGAAATGCCCTTACCACAACGGCAGAATGTGCATGGAGATTATGAGAAGAGCGGAGGAGCTGTGAGATGATACACGAAAAGTATTATGAGCTTTTAAAGGAGCAGGAGACGCTGCTTGCAAGAAAGAATACCGTAAATAAGGATTTTTACAACGGCGTTTACGAGAGATATACTTATCCGGTGCTGACAAGGGATCATATTCCCCTTACATGGAAATATGATCTGGACAAGGAGACAAATCCTTACTTCATGGAGCGTCTCGGCATCAACGCCGTGATGAATTCCGGTGCAATCTATCTGAACGGAAAGTATTATCTGGTAGCCCGCATTGAGGGAAATGACAGAAAGTCCTTCTTCGGTGTGGCGGAGAGCGACAACGGCGTGGACGGCTTCCGCTTCTGGGATTACCCGATTCTTCTGGACGACACCTGCCCGGAGGAGACGAACGTCTACGACATGCGCCTGACCCAGCATGAGGATGGCTACATCTACGGTGTGTTCTGCTCCGAGAGCAAGGATAAGACCGTGAACGATCTGTCCGCAGCAGTTGCCGCCGCAGGTATTGTCCGTACAAAGGATTTAAAGCACTGGGAGAGACTGGATAATCTCACAACCCTGCGCTCGCCGCAGCAGAGAAATGTTGTCCTGCATCCCGAATTCGTCAATGGAAAATATGCCTTCTATACCAGACCCATGGATGATTTCATCGAGACAGGAAGCGGCGGTGGTGTCGGCTTCGGACTCTGTGACGACATTACGCACGCAGTGATCGATGAGGAGAAGATGACAAGTCTCAGAAAGTACCATACCATCACCGAGGCGAAGAACGGCGCCGGCGCAACGCCGATCAAGACCGACATGGGATGGATTCACATTGCCCACGGCGTGAGAAATACCGCTGCCGGGCTGCGATATGTCATCTATGCATTCGCAACGGATCTGAACGATCCCTCCAAGGTGATTGCTGAGCCGTCGGGACTGCTGATCGGACCCAGAGGAGAAGAGCGCGTCGGCGATGTGTCGAACGTGGTGTTCACGAACGGTGCGATCGTCAACGAGAAGAACGAAGTATTCATCTACTATGCATCCTCTGACACAAGGCTTCACGTTGCAACAACCACCATTGACAGACTGAAGGATTATGTGTTCCATACGCCTGCCGATCCCGAAAGAAGCGTGGAGTGTGTGGCTCAGAGATGTGAATTGATTAAGAAAAATTTAGAGTTGCTGAAGGGATAAAAACTATGTTGATTTTACCGGATCATAAATATCTGGATTATTGCGGAAGAATTGATTTCGGGAAAAGGGAGGAGCCGGTCTTTATTTACGCGGGAAGCTATGTCCGGCTGACCTTTACCGGGGACAGCATCAGCGTAAGACTTGCAAACCAGAGAGCCTACTTCACGAGTTACATCGGCTATATCCTCGATGGCAGGCAGGGAAAATTCAGCCTTGCGGAGGACGGAGAGGTACACAGCTATGAAATCGGGAATAGGCTCACGGGCAGCACGCACGAGCTTCTTCTGTTCAAGCGGATGGATGCCTGTCATTATTTCCGGCTCTGCGGCTTTGAACTGAGCATGGACGGAGAGCTTCTTCCGCAGGCGGCGCTCTCCTCGCGCAGAATGGAAGTGTTCGGCGACAGCGTGTCCTGTGGGGAGGTGTCCGAGGCGATTGACTATGTCGGGAAGGAAGACCCGAAGCATGACGGAGAATTTTCCAACAGTTGGTATTCCTACTCCTGGCTCACCGCAAGAAAGCTGGATGCGAGACTGCATATCACCTCCCAGGGGGGAGCGGCGCTGCTGGATAAGACAGGCTGGTTCTGCGGCCCGGATTATGTCGGCATGGAGTCCATCTACGATAAGCTGCAATACAATCCACAGCTCGGCGCTGTGAAAAGCTGGAACTTCGCGCAGTGGAAGCCGCACGTTGCCATCGTTGCGATCGGACAGAACGATGCGAATCCCGAAAACTATATGGCGGAGGACTATGACTGTGAGAAGTCGGTCAGCTGGCGGAGAGCGTACAGGGAGTTTCTGGAGAAGCTGATGGAGCTCTACCCGGAGACGCAGTTTATTCTAGCGACGACGATCCTCGGGCATGACAGCAGCTGGGATAAGGCGATTGACGAGGTCTGCCGGGAGCTGGGAAGCCCCAGAGTACACCATTTTCTCTACGAGAAGAACGGCTGCGGCACACCGGGACATATCAGGATTCCCGAGGCGGAAAAAATGGCTGAGGAGCTGAGTACCTACATCAATTCATTGGGAGAGGACATTTGGCATGGATATCAGGATTAATTATGAAGCGGGTATTGCAAACCGTGGAAATCAGGCAAGAATCAAGAGGGTATTTGAGAGAGCGCAAAAGGGAGAGCAGCTGACGATCGGTTTTCTCGGCGGTTCGATTACACAGGGCTTTCATTCCTCCACACCGGAATTATGTTATGCCTATCGTGTGTTTGACTGGTTTGGAAAAACCTTTCCAAAGGCGCATCTGCGCTATCTGAATGCCGGTATCGGGGCGACGGATTCCCAGTTTGGCTGCGCGAGGGCAGACAGCGATCTGCTTGCTTACCAGCCCGATTTTGTCATTGTGGAATTTTCCGTGAATGATGTGCCGACTGAGCATTATCTGGAGACCTACGAGGGACTGATCCGTAAGATCTACGGCGCGGCATGGAAGCCGGCGGTGCTTCTTGTGCATAATGTCTGCTATGACAGCGGCGCGAACGCCCAGCTGATGCACGGAAGGGTTGCACGGCATTATGAGCTGCCTGCGGTGAGCATGCAGAGCAGTATTTTCCCGGAGCTGGTTGCGGGCAGGCTGGACAACAGGGCGATCACACCGGACGATTTACATCCGAATGATCTCGGGCATGAGCTGGTCGCATCGGTCATTACCTATTTCCTCGATGGTATTTTGAAGGATCTGCCAAATGGGGAAGAGGAGGTGGAACTGAAAGCCGAGACGCTGACACCCAACGGCTACGAGCATTCGGTCCGCTACCGCAATGACAATGCGAAGCCGGTTCTGGATGGATTCACGCCGGATGCAGCGCCGCAGAGCGCAATTACGGATATCTTTAAGAAGGGCTGGACGGCGGCCGAAAAGGGTGCTTCCATCCGCTTTGAGGTAGAGGGCAGCTGTATCGGCGTCCAGTACCGCAGAACGATTCAGCTTCCCGCGCCTGTGGCAGAGCTGATTCTTGACGGAGATGAGGCTCATCCGTTCCGTCTGGATGCAAACTTCGATGAGACATGGGGCGACAAGATGGTGATTGACACCGTGCTGGAACACGGGGATAATAAGATGCATACCGTCGAGATCCGGCTGAAGGAGACGCACCCGGAGGATAAGCTGCCGTTCTATCTTGTATCCGTGATCGCCGGCTAAAGAGTATCTGAAAATCAGGAGGAGTCGTTATGTTTAGCAAGGATTTTATATGGGGTGTTGCCAGCAGCGCCTATCAGGTCGAGGGGACGGACCCCGACGACGGAAGAGGCAAGAATGTCTGGGATACCTTTGTGGAAGAGGGCAGGGTATTTGAACAGCAGGACGCTTCCGTGAGCTGTGACCATATGCACCGCTACAGAGAGGACTATGCGCTGATGCGCAATCTGGGAGTTCAGGCCTATCGTTTTTCAATCAACTGGGCGAGACTCATTCCCGACGGCTGCGGCGAGGTCAATCCGAAGGCTGTTGAGCTGTACCGGAATATGATCCTCTCCATGCGTGAGAACGGGATTATACCTTATATCACGCTGTTCCACTGGGAATTTCCGCAGGCATTGCAGGATAAGGGCGGCTGGCTGAATCCGCAGGTTGTGGAATGGTTTGGCTATTACGCGAAGGTGGTTGCCGAGAACTTCTCGGACATCTGCGAGAACTTTATAACGATCAATGAGCCGCAGTGCGCGGTCGGTCTGGGACATCTGAGCGGTGTCCATGCACCGGGCTTAAAGCTCTCTTACCCGGAGACCTTCCAGATCGCACATAATCTGTTGAAGTCGCACGGACAGGCTGTGATCATGCTGAGAAAATATGCAAAGCAGCCGATTAAGGTCGGCTATGCGCCCACGGGCGGAGTTGCTTATCCGTATACGGATAAGCCGGAGGACATCGAAGCGGCGAAGAAGGTTTACTTCGGCTTCTATAATCCGATGTCCAACTGGACGTGGAATGTTGCATGGTTCTCTGATCCGGTATTCCTAGGTCATTACCCGAAGGAGGGACTGGAGCAGTTCAAGGAGTATCTGCCGGAAATCACGGATGCGGATATGGAGCTGATTCATCAGCCGCTTGATTTCATGGGACAGAATATCTATAACGGTTACTATGTCAGAGCCAGTGAGAACGGTGAGCCGGAATTTGTTGCGAGAGAGCCGGGCTTCCCCAAGACGGGAACCGACTGGCCGGTGACGCCGAAGGCATTTTACTATGGAATCAAATTCCTGACGGAGCGCTATCCGCTGCCGCTGTATATCACAGAGAACGGTATGGGCTGTCATGATAATGTCGCGCCCGACGGAAGGGTGCATGACAACGACAGGATCACCTTCCTCGACAGCTATATCGGTGCGATGCAGCAGGCAATGCAGGAGGGGGCTGATGTCAGAGGTTATTTCCTCTGGACCTTCCTCGATAATTTTGAGTGGAGCGACGGCTACAAGCAGCGTTTCGGTATCGTCTACGTCAATTACCAGACCCAGAAGCGCATTGTCAAGGATTCCGCATTCTGGTACAAGAAGGTCATCGAGACCGGCGGGGCAAACCTGTCCTGCAATAATCCCTGTCAGGATATTCTCTTCCTGAATCCGGTATTTACGCATAATATCTGGGGCGGAAGCCGGTTGCATGACGACTTTGGCTATCCTGTGGAGGGAACGGACATCGGAGAATGCTGGGGCATTTCGGCACATCCCAACGGAGAGGGAACCATCCGCGACGGACGCTATGCGGGAGAGAAGCTGTCCACGCTGTGGGCGGAGCATCCCGAGATCTTCGGCAATGTGGGCGGCGACCGCTTCCCTCTGCTGGTAAAGATCATCGATGCGAAGGACGATCTCAGCATTCAGGTACATCCTGACGACGCTTACGCGAAGGTTCATGAAAACGGATCACTCGGAAAGACCGAGTGCTGGTATGTGCTTGACTGCCCGGAGAATGCAATGCTTGTTGTCGGGCACAATGCGAAGACGAGAGAGGAGCTTTCCGACATGATCCACGGGGGACGCTGGAAGGAGTTCATCCGCGAGATACCCGTGAAGAAGGGAGATTTCATTCAGATCGATCCCGGAACGGTTCATGCGATCAAGGGCGGACTGTTGATTCTGGAGACCCAGCAGAACAGCGATATTACTTACCGCGTCTACGATTACGACAGACTCTCCAACGGCAAGCCCAGACAGCTTCATGTCGAGCAGAGCATCGATGTCATCAATGTTCCGGCAAAGTCCGCCGAGGACAGCGTTTCGTCTGCGGCAGAGCTTCCCGAGAACTGTCTGAACGAGCTGTACCGTTGCAGCTATTATAGAGTGATGAAGCTGAATCTGAACGGTGAGATGAGCTTTGACATGGATGCGCCGTTTATGCTGGCAACCGTGCTGTCGGGAGACGGCATTGTCAACAGCCAGCCGCTGAAGAAGGGCGATCATTTCATCATCCCGAACGGTGTGAAGAAGGTCGAACTGACCGGAAAAATGGAATTGATCTTGTCAAATGTATAAAGAGTAACGGAGAGAAAGCGCTCAGGTCGTGCGGCCTGAGCGTTTTTTAGAGGTGCGCCCGGCGGCGCACGTTTCTAACCGTTGTATTATGGTGTGAAAAAAATTATGAAATCAACCGAATCAAATTCAATTTCTGCGACTTATAGGTGAAAGCTTTCAAAGGAGTCTCAAAATGGAAAATGAAACTATAAAATATGCAGAGTATCTGTTCGCTCTTGCCCTTAAGAGGTGTGGTGATGTGAACGATGCCGAAGATCTGACGCAGGAAACACTTCTCGCCGCATTTCAATTTATAAACCGAGGCGGTAGTATTTCTAATATGAAATATTGGCTTACCTCTGTTCTTACAAATAAATGGAACGAGGCATTGCGGAAAAAATACAGATTGCCGCTTGTTAGTGTCGATGTAATTCCGGATGTGGAGGATTACAATGACGAGAATAACGTTGATAGACCTACTGCCGAGCAGGTCAGACGAGAAGTGGCATATTTAGGCAAGCTGCAAAGAGAAGTGATTGTAAAACATTACCTTGAAGGAAAGAAAGTTCAAGAAATAGCGGACGAGCTGGGCATCCCGAAGGGAACGGTACTGTCACGGTTATCTTCGGGCAGAGATCAGATGCGGAAAGGACTTGATTCAATGGAACAGTATGAAAAACAAAGTTATATCCCCGAACGACTTGATGTAGGTTGCGTTGGTAGTCCCGGATTTAATGAGGAACCGTGGTCGTTGGTGGGCAATGATCTGATGAAACAAAACATATTGATTGTTGCGTATGAGCAATCCGTAACAGAGGTAGAAATTGCGAAAGCACTTGGAATTCCAACGCCTTATGTTGAAAATGCAGTCGAGGATCTTGTTAAGTGTGAGTTAATGGTACGAAATGGAAACAAGGTTGTAACAGATTTTCTGATTTCTACACCTGACGAAAGATCATCTAAACTTGATATTCAACTTGATTTTGCAAATAAGCAGTATCAACCGGTGTGGAATCTGATTATCGAATTTTTTCATAACATAAGTTCTTTGAGTTGGTTTGAACGGTTGTCTGACAACGAACAGATTGATCTTAAATACTATGCTATGATGGATGTTCTTGCAAGAGGACAATATCAGGCTATCAAAAGAATTGTGGATACAAACGAAGTTTATCCCGATAGACCGGATGGAGGCAGATGGATTGCGCAAGGTACACGATATGGAATGGATTTTAAGCTGGAGAACAATTCATTTTCAAAGTATGCATGGGGAGGAGAACGATGCGTAAGATGGGATAATTTCTTCAGCAGTAAATTGGTAGAGCTTCATGTTTATGACACTCAACCGGATTTGAATAATTATGAACACGGTTCTGTGGAAATCCACGATGACAATCTGAGTAAGTTGTTGTATCTTCTTTATAAGGGTATTCCATTTGAACATACGGGATTTAACTTGAGATATTTGGAGGATATTCCACATCTTGCTTCATGTGGCGTGTTGCGTTATGAAAATGATAGACCTCAAGTAGCAATTCCTGTCCTTAGTAAAAAAGAATTTTCCGAATTATTCAAGATCAGTGCATCCTACATGGTGAAATTGGGAAATTTAATTGAAAAGCCCTTACATCAGCTTTTTCCACAGTTGAAATTGGAGATTCCTTTACATCTTGAAGGAAGGATTGCAGAGTTCAGAAAATATGCTTTTTATGCATTTCCGATGGCTATTGTAAAAAGAGCAATTTCTGACGGAGATTTTATCCTTGATAGTCAGCAAAAAGCGATACCGATGGTATTGGTTATAGAGGAAGCTGAAGGTGCGATTAAGTAAAGCTGCTCCAAAGAGTATTTCCTGAGAAGAACTAAAACAGCCCTCTGTTGAGTATAAGGTCAACAAGGGGCTGTTGCATGTCCGGTATGAAAATGGTGCAAATAAATATTGAATAAACACGCTTAAAGGTGCAAATAAGTTTCGTGTTTTTTGGAAAAGCCGTTTATTCCCACTCGGGTTCCTGTACCTCTGTGGAGAGCAGCGTCCTGAACTCTGCGTATGTCATGCTGTAAGCAGCGGTGCGATGTTCGGAGAGGGCAGGCAGATAGGACGCCAGGCTGTCATACAGCGCCTGTGCTTCCGGGTGTCCTTCCTTCATCAGGCGGGGCAGATCACTCGTACATACGAGGATGCCGAGATCTAGGTCGCTTAGGTAAATCTCATAGAGCAGACCGAGACGGTAATTGCGATCAAAATTGTCGATCGTCTGGACAATCGGCCGGATCTTCGTGCCATCGAGGATGGTCGAGCGCGAGGCAGTGACGATGGAATGCCACTGTGGAGTCGAAAAGCTCTCGCAGGGGAAGCCTTTCAGCGCCTCGTGTTCCTTTTGGATGGATAAGCCCATCGTACCGACGGGGATTTCCTTCTTCATGTTGAGGGAGATCAGCCGGAACATATGATAGCACCAGAAGTCCGTGCAGTAGGTACCCTCGATGGAAGCAATGTTCTCCTCAGCGGGCAGGAAGAACAGGCAGGACTTTGCTGTCCCGGCAATCTTCGGCAGATCGGCAAGGCTAAGCGCCTGTGCAGCGCTTTGTGTGGAAACGCCGTCCTTCGCCGGATAAGTCCACAAGGTATATTTGTTGACGATTCCCGTTCCCTCTAACTCGATTGTCAGGAAGAAGGCGGAGGGAGACGATGCCGCCGGAAGCGGGAGTGTAAAGTCACCGAGTACATGTCTGCCCTGTTCTGCGATTGCCGGAAGCTTTTGTGACAGGGTGGCAAGGGTCTTGCCGTCGGCATTTTTCAGGGTACAGCAGAGCGTGCTGTCAGGCAGCGCTTCCTTCCGGAACCAGCTTAAGGAAGCCGTGAAGGGGAAGTCCTGACCGGAGAGTGCAATATAGCTGTCAAATTCTGCCTGTATCACCGCGTCCGAGCAGAAGCTTCTCCAGTCTTCGGCGGATACCAGTCCCTTGTTTTCCATAAAGGAATTGAGAACGCCGACAAGGGCTGTTCCCTGTCCGGTGAAGTCCTGAATATCCAGAATCTGGAAACCGCCGAGCCGCGAGGAGCGGAGGGCTGTCTCCAGCTCATCCTTATAGCAGGCGACAGCAAGAGCGCCGGAGTTGCGGAAATAGTCTTCTGCAAAGTCCAGCATCCCCTTTTCGTCGAGTCTGCGGCGGAATTCCGCCAGATTGCGTGCCTTGAGGACGCCGGTATAGCGGTCGATTTCGTTGAAGTCGGGGAAGGTCTCATACTGACCGATCTCGTGGGAGACAACGGGAATTTCCGGTATCAGCTCTGCCTGTGCCTCAGTCAGCTTTACGCGTTTTACGCCTGTTCCGTATTGAATTTCAATCGTGCCGTCGGCAGACACCTCCGGTGCAGCGGTCACATAGTCCGGGCAGATTGCCGCATCATAATTGAAGCGCGTGCCGGGAGCATCTGTCTGGACATGGCCGAGCGGCTTATCGCACATAGCGTAAGAGCCACGGATCTGCCTGTCGATGGTAAAGCGGACGCCAGAGAAAAAGTCGTCATGCGGCTGGATGTTCGGCACCCACTGGAAGTTGTTTGAGCCCTGTGTAAAGAGAACATGAGGGCGGTATGCCTTATATTTGGCGAGAAGCACGTCGAGTGCGGCGGCGTTTCCCCAAAGCTCATTTCCCATGGACATCATGCAGTACGAAGGATGGTTGCTGAAGGCTTCCAGCATACGAAAGCCCTCCGCCTCGAGGAACTCCTGTGCCTCCTTCTGGTAGCCTTCATCCTCAGGACCGTTGAAGGTGCCCCAGAAGGGAAGCTCAGGCTGCATGTAAATGCCGAGAAGGTCAGCGGCGATAAAAGCGGCCTCGGGAGGACAGCAGGTGTGGAAACGGTAATGGTTGATGCCGAAATCTCTGGATATTTTCATGACATGCAGCCATCCTGCGGCATTCATAGGGGCATAGCCGGTCTTCGGGAAGATCATGCCGTCGTGCTTGCCGCGCAGGAAGGTCTTTCTACCGTTAATGACAAAGTTCGTTCCGTCGGTGGTAAAGGAGCGCAGTCCGCACCAGACAAAGGTATCTGCGGCTGTTACATCCGCCTTGCAGCAGGCAAGATCCAAACGGTACACGGCAGGCTTCTCCTCGTCCCAGAGCTCTGCGGAGGCGGCAAGATCCACTTTCAGAGAAAGGTAATGGCGCCCCGGCTGGAGCATCACGTCATAATGCCGGATTATGTCTGTCAGGAGTCTCTGGTCTGTCAGTTCTTCCAGAGGAAGGTCATCAGGAATCGTCTGGTCGGGCTTCTGATAGTCGGCCTTCAACCGTACAAGGACAGGGCGTACCTCAATCCGGGCTTTGCAGGGCAGCGGGCTGTCAAACTGCACGGGAATGTGTAACAGGATGCTTTTATCCTCATAGCAGCATTCGGACCGGATCTGACCGAAGCGGACGTCCTCGCTGATGTGAAGTGAAATGTCTCCCAGAATGCCGTTCCAGTTGGTCTGGGTGTCCGGGGAGGTGAGATGTCCGCCGGGAACCTTGTAATCCGTGTTGGAAACCATGACGGTGAGCACTGGATTTATATTTGTTATGTAGGGGGTGAGGTCATAGCAGTGACTGGCGACAAAGCTGTCAAAGCTGCCGACAAAGCAGCCGTCAACCCAGACGTAGGAAATTCTTGTCCGCTCCATGGTGAACTCAAAATGTTTCCCTTTTAGCTGTTCAGCGCTTTCAAAGGGCAGCTGTAGTCTGCGCTGATACCAGCTGTAGCCGGACATCTCGTAGGGATCGGTGAGATAGCCGGTATAAGTCTTATCGTGCGGCGTTCCCTTATGCGCCTCGGAGACGGTTGTGGGAAGCTGTATCGTATCATCAAAGGTCTGCTTTTCGTAGTGCGAGGTAAGTCCCTGTTTTTCTTTGTCGAGCCGGAAGAGCCACTCGCCCGCGAGATCAAGTATCTGATTCATAAAGAACCTCCATTCCTGTTTTGGTATGTTTTGTTCGGGCATATCCCTATTATAGCAGAGGCACGTCCGCTGTGCCAATGTAGTATAGCAAACAGATTGCCGCATTTCGTGTTTTTTTGTAAAAACATCTGGATTTTTTACAGCAAATGTGAGAGAATGTTCCATGAATGATATTATTTTATCAATTGGACGATTGAAGAAATAATAACTTACATAATTGAAAGGAGATTTCACATGATTTATTCAAAGGAAGTTGAAGAAATGTGCACAGTTGCTCAGGGTGTGCATCATGGTTGTGCGCCTATCCCTGAAGAAGCAAAGTGGGTACAGGCAAAGAAAGTAGAAGATATTTCCGGTCTGACACACGGTGTCGGTTGGTGTGCGCCTCAGCAGGGAGCATGTAAGCTGACACTGAACGTGAAAGAGGGTATCATCCAGGAAGCGCTGGTTGAGACCGTCGGCTGTTCCGGTATGACTCATTCCGCAGCAATGGCTGCTGAGATTCTTCCCGGACTGACCGTTATGGAAGCTTTAAATACAGATCTGGTATGTGACGCTATCAATACCGCTATGAGAGAGCTGTTCCTCCAGATCGTTTACGGACGTACCCAGAGTGCATTCTCTGAGGAAGGTCTGCCGATCGGCGCAGGACTTGAGGATCTCGGCAAGGGCCTGAGAAGCCAGGTTGGTACCATGTACGGAACTCTGAAGAAGGGTCCCCGTTATCTGGAGATGGCAGAGGGTTATGTTACCGGTATCGCACTGGACAAGGATGATCAGATCATCGGCTACCAGTTCGTAAACTTCGGCAAGATGACCGACTTCATCAAGAAGGGTGATGATCCTACCACTGCATACGAGAAGTCCAAGGGACAGTATGGCCGTGTGGATGATGCTGTAAAGATCATCGATCCCAGAAAAGAATAAAAAAGGATAAAGGAGGACAGGAAAAATGGCTTTATTTGAATCATATGAAAGACGTATTGATAAAATTACTGCTGTATTGAACAGCTACGGTATCTCCTCTATCGAAGAAGCAGAGAAGATTACCAAGGATGCAGGCCTGGATGTCTATGAGCAGGTGAAGAAGATCCAGCCGATCTGTTTTGAAAATGCATGCTGGGCATACACCGTAGGTGCTGCCATCGCAATCAAGAAGGGCTGCCGCAAGGCATCCGAGGCTGCGGCTGCAATCGGTGAGGGACTTCAGTCCTTCTGTATTCCCGGTTCCGTAGCTGATACCCGTAAGGTTGGTCTGGGACACGGCAACCTCGGAAAGATGCTTCTGGAAGAGGATACAGATTGCTTCTGCTTCCTTGCAGGCCATGAGTCCTTTGCAGCGGCAGAGGGTGCAATCGGTATCGCAGAGAAGGCAAACAAGGTTCGTCAGAAGCCTCTGCGCGTTATCCTGAACGGTCTCGGAAAGGATGCTGCAAAGATTATTTCCCGTATCAACGGCTTTACCTTTGTTGAGACTGAGTATGATCCTTATACCAACACTGTCAAGGAGATCGAGAGAATCGCTTACTCCGAGGGACTTCGCTCCAAGGTAAACTGCTATGGCGCAAACAGTGTTCCCGAAGGTGTTGCAATCATGTGGAAGGAGAACGTAGACGTTTCCATTACCGGTAACTCCACCAACCCGACCAGATTCCAGCATCCTGTAGCAGGTACTTATAAGAAGGAGAGAATCGAAGCCGGCAAGAAGTACTTCTCCGTTGCATCCGGTGGTGGTACAGGACGTACCCTGCATCCCGATAACATGGCTGCAGGTCCTGCTTCTTACGGATTTACCGATACTCTTGGACGTATGCACTCCGATGCACAGTTTGCAGGATCTTCCTCCGTTCCGGCTCACGTTGAGATGATGGGTCTGATCGGAATGGGTAACAACCCGATGGTTGGCGCTACGGTAGCTGTTGCAGTATCCATCGAGGAAGCAGCTAAGGCTGGCAAGTTCTAAATAACATTTAAAAGCAGTATTTCTGAGGACAAATCAAACCGTTATACGGTGTGGTTTGTCCTCTTTTTATATGTGCGAGATATTTGAAGGGTCTTATTACGGCACAAACCAGATATTGGATTCATATTCACCGATGTATGAGTTTAAATAATATGTGGGATTATAATTAAAAGTTAGATGATTTTGCACCGAAGTTTTAACTCAAACTTGTTATATTATATTAATCATGATATAATGAGCGCAAGTGAGCCAACATGCTTGCATGATTGGCGAACGGCGAAGTGCTTGAGTGATGAAATCACGATCTAATCAGTTAAAAGTTTGGTGACGATGCGCGTAAGTTTTAATTGGAGATGATGTGTATGTATATTAGAAGAGACAGATATTTAAATCAGTTAATTAGTCGAAAGGGAAATGGGCTTATCAAGGTTATTACCGGAATAAGGAGATGCGGAAAGAGTTATCTGCTATTCAATATTTTCTATGATTATTTGATTTCACAGGGAGTAAAGGCAGAACAGATTATTGATATTGCATTAGATGATGATACCAATGCTGCTTATCGTGATCCGGCTGAATTATCTAAATATATAAGGTCAAAAATTACTGATAAGGAAGCTATGTATTACATTATGATAGATGAGGTACAGTATGCAATAACGAAAGAGGAATTTAAAACTCCTGGAGCGATTAAGCTGTATGATGTATTGAACGGTCTTTTAAGACTTCGTAATGTTGATATTTATGTGACCGGAAGTAATTCAAAAATGTTGTCTAAGGATGTAATGACAGAATTTAGAGGGCGCGGGGATGCCGTAGAAGTATATCCGTTGTCTTTTAAAGAATATTATGATTTTGTGGGTGGAGATAAGAGTGAAGCCTATGAAGAGTATGCCTTATATGGTGGAATGCCATTGGTTATCAACAAGAAGACAGATGATGAAAAATACAAGTACCCTTCTGACCTGTTTACCGAGGTGTATTTTAAGGACATTATTGAAAGATATAAGATTGAAATGCCTGATGTTCTTGGAGAACTTACAGATAATTTATGTTCGTCCATTGGTTCGCTTACTAATGCTACAAAGATTGCCAATACTTTGCAGACTGTGAAGAATATAAAAGTGGCAAGCTTGACTATATCTAAGTATTTGGAGTTCCTTGAGGAGTCTTTCCTGTTCCGTTGCTCCAAGCGATATGATGTGAAAGGAAAGAAGTATTTTTCCTATCCTTCAAAGTATTATTGTACCGATATAGGACTTCGCAATGTACGTTTGAACTTAAGGCAACAGGAAGAAACTCATATTATGGAAAATATCATTTATAATGAGTTGATTACCAGAGGATATTCTGTTGATGTTGGTGTGGTTGAGGTTTACGAAAATGATGAGACCGGTAAGCGCCGTAAAGTTGCTTGTGAAATTGATTTTGTAGTGAATAAAGGTGCAAAGAAGTATTATATCCAATCTGCATTAAGCATGAGTGATCCGACAAAAGCAAATACTGAGTTAAGACCGTTATTGGGAACCAAGGATTTCTTTAAGAAAATTGTAGTGTCTAAGTCCTCCATGAAACCATGGACAGACGAGGATGGAATAGTACATTTAGGATTGTATGATTTCCTTTTGAATGAAGACTTGATAAATATATAAATGTTATACTATACCCTTGAGTTTTTTGAAATATGGGAGGTGCTTGTATGATTCATACAGCCAGACAAATCAAGAATAAAAATTTAAATAAAAGGATTATGTGCATCGCCATGACATGCGCTGCAGTTGTAGCTATGACAACCCTTGTTTCCTGTGGCGGTGATAAGCCCGATGAGACGGAAACTGAGAAAACCTCTGAAACGACAGAGATGGCACCAACCGATTCCATTGCAGACACATCGGCCGAAGAGATTTCAGAGGAAAGCGTTACGACCTATGCAGTGGAAGCTTATGGCAAGCTTGAATCTCTGAGGGAAGAATTTACAGACGAAAAAACAGGCGAACTCACCTATTATTATGAAATGGAAAATTTCTATGTAAACGATTCTTTTGAAAATGCAGACAAGATAAATGATACCTTGCAAAAGATATACGATACATATGAGCTGTCGTACAGAGAGAATGCGGAAGCTGCCCCGGGAGGATTTGACACTCCCTATGATTCATGGCATCTGCTGAATCTTGCCCTTGTTGGAGAGGATTATATCAGTATGGAATATAACAACATCTCCTATATGGGCGGTGCACACCCTTATTCTTATTTTGACGGCATTACCATAGACTGCAGGACCGGACAGGAGATCACGGCAATGGAGCTTTTTGGGAAGAGCAGTGATGAAATTTTACAGCAGGTGAGTGATGAAATGGAAATGGATACAGTTGCTTCATGGGATGAGGTGGATTTTTATCTGACCGATTCAACCATCGTTTTCTTTTACCGGATGCCGAACTATTGGGAAGATGTAGTATGGAAATGGACATCGGACACTGTTGGCGAAAATGGACAAAGGTTGCAGATTGGCGACCTGAATGAAGACGGTCAGACGGACTATGTAATCTATGCCGGTGAGGATGGGTATTACAATCGGCTTTTATTATATCTCAGCGGGGAAGGCATCGTCTTTGAACATGAGGATACCTGTTTTGTTGAAACAGGAGCTTTGGTATGTAATGTAGATATTGACCATGATGGGGAGAAGGAGATCCTGCTTACCATGCTGCCATATGTGAACTCCATGCCACTGATGGAATATGCAGTGCTAAAGAAGGAGAATGGTGCATGGAAGAAATTGGAGATGTATCATGCAGAAGAAGACATCTTACAAAATTCCTTTCCTTTAGTGATCGTCCGGGGTAAAAGCAAATTTGATGCGGAGCTTTCCTGCAAGGGTTTTGACAAAGTGATCTCTTTTGACTTGGAAGCGTATTACGATTATTGGACAAAACTATCTGAACAGGAAGATGATAGTTTTGCTGTTACAAATAAACAGTACTATGAGAATGAGATCGCAAAGGCTAAGAGCGGTGAACAGATTGGAAATATCAGTGCGTGGGGAATCTGGGATATCCAGTTATCTGATTTAGGCGATCAGCCATGTCTGGTTGCAACACAGGGAATCCAGGGCTATGATAAGGCCGATCTATGGGGACAAGTATTTATCTACTTCGATTATGACAAGGATGGAAGGATCAGGGTACTTGATCTGGGGTTCCTCCCGGAAACACGGATTGAATAACTAAGAAAAATGTGATCTTATAATCTGTAACGTGATTTATCCCCTTCCTATTTACTTTACACCGACAGTAATGCTATAATGATTCTGCACTCAAAAATATAGGGAATGGTGAAAATTGTGTCGGCGCACGCTTGACACAAATTCGCTATGCGCAAAGAACGCGCGCGGAAATGGAGGAAAACGTGGACGAACAGAATTACGAAAACGGACAGTTCAATCAGAACGAGTTCCAGTCAACAGGAAATGCACAGCAGAACGGAAACAATTATCAGGACTACACGAATGTGCAGTATCAGGCGCCTTACGATTATAATTCAGGGAGATCCGACAAGGCAAACGGTATGCAGATCGCAAGCCTTGTGCTTGGTATTCTCGGAATTCCGGCATGCTGCTGTTATGGTATTCCCGGGGTACTGTTCGGTATCATCGGGCTGATATTGGCTATTATAGGAAATCAGAAAAGCAGTAACAAGGGAATCGGTATTGCGGGTCTTGTCTGTTCCATTATAGCGATTATTTTCGGTGCTCTTGCTTCCGTATACTATATATATGTTCTTCAGGCCTTTGCTCCCCTCATTCAGAGCTATGCGAATGGTGAGATCTCTTATGAGGAACTAATGCAGGAACTGATGCAGAAGTACGGAACGTATAACTAAAGACTATGCAGAATATAGAAAAAACGAAAAGACAAGTTACACTGGAAGATGAACTTTTTCAGATCGGAATTGCAGCACTGGCGGCAGTACTTATGCTGGCAGTGCTGTATCTATGTTTACTTCGCAAAATACTTCCGCCGATTCCCTGTTTCTTTACGACGGTACTTGGTATCTACTGCCCGGGCTGTGGCGGTACGAGAGCGCTGATTGCCTTGCTGCACGGACATTTTCTGAAAGCCCTCTGGTATCACCCGCTCGTTCCGTACATGGCGGTTATTTATTTTGGATTTATGCTGACACAGGGACTGAATCGTCTTGGATTTAAAAGAGTCAGACCGTGGCAGTTCCACAACTGGTATCTGTGGGGTGGTCTGACTCTGTTAATCGTGAATTTTATCCTGAAAAATGTTTTGAGATTAGGCTTTGGAATTATAATGCACTGATGGAATTTGGTCAGTTGTCATCGCTCATATCAATGCCGTCAGGTGTTTCCCCGTGAAGAAAGCTGAGAATGATCTGAAGGCGCTTGTACGCTCTGGAATAATTCACCTGTGCATATTCCGCCGTGTACTCGTTGTAAGAACCGTTGCTGTAAGCGTCGTGATAGCTCTGCACAGCTTCCGTCATATACTGGCTCGCCTCGGCGGCAGTGGATTCCAGATAGTTGAATTCTTCGGGGAAATCCAGCTTTGCAAAGGTCTGGAAAGCGGTGTCCAGCTCGTCCAGATAGCCGAGAAGCTCGTCTACAGCATTGTCAGAGGATGCGTCAATATTGTTGATGGACTGATTGAGCTCCGAAACCGTTGTGCAAAAATGATCCATATCCTTATGAAACTGTGTGAGCTGTGTATTCTGACCGCAAGCCGTCAGCAGAGTTGTTGCCAGCATGGCGGCGATGAGCAGGCGCAATTTATTCTTCAATTTTTCATGTCCTCCGGTGTGTTTTGTCGTTAAGTTATAATTTATCATATTTTGTAATATCTGGCAATAGCATGTCACGGAAAAAGGTTAAATCCTCCCCTTTACGATTAAATCCGATATGTGGTATGATTAATGTTAAGTTTTCATTAAAGGAAGAAGTTGCACATGACACGCGAAGAATTCAAGGAATTAGCGAAACAATATATTTATCTCGACGGAGCGACAGGCTCGAATCTTGTCAAGGCGGGGATGCCGTCGGGGGTGTGTCCGGAAGGCTGGATATTGGAGAACAAGGATGTCCTTGTGGAACTGCAGCGGCAATATGTACAGGCAGGCACGGATATTCTGTACGCGCCGACATTTACTGCAAACAGGGTCAAGCTCGCCGAATACGGAATTGCCGACAGACAGTCCGGGATGATCCGTGAGCTGGTTGCCCTCTCCAGAGAAGCAGCCTCCACGGCGGAGGCCAGAAGGGTTCTGGTTGCGGGCGATCTGACAATGACCGGCGAGCAGCTGAAGCCCATGGGCAATATGGAGCTTGAGGAGCTGATTGATATTTATAAGGAACAGATTCTTGAGCTGGAAGCTGCCGGAGCCGATCTGCTGGTCGTAGAGACGATGATGAGCCTTGGCGAGGCGAGAGCGGCGCTGATCGCGGCAAAGGAGGTCTGTGAGCTCCCCGTCATGGTGACAATGACCTTTGAGCCGGACGGAAGAACCCTATACGGAACGGACGCAAAGTCTGCTGCCATCGTCCTTGAGAGTCTCGGCGCCTGTGCGGTGGGCGTGAACTGTTCTACCGGCCCCGCAGCCATGCGCGGGATCATCGAAGCCATGGCGGGTGTCACAAAGGACATTCCGATCATCGCGAAACCAAACGCAGGACTGCCCTTTCTCGATGAGGAGGGACATACCTGTTACAATATGACCGCCACGGAATTTGTCGAGGAAATGAAGCAGCTGACGGCTGCCGGAGCGACGATCCTCGGCGGCTGCTGCGGAACAACACCGGAATTTATCAGAAGACTCCGGGACACCTTCGGAAAGAAGGTGGACGTTTCCGTCGAGAGAAGAAAAGAGGGCATACGCTATCTGACGTCGGAGCGGCAGACCGTTTCCTTCGGGCTTGACGACGGCTTCATTATCGTAGGCGAGCGGATCAACCCCACCGGAAAGAAGCTGCTGCAGGCACAGCTAAGGGAAGGCAGCATGGACAAGGTGCTGCAGTTCGCCGAGGAACAGGAGAGCGGCGGAGCGCGCATTCTCGACGTCAACATGGGAATGAGTGGCATCGATGAAAAGGCGATGATGCTCAGGGCGATTGAAGAGGTGAGCGGTGTTACCAATCTGCCGCTGTCGCTGGATTCCAGCCATGTGGACGTTCTGGAAGCGGCATTGAGACATTATCCGGGCAGAGCTCTGGTTAACTCCGTCTCCATGGAGAAGGAAAAGCTGGAGAAGCTGCTGCCCATCGTGAAAAAATACGGCGCAATGTTTATTCTGCTGCCGCTGTCCGACAAGGGACTGCCGGAGAATCCAGAGGAAAAGAACGGCATCATCGAGGCGGTTTTGCAGCGGGCGACAGACCTCGGCATGACGAAGGAGGATGTCGTTGTCGATGGACTGGTGGCGACTGTCGGTGCGAATAAGAAGGCGGCACTGGAGACGCTGGACACGATCCGCTATTGCAAGAGGAACGGACTTGCCACTATCTGCGGACTTTCAAATATTTCCTTCGGAATGCCGGAGCGGAGCTTTGTCAATACCGCGTTTCTGACGCTTGCAATTAAGGAAGGACTTACCATGGCGATTGCCAATCCCTCACAGGAGCTGCTTGTCAGCTGTGCGCTGGCGACGGATCTGCTGCTTGCGAAGGAGGAGGCGGACATCCGCTATATTGAATACGCGGCAAAGGTGACGGAACGGCGGGAGAAGAAGGAAGCCGAGCTGAAGGAGACACTTGCACTGGCGGCCGCCTCCCGGCAGGGTGCGACACCTGAGAAGACATCAACAGAAGCTTCCGGTGCATCAAAGGCAGTGTCCGAGGGGAAGACAGAAAACGCCGCCAGAGCGGAGCTCCATAACGCCGTCATGAAGGGCAACCGGTCAGGGATTGCCAAGCTGACCCGGAAAGCGCTGGACGCTGGAGAGGAGCCGTCGGCACTGTTGAATGAAATCCTGCTCCCGGCGATCAACGAGGTCGGAGAGCTGTTTGACAAGGGAAAATACTTCCTTCCGCAGCTGATTGCCAGCGCGGAGGCAATGAAAAACGCGATCGATATTCTGGAGCCGCTGCTTTTGAAGGCAAATGCTGACGAGGACATGCCGGTCGTCGTGATCGCGACGGTCGAGGGAGACATTCACGACATCGGCAAAAACTTAGTTGCGCTGATGCTGAAAAATTACGGCTTTAAGGTCATCGACCTCGGAAAGGATGTACCTAAGGAAAAGATCATAGAGGCGGCGCTGGAAAACAATGCGCAGATTATCGCATTGTCCGCGCTGATGACGACAACGATGCAGCGCATGAAAGAGGTCGTTCTCTATGCAAAGGAGAAAAAGGTTCCGGCGAAGATTATGATAGGCGGGGCTGTCATTACGCAGGAATATGCGGATGAGATCGGCGCCGACGGCTATTCGCGCGACGCAGCGGAAGCGGTCAGACTTGCGAAAAGACTGATCGGATGTGAGACAAGGGGGAATGAGGAATGATAGGAGCAGATGCGATCATAAAGTGCCTTGAGGCGGAGGGAGTTACCACGGTGTTCGGGTATCCCGGTGTGGCGATCTGTCCTTTTTTCAACAGTATTCTGGACTCTGAAATTCGGACGATTCTGATTAGAACAGAGCAGAACGCGGCACATGCCGCGAGCGGAATGGCAAGGCTGACCGGAAAGCCCGGTGTCTGCGCAGTTACCTCCGGTCCCGGTGCAACAAATGTGATTACGGGCATTGCGACGGCTTTTGCGGACAGCATTCCGCTGGTCTGCATCACCGGTCAGGTAAACAGCGAGCTGCTTGGCAGTGACGTGTTTCAGGAGGCGGACATCACGGGCGCGGTGGAATCCTTTGTCAAGTACAGCTACCTGATCAAGGATGTCAATGACATCCCCCGCGTTTTCAAGGAAGCGTTTTATATTGCCAACACCGGAAGAAAAGGTCCTGTGCTGATTGACATCCCAATCGACATCCAGAATGCAGCGATCGGCAAGTTCCGGTATCCCGAGGAGGTCTCGCTCCGCACCTACAAGCCGACTGTCAAGGGACATGCTGTACAGATCAAAAAGGTTATACGTGAGCTGGAGCGCGCGAAGAAGCCCATCATCTGCGCCGGGGGTGGTGTGCTTCTGAGCGAGGCGGAGGAGGAGCTGCGCAGCTTTGCGGAGCAGCACCGGATACCGGTTGTCTCTACGATGATGGGCATCGGCGTGATGCCGACGGAGCATCCGCTGTATTACGGCATGGTCGGAAATAACGGCAAACCTTATGCGAACAGGGCGATGAACGAGTCTGATCTTCTGATCATGGTGGGTGCGCGTGTGGCGGATCGCGCCGTGAGCCAGCCGGATCTGATCACGAGGGACAAGGTTCTGGTACATATTGATGTCGATCCTGCAGAGATTGGTAAAAATGCTGGTCCGACGATACCGCTTGTCGGAGATGCCAAAAATATATTTAGTGATCTGTTGGGAGAGGAATTTACAACCAGCTGTGAGGAATGGCTCGGGACGCTCGACTCCTACCGTGAGAGCATGGTTCCGAAGAGACATCCCGATCCGGCATATGTTGATCCGGCGGAATTTATTTCGAGGCTCTCCGACCGGATGGAGGACAATGCCGTCTATGTCGCCGATGTCGGCCAGAACCAGATATGGAGCTGCGGCTATGCAAAGGTAAAGAGCGGCAAGTTCCTGACGTCCGGCGGAATGGGAACGATGGGGTATTCCATTCCGGCGGCGATGGGAGCGAAGACAGCTGCCATGGATAGACAGGTCATCGCTGTGTGCGGCGACGGCTCCTTCCAGATGTCCATGATGGAGCTCGCCACATTACAGCAGCATTCCATTCCGGTCAAGATTATCGTGCTGCGGAACAATTATCTCGGCATGGTCAGGGAGTATCAGCATTTCACCTATAAGGATCATTATTCCGTTGTCGATCTGACGGGTAGCCCCGATCTGCAGAAAATTGCGGAAGCCTATGGCATAGATTTCCTTCGTCTGGAGAACATGGAGCGCTGCGATGAAGCGATCGGTGAATTCTTGAAAGGAGACCGCTCCGTGCTGCTGGAATGTCTGATCGACCCGATGGATACGGTGAAGTGAAAGGAGAGCAGGTCATGAAGATAAAGAAAAGAATTTATTCGGTTCTGGTGGAGAACCGTTCCGGCGTGCTCTGCAAGGTAGCGGGGCTCTTCTCGCGGAGATGCTTTAACATCGACAGCCTTGCCGTCGGCGAGACGGATGATCCTGCGGTCTCCTGCATGACCATCGTCAGTGGCGGAGACGAGAGGACAATAGAGCAGATTGAAAAACAGTTAAATAAAAAGCTGGATGTTATCAAGGTAAAGACCTTTGCGGAACAGCAGTGCATTACAAGGGAGCTGATGCTCGTCAAGGTGAAGTACAACAAAAACAACCGCAGGGAAATCCTTGAGATCTGCGAGAGCATGACATCGGCGGAGATTGTAGACATGTCAAAGCATTTTATGATGCTCCAGATCTGCGACACGCCGGAGCGGGTAAGGTCTCTGATCACGCTTCTCGAGACGATCAGCATTGTCGAGGTTGCCAGAACCGGAACCCTCGCACTCTCGAAGTGCTGTGAAAACGATGATGCAAAATAGACCGTCACAGTCAACAGTAATGATTTAAAGTTTTAACGAACTAAATTGTTTTGGTTGACAAGCGACGCGGATGTTGCTATATTAATCATGAAAGAAAACGAGGTGCGGTGAATCCCATGCAGAAAAAAGTATTTCAGTTACTTGTGGACAATACCTCCGGTGTCTTAAGCCGGATTTCCGGTCTGTTCTCCAGAAGAGGATACAACATCGAGAGCATCACGGCGGGCGTGACCGCTGACCCGAGGTTTACGAGAATAACAATCGTCGCTACCGGTGACGATGAGATTCTCGAGCAGATTGAAAAACAGGTTGCAAAGCTCATTGACGTGCGTGATATCAAGGAATTAAAGCCGGATGAAAGCGTATACAGAGAGCTTGTCCTGATCAAGGTGCATGCGACCATTGAACAGCGTCAGAATGTCATTGCCGTCGTGGATTCCTTCCGCGGAAAGATCATTGATTTCGCGCCGGAAAGCCTGATGATCGAGCTTACCGGCAACCAGCAGAAGGTCGAGGCTTTCATCGGTCTGATGAACGACTACGGTATTCTGGAGCTTGCGAGAACCGGTATCGCGGGTCTGGGACGAGGCACGGAACATATCACCTATCTGGAAGAGTAGGACATTATTGTTAGCTCCAGGGTTATCCTGTCAGTTATAAAAACTTCAAGCAAATGGAGGAAAAGGAAATGGCAAAAATTTTTTATCAGGAAGATTGTAATTTGTCTCTGTTAGAGGGCAAGACCATTGCAATTATCGGCTATGGCAGCCAGGGACATGCTCACGCGCTGAACCTTAAGGATTCAGGCTGTCATGTCATTATTGGTCTGTACAAGGGCTCCAAGTCGTGGGAGAAAGCCGAGAAGCAGGGCTTTGAGGTATATACTGCCGCAGAGGCAGCAAAGAAGGCTGACATCATCATGATTCTGATCAATGATGAGAAGCAGGCAGACCTTTATAAGAATGACATTGAGCCGAATCTGGAAGCCGGAAATATGCTGATGTTTGCACATGGCTTCAATATTCACTTCGGCTGTATCGTTCCCCCCGCAGACGTTGACGTTACCATGATCGCGCCCAAGGGACCCGGACATACCGTAAGAAGCGAGTATCAGGAGGGCAAAGGTGTGCCCTGTCTGATCGCTGTAGAGCAGGACGCTACCGGAAAGGCTCAGGATCTGGCACTGGCATATGCGCTCGGCATCGGCGGAGCAAGAGCCGGTGTGCTTGAGACAACCTTCCGCACTGAGACAGAGACCGATCTGTTTGGCGAGCAGGCTGTGCTGTGCGGCGGCGTATGTGCACTGATGCAGGCAGGCTTTGAGACGCTGGTTGAGGCTGGCTACGATCCCAGAAATGCATACTTTGAGTGTATCCACGAGATGAAGCTGATCGTAGATCTGATCTACCAGAGCGGTTTCGCTGGAATGAGATATTCCATTTCCAACACAGCAGAGTACGGCGATTACATCACCGGTCCCAAGCTGATCACTGAGGAGACAAAGAAGACCATGAAGAAGATCCTGAGCGATATTCAGGATGGTACCTTCGCAAAGGAATTCCTGCTTGATATGTCTCCTGCCGGGAAGCAGGTTCACTTCAAGGCTATGAGAAAGCTGGCTTCCGAGCATCCTTCAGAGAAGGTCGGCGAGGAGATCAGAAAGCTCTACAGCTGGAACAACGAAGACGACAAGCTGATCAACAACTAATATCATACAGTTTCTTATGCGGGCTGTCCTCTCTTGTGGGACAGCCTGTTTACATTTTCTTTAATTCTCTTTAGAAATTCTTTTGATTTTCCTGCGAGGACTGTTTAGTTTTAAGGACTATAGTTGTTTCATACGAGGGAGGAAACAGCTATGGATCTGGCAACTTTGACATTTTATTTTACGAAGTACGGCGCGATCGCCATTTTTGTGATTGTCTTTCTGGAATACCTGAATCTCCCGGGCTTTCCGGCGGGAATCATTATGCCGCTCTCCGGGATCATGGCGGCAAAGGGAAATATTAATTTCTTCTGGGTCATGGTGATCACCGTTGCCGCAGGGCTTCTCGGAAGCCTGCTGCTGTATGCGCTCGGCTGGAAGGGCGGAGAGGTGTTCCTGAATGCCTACACGAAAAAATTCCCGAAGCAGAAGGAAGCGCTGGAAAAAAATATCGAATGGATACGCCGTAAAGGCTGCCTCGGGGTATTCCTCGGGAAGCTGCTTCCCATGGTGCGGACGCTTGTCTCCATACCGGCGGGTGTAATCAGAATGCAGCCGGGGAAGTACATCATCAGCTCGACCTGCGGCATTTTTATCTGGAATTTTGTGTTTGTCGGGGCGGGGTATCTCTTCGGCGACCGCGTTTTCAGCATGCTGGGGATTGCGTAGCTGATACATAGAAACAGGAAGACACAAGCTCGCTATGCGCAAAGAACGTGTGCAGAAATGGAGGAAAAGATGAAAATTGCACTGATGACGAACAATTATAAGCCTCATATGGGTGGTGTGCCGATCTCTATCGAGCGGCTGAAGCGGGGACTTGAAGCGCTCGGACACGAGGTGACGGTCTTTGCCCCGACCTACGAGGAACAACAGCAGGAGGAGAATGTTTTCCGCTACGCCTCCGGCATGAAGCACTTCATCGGCGGCATTGTGCTGCCGAATCCGTTTGACCGGCGGATCGACCGGGAATTTGCAAGACAGAAATTCGATATTATCCATGTTCACCATCCGGTATTGATCGGTCGGACTGCAATTCATCTGTCTAAAAAATATCACATCCCGCTTGTTTTTACCTATCATACCCGCTATGAGAAATATGTGGAATGCTATACCGGCGGTGTCGTCAGGGTAGAGCACCTGATGCCGCTCTACCTGAGAATGTTTATGAAGCACTGCCAGCACGTTTTTGCACCGACCGAGGGGATAAGAGATTATCTGATCGGGGCATGTTCGGTCTCCCCTGACAAGCTGAGCATCCTGCCGACGGGAATTGAAGAGGGCAGCTTCCGTGTTTCGGAGGAACAGAGAATGGCTGTCCGCAGGCAATGTGCCGCGGAACAGATGCCGCTTTTCCTGACCGTGGCAAGACTGGCACAGGAAAAGAATATCCGCTTCCTGCTGGAGGGTGTTGCTGCCTTTAAGACCCGATATCAGAAGCCCTTCCGGCTCGTGATGGTGGGAGATGGACCAGACAGAATGCAGTATGAGAAAGCTTGTGAGGAGCTTCAGATTAAGGATGAGGTCGTCTTCACCGGAACCCTGCCCAACGAAAAGACGGCAGCCTACTACGCAGCGGCAGATGCCTTTCTCTTCGCCTCCAAGACGGAGACACAGGGGATTGTCATTCTGGAGGCGTTTGCAGGAAGGACACCGGTGATCGCCGTCCGCGCCTCCGGCGTGGAGGATTTGGTGACTGACGGAGTCAATGGTTATCTGATGCCTGAGAATCAGGATGAATTTGCATCCGCCATGCTTGCCTTCTGCGGCGATGAGGCACTGCGGCGGCAGTTGGAGGAGCATGCCCACAGAACCGGTCTCGCCTATCGGGAAGAAGCGGTTGCGGAGGAGGCGGTACACGTCTATAATGAGATTATTACGAACCACAGGCAGCGTCTTCCCTATACTCCTGTGGTTGCATGAAACGGGAGTGTAGAATGGACAGTAGGTATAAGATTCTGGTAGTTGAGGACGACAAGGAAATCCGGGAGGGAATAGAGATTTATCTGCGCAATCAGGGCTATGAGGTCTATCAGGCAGCAAACGGCGCGGAGGGCCTGAAGGTGGCGGAGCAGGAGGAGCTTCATCTTGCCATTGTGGACATTATGATGCCTGTGATGGACGGTGTCACGATGCTGATGAAGCTGCGCGCGTGCGGACAGGATTTCCCAGTGATCATGCTCTCGGCAAAATCCGAGGAGGTTGACAAGATCATGGGATTGAACATGGGGGCGGACGACTATGTGACAAAGCCTTTTACACCGCTTGAGCTTCTCGCCCGCGTAAATTCTCATCTGCGGCGTTATTCCAAGTACTTAGCAGCGGTGAGTGAGAAGGACAGCGGGGATCACATCTATGAGATCGGCGGTCTTGAACTGAACGAGGATACCGTGGAGGTGTCCGTCGACGGCGAGCCGGTGAAGCTGACGCCGATGGAATTTAAGATTGTTCAGCTTCTCATCAAAAACCCCGGAAGAGTCTTCTCAGCAGATGAAATCTACGAACGTATCTGGAACGAGAAAGCGGTCAACACCGATACGATCATGGTTCATGTGAGAAATATCAGGGAGAAGATTGAGATTGACCCTAAAAATCCCAAATACCTGAAGGTTGTCTGGGGTGTTGGCTATAAGATTGACAGACAATAGGAGAGCACAGTTTATGAAGTGGACGGAAAAGGTTAAGAAATCATGGATTTTGTGGGGAATCCTCATTTCGCTTACGGCATCGGGCGTTATGAACTACGTGCTGACGCTCCAGCAGCACGAGGGTCAGCGTGTGGAAGAGGCGCTGGAGCAGACAGAAAATTTCACATGGCTCTACCAGAGTACCTTCCTCCTTTACAAGGATCTTTATAACCTTCAGAACAATTCCCAGCTCGACTACGAAAAACTCTATCTGCATCCAGAGAAGGAGTGGCCGGATGATGAGGAAGCGTCATATATTGAGGGTGAAATCCGGTTGGAATTCATGGAATATTTTCAAGAGCTTGAAGAACAGTTCAAAAATCTGAACAAGGTTTACGACTATGCCATCAGGGACGACAGTACCGGAAAAATTGTGACAAATGTCTCTGATACCAGGGCGGAACAGCTTTTGAACGAAACGGCCTCCGGTGACGTTTTCCTGTTTTCTATTAAATTTGACGCTAACGGTAATGCTTCCATCGGTGCGCTGGCATCAGAGAATGGAGAATCGGCGAGAAAGACAGCCAACGCGGTATTGCGGGAGCAGTCTCTGGCAAACCTGCTCCGGGAATCAATGCCTCATTTTAACCTATACGGAAACATCAGTTCCCCGAAGGATTGTACGGTAACTTATGCGCTGTCGAGTGAAAACTGGGCAGAAGCCAGTGAAACAATCTATGTGGTAAATGCAGACACTTCCGAAATGATGATTTTCAGGGTGCTTTTTTTAGGACTTCTGCTGGTTGCAGCAATAGGGATGCTTGTACCGTTCCGGATGTGGGGGAACTCCCACACCTTATCCCCGTACCTTGAGGTCTTGGCCGGCGTGGCATTCTGCACCTATGCGGCACTGGCGCTGCCGTTCCATTTCCTGACGGCTGCCATGAATCAGACAACGCTTGCCGGAATTTCGACGAGGCTGGCAATGAGCCTTGACGAGACATGGATTTTACTTATATATTCCGAGGTTTTCATTATGGCGGGCTGCCTGTTTATGGGATGGTACATTGGCATCTGTGTCCGTGCGGTTTTCACGCATGGGCTCATGAATTCTGTGAAGGAGAAGAGCCTGATCTATCGGTTCTTCCCGTTTATTAGGGAGAAGCTTCGGAGCGCGTGGGATGCACTGGAGCATATCGATGTGACAAACAATGCCCATAGGATGATTCTGAAGATTGTCCTGATTAATGCGGGGATACTGTTTTTGATCAGCTGTCTCTGGTACCGTGGATTTGCGGTGACAATTGTTTATTCCATACTCCTGTATTTTGTCCTGAGAAAGTACATCAGTACCCTCCAGAAGAAATACCGCATCCTGCTTGCGGCGGAAAATGAGATGGCAGAGGGCAACCTGAATGTTGTCATCAAGGAGGACTTAGGCGTGTTCGAGCCCTTCCGCCCGGAACTGCTCAAGATACAGGCCGGCTTCCGCAAGGCAGTGGACGAGGAGGTTAAAAGCCAGAAGATGAAAGCGGAGCTTATCACAAATGTTTCGCATGACCTCAAAACGCCTCTCACGGCAATCATAACCTATGTGAATCTCTTAAAGGATGAGAATATCACGGAGGAACAGCGTAAGGAATATCTGGATGTGCTGGAGAAAAAGTCGATCCGCCTGAAGGTGCTGATTGAGGATCTGTTTGAAGTCAGCAAGGCAAACTCCCAGAACATTACCCTGAACCTGACGAACGTGGACATTATGAGTCTTGTGAAGCAGGTGGCATTCGAGATGTCTGACAAGCTGGATGCCGCGGGCGTTGACCTTAGAATGAATCTTACCGATGAAAAGCTGATTCTGTCCCTCGACAGCCAGAAGACCTACCGCATTTACGAGAACCTCTTCGGAAACATTGCGAAGTACGCCATGAAGGGAACGAGAGTTTATATTAATGGGTTCAGGGAGAATGACAAGGTCATACTGAACTTTAAGAATATCTCGGCACAGGAGATCACCGTTGACTCTGCCGATCTGGCAGAGCGCTTTGTGCGGGGCGATGCATCGAGAAACACGGAGGGCTCGGGGCTTGGACTCGCCATCGCCAAGAGCTTCACGGAGCTTCAGGGCGGTGAACTCGCCATCGACGTGGACGGCGACCTGTTTAAGGTGACAACGACGTGGAAGCTGGGCGGAGAGGAGAAAATAAATCAATAACTAGTATTTGAAGTATATTCTCAACTGTGCTATCATGTTCAATAGAAAAACCAAAGAAAGGCATGGTAGAGCGTATGGGAATGACAATGACACAGAAGATCCTTGCGGCTGCGGCGGGACTGGATAAGGTCGAGGCTGGGCAGCTGATCGAAGCGAAGCTGGATCTTGTGCTGGGCAACGACATCACAAGCCCTGTTGCAATTAAGGAAATGGAGAAATTCAAGGTCAAGGGTGTCTTTGACAAGGATAAAATCGCTCTTGTTCCGGATCACTTTGTACCGAATAAGGACATCAAGTCGGCGGAGCACTGCAAGTGTGTGAGAGAGTTCGCCAGAAGAAACGAGATCACCAACTATTTTGAAGTGGGAGAGATGGGCATTGAACACGCGCTGCTTCCCGAGAAAGGGCTGACGGTTGCCGGGGATGTCATTATCGGAGCGGATTCGCATACCTGTACTTACGGCGCGCTTGGCGCATTTTCGACCGGTGTGGGAAGCACGGACATGGCTGCCGGTATGGCGACTGGAAAGGCTTGGTTCAAGGTTCCGGCTGCAATTCGTTTCAATCTGACCGGAAAGCCCGCAAAGTATGTCAGCGGAAAGGATGTTATCCTGCACATTATCGGAATGATCGGTGTGGACGGCGCATTATATAAGTCGATGGAATTTGTCGGAGACGGCATTGCGAATCTGTCGATGGACGACCGCTTTACCATTGCGAATATGGCGATCGAGGCGGGCGGAAAGAATGGCATCTTCCCTGTGGATGATGTTGCAAAGCAGTATATGAAGGAGCATTCCGACAGGGCATATAAAGTTTATGAGGCGGACGCAGACGCTGTCTACGACGAGGAATACACGATTGACCTCAGCACACTGCGCCCGACGGTTGCATTCCCTCATCTGCCGGAGAATACGCATACGATTGATGAAATCAAGACAATGGACGAGATTAAGATTGATCAGGTTGTAATCGGCTCCTGTACCAACGGAAGACTGGATGATCTCAGGACGGCGGCTGCCATCTTAGAGGGAAGACATGTCGCAAAGGGCATGAGATGTATTGTGATCCCCGCAACGCAGGCAATTTATATGCAGGCGATGGAGGAGGGACTGTTGAAGACCTTCATTCAGGCGGGAGCGGTTGTCAGCACCCCTACCTGCGGTCCCTGTCTCGGAGGCTATATGGGTATCCTTGCGGAGGGAGAGCGCTGCGTCTCCACTACAAACCGCAACTTTGTCGGACGTATGGGACATATTTCCTCGGAGATTTATCTTGCGAGCCCTGCGGTAGCGGCGGCAAGCGCTGTCACAGGCATCATTTCCTCCCCTGAGGAGTTCGGTTAAGGTTTGCAGATTACAGAAAGGTTTGGGTATATTATGATGAACAATGCAAGAGGAACGGTCTTCAAATACGGCGATAACGTAGATACGGATGTCATTATTCCCGCGAGGTATCTGAATTCCTCCGATCCGGCAGAGCTGGCGGCTCATTGTATGGAGGATATCGACAAGGAGTTTATCGGAAAGGTGAAGAAGGGTGATATTATTGTGGCTGAAAAGAATTTCGGCTGCGGTTCTTCCCGCGAGCATGCGCCGATTGCCATCAAGGCTGCCGGGGTGAGCTGTGTCATTGCGGAGACCTTTGCGAGAATCTTTTACAGGAACGCGATCAACATCGGACTTCCGATCATTGAGTGTCCCGAGGCAAGTCGGGGGATTGAGGCGGGAGATGAGGTTGAGGTTAATTTTGATACCGGCATTATCACCGACATCACGAAGGGAACCTCCTTCAAGGGACAGGCATTCCCGGAATTCATGCAGAAAATCATTGCATCAGAAGGGTTGATAAACTACATCAACAGTAAGTGAAATGGAAAAGAAGAAAACAAAAAAATACGAAATTGATATGTGCAACGGACCGCTTCTGGGGAAAATATTGATTTTTTATTTTCCCCTGATGCTGTCCGGCATTTTACAGCTTTTATTTAACGCGGCGGATATCGCCGTCGCAGGACATTTCGCCGGAAACGAGGCGCTGGCGGCGGTCGGCTCCACCAGTTCCCTGACGAATCTGCTGGTAAACCTTTTTATCGGCCTGTCCGTCGGTGCAAATGTTCTGGTCGCCCGGTTTTACGGCGCTGGGCAGACAGAAGAATTAAAGACTATGATCCAGACGGCAATCGCAACCTCAGTCATCGGCGGGATTATTCTTGTTTTTGCAGGCTTCTTTATTTCGAAGCCTGCTCTTGTCTTGATGGGGACACCGGATGATGTCATCAATCATTCCGTGCTCTATATGAGAATTTACTTTGCGGGAATGCCTTTTATGATGGCTTACAACTTCGGCGCCGCAGTGCTCCGCGCGGTCGGGGACACGAAACGGCCGCTCTATTACCTGTTGATTGCGGGCATTGTGAACGTAGGATTGAACCTTTTCTTTGTAATCGTCTTCTCGATGGGTGTTGCGGGAGTGGCAACAGCTACCGTGATCTCACAGGCGATTTCCGCGTTTCTCGTCCTGCGTTGCCTTGTGAACTCAGACAGTGTATATAAGCTGGAACTGAAAGGAATCTGCATTAAGAAGGATAAGCTGCTTAAGATGATCCAGATCGGACTGCCTGCGGGTCTGCAGGGAGCCCTGTTCTCTATCTCCAACGTACTGATCCAGTCGTCTGTCAACAGCTTCGGCTCGATTGCAATGGCGGGAAATACCGCCGGAAGCAACATGGAGGGCTTCGTCTATACCGCCATGAATTCCTTTTATCAGGCGGCGATCAGCTTCTGCGGCCAGAATTACGGCGCAAAGAAATACAGGAGAGTAGGGAAATCGCTGCTGTTATGTGAGATTCTTGTCGTAATCGTGGGGCTTGCCATGGGAAACGGAGCCTATTTTCTTGCCGGGACATTGCTTAAGCTGTACACGGATGATCCCGTGGTTATCAGCTACGGCATATTGAGGATGGCATATATCTGCATTCCCTATTTCCTCTGCGGCATGATGGACGTCATGGTTGGTGGTCTGAGAGGACTCGGCTATTCGATCATGCCGATGCTGGTATCGCTGACGGGTGCGTGTCTGTTCCGGATCGTATGGATTTATACCATATTTCGGGAATACAGGACATTGGAATGCCTTTATATTTCTTATCCGATCAGCTGGGGGCTGACCTTTGCCGTACATCTGATCTGCTTTGCGGTTGTCTATCGGAAGCTGCTAAAAAAAGAAGCTTGAAACATATGTTCGGGTGTGGTACACTGAGAATATGAATTCGGAAATGGAGTGTACCTATGATAGCGTATGTGAAGGGTATTATAGAAGATATTACGGAAGATAATGCTGTGATTGATGTCAACGGGATCGGTTACAACGTTAAAATCTCAGCGGATACGGCATCCAGACTGCCGGGTATCGGGGAAGCGGCGAAGCTTTATACCTATACCTGTGTGCGAGAGGATGCCTTTCAGCTTTTCGGCTTTCTTACCAGAAGTGATCTGGAAATCTTCAAAAAGCTGATTACGGTAAACGGAATCGGACCGAAGGGCGGTCTGGCGATCCTCTCCGTGATGGATGCCGATGATCTGCGATTTGCCATTATGTCCGGCGATGCCAAGGCGATTTCCAAGGCGCCCGGAATCGGAGCAAAGACTGCCCAGAGGGTCATTCTTGATCTGAAGGACAAGATTTCCATTGATGATGAGATGATCAGCAGGGAGATTGCGCAGGGCAGTGCGGCTTCTCTTCGCGCCGATACGCCGCAGAAGCAGGAAGCGATTGCTGCGCTTGTCTCTCTCGGCTACGGTCAGGCGGAGAGTACCAGGGCGGTCAATGCCATCGAAGACATCGAGACACTGGATTCCGGCGCAGTTTTAAAGGCTGCGCTGAAGAAATTATTCTGATTACGATAAGGAAATTCCATTATGCCAAAGCGGATGATCGAGACCAATATAACAGAAGAAGACAGCAAAATTGAGGGCACCCTCCGTCCACAGACACTGGATGATTACATCGGACAGTCTAAAATCAAGGAGAATCTCAAGGTATATATTCAGGCGGCGAAGCAGCGCGGCGATGCGCTGGATCATGTACTTTTCTATGGCCCTCCGGGACTCGGAAAGACGACGCTTGCGGGAATTATTGCAAACGAGATGGGCGTCCACCTAAAGGTGACGAGCGGACCGGCGATAGAAAAGCCAGGTGAGATGGCTGCAATCCTGAATAATCTGGAGGAGGGCGACCTTTTGTTCGTGGATGAGATCCACCGCCTGAACCGTCAGGTGGAGGAGGTGCTTTATCCCGCCATGGAGGATTACTGCATCGATATTATGATCGGAAAGGGTTCGACTGCCCGTTCTGTCAGGCTTGAGCTTCCGAAGTTTACCTTAGTCGGTGCGACGACAAGGGCGGGGCTTCTGACAGCGCCGCTCAGAGACCGCTTTGGCATGATCCATCATCTGGAATTCTATACGATAGAGGAGCTGCAGGTCATCATCATTCATTCCGCGAAGATACTGAATGTGGAGATCGAGCCGGCGGGCGCTCTGGAGATGGCACGCAGGAGCCGCGGTACGCCGAGACTGGCAAACCGTATTCTGAAGCGCGTCAGGGATTTCGCGCAGGTGAAATACGACGGCGTGATCACCGAGGAGGTTGCAAGGACAGCGCTTGACCTGATGGACGTCGATAAGCTTGGACTGGATCACATCGATCGCAACATGCTATTGACGATGATAAATAAATTTGATGGAGGCCCTGTCGGCCTGGATACGCTGGCGGCGGCGATCGGCGAGGACGCTGGCACGATTGAGGATGTCTATGAGCCGTATCTGATCAAAAACGGCTTTATCAACAGAACGCCGAGGGGCAGAGTAGTGACGGAGTTGGCATATCACCATCTTGGGGTAACAGTTCAGCCATAGGATGCCCGGATCATGAAATATCTTCACTATTTTTACTTGCCTGTAACGGCAGATTGATATATAATTATCCCTATGAGTGTATGTATATACAAAAGGGGTGTGTCGAATGTCAGCCAAAACAGATACGGAAGTAATCATCGGCGGCAAGGTTTTTACGCTGAGCGGCTATGAAAGCGAGGAATACCTGCAAAAGGTAGCCTCCTATATCAACAATAAGATTAACGAATACAATAAGGTTGACAGCTTTCGGAGACAGCCGATGGATACGCAGGGGGTTCTGCTTCAGCTGAACATTGCGGATGATTATTTCAAGGCAAAGAAGCAGATTTCCATTCTGGAGGAAGAGCTTCAGACAAAGGAAAAGGAGCTGTATGATCTGAAGCATGAACTGATTACCGCGCAGATCAAGCTCGAAGAGTCTGAGAAGCAGGTCAAGACACTTCAGCAGGAGGCGAATGAAAACGCCAAGAAAATGATTAAGCTGGAGACGGAACTTAAGAAAAAATAATTCGGAGCTGTCCATAGCCGGACAGCTTCTCTTTTTAGGCAGATATGTATAGATTGAGGTTTCTATGGAAAAAAGAAAGTATGTAGAGCTGTTGACGCCTGCGGGAAGTCCGGCGGCTTTTTATGCGGCGGTCAATGCGGGCGCAGACGCCGTCTATCTGGGCGGAGCGAAATTCGGAGCGCGTGCCTATGCGGAGAATTTTACAACGGAGGAGCTTGTCTCCTGTATCAGGTACGGGCGGATCGTCGGCTGTAAGGTATATCTTACGGTAAATACCCTGATGAAGGAGAACGAGCTAAACGAATTAAACGATTATCTCCGCCCCTTTTACGAGGCGGGACTGGACGGGGTGATCGTTCAGGATTTTGGCGCTTTCCGACAGATAAAGGAGAATTTTCCGGGACTGGAGCTTCATGCAAGTACCCAGATGACGCTGTGCAGCAGCTACGGCGCGGAATTATTAAAGACAATGGGAGCGAGCAGGATCGTGCCTGCCAGAGAGCTGAGTCTTGCCGAACTTGCAGAGATCAGGCAGACTGTTGACATTGAACTGGAAACCTTTATCCACGGAGCCATGTGTTACTGTTATTCCGGTCAGTGCCTGTTCAGCAGTATTCTCGGCGGCAGAAGCGGAAACAGGGGGCGCTGTGCCCAGCCCTGCCGTCTGCCCTATTCTGTAAAGCTGGATGGTCGCCGGAGCCGGGAGCAATATCCTTTAAGTCTGAAGGATATGTGTACCATAGAGCATTTACCGGAGTTCATTGAGGCAGGTATCGACTCCTTTAAGATCGAGGGACGGATGAAGCGCCCCGAATATGCCGCCGGTGTTACCTCGATTTACCGGAAATATATAGACCGTTATTACCAGCTGCGTAAGAGCTATGGTACGGTGGAAGCAGCCGAACGTTTCCGCGTGGAAAAGCAGGATCGGAAAGTCTTAAGCTCCCTTTATATCCGAAGCGAGGTACAGGATGGCTATTACTTCAAACACAACGGAAGAGAGATGGTAACGTTGGACAGCCCTGCCTACAGCGCTACAGATGACGCCTTGCTGCAGAGGCTGCACGAGCAATTTATGGGGGATAAAAAGAGAGTGCCGGTTGTGTTAAAGGGATATTTCCATATTGGAAGTCCTGCCCGGCTTGAAATCAGCAGCGGAAGCTGTTCGGTCTTTGTCACCGGTCAGGCAGTAGATCACGCCTTAAAGCAGCCCGTCACAGAGGAGAATGTCAGAAAACAGCTCAGCAAACTCGGTGACACTTATTTCTGCGCAGAGGAGATTTCGGTAGAATTGGATCCCGACGCTTTCTATCCCTTAAAACAGATCAATGACCTCAGACGGCTTGCAGTCACCGCACTGGAGGAGAAAATGCTTGCCGGTGTCGAAAACAGGAAGCAGCCTCCGGCATCGATAACAGCAGGCACCTCCGAAATCTTTTTTTCAGAGAAAACGCAGACAGGCTTTGCTGTTTCCGTGACGACCCATGAGCAGCTGGCTGAGCTGGAGGACTGGCTGAACCGCAATCCGGTGGACACCGACATTGCGACGATCTATGTAAACGGAAACCTGATTGCTTATGACAGGGACGGAAATCTGGAAATCTGCGGACGTCTTTCCGGGCGGAGCCGGATATTTCTGACGCTGCCGTATGTGCTCCGCAATGCCGATCAGACATATCTTGACCGGCTGTATGCGCTCTGTGGAGAGCGGGAAAGCTGCTTTTCGGGTTATCTGCTTCGTTCCGCAGACGGGCTCGGCTATCTTTCGGGCAGGGAAAAGAACGGAGAATGGCACTTTGACGCCTCGCTATATACATGGAATACACAGGCGCTTTTACAGCTTGGCGGTCAGGCTGGGAGCTTCTGCCTTCCCTATGAATTAAATAAGGCGGAGCAGCAGCGCCTGACGGCGTACGGCGTTCCGTTTGAGAAAGTGGTATATGGCAGGATTCCCATGATGGTGACGGCAAACTGCGTCCTGCGGACTACGGATCAGTGCAGAAAGAACAGCGATACCGAGACCGTCCTCTGCGACCGGTATCACAAGGAATTTCCTGTGATAAGGGATTGTGCGCACTGCATGAACATCATCTACAACAGCGTCCCCCTCGTCCTGCTGCGCGATTTGCCGCGCTGGAGGGACAGGGCGCGGCTGCGGCTGGATTTCACCGTGGAATCTCCTGAGGAGATGCGCAAGGTGCTGGATGTGTTTCTGCTCGGAACCCAGATGGAGCTGGGAGAATATACGACCGGACACGAAAAGCGGGGCGTGGAATAAAAGAAAGGCAGTAAAATGCAGGAATATATAATTGAATTGTCAAAATACGGCATCACAGTCTGTATGCTGATTTACACGCTGAGCTCCCTGATTGCTTTTCTTTTGAGAAGGGAGACGACGAAGCCGGTATATCTCTTACAATGTGCAGTTCTCTTCCTGACCCAGTTATTGAGTTTTGTGAATCTTACGCTGGTCAGCGGCGATAAGGAATATCTGCTGCTTTACGGTTTTGTGCAGGCATTCCTGCTTGCAGTGACCGTTATGGTTCCGCTGATCTATGAGAGTATTCACAGGATGCTCCTGAATAATATGTGTATGCTCATGGGGAGCGGCTTCTGCATTCTGTCGAGACTGTCGTTTGACAAGGCGGTGCGCCAATATATCATAGCGCTTGTGTCGCTGATCATAGCGCTTCTGATTCCGTATATCCTGTCGAGGGTCCGCTTCCTGAAACGGCTGACATGGGTATATGGAGCCGTCGGCATCTTTCTTCTCGGCATTGTTTTAATTCTCGGTGAGGCGACGCACGGCTCCAAGATCTCCTTTACCGTATTCGGAAGCATTACCTTCCAGCCGTCCGAATTTGTCAAAATCCTTTTTGTCTTCTTTGTCGCGGGGGCACTCTGGGAGAAGCACACTTTTTCGCGCGTTGCCCTCACGGCAGTCATTGCCGGTCTGCATGTAATCATACTTGTTGTGTCGAAGGATCTGGGCAGTGCACTGATCTTTTTTGTCGGCTATGTCTTTCTGGTCTTTGCCGCCACGGGAAACTATTTGTATCTGCTTGCCGGTGCGGCTGGGGGAAGCGGCGCCGCATATGCTGCCTGCCTTCTCTTCGCGCATGTCAGAAGAAGAGTGATGGTCTGGAGATCGCCGTGGAATTATATTGACAATGAGGGCTGGGCGATCACACAGTCGCTGTTTGCAATGGGAAGCGGAAGCTGGTTCGGGATGGGGCTTCTTAAAGGCAATCCGAAATCAATCCCTTATGTTGACCAGGACTTTATCTTTTCCGCCATCTGCGAGGAACTGGGGGTGATCTACGGAAGCTGCCTGTTGCTCATTACGCTGAGCTGCTTTCTCATCAGCTGCAGGATCGCGGTACAGGTCGGTGACAGGTTTTACCGGCTGATCGTCTTCGGCATTGGCATCATGTATCTCTTCCAGATTTTTCTGACGGTCGGAGGCGGTATGAACCTGATCCCGCTTACCGGAGTGACGCTTCCGTTCCTCAGCTACGGCGGCAGCTCCTGTATGACGACAATGATTATGTTCTTCCTGATTCAGGGCATTTATATCAGACTCCAACAGAGAGGAGGTAAGGCGAATGGCATCGGAAAAGTCGAAAAAGAAGCCAAACCCTAAACAGCCGATCCTTGTCAGCGGAGCGCTCTTTTCGGCATTATTTCTGTTTATGATCGGATTTCTCGTCCACTTTGTCGCTACTAGCGAACAGGACATGGTGAATAACAGCTATAACTCCCGGCAGGAAATTCTGCTTTCGCAAAATTACCGTGGAATGATCTATGCTGCAGGAGGGGAAATTCTCGCGGAGACGCTGCTCGACGATAATCAGGGCGAGACACGCAGCTATCCCTACCAGAATTTATTTTCCCATGTTGTCGGTTATTCCACAAACGGCAGGATGGGCGTGGAGGCACAGGCAAACTATTATTTGATCAATACAAACACATCGCTGACAAACAAGGTGGCAAACGACATGGCGGGTGTGAAGAATCCGGGAGACAATGTTTATACCACACTGGACGTCACACTCCAGCAGGTTGCGGATAAGCAGCTCAGCGTCTATAACGGCGCGGTGATCGTGAGCGAGGTGTCGACCGGGAAAATTCTTGCAATGGTTTCCCATCCGAACTTTGATCCGAATAAAATTCAGGAGATATGGGACTCGCTGCTCGCTGACAGCAAAAGCTCTGTCCTGCTGAACCGCGCGACACAGGGGCTTTATCCTCCGGGCTCGACCTTTAAGATCGTGACGGCGCTCGAATATATCCGGGAAAACCCGGATACCTATGCCGACTATTCCTTTCAGTGTCCGGGCTATTATAAGCATGGCGACGGCAGGATCAACTGTTACCACGGCATCAGCCACGGAAAGGTGGATTTTGAGCGCTCCTTCGCAAAGTCGTGTAATTCCTCCTTTGCCAATATCGGTATGAGTCTCGACCGGGAAACTTTCGAGAAGACACTGGAAAGTCTGCTGTTTGGCGGCAAGCTTCCGCTTACAATGCGTTATTCCGAGAGTAATGCCGTCGTATCATCCGATATGACGGACAGTGCCATGATGCAGACATCGATAGGGCAGGGACAGACCCAGATCACGCCGGTGCATCTGAATATGCTTACAAACGCGATCGCAAATAACGGTGTGCTGATGAAGCCGTATGTCATTGATCATGTTGAAAATGATGCGGGGACGGTGGTGAAGTCCTTTAAGCCACAGCGCTACGGCAGTCTGATGAGTGCCGTAGAAGCAGAAATCCTGAAAGAATTAATGACGGCAGTTGTGGAGAGCGGAACAGCGACCAAGCTGTCCGGCAGGGAATACACAGCGGCAGGAAAGACAGGCTCTGCGGAATACGGAACGGTAAAGGGAGAGAGCCACGCATGGTTTACCGGCTTCGCGCCGGCTGATGAGCCGAAGATCAGTGTCACAATCATTGTGGAGGGTGCCGGGAGCGGAGGAGACTACGCGGTGCCGATCGCAAGACAGATTTTTGACGCCTATTTTAAAGGGCTTGCGGAATAAACAGGGCTGTCGGTAAAAAATAGTAGTTGCGATTCGGACGGGTTTGGACTATACTTTGTTTAGTTGTGTACATGCACACCAGTCAGGAGGAATTGCAATGATAGAAGCAACAAGCTGTGGCGGTGTGGTAATATTTCGTGGAAAGATTCTGCTCTTATACAAGAATATCAAGAACAAATATGAGGGTTGGGTCTTGCCAAAAGGCACGGTCGAGCAGGGCGAAGAGTATAAGGAAACTGCGCTGCGAGAGGTGCTGGAGGAATCGGGAGCGAAAGCTACCATTATCAAATATGTCGGCAGGAGCGAATATACCTTCAGTGTTCCCGAGGACACTGTAGAGAAGGAAGTCCACTGGTATCTGATGATGGCGGACAGTTATTACAGCAAGCCACAAAGGGAAGAATATTTTGTAGATTCCGGGTTCTACAAATACCATGAAGCTTATCATTTATTGAAATTTGCGAATGAAAAGCAGATACTGGAAAAAGCGTTTGAGGAATATCTGGAATTAAAAAGAAACAATCTATGGGGCAGCCGGAAATACTTTTAGGGTATTCCGGCTGTCACTTTGCTGTCATATAGAAATTACAGATTCTTAACAATCTCGAGCCGTGGATTCTCCACAAGATCAAGGAATTCATTCTTCTCATTCTTTAATACCGGTCTGGAAAGACGGCCGGGATGAATGAGGAAAATATCCCATACAGTATCATCCGAAAGCTGTACGGTCGTGCCGATCTGCGCATCGGCGATCCGCTGCATCAGGGGCAGCAGAAGCTCTGTGTCATATTGCGGCATATTAGCCTCGAAATGTCCGATAATCTGAAGTGGTGTCAGTGCGAGACGATAAGCACGCGGCGATGCCATTGCCGTATAGGTGTCGATAATTGCGACATATCTTGCAAAAAGATCAATGCCGGTTCCCTTCATATGATAGGGATAACCGCTGCCGTCCATGCGTTCATGGTGCATGATGACAACATGCTTAATGTGCTGGTCGATGGAAGCGCCGTTGAGCAGCGCATAGCCGATGACGGGATGCTTCTTAACCTCGTTATATTCTTCATCGCTTAGCTTGCCCGGTTTCCAGAGCAGCTCATAGGGAAGCTTCAGCTTGCCGATATCATAATAGAAGCAGGAGAGAATCAAGGTCTTCTTGTCCTCAGGTGTCATATTAATCCAGTTGGCAAAGGTGCCTCCGAGCAATGCGGAATTCAGACAGTGGTTAAAGGTGAGTTCATCCTCATTCGGCATTAAATTATACAAAAAGCTCAGCAGCTCGATTCCGTTGCCGTAGGTGGTGGAAATATCATTGTAGATCGCCATCAGCGCCTCGTCGGGGATGGCAACTCCCGATTTGACAAGAGAAGTGCACAGCTTTTTGTAGATTTGGAGATTGTCTGCGTGCTTCTGCGCAAAGCTTTTGAATCCGTCGCTCAGACGGATTTTTTCATTGTGTGTTTTCGCGAGATCGGCGTCTTCCTTTATCGTCACGCACATGATGGAATAGCGTTTTAAAAGTTCGATTAACCCCTCGTTTAATACAGTGTCAGCCGGAATCAATACGTTTCCGTTGTCAACTACGTCCTCGCCGAGAGTCATTCCCGGCATCAATGCCATTTGTGCCAAAGATTTCATTAACCCCTTCCTCCTTATGTAAAGCCCTACTCCTAAGTATAAATTATATTGAAAAAAAGTCAACTATTTGTTATCGTACATGTTTTTTGATTACAAAATTTATAAGATGTGTTATACTGTCTTCATCCGACAAAAAGGAATCCATATTATGGGAAAAAAGCTCATTTACCACCCCGATTTGTATCTGGGTGAAAGTATCAGAACAGAAAAACTGGATAAAATAAAGAAAAAGCTGGAAAGGAAGCCTTTGCTCTCCAGCGTTTTTCTGGTTGTCATTTCCCGAAATCCTTCCGATCAGCTTGAAATTTTCAGTGCAAAACAGCTTGTACAGAAATATTACGAAGCAAATCCGGTCTATGTCGCAGGGATTGCGGGAGATTATGACGAGGCTGTCCAGATTGTAAAGCTTATCACGGTAAATTGTCTGGCGCAAAGAGGAGACTGTGCGTTGAAGGAGTATCTTTTATGCCAAACATAATTATTTTGATCTTATCTCTGATAGGGCGAATCCTTCTCGGACTGCTGGCGTTCGTTCTCCTGCTCCTGCTGCTGATCCTTTTTTTCCCGATTACCTATCGGCTCAAGGGGGAACGCAGGGAGGACAGGCTCACTTTCTCCGCTAGGGCGGACTGGCTGTTCGGCGTGCTCCGTGCAAGATATTCCTACCCGGAGCCGGGAAACGTTACGGTGATGCTGCTGTGGAAGAAGCTGACGTGGAAGAAACAGATTGACGACACGCCTGCCCCGTTAAGAAGAGGTGCTGATAAACAGAAGACGGACAACGGCGGAGCAGTAACCGACAGCGACACCGGCGAGGAAACTGCCGGAACGGAAACCGGTGACAGCGCCGATGGAAAGCCGGATGCGGCTGACCCATGCATTGACAGAGCCACAGACAGTGAGGAAAGGCAGGAAGGACAACAGCAGCCGGAAGACGAGGGTACGGAGCAGTCTTCTGAGAAGGAGTCTGGTGGTCTCCTTGGAAAAATCAGTAAGATAAAGTACACAATTTTAAAAATATATGGTAAAATAAAGGACATCTGGGAACACCTGTCTTATTATAACGGAGTTCTGCGGGAGGATAACACCGTGGCTCTGTGGAAGCATGTGCGGCAGAGACTGGGAAAGATGCTGCGGGCGATCCGTCCGAGAAGAATCAACGGCAGCATAGTCTTCGGGACTGGCGCGCCGGACACGACGGGCTATCTCTTCGGGGTGTACGGTATGCTTTCGCCGTTATTGCATTACGGCTTTTGTGTGACACCGGACTTTACCCAGCAGATTCTGGAGGGAAATGTTGACATCTCCGGACACATCACACTTTGGGTACTGACATGGAACGTATTAAAACTGCTTCTGGATAAAAAGCTCCGCCTATTCATTAAAAAGATGAAAGCAGGGCGAAGGGAAGCAGAGAGCAAAGCATAAAAATGGAGGAAAACATGGCTGATAAAGAGAATTTTCAGGGAGTTGTAGAAGCATTATTGAAGGGAATGGATACGGTACTGTCCACAAAGACCGTGGTCGGAGAGGCAACAACAGTCGGTGACACGATCATCCTTCCACTCGTGGATGTCTCCTTTGGCGTTGCGGCAGGCGCCGGCAGCAACGGACAGAAGAATTCTGCATCGGGAGCCGGCGGCCTCGGCGGAAAGATGACACCCAGCGCTGTTCTTGTCATCAAGGACGGAAATACCAAACTGGTAAACATCAAGAATCAGGATGCCGTCACAAAGGTTCTCGATATGGTTCCGGACCTTGTCGAGAAATTTACCAAGCCGAAGCAGAAAGAAGAAATGTCGGATAAGGATGTTGTAGACATCGCTTTTCCGGAGGAAAAAACAGAATCCTAAAGAAGATTTCTGCATATATTAGAGCGAGATAATAAAAACAGGGTGTCATGAAAAAACTGATTGGAATTGTCGCTTTTTTAATAGCAATCGGAATGCTGCTGATGCTCATCACCCACAACCGCCTGGCGGGGCTTATTATAATCGCGCTCTTATTGTTTGTGGGTTACAGTTGTTTCTGCGGTGATTAACGCGCCGGCTCCGGAGGAGTGTCGTAAAATGATTGATTGGGATGAGGTTGCCGCTGCTACCGATGCGGACGAGCTCAGAGAAGCGAAGCTATGGCTTTTTCAGGAAAATATACGGTTGGAAAACGAGCGCCGGGATCTGGAGACTTCCCGTGAAAAATATATGAAGGAAAGGATCAGCCTTCAGCGGGAGCTGGACGAGCTGAACCGCCGCACAGTCATGGAGAGGAAACGTCTGAAGGAAGAGAACCTCTTCTTTGAGAAAAAAATGGCAATCCTGCAGGATGGTTTCCGGCAGCTGGATGAGGACAGGCGGTCGTTAGAACGCCAGAAGCGCCAGCTGGCTGAGCAGCAGAAATCCGTTTCCGCAGAAAGCCGGCTGACAGTTTCCGCGGAAGCAGTCAGAAGGATGTTCGACGGAACCGGCAACCCGCTTGCGCTGCGCAAGAGATACCGCGATCTCGTAAAGATTTTTCATCCGGACAACCTGTTCGGCGACGCCGAACTGATCCAGCTGATTAATAAGGAATATGCCCGCAGAAGAGAAGAAGGGTAGAAAAAAAGCAGGTCGCAATGACCTGCTTTTCAAAATCCATTTTGTCAGCTGACAAGATTAAGCTCTCTCGACCTTGCCGGAACGCAGACAGCTTGTGCATACATGCATTCTCTTAGCGCCGCCGTTGATCTTGCACTTTACACTCTTTACGTTAGAGTTCCATATTGCATTGCTTCTTCTATGAGAATGGCTTACATTGTTACCAAAATGAACGCCTTTTCCACAAACATCACACTTAGCCATATTGACACCTCCTCGACATTAAGTAAGTTCACAACATTGATATCTTAACAGAAATGTAACTGAAAAGCAAGTAAAAAAAATACTTTTTTAAATTTTTTGTTTTTCATGTTTTCTTTTTCGGGGAAAGCTGTTAAAATATAATATATATGTCTGCATTGTGATCTTGCGGACGGTATCCTGAAAGACTCAGAAAGGAAAGGTTATTGTATATGAAGGGTTCTCTTTTGAATACTCATATGGGAAATATTGTCATTGACAATGAAGTGATTGCCCAGTATGCGGGCAGCGTTGCCGTGGAATGCTTCGGTATTGTCGGCATGGCGGGTGTCAGCATGAAGGACGGTCTGGTTAAACTCCTGAAAATGGACAGCCTGACAAGAGGAATCAGCGTAACACGGAACAAGAATAAGCTGATTCTTGATTTTCATGTTATTGTTTCTTACGGTGTCAGCATTCTGGCGGTAGCCGACAATCTGATTGACAGCGTAAAGTACAAAGTAGAAGAATTTACCGGCATTGAAATTGAAAAGATCAACATCTACGTTGACGGTGTCAGAGTGATTGATTAAGGAGGACTTTTATTGTGAGCTTACAGCAAATCGACGCTAAGATGCTGTCCAAGATGTTCTTAGCCGGTGCGAAAAATCTTGAAACGAAGAAAGAATGGATCAACGAACTGAATGTTTTCCCGGTTCCCGACGGAGATACCGGCACAAATATGACAATGACGATCATGTCTGCAGCGAAGGAGGTTTCTGCGCTCGGCGATGCCGCCAGCATGGAGACGATCTGTAAGGCGATCTCCAGCGGGTCGCTTCGCGGTGCGAGAGGAAACTCCGGCGTTATCCTGTCCCAGCTGTTCCGCGGCTTTACCAAGCGGATCAAGACGGAGGAGGTTCTGACGATACCGGTTCTTGCCGATTCCTTTGACAAGGCGGTGGAAACCGCATACAAGGCGGTCATGAAGCCGAAGGAGGGAACAATACTCACCGTTGCGCGCGGCGCGGCAGACAAGGCAAAGGAGCTTCATGAGGCGGGAACAGAGGATCTTGAGACCTTCTTCCATGAGATCATCGAGCATGCAAAATATGTTTTGAGCCAGACACCCGAGATGCTTCCCGTGCTGAAACAGGCAGGCGTTGTCGATTCCGGCGGGCAGGGACTTGTCGAGGTCTTAAGCGGCGCTTTTGACGCCTTTATGGGAAAAGAGATTGATCTCAGCTTTACAGCGCCCGCTGCGGAAAACAAGGCGCAGGGTGGGGCAAAGGAAGCGGAGGCGGAGATTAAATTCGGCTACTGCACAGAGTTCATTATTCTGCTTAACAAGACCTTCAATGTAAAGACGGAGATGGATTTCAAGGCTTATCTGGAATCTATCGGTGATTCCATCGTATGTGTTGCAGACGGAGACGTGGTAAAGGTACATGTACATACCAACGATCCCGGTCTGGCAATCCAGAAGGCATTAAAATATGGCGCACTGTCCAACATGAAGATTGACAATATGCGCCTTGAGCATCAGGAAAAGCTTGCAAAGGAAGAGGCGAAGGAGACGGCTGCCTCTGAACCGACCAAGAGCGCGGAGCCTCCTAAGGATTACGGCTTCATTGCTGTTTCTGTAGGCGACGGCGTAAATGAGATTTTCAAGAGCCTCGGTGTTGACCATATCATCGAGGGAGGTCAGACCATGAATCCCAGCACGGCGGATATTCTGGATGCTGTGGAGCAGGTAAACGCGAAGACCATATTTATTCTGCCGAACAATAAAAACATCATTCTTGCGGCAAATCAGGCGGCGGAGCTGACGACCGAGAAGGAACTTCTTGTCATCCCGACCAAGACGATACCGCAGGGAATCACGGCAGTCATCAACTTTGTTCCCGAGCTGTCTGCGGATGAGAACGAGGAGAATATGATCCGTGAGATTGCTAACGTAAGCACCGGTCAGGTCACTTATGCCGTGCGCGATACCATGATCGACGACAAGGAAATCAAGAAGGGTGATTTCATGGGCATCGGCGATAAGGGAATCCTTTCTGTCGGAACTTCCATAAACGAGGTGGCGAAGGCGACCATTACGGAAATGATCACGGAGAATTCCGAACTGATCAGTATTTATTACGGAAGTGATGTGACGAAGGAAGACGCCGAAGCGTTCCGTGCCGCCGTGGCGGAGGAACACGCTGACTGTGATGTGGAATTGCAGTACGGCGGACAGCCTATTTACTATTATGTTATGTCTGTTGAATAAACAACATGCTGATGCAGGAGGGGCAGTCGCTGACTGCTCCCTTTTTTACTCTATATACATGCGATTGCAAAGTCACCGATCTGTAAGTGACATAGTTATCTGCAAGTAATAGTTATCTGCTTGTAACAGTTGCACAGGATGCACCTGACCACAAGCAGCGCACTCTGGAGCCGCCGGTGCTTAGATGGTGTACTGTGACATCTTACGCACCGCTGCGTGCGGAAGGTAGCGAGAGCGTGCCTGCGGTGGTCTGTGCATCCTGCGCAACGTCACTTGCTGAAAATTGGTGTTCTTAAACAGATAAGAGAGGGGGAACCGCATGAATCGTGAAACACCTGTCATTGAAATAAAGGGAATCGGTGAAAAGACGGAAAAGCTCTTCCGGAAGCTCGGCATTGAGACCGTCGGCGAGCTGCTTGCGGCATACCCCCGCGACTATGAGGAGTTTGAAGCCCCTGTCCGGATCGGCGGGCTTGCGCCCGGCGCTGTCTGCGCAGTCTATGCCTGTGTCGCCGGAATCCCGAACGAAAAGCGCGTGAGAAAGCTCTCCATTCTGAATGTGAACGTTTCGGACGGAAGCGGCACCCTGCAGCTCACCTTCTTCAATATGCCGTTTCTGAAAAAAACCTTGAAGCAGGGCGGTTTCTACGTCTTTCGCGGAACTGTACAGAGCCGTGGCAGCGCCTGCATTATGGAACAGCCGCGAATCTATTCGCTGGAGGACTATCGGAAGCAGACCGACCGCCTGCTCCCCCGGTATTCTTTGACAAAAGGACTCTCCAACCACGCTTTCAGCAAAGCGGTACAGTATGCCCTGCAGAATTGCAGCATGGAAGAGGAATATTATCCGAAAAATATTCTGCAGGAATGCGATCTGTCGGATTTGCGAACTGCAATGCGGAATATCCATTTTCCAGATGACAGGGAGGTGCTTGCCGCTGCGCGAAAGCGCCTTGTGTTCGACGAATTTTTTGACTTTCTGTTTCTGCTCAGGCAGAATAAACGCTTCAGCGAAGGCTTGCCGAATCATTACCGGATGTTTGAGACGGCAGACACCGTACGCTTTCTGGAGCAGCTTCCGTTCCCGCTGACGAAGGCACAGAAAAAGGTCTGGCAGGAGATCAGGGATGACCTCGGCAGCAATTACTGCATGAACCGGCTCATTCAGGGAGATGTCGGCTCCGGCAAGACAATCCTTGCCGTGCTCGCGCTTCTGATGACTGCGGCAAACGGCTATCAGGGAGCGCTCATGGCGCCGACAGAGGTTCTTGCCATGCAGCATTATGAGACCATAAGCGGTTATGTGGAAGAGTACGGCATTCCGTTCCGGCCGGTTCTGCTGGTTGGCTCCATGACCGCAAAGGCAAAGCGGGAGGCGTACGGCAGGATTGCATCGGGGGAGGCGAATCTCGTGATCGGCACACATGCCCTGATTCAGGAAAAGGTAGTCTATCGGTCGCTCGCCCTTGTCGTGACGGATGAACAGCACCGCTTCGGTGTCCACCAGCGCGAGGCGTTGTCAGAGAAGGGGGAACAGCCCCATATCCTTGTCATGAGCGCGACGCCGATTCCCCGCACCCTCGCCATTATCCTGTACGGTGATCTCCACATTTCGGTGATAGACGAGCTTCCGGCAAACCGGCTGCCGATCAAAAACTGTGTTGTCAACACCTCCTACCGCCCGAAGGCATATAAATTTATCGCGGGACAGGTTGCCGAGGGGAGACAGGTATATGTCATCTGCCCGCAGGTCGAGGACGGAGAGATGGATGACCTAGAGAACGTCGTCGATTATACGGAAAAGCTGAAAGCGGCGCTTCCACCCGACATTCAGGTCGCCTATCTGCACGGCAGGATGCGCCCCGCGGACAAAAACCGCATCATGGAGGAATTTGCGGCACATTCCATCGACGTTCTGGTATCGACGACGGTCATTGAGGTTGGAATCAACGTTCCGAACGCAACTGTCATGATGGTTGAAAACGCGGAGCACTTCGGTCTGGCGCAGCTCCACCAGCTCAGGGGACGTGTCGGCAGAGGAGAGCATCAGAGCTATTGCATTTTCGTCAGCACGCAGGAAAAACAGGAGACAATGGAACGCTTGCAAATACTGAATAAATCCAACGACGGCTTCTTCATCGCCTCCGAGGACTTAAAGCTGAGAGGTCCGGGGGATCTGTTCGGCATCCGGCAGAGCGGTGAATTTGCATTCCGCGTCGGAGACATCTATACGGATGCGTCCGTGCTGAAACAGGTCTCGGAGACGCTTGACAGACTGCTGGAAACAGACCCAGAGCTGAAGCTTCCCGAACATGCGCCATTGTGCCTTCACATGAACGCTATATCTGCACGGAATGTTGACTTTCGGAGCATCTGACGGTAAAATAGAGAACATGAGTTTCAAACGTTTAAAAAGAGAGGAAAACTGATTATGTCCAGCATCGCAATTGTCACTGACAGCAACAGTGGTATTACCCAGAGCGCGTCAAAGGAACTGGGTATCTATGTCCTTCCGATGCCCTTTATGATTAACGAAGAGACCTATTATGAAGATATTAACCTGACACAGGAGCAGTTCTATGAAAAACTCTCCTCGGGAGCAGACATCTGCACCAGCCAGCCCTCTCCCGAATCGGTGATGAAGCTGTGGGACGGGCTTTTAAAGGAATATGACGAGATCGTACACATTCCCATGAGCAGCGGACTTTCCGGTTCCTGTCAGAGCGCGATGATGCTTGCACAGGAGTATGACGGGCGTGTTCAGGTTGTCAACAACCAGCGCATCTCCGTCACGCAGCGCCAGTCCTGTCTCGACGCGAAGCTGCTTGCAGCAAAGGGCAAAACCGCCGCTGAGATCAAGGATATTCTGGAAAAGGATAAAATGAACAGCAGTATTTATATCATGTTGGATACTCTGTATTATTTAAAGAAGGGCGGCAGAATCACACCGGCAGCGGCTGCAATCGGCACCATGCTGAAGCTGAAGCCTGTTCTGCAGATTCAGGGGGAGAAGCTGGATGCATTTGCCAAGGCGAGAACTTCGAATCAGGGAAAGAATATCATGGTGAACGCTGTGAAAAGTGATCTGGAGAACCGTTTCGGCGGTGCCCCTGACCCTGCAAAGCACTGGATTGCTATGGCTTACACGCAGGATCTGGAGTCTGGAGAAGCCTTCCGGCGCGAGGTTTCCGAGCTCTTCCCAGGATTTGAGATACACATGGATCCGCTGTCCTTAAGTGTCGCATGTCATATCGGACCCGGCGCGCTGGCAGTGACCTGTTCCAGAAAATTGGAAATATAAAGCTGTAAAGAGAGGTTTACCGATGGCAAAGTCAAATAACTATGACGCATCCAGCATTACCGTTCTGGAGGGGCTGGAGGCCGTCAGAAAACGTCCCGGCATGTATATCGGCAGCGTGTCGACCAAGGGGCTGAATCATCTGATCTATGAGATCGTCGACAACTCTGTGGACGAGCATCTGGCGGGGTACTGTGACACGATCACCGTGACGCTGGAGAAGGATGGTTCGGCGACTGTCGCCGACAACGGAAGAGGAATTCCCGTGGGAATGCATGAGAAAGGCATCAGTGCAGAGCGTCTGGTCTTTACAACCCTGCATGCCGGCGGAAAATTTGACAACTCTGCCTATAAAACCAGTGGAGGTCTGCACGGTGTAGGCTCCTCCGTTGTAAACGCACTCTCGACAAGGCTGACTGTCACGGTAAAGACAGGCGGCTTTATCTATGAGGACAAATATGAGCGCGGCACACCGGTCATTCCGCTGGAAGACGGGCTGCTTCCCGTCAAGGGAAAGACCAGGGAGACCGGCACGACAATCAACTTCCTGCCCGACGATACCATTTTCGACAAGACACGTTTTAAGGAGGATGAGGTCAAGAGCAGACTGCACGAAACAGCGTACCTTAACCCGAAGCTGACGATTGTTTTCCACGATCTGCGGGGGGCTGTTCCAGAACACATTACATACCATGAGCCGGAGGGAATCATCGGCTTCATCAAGGACATGAATAAAAATCAGGAGACGGTGCATGATGTCGTGTATTTCAGCGGCGAGAGCGACGGCATTTCCGTTGAAGTCGCTTTCCAGTATGTCAACGAGTTCCACGAGAATGTGCTCGGCTTCTGTAATAATATTTACAACTCCGAAGGCGGTACGCATCTGACCGGCTTTAAAACCATGTTCACAAACGTGATCAACAATTATGCCCGTGAACTCGGTATTCTGAAGGAAAAGGACGTGAATTTCACCGGAGCGGATGTCAGAAACGGCATGACAGCCGTTGTCTCCATCAAGCATCCCGACCCGCGTTTTGAGGGACAGACAAAGACAAAGCTGGATAATCAGGATGCGGCGAAGGTCGTCAGCAAGGTGACGGGAGACGAGATTGTCCGTTTCTTTGACCGAAACCTTGAGACGTTGAAAAATATCATCGGCTGTGCGGAGAAGGCGGCAAAGATTCGCAAGACGGAGGAACGTGCCAAGACGAACATGCTGACGAAGCAGAAGTTTTCCTTTGACTCCAACGGAAAGCTCGCAAACTGTGAGTCGAGGGATGTTTCGAAATGCGAGATTTTCATTGTCGAGGGAGATTCCGCCGGCGGCAGCGCAAAGACGGCGAGAAACCGTATGTTTCAGGCAATCCTTCCCATCAGGGGAAAGATTCTCAACGTGGAAAAGGCAAGCATTGACAAGGTGCTGGCAAACGCCGAGATCAAGACGATGATAAACGCCTTCGGCTGCGGCTTTTCCGAGGGCTACGGAAATGACTTCGACATCACAAAGCTGCGCTATGACAAAATTATCATTATGGCGGATGCGGACGTGGACGGTGCGCATATTTCCAATCTGCTGCTGACGCTTTTTTACCGATTTATGCCCGAATTGATTTTCGAGGGACATGTCTATATTGCAATGCCTCCTCTGTATAAGGCAATGCCTTCCAAGGGGCAGGAGGAATATCTGTACGACGACAAGGCTCTGGAAAAATACAGAAAGACACACAAGGGTCCCTTTACCCTGCAGCGCTACAAGGGTCTCGGTGAGATGGATGCGGATCAGCTCTGGGAGACGACACTGAACCCCGACACCCGGCGCATGAAGCTCGTAGAGATTGAGGACGCGCGTATGGCATCCGAGATTACAAGTCTGCTCATGGGAACCGAGGTTCCTCCCAGAAAGGCATTTATCTACGATCACGCAACCGATGCGGAGCTGGATTACAACGCATAATCCCTGCGTACACAGAAAGGCATGAACAACAGAATGGAAGACAGCAGAATCATAAAAACAGAATACTCTGAGGAGATGCAGAAATCCTTTATCGACTATGCCATGAGCGTTATTATCGCCAGAGCCCTTCCCGATGTCAGGGATGGTCTGAAGCCGGTACAGCGCCGGACGCTCTATGATATGTACGAACTGGGAATCCGCTATGACAGACCCTACCGAAAGAGTGCCAGAATCGTCGGTGATACCATGGGTAAATACCATCCCCACGGCGACAGCTCCATCTATGATTCCCTTGTCGTTATGACACAGGATTTCAAGAAGGGGATGCCGCTGATCGACGGTCACGGTAACTTCGGCAATATCGAGGGAGACGGCGCCGCTGCAATGCGTTATACCGAAGCAAGGCTCCAGAAGGTGACACAGGAGGCGTTTCTTGCGGATCTGGACAAGGACGTCGTTGACTTCATGCCGAACTTCGACGAGACGGAAAAGGAGCCGACTGTTCTGCCGGTGAAGCTCCCGAACTTCCTCATCAACGGCTCCGAGGGAATCGCCGTCGGCATGACGACGAGCACACCGCCCCATAACCTCTGTGAGGTCATCGACGCGACGAAGGCATATATGCTCGACGAAAACATCAGCACAAGAGAGCTGATGCGCTTTATCAAGGGGCCTGATTTCCCGACGGGCGGTATCGTCACCAACAAGGACGAGCTGCTCTCCATCTATGAGACGGGAACCGGGAAGATCAAGATCCGGGGCAAGGTGGAGTTTGAGAAGACCAAGGGCGGAAAGACGAATGTCGTCATCACGGAAATTCCCTATCCCATGATCGGCATGAATATCGCAAAGTTTCTGCAGGATGTCGCCGCGCTGTCCGAGACGAAGAAGACGCAGGATATTGTGGATATCTCCAACCAGTCCTCCAAGGAGGGTATAAGGATTGTCATTGAGCTGCGGAAGGATGCCGACCCGGAGAATTTCGTCAACCTCTTATATAAGAAGACAAGGCTCGAGGATACCTTTGGCGTCAACATGCTCGCAATCTGCGACGGCAGACCGGAGACGATGGGCTTAAAGAGCATCCTGAAGGCAAACGTCGATTTCCAGTTTCAGGTTGCCACCAGAAAATACACGAACCTTCTTGCACACGAGATGGAAAAAAAGGAAGTGCAGGAGGGGCTGATCAAGGCATGTAATGTCATTGATCTGATTATTGAGATACTCAGAGGCTCCAAGGATCGCGCCATGGCAAAGGCCTGCCTGACCGAGGGAAAGACGGACGGCATCAAATTCAAGTCCAAGGAATCAAAGATTATGGCGACACAGCTCATGTTCACGGAGAAGCAGGCAAACGCTATCCTGGACATGCGTCTGTACAAGCTGATCGGTCTTGAAATTGAGGCGCTGATCAATGAGCACGAGGAAACCATGGCAAATATCTACCGCTATGAGGACATTCTCGACCGCCGGGATTCCATGGCGCAGGTAATCATGAACGAGCTTGACGGCTTCAAGAAGGAATATGGGCGCAAGCGCAGGACAGCGATTGAGAACGCCGAGGAAGCGGTCTACAAGGAGAAGGAGATCGAGGAGATGAATGTCATCTTCCTCATGGATCGCTTCGGCTATGCGAAGACCGTCGATGTCGCAACCTATGAGAGAAACAAGGAGGCGGCAGACACGGAGAACCGTTTTGTCTTCGTATGCAAAAATACCGGAAAGGTGTGCCTGTTCACGGATGCCGGACAGCTCCACACGATCAAGGTCATGGATCTTCCCTTTGGAAAGTTCCGGGACAAGGGCATCCCGATCGACAATGTGAGCAACTATAATTCCGAGAAGGAAAACATCGTCTACATCACCAGCCAGAGCGAGCTGAATCTAAGACAGGTCGTATTCGTCACAGAGCAGTCGATGATGAAATTGGTGGACGGCGGCGAATTTGATGTCTCCAAGCGGACGGTAGCGGCAACGAAGCTGGGCGACGGAGATAAGGTCGTCAGCGTGATGTCTGTCCTTGAGCAGCGCAATATCATTCTCCAGACCAGGGAGGGCTTCTTCCTTCGTTTCCCGATAGAGGAGATTCCCGAGAAGAAAAAGGGAGCCGTCGGTGTCCGCGGAATGAAGCTGGGCGCAAAGGATAAGGTAGAGAGGGTATACTATACGCAGAACGGCGTAGAGGTCTCCATCGAATACAAGGAAAAGAAAATTCTTCTGAATAATCTGAAGGCGGCAAAGAGAGATACCAAGGGTACAAAAATCAGAATCTGATGCCGCAGAAAGGATCATTTTTATGCGTGTCATTGCAGGAACGGCAAGGAGTCTTCCGCTGAAGGCTCCGGAGGGTTTAGATACAAGACCTACGACAGACCGGATCAAGGAAACACTCTTTAATATGCTGCAGGCTGAGATCCCCGGCTCTGTCTTCGTGGATCTGTTCAGTGGCAGCGGGGCAATCGGTATTGAAGCGCTGAGCAGGGGCGCCAGAAAGGCTTATTTTGTCGATAATGCGCCCAAAGCGTTGAACTGCATTCAGCAAAATCTCACATTTACGAAAATGGCGGATCGTGCTATAGTAATAAAACAGGATGCGTGCAGTGCATTGAACAGCATCTATGAAAAGGAGATTGATCTCATTTTCATGGATCCGCCTTACAACCTCGGCTATGAGAGGGAGGTGCTTGCGCTTCTCGCGGGAATGCGTTATGTGACACAGGATACGCTGATCGTTGTCGAGGCGTCCTTGGAAACCGATTTTTCCTATCTGTCGGAGCTGGGCTTCTGTCTGGAGAAGGATAAGCGTTACAAGACAAACAGACATGCGTTTATCAGACGCTGCTGCTAAAAGAGGGTTATGCCGATGAAGAGAGCTGTTTATCCCGGAAGTTTTGATCCCATGACTTACGGACACCTTGATATTATCAAAAGGGCATCGAAAATTTTCGATGTTCTTATCGTGAGTGTTTTGAACAATAAAGAAAAGACACCGTTGTTTTCTGTGGAAGAACGTGTTAAGATATTAAAAGAAGCGACCAAGGATCTGCCAAATGTACAGGTGGACAGCTTCAGCGGACTGCTGATCGATTATGCAGCCGAGAACGATCTTCACGTCGCGGTCAGAGGGCTGCGCGCAATTACGGATTTTGAGTATGAATTGCAGATTGCACAGACGAACCGCAAGTTTTCTGAGGGAAAGCTGGATACCATGTTCCTTACGACCAGTCTGGAATATGCCTATCTGAGTTCTTCGACCGTAAAGGAAATTGCAAGCTTCGGCGGTAACATCAGCCGGTGTGTCCCTGAATTTGTGGCTGATCTGATCTATGAGAAGTATCGGATAAAGAACAAGGAAGCAAGGAGTGACGCCCATGAGCAGTAGAATTGAGCAGGTTATAGATGAACTGGAAGAATATATTGAGAGCTGTAAGCCGAAATTCATGTCAAATTCGGAAATCATTGTCAATAAGGATGAGATTGACGAGCTGATCCGCGAACTCCGGCTGAAGACACCCGATGAGATCAAGCAGTACCAGAAGGTAATCAGCAACCGGGAAGCAATTCTGAACGACGCAAGGAAAAAGGCGGAAAAGCTGATCAATGAAGCGACGATCCAGACGAACGAGCTGATCAGCGAGCATGAGATCATGCAGCAGGCATATGCGCAGGCAAATGAGGTTGTCACCATGGCATCCAAGCAGGCGCAGGACATTCTGGACAAGGCGACGCTCGAGGCGAATGAATTCCGTATGCAGGCAGCCCAGTATACAGAGGATAGACTGGCAGAGCTCGAGAGCATCATTCTCTCCGCGATCCAGTCCTCCAGTGCAAATTACCAGAATCTGCTCGGTTCCCTGAACCAGTACAAAGATCTCATCCAGTCCAACCGTCAGGCATTGCATCCCACAGAGGAGGAATTCGAGGAGCTGCCTCTGGAGGATACGAATAATGGAGATGACAATCTGAAGGTCATCCAGTAACAGAGCAACGAAAAGGAACCGGTTTTCTCGGGGACAGTCCTTCCCCCTTTGAAGACCGGTTTATTTGATATTAAAAAGTTTTACGATTGAAAGGTTTATACATGAAACAGCTTATCCGCAGGTTTTTCATTACATTTACGGTTCTTACAACCGCTATTCTGTCCTTGCAGCCAGCAAGAGTGTCAGCGGCAGAACGGCTGCAGCAAACAAAAACAGATACGACAGTCATTGTGATTGACCCGGGACATGGCGGCGAAAATGAGGGAACGATTGCCGGAGCCGAAAAGGAAAAATACATGACGATGACGACCGCGCGCGCCATGTATGAAGAGCTTTCGCTCTATGACAATGTCGAGGTTTATCTGACGCATACAGAGGATGTGGATATGAAGCTTGAAGAGCGGGCGGAGTTTGCGAAGAGCGTCAATGCCGACTTTCTGCTCAGTATTCATTATAATGCTTCCGAGTATCATGAACTGTTCGGATCGGAAATATGGGTTCCCCTGAATGCCCCCTTTAATGATTACGGCTACCAGTTCGGCTATGAATTTCTCTCCATCCTGAAGGAACGCGGATTGTTCATCCGGGGAATCAAGACGAGAGTGGGCGATAAGGGATTGGACTACTACGGCATTATCCGCTTTGCCAACGCGCGTGATATTCCTGCGGTCATTCTGGAGCATTGTCATGTGGATGAGGCGAGAGATACCGGCTTCTGTGACAGTGAGGATGACCTGATCCGGTTCGGAAAGGATGATGCGACAGCAGTTGCAAAGTACTTCGGGCTGAAAAGCAGCATCTTAAATGTCGATTATTCCGATTATCAGCTTCAGGAGGTCAGTGGAACACAGCCGGTTCCGTCAACGCTGCGTGACGACACGACGCCGGACATCTGTCAGGCAGCCCTCTTAAATGCCGAGTACAACACCGGTCAGCTCTCCGTCCAGGTAAGTGCCGCAGACTATGATTCTCCACTGATTTATTATGACTACAGCATTGACGGCGGTCTGACCTTCAGTCCCAGAAATGCATGGCCGGACAGCGATGCCCTGAACGGCACCTACACAGACACCTTCACACTGAATCTGTCCGTGCCCTCCGGCGTAAAACCGACTGTGATCGTCCGTGCCTATAATCTCTTCGATCTCTTTACCGAGAGCGATGCCGTCGAAGTATCGGAGGCTTTCCATTACGGTCAGGATGAGGAGTCGGATGAGCCGGAGAGTACGGAGACGGTTTCCATTTCTGATTCTACGGATGCGGATGCCACCGACGCAGCCGGGCAGGTCAGTGCTCCTGCGGCTGACAGCGAGTCTCCGGTCAGCTTTGCTGCTTTTCTGACTATATGCTTTATTGCTGTCGGACTGTTTTTCGTGCTGTTGGGCTTTTCACAGCTTCTCGCGTACCGCAGGCGGAAGAGACGAAGTGCTCAGCGCAGAAAGGATGCCGGACAGAGAAGAAACCACAGCAGATAAAACAGGGCGTTCCCTACCGTAAGTAGTACCTTGTGCCTGATGTAGTCCGAGACAGAGAGATCGGTGTGACCGATGCAGCTGTAGGTCTGTGCGATACAGGAGAGCCCGCCGAAGCTCAACACCAGAAGGCTGTAAAGCGGGAGCGAGTCATCCAGCAGTGACAGACCTCCCGTGATTTCCAGCAGTGGTGCCAGAAGGACAGGTGGTCGTCCGAGAAGCATATGAGGCAGAAGGTTCAGGAGATTAAAGAGTATCATGTAGCCGCCGAGCGACAGAATGCTTTGCAGGGATGTCTTGACGGAATCGTCGACAGCCCTTAATAAGCTGCCGACAGACACCTTTTCTCTGCGTTGCGCGGGCTTTAAGCCCCCCTGTCCGTTCCCGTTTTCCGGTGAAAGATCACGGAAACAGGTAAAGCGGAGCAGCAGACCGTAGAGAAGGGGAAGCCCGTACATGCCAAACAGATAGGGAAACAGCTTTGTCCTTCCGAGAAGAGGAAACGCAAAGCTGCAAAAGTAGACAGGACCGATGTTGTTGCAGAAAGCCAGCAGATACTCCGCCTCCCGTCTGCTGATCATCTGCCGGTCATAGAGATCCGCCGTCACCTTCGCCCCCATCGGAAAACCGCAGAGGAAGCCGAGCATCATTGCATAGACGACATTTTTCCGGATCCGGTAGATCGGACCGACAAAGGGATATAGCAGCATCGCCACCTTTTCCGTCAGTCCCAGACGGATCATGATACCGGACAGGATCATAAACGGCAGGAGGGCGGGAATCATCTTCTGAAACCAGAGCTCCAGACCGATACAGGCGTAGTGCATACTCAGCGACGCATTGCCGAGAATGCAGACTGCCAGTGCGAGAAAGAGGAAGGTCAGAACAATCATCGGCAGTATTCCTTTGCAGACAGGTCAGGCTTTGTATAATATATGAAAAGGGAAATTGAGTATATGCGTCTGGATAAATTCTTATGTGAACTGAATATCGGGAGCCGAAGTCAGGTGAAGGAGCTGATCCGGCACGGAAAGGTCAGTGTCAATAACGCTGTTGTTAAAACGGCGGATAGGAAGATTGACGAAAAGAAAGACGTCGTCTGCGTGCAGGGGCAGACGCTTGTCTACCGGAAATTCTATTATTATATGTTGAATAAACCCGCCGGGGTCGTCTCAGCAACGCAGGACAAGCTTTCCGATACCGTGATCAGTCTGCTCAGACCGGAGGACAGGCGTGACGATCTGTTTCCGGTCGGACGGCTGGACAAGGATACGGAGGGGCTTCTTCTCCTGACGAATGACGGGGCTCTGGCACACAGGCTGCTGTCCCCCGGGAAGCATGTCGACAAGACCTATCATGTTACAATAGAGCGTGCTCTGACTGCGCAGGATATTCAAAGGCTGGAGAATGGGGTGGACATCGGGGAGGACAGACCGACATTGCCTGCAAAAGTGGAGATTCTCTCGCCGGAGACGGAGCTTCTGCTGACAATACACGAGGGAAAATTCCATCAGGTAAAGCGAATGCTGTTTGCGGTCAATAATCTTGTCACAGCCCTGCGGCGCACAGCCTTCGGCGGTCTTAAGCTAGACGAAACGCTTGCGCCGGGCGAATACAGACCTTTAAGTGAACAGGAGGTAGAAGTTCTTCATGAAGCATGAAATGTTACAGGATATAAGGGCAGTCATCTTTGATCTCGACGGCTCGCTGGTCGACTCCATGTGGATGTGGCGTGCGATCGATATTGAATATCTGGGGCGGTTCGGAATCCCATTGCCGGAGGATCTGCAATCCCGCATTGAGGGCATGAGCTTCAGCGAGACTGCCGTGTATTTCAAGGAGCATTTTCCGATTCCCGACAGCATCGACCGGATCAAGGAAGACTGGAACCGTATGGCGTGGGACAAATACGCGAACGAGGTACCGTTAAAGCCCGGTATACCCGAATTTCTGGAACGTTGCAGGGAGGAGGGCATAAAGCTCGGAATCGCCACCAGCAACTCCAGACAGCTTGTGGAAAACATAGCGAAGGTGCATAATCTCCGGGATTATTTTTCCTGCATCATGACCGGCTGTGACGTTGCGCACGGGAAGCCTTCACCGGACATTTATCTGGCGGTTGCCGAAGCACTGGACTGTCCGCCCTCACAATGCCTTGTCTTTGAGGATATCATTCCGGGGATTCAGGCGGGAAAAGCTGCCGGGATGCGGGTCTGCGCCGTCGAGGATGCCTATTCGGTCAATGACCGCGAACGAAAAAAAGCGCTCGCAGACTACTACATCAGCGATTACTATGCTATACTGTAGGTATAGCCTCATAAGGAGGATGTTTTTATGAATATTGTCATCATCACCGGCGCTTCGTCCGGAATCGGAAAAGAATTTGCACTGAAAATGGATCCTTATTTTGAGAGCATTGATGAATTTTGGCTGGTTGCCAGAGATCGGGCGAAGCTTAAGGAACTCGCAAAAGCCCTGCGCCACAAAACACGCATTTTCGCCATCGACATTACCTCCGCGCCGAATCTGGATGTGCTTGAGGACACTGTGATCGCCAGAAATGCAACTGTCCGTATGCTTGTCAACTGCGCGGGCTACGGGCTGATGGGCGCTTTCTGCGAGCAGGAGGCAGAGGGAGAGCTGGGCATGATCCGTTTGAACTGCTTCGCCCTGACCGACCTCACGCACCGTATGATTCCGTTTATGCGCAGGAACAGCCGCATCATCCAGCTCGCTTCCAGCGCTGCATTTCTTCCGCAGCCGGACTTCGCGGTCTATGCGGCAACCAAAGCCTATGTGCAGAGCTTTTCCAGAGCCCTCGGGAGGGAGCTTCGTCCGCTCGGCATATGGGTGACGGCTGTCTGTCCCGGACCTGTGGATACGCCATTCTTTGATATTGCAGAGCAGGGCGGCACAACGCTTTCCATCAAGAAATATGTGATGGAAAGCCCTGAGAGAGTTGTGGAGCAGGCACTCCGTGACTCCTACTTCAAGCGGGAGCTGTCTGTCTGCGGACTGCCGATCAAGGGGCTGCATGTATTATCCAAGACGCTTCCCCACAGACTGATTCTGGATGTCATGGGACTGATGAAAAAGAGAGGAAAATAAAGATGCAGTATCTGAAACGTTTATTTACCACAGCGGATGTCAAGGGGACGGAAAAATATCTGGACACCCAGAAAAAATACGAGTTGATCCGAACCCTTCTCTATTTCGGAATCTCGGCGTCTTTGTTCATCGGCGGCTATTTACAGACAAAGAGCAAGGTCAATCTGCTGACTATTGTTGCCGTTCTCGGCTGTCTGCCGGCGAGCAAGAGTGCTGTGAGCGCTATCATGTTCTTACGATTTAAGAGCTGTAAGCCGGAGAACGCGGCGGAGATCAAAGCGCACAGCGAGGGACTGTTCGCCCTGTTTGACTGTGTTTTTACCTCCTACAGCAAAACATACCGTGTCGGCCATCTCGCCGTCCGCGGCAAGACGGTCTGCGGCTTTACGGAGGAACAGAATTTCGACGAGGCGGAATTCAATAAGCATATCACCGACATTTTAAAGCTGGACGGACATAAGGATGTAACGGTCAAGATTTTTACCAGTCTTTCCCGTTACACGGAGCGTCTGGAGCAGATGAAGGAGCTGGAGGAAAACGAGGCAGCTTCCGCCGCAATCATCGAGACCTTAAAGAGCGTGATACTTTGACGGAAGGAAATATAGGATGCAGACAGTGACGATCGGAAAGAACCAGTCCGGGCAGCGGCTGGACAAATTTTTACATAAATTCATGCCGGATGCTGGAAACGGTTTTCTTTACAAGATGCTGCGCAAGAAGAACATCACCTTAAACGGGCACCGGGCGGAGGGCTCGGAGATTCTCGCGCAGGGCGACACGCTTTCCTTTTTCTTTTCGGAGGAGACCTACCGGAAATTTACCGGACGCTGTCCGACGGAGGGCGTAAGCGGCGCGGCAAAGCCCGTGACATCGCCGGAAAAGACGCTGTCCATTCAGGAATACCTTCAGGCGTTCCAAACCCTGAAGGGCATCCGCGTGCTGTATGAGGATGAGGATATTCTGATTGCCGACAAGCCCGCTGGCATTCTGTCCCAGAAGGCATCGCCCTCAGACCTGAGCCTGAATGAGTGGCTGATCGGCTATCTGCTGGAGGTCTCGCACTTTCCGCGCGAGGAGCTCCACACCTTCAAACCATCCGTCTGTAACCGTCTCGACCGCAATACCAGCGGACTTGTCCTCTGCGGAAAATCCCTGCGCGGCTCCCAGTATTTAAGCCGGTGCATCCGCGAGAGAAGCGTCCGGAAGTTTTATCGCACAATCTGTGTCGGAAGCATAGATACGAAAATGACGGTGTGCGGCTACCTGAATAAGGACACCGCCCGGAACAAGGTCACAGTCAGCAGCCAGACTGCCCCCGGCGCGGAGAGTGATTATATCGAGACACGTTTCCTGCCGTTGAAATCGGCGGGCGGTTACACCCTGCTGGAGGTGGAACTGATCACCGGAAAAACGCATCAGATCCGTGCACATCTGGCAAGCATCGGACATCCGCTGATCGGAGACCACAAGTACGGTAATGCGAAGACAAACCGTTACATGAAGGAGCAGTTCGGACTTTCCTGCCAGCTATTGCACGCCTACAGGCTCGTCTTTCCCGGGACAGGGGAGACGGGAGATTTTCTTCCGGCAACCGCCGGGAAAAGCTATATTTCCGACTATCCTGAGCAGTTTCGACGCATACAGAGGGGGCTGTTCGGAGAGGAGTTTTTGAATTAAGATGGCAACATGGAATTCCAGAGGTCTGCGAGGGTCAACGCTGGAGGATATGATCAACCGGACAAATGAGAAATATGCCGACGCCGGACTGGCGTTGATCCAGAAGGTTCCCACGCCGATCACGCCGATTAAAATGGACAAGGAGCACCGTCAGATTACGCTTGCCTATTTTGAACAGAAGAGCACCATCGATTACATCGGCGCAGTGCAGGGGCTTCCGGTCTGCTTTGACGCCAAGGAGTGTTCGGTGGATACCTTTTCCCTGCAAAATATCCATCCGCATCAGGTCGAATTTATGAAGCGGTTTGAGAAGCAGGGCGGTATCGCCTTTTTCCTGATTTATTATACGCACAAGGACATCCTCTATTATCTTCCGCTTGAGATGCTGCTCTTTTTCTGGAACCGGGCACAGGAGGGCGGAAGAAAGAGCTTTCGCTACGAGGAGCTGAATCCCGCGTACATTCTGCCCAAAAGGCACGGCATCCTTGTGCCGTATCTCGACATTCTCCAGCAGGATCTGGACGATCGGGACAGCGTATAAAATAATTCTTGACACTATAAATATCCTTCGGTATACTACATTTAGTTTCTTTCTCTACCATGGTGCTATGGTAGCACGTTAAAGCGTTAAAGAGGTGGCTATGAGCAAACAACTTTTACATACCCCGGAAGGTGTCCGGGACATCTACGGAAAAGAATTTCACAGAAAGCTGGAGGTGGAGAGCCGGCTTCATGAGCGCATCCGCCTGTACGGCTATCAGGAGATACAGACGCCGACATTCGAGTTTTTCGATGTGTTTTCCAAGGAGATCGGAACGACCCCCAGCCGGGAGCTTTATAAGTTTTTTGACAAGGAAGGGAATACGCTGGTGCTCCGCCCGGATTTCACGCCGTCCATTGCGAGATGCGCGGCAAAATATTTCAGCGAAAAGAAGGTGCCGATCCGGCTCAGCTATGTCGGAAACACCTTTACAAATACCTCTAACCTTCAAGGTAAATTGAAGGAGTCGACACAGATGGGAGCCGAGCTGATCGGTGATCCTTCTGTCGAGGCGGATGCCGAGATCATCAGTCTTGTCATCAAGGCATTGCTGGACACCGGGCTGCAGCGCTTTCAGGTATCCATCGGCGAGGTGGAATATTTCAAGGGGCTGTGTGAGGAAGCGGGACTGGATGAGGAGACGGAGATGGATCTTCGCGCCTGCATTTCCGGGAAGAACTACTTTGCGGCACAGGAGCTGCTTCAGGAGAGGAAGGTGGTCGAGCCCTACCACAGCCGTCTGCTCAAGGTTGCCGATATGTTCGGGGATATGTGTTCTCTGACCGACGCGCGTGCCATGGTCAGCAACGAACGTTCTCTTGCCGCCATCGAGCGTCTTGAGAAATTATATAAGGTACTTCAGGTTTACGGTGTCGCCGATTACATTTCCTTTGATCTCGGCATGCTCAGCAAATACAAGTATTACACCGGTGTCATCTTCAAGGCATACACCTACGGTGTTGGTGATGCCATTGTCAAGGGCGGAAGATATGACCGTCTGCTCCATCAGTTCGGCAAGGAAGCACCGGCAATCGGCTTCTGTATGGTGATCGACAGCATTCTCGAAGCACTATCCAGACAGAAGGTTGCGCTGCCGGAGCCGGAGCCTGTCCGTGTGATCACTTACCTGCCGGACAATTTTGAAGAGAAGCTGGCTGAGGTGCAGGCGCTGCGGATCGAAGGTCACGCCGCTGTTCTCATTGCGAAAGATATGCAGGATGGAGAGAATTATGAGTGAAGATAGATACCTGACCTTTGCGCTCGGCAAGGGCAGACTGGCAAACAAGACACTGGAACTATTTGAACAGCTGGGCATTACCTGCGACGAGATGAAGGATAAAAGCTCGCGCAAGCTGATTTTTGTCAACGAGGAGCTGAAGCTTAGGTTCTTTCTGGCGAAGGGGCCGGATGTGCCGACCTATGTTGAATACGGAGCGGCGGACATCGGCGTTGTCGGCAGGGACACCATTCTTGAGGAGAACCGCAATGTCTATGAGGTGCTTGACCTCGGCTTCGGAAAATGCCGGATGTGCGTCTGCGGGCCGGCTTCCGCGAGGGAGCTTTTACAGCACCACGAGCGTATCCGTGTGGCAAGCAAATATCCCTGCATAGCGAAGGATTATTTCTATAATAAGAAGCACCAGACAGTTGACATCATAAAGCTGAACGGCTCTGTGGAGCTCGGACCGCTGGTGGAGCTCTCCGATGTCATTGTCGATATTGTCGAGACCGGTTCCACACTGCGGGAAAACGGGCTGGAGGTTCTGGAGGAGGTCTGTCCGCTCTCTGCGAGAATGATCGTCAATCCGGTCAGTATGCAGATGGAGACGGAGAGAATCAAGACGTTAGTCAACAGGATAAGAGAAAAGATTGAAAAATAGAATTTTTCAATCACGAGATTTGTGTCTGCGCGCACTTGACACAAACTCGCTATGCGCAAAGGACATGCGCAGAAAGGGAGAAAAGCATGAGAATCGTAGCGCTGACAAAGGAAAGTAAAAAAGGGATTCTGAATGATCTCTTAAAGAGAAGTCCCAACAACTATTCGGAATATGAGAGCACGGTCAACGAGATAATCTCCAACGTCAAGGCAGATGGGGATAAGGCGCTTTTTGACTATACCTTAAAATTTGACAAATTTGCCCTGTCCGCAGATAACATCAAGGTTACCCGTGCGGAGATTGATGAGGCATACGGTAAGCTGGATGCCGGGCTGGTAGAGGTCATTCGGAAATCCGCCGAAAATATCCGGGCATTCCACACAAAGCAGCTTCGCAACAGCTGGTTTGATGCCAAGGAGGACGGAACAATCCTCGGCATGAAGATCACGCCGATCGCCAGAGCCGGAGTCTATGTTCCCGGCGGCAAGGCTGCCTATCCGTCCAGCGTGCTGATGAATGTCATTCCAGCGAAGACCGCCGGCGTCTCCGAGATCATCATGACGACACCGCCCGGAGCGGACGGCAGTGTCAACCCCGGAACACTGGTTGCGGCAGACATTGCGGGCGTCGATACGATATACAAGGTCGGCGGCGCACAGGCAATCGCAGCGATGGCATTCGGCACGGAATCCGTTCCCAAGGTCGATAAGATTACCGGGCCCGGCAATATCTTTGTCGCCCTGGCAAAGAAGGCTGTTTACGGCTATGTGAGCATTGACTCGATCGCAGGCCCCAGCGAGATTCTGGTTCTGGCAGATGAGACAGCAAACCCGAGATACGTCGCCGCCGATCTGCTTTCCCAGGCGGAGCACGACGAGCTGGCAAGCGCCATCCTGATTACTACCTCGAAGGCTCTGGCAGAACAGGTTTCCGCACAGGTCGATGTATTTGTCAGCGAACTGGAGAGAAAAGCCATCATTCAGAAGTCTCTGGATAATTACGGTTATATCCTGTTGGCGGAGAGTATGGCGGATGCCATTGACGCCGTAAATGAGATTGCCTCGGAGCATCTGGAGATTCTGACGGCAAATCCGTTCGAGATCATGACGAAGATCCGCAATGCAGGCGCGATTTTCCTCGGAGAATATGCATCCGAACCGCTTGGAGATTATTTTGCCGGTCCGAACCACATTCTGCCTACAAATGGAACCGCAAAGTTCTTCTCACCGGTGAACGTGGATGATTTCATCAAGAAGACCAGCATTATTTCCTATTCCCGGGAGGCACTTGAGAAGATACATCAGGACATTGAGACCTTTGCCGAGAGCGAAGGGCTTACGGCACACGCCAACAGTATTCGGGTTCGCTTTGAGTAAGCATGACAAGGAGCAGAGAAGCAGATGAATCGCACAGCAGAAATCACACGCACAACAAAAGAGACGGATATTACTATGAAATTAAATCTGGACGGCAGCGGCACGGCAGATATCTCCACGGGAATCGGATTCTTCGATCATATGCTGGAGGGCTTTTCCCGGCACGGATTCTTTGACTTAAGCTGCAAGGTGCAGGGCGATCTGCATGTGGACGGACATCATACGGTCGAGGATACCGGCATTGTTCTCGGGAAGGCGATTGCGCAGGCTGTCGATGACAAGAAGGGCATCCGCCGCTACGGTTCGTTCATTCTTCCGATGGATGATGCGCTTGCTCTCTGCGCTGTCGATCTCTGCGGCCGCCCCTATCTGAATTTTGACTGCACCTTCCCTGTGGAGAGGGTCGGCGTATTGGACACCGAGCTTGTCCGAGAATTCTTTTATGCGGTCTCCTACAGCGCCGGAATGAATCTTCACATCAAGATGCTGGACGGATTAAACGCACATCATATGATTGAGGCGAGCTTCAAGGCATTTGCAAAGGCATTGGATCAGGCAGTCAGCTTTGACCCGAGGATTACAGATGTCCTGAGCACCAAGGGAAGCCTGTAGCATATACAGTACCTATAGACATATAGTACTTATAGATAAGAAAGGATGCACCTTATGCTGATTAAAAAATTTGTGCCCTGTATCTATTTATTTCATGAGCACGCTGTAAAATCCCTTACAGATACCTCCGTTGTGGAAACCGATCCCTTGCGTCTGGTGCGTCTGTATAATGAAAATAACGCGGATGAACTGATTGTCTTCGATATGTCGTCGGACGATGCAGAACACGAAGCCGCTCTGGACATCATCAAGGAAATCTGTGCTGTCGCGGAGGTTGATGTCATCGGCGCTGGAAATATCAAGCGCATGGAGGATGTGAAGAAGCTGCTCTACGCCGGATGCAAACGGGCAATTCTGGATTATGAAAAGGAAGAGAACATACAGATTACGGAGGAAGTTTCCCTGAAATTCGGACGTGATAAGATTCTCGCGTCCTACAACGATCCGCAGGTGATCGCCGCTAACAGGGAGATTGTCGAGAAATATATTTCGACGCTGGTGCTCATGAATCCTCACCAGATCCGTGAGACAGAAGGAATCACAGAGCTTCCGTTTTATGTACAGATCAATCAGATCGCCCTGAATAAGCTGATGGAAATTTTTGCATACAGTCAGGTCTGTGGTATTACCGGAAATACCATCAACGATAACTACCGGGAAATCCTTTCCCTGAAGCAGCTCTGCCGTGAAAACGGCATGACTGTGGAAACGCTGGAGGCAGCGTTTGCATGGGTGGATTTTAAGAAGAACAATGACGGCATGGTACCGGTTGTCGTGCAGGATTACCGGACGCTGGAGGTGCTGATGGTCGCCTATATGAATGAAGAGGCGTACAATCAGACAATCACAACAGGAAAGATGACCTATTTCAGCAGAAGCAGGAATGAACTGTGGCTGAAGGGGGAGACCAGTGGACATTACCAGTATGTGAAGAGTCTGACCGCAGACTGTGACATGGATACCATTCTCGCTAAAGTATCCCAGGTCGGAGCTGCCTGCCACACCGGCTCCCGCAGCTGTTTCTTCAATGAGATTGCAAAGAAAGAGTATGAGGAGGCTGAGAATCCGCTGCAGGTCTTCGAGGATGTGCTGAACGTGATTAAGGACAGAAAGCAGCATCCCAAGGAAGGCTCCTACACGAATTATCTGTTTGACAAGGGCATCGATAAGATCCTGAAAAAGCTGGGTGAGGAGGCGACGGAGATCGTCATTGCCGCGAAGAACCCCAATGCGAACGAGGTCAAGTACGAGATCAGCGATTTCCTCTATCATATGATGGTGCTCATGGTTGAAAAGGGAGTAAGCTGGGAGGAAATCACGACAGAGCTTGCAAACCGATAGGATTTCTTGAATAAATATCAATAAAACGTTTAAAAGCTGCCGAAAATCGGCAGCTTTTTTTAGGCATAACTCTATATAACACTTTACCAAAAAAAGAAAGAAAAGTCTAGCATTATTTTTCTTTTCCTGTATACTTTTAACTACAGCTCAGCTAAAAAGTCATTCAAAAGGGAGGTATCCATGAAGAACACAGACCGAGCATCGGAAGAACAGTATTTGCAGGAGACAATGGAGGTCATTGAGACAAATCTGGAAAACTATGGCAGCGAGGTTGCCAGAATGCAGCAGGATATTGATGAAATGCTGGAGCATTACCACGACAACGATGTTGAAGTCTGGACGATACTCAACAATACCATCACCCTGAACGAGCATATGAAGCGCGCGCTGGAGCGAAACGAAAGGGCACTGCACAAGCCGTATTTCGGCAGGATTATCTTCTATGACGAGACATTGAGAATTGAGGAATCCCTGTACATCGGCAAGGGCGGAATCTCCAGAGACAACACTCACTGGATGGTGATTGACTGGCGCGCTCCCGTCGCCAATGCCTATTATGAAAACGGATTGGGAAAATGCAGCTACAGCGCGCCGGAGGGAAAGGAACTTCCCATTGATCTTAAGCTGAAACGGACTTATGAGATTGACGAAGGAAAGCTGATCGATTACTTTGACACAGAGGTTGTCGCAAACGATGACCTGCTGATGAAATACCTGTCAAAGAACAAGGAAGCCGTGCTCGGCGAGATCGTTGCGACGATCCAGAAGGAACAGAATGAGATCATTCGGAAATCCCCCTTCCATAACGTAATCGTCCAGGGTGTTGCGGGCTCCGGAAAGACGACCGTTGCCATGCACCGGATATCTTATATCCTGTACAACTATCAGGAGCGATTCCGCCCGGAGGATTTCTACATTGTCGGCAGTAACCGTATCCTGCTGAACTATATCACCGGCGTTCTGCCAGATCTGGATGTCTATGGTGTAAAGCAGATGACAATGGAACAGCTCTTTATCCGGCTTCTCTATGAGGCATGGGACGGCAAAAAGAGCAAGGTCAAGCCGGTATCCGGCAGCGCGGATATTGTGAAGGGAACAGAGCAGTGGTACCGGGATCTTGAAGCCTTCATTCGCAAGCTGGAATGGGACACCATACGCCGCGAAACCGTCTATCTGAATCCGAGGCAGTTTGTCGAGGGACTGCAGGATGGCAAAAACGGCGTATACGACCGGACAGCGGAGGACAGAAAAGCCGGTTTGCAGCCGGTTCTCGTCCGTCTCGTGGAACGCGACAGCGTGGAGCGCTATATCACGCAGAATCCGGCTGTCTCCATCCAGAGTAAAATCAATATGTTAAACGAACGGCTCCTGATCAAGGTCAAGGATGAGTTTCTCGGAAAGGGCATCAAATATACCGCTGAGGAGCGAAAAGCGATCCTCAAAGCATACAGAGGCTATTACGGTGGTACACAGTGGAAGGCCTCCATCTATGACCTATATACACAGTTTCTTGCCGAGCAATGCCAGAAGGGCTATGAGGTCACAGCACTGGCGGATGACAGCTATGATGTATATGATCTCGCGGCGCTGGCGCTGCTCTATAAGAGGGTGTGCGAGACCGAAGTAATCAGCGAAGCGCATCATATCGTCATCGACGAGGCACAGGATTTCGGCATGATGGCATATGAGGTTCTGCATGCCTGTATCAAGGATTGCACCTACACCGTGATGGGGGATATTTCCCAGAATATTCACTTTGGCTTCGGTCTCAGCGACTGGGAAGCCCTGCGGAAGCTGTTGCTGCCGGATGCGACGGATTCCTTCGGTGTGCTGCGCAAGAGCTACCGAAACACCGTGGAGATTTCGGACTTTGCCACAAACATTCTCCGTCACGGCCGCTTTTCCATCTATCCGGTTGAACCGATCATCCGCCATGGAAAGCAGGTCGAGGTGGAACAGCTTTCCGGATCGCCGGAGCTTATCGCTGCCCGCGCCGCCGAAATCTGCCGCAGCTGGCAGGCAGAGGGGCTCGACACGATTGCGGTCGTCTGCAGGGACACTGCCTCCGCAAAGCGGACTGCTGTCCAGCTTTCGAGGCATATCGCCATTCTGGAAAGTGATCTGGAGAAGGCGGACTTCGGGAGCGGAATTCTGGTACTGCCGGTGGAATATACGAAGGGACTGGAATTTGACGCCGTACTGATCATGGATCCGAGCCGCAAGGATTACCCGGTCGATGACGGTCACGCGAAGCTCCTCTATGTCGCGGCGACCAGAGCGCTCCATGAGCTGCACGTCTTACACACCGGAGACCTGACCGGGCTGATTGCCGATCCCATACCGGAAAAGCAACTACAAGCCGCCTCCGATACACAGGAAAAGGAGCTTTCCGATGCCGGAAAGGCAGCGCAAGTCCAGCCGCTCCCACGCGTGAGCCAGAAGAACCGTCCCCGCGTAAAACCGAAGATTGTCATTGCCACTGCCAGCCCCGAAAGCCCTGCGACACGAAAGAAGCCGGACGGAAACTCACAGACTGTTTCCCGCCCGTCCATGGAGCGGACAGCCCCGATTGTTCCGACAGTTTCCTTCGGAGACATGCCGGCGACGGAGAGTCTGCGTCCCGCCGGACATGCAAAGATCAATCTCAGTGTGAAATGGGCTTCCAGGCAGGCAGACGGACTGTATCTTCAGTCCCAGTACGGAACTCTGCGGATCAGTCCGATCGGCAGCGCGATTCTGAGAATTACCTTTTCCCGGGGACAGAAGCTGACGGAAGGCGTACATCCGCTGATCGCGGTCGACAGGACAGACAAAAACTGGAAATTCCGTGACACCGGAAAAATGATCGAATTGACGACTGCCGAGCTTACCCTGCAAATTGACAAGCTGACCGGAAGCGGGCGCTATCTTGACAAAGCGGGAAATCTGTTGTTGGCAGAACGCAGGCAGGAATGCAGGCAGCTTGACGCTGACAAGGCATGGGTATTTTTCGACTGGCAGAAGAAGGAGCAGCTCTATGCCATGGGCTCCGCAGGACAGGGCGGGCTGAAGCTCCGCGACAGTGCAAGAATCATCTCGACAGAAGGGCAGCTGCCGTTTGTCCTTTCGGATAAAGGCTATGCAATCCTTCCGGCTTCCTCCGGCGCGGTTATCAGCTGTGATATTCCCGCCTACGGATCCTATCTCTGCATGGAAGGACAGGGACAACAGGATTATTACTTTATCGCCGGGAAGCAGCAGAATATCCTGAATGCCTATGCTTATCTCACCGGAACCCTGTAAAAAAATGTATTTCTATTTCATCCGGCGGCGCTCTCTATCTCGCAGAGAACGCCGCCAGCCATTCTGTAATTCTATATTCGTAGTCGGCGGAAAGTATCCCGAACAGCTTTTCTGCCGTAAACTCACCGATGGAAAGACCATTGGTATCCAGTATCACAACCGCCGCAAAGAGAAGAATCGCCAGCACTGTCCGCGGTCCGAGCGACGATACCGGCTGCGCCTCCTGATCAAAGTCCTCATCCTCCATGGCATAGTTATCATTCGTGCTTCCATATAAAATCTGTTCCCGGCTGTTCATATCGTATCTGTTCCGGCGATATTGCTGTCTGATCTGCTGTACAAGCTGCAGCTTTTGCTCCGCTGTCACTCCGCTCATTGATTTCCTCCGGCGATTGCCTGACCGTTACTAAAAGATATGACAGAATTTGCATTGTATTCGTAAATATGATAGAATGAAGCGCATAAGTATGTGGAGGGCTGTCGAATATGAACCCAAAAGAAAAGCTTGCTCTTTCGGATGACATCCTGATGAAGGTGGAAAAGCCGGAGCGCTATATCGGTCATGAGGTGAATTCCGTCATCAAGGACAAGGAGCAGATTGCGGTGCGCTTTGCAATGTGTTTCCCCGACGTTTACGAAATCGGAATGTCCCATCTGGGCATACAGATATTATATGATATGTTTAATTCATGGGAGGATGTCTGGTGTGAGAGAGTTTACTCTCCGTGGATCGATCTGGATGCCATCATGCGCCGGGAGCATATCCCTCTGTTCGCGCTTGAGTCACAGGACCCGGTGAAGGAATTTGATTTTCTCGGTATTACCATCCAATACGAGATGTGTTATACCAACATTCTTCAGGTGCTTGATCTCGCACAGATTCCGCTGAATGCGGCGGACAGAGGGGAAAACTGCCCGATCGTAATCGGTGGTGGACCCTGTACCTACAATCCAGAGCCGATTGCCGACTTCTTTGACATCTTTTATATCGGGGAGGGCGAGACCCAGTACCGAAATCTTCTGAATCTCTATAAGGAATGCCGGGAGCAGAAGGTCGGCAGAAGGGAATTTCTGCGCCGTGCCGCCAAAGTGCCGGGGATGTATGTCCCTGCTTTCTATGAGGTAAGCTACCACGAGGACGGAACCATCAGGAGCTTTCTGCCAACCGAAGAGGGAATACCGGAAAAGATTACAAAGGAAATCCAGATGGATGTGACGGACACCTATTATCCCATGAAGCCCGTCGTTCCGTTTATCAAGGTGACGCAGGACAGAGTGGTGCTTGAGATCCAGCGCGGGTGCATCCGGGGCTGCCGGTTCTGTCAGGCGGGACAGCTCTATCGCCCTGTCCGGGAGCGCGACGTCGAAACTCTGAAAAAATGGGCGCTTGAAATGCTGAAGAATACCGGACATGAAGAAATTTCGTTGAGTTCTCTGAGTTCCAGCGATTACAGCAAGCTCCCCGAGCTGATCAATTTCCTGATTGCCGAATGTAACGATCGGCATATCAATATTTCCCTCCCGTCGCTCAGAATCGATGCGTTTTCGCTGGATGTCATGAGCAAGGTACAGGATGTCAAGAAATCCAGCCTTACCTTCGCACCCGAGGCGGGAAGCCAGCGCTTGAGAAATGTCATCAACAAGGGACTCTCGGAGGAGGTCATTCTTAAGGGCGCCGCACTTGCGTTTGAGGGCGGTTGGACGAGAGTAAAGCTGTACTTCATGCTCGGACAGCCTACGGAGACGGAGGAGGATATCCGTGGAATCGCCGAACTCTGCAACAAGATTGCCGCGACCTTCTTTGACACCGTGCCAAAGGAAAAGCGTGTCAACGGAAGAGTGCAGATTGTGGCGAGCACCTCCTTCTTTGTGCCGAAGCCGTTTACACCGTTCCAGTGGGCCTCCCAGTGTACAAAGGACGAGTTTATTGAGAAGGCATATCTGACAAGAAAAGCAATCTCCGAGCAGCTGAACCAGAAGAGCATCAAGTACAACTGGCACGAGGCGGATGCGAGCGTGCTTGAGGGTGTGCTTGCCAGAGGCGACCGGAGACTTTGCGAGGTGATCCGCAGAGTGTACGCGAAGGGCAGCTTCTACGACGCGTGGAGTGAATTTTACGATAATGACCGCTGGCTGAACACTATTGAGGAATGTGGATTATCGGTTGACTTCTATACCCACCGTGAGCGTTCCCTCGACGAGATTCTGCCGTGGGATTTCATCGACTGCGGTGTGACAAAGGAATTTCTAAAGCGGGAATGGGAAAAGGCGCAGCGCGAGGAAGTTTCCGCCAACTGTAAGCTGAAATGTCAAGGCTGCGGCGCAGCAAAATTTGGCGGTGGAATCTGTTTCGAGTCCAAACCGGCGCAGGGACTTGTCACCGGCGGATGTTAGTTTCAGAGACAATAAGCCGTATAACGGCAGAATGTGAGAACCTATGAAGATAAGAATCAAATTCAGAAAATATGGTCCCGTCCGTTTTATCGGACATCTGGATGTCATGCGTTTCTTTCAGAAAGCAATCCGTCGCGCGGAGCTGGATGTCGTCTATACCGGCGGCTACAGCCCGCACCAGGTCATGACGTTTGCGGCGCCGCTCGGTGTCGGGCTGGAGAGCAACGGTGAATATATGGATATTGAAGTCAATTCCCTTCTGTCCTGTCAGGATATTACCGACCGTCTCAACGCTGTCAGCGTTTACGGCATTGAGATTGTCAGCACGAAAATCCTCCCTGACAGCGTTGGAAATGCAATGGCAAGCGTGGCGGCAGCCTCTTACACCGTGCGATTCCGTGAAGGGCGGGAGCCTGCTATTGATATAGAAAAAGCGCTGCCTGCCTTTCTTGCCAAAGACAGCATCCTGATCACGAAGGCGACGAAAAAGGGGAGCCGGGAACTTGACCTTCGTCCCGGCATCTATGAGATGAACTGGGATGGAAGCGCTTTTTCCATGCTCGTCAACGCCTCCAGTGCCGGAAATATCAAGCCGGTACAGATTATAGAGGCGCTGCTTACAGAGCACGGCAAGACCCTGCAGGAAAACGCCCTGCTTGTCACCAGAGAGGACATGTATACCGACATAAGCCCGGAAGGGGAAACTCATCAGTTTGTCTCTCTTGGCGACATCGGTGACGACAAGGAAAACGGAGGGACAGATGAGCCGTAAGACAGAACCAAAAGCATCCCTGACTCTTTCCGGTGATGAGACAGAGCTCCGCAGCACTGCGACCGGAAAACTGATTTTTACTGCCTACCATGGGAAGCCCTGTGCAGCGCTTCTAGTAAATTCCAGACTCACGATGCTGAATTTTCCTGAGAGCAGCAAGGTCGGCGCAATTTACCTTTGCAGAGTGAAGAATGTCGTTCCGAACATTCAGGCGTGTTTCGTGGAGATTGCAAACGGAGAATTATGCTTTCTCCCTATGAAGGATGCAAAGCAGGTGCTTTTGCTGAACCGCAAGCCAGACGGCAGAATTCTGGAGGGCGACGAGTTCCCCGTACAGATTGTTCGCGATGTCCAGAAGACGAAACAGGCATCCGTCACCGCTCACATTTCATTTTCGGATGACTTTTTTGCCTTTTCATTTGGTGAACCCACACTCGGAATTTCCTCCAAGCTGGAAAAAGCACAGAAGCAGGCATTGACCGGACAGCTGATCGAAGCCGGAATCATTGCTGACGGCTGCTTTATACAAGGTCTGATTGCCGGCCGATTCCCCGGAACCCCCATTCCCTCTGTCGGACTGGTCGTTAGAACCAGAGCGGCGGAATTCTGTTCTGATCTGACCTACGAGAGGCTGAAAGAGCAGTTTACTTCCATTTTGGAACGCTTTATCAGTTTTCTTGGTTCCTGTCTGCATCGCACCGGCCGTGTCTGCGTCCTCGAACCGGAATCTATGGCAGACCGGATCTTGCCCCAGCTTGTATCGCCCGATGATTTTTCGGAAATGATAACGGATGATCCGTCTGTGTATGCCGAGCTAAAGAAATATGCGGCAGTGCATCTGCCATCTACAACCTGCAGGCTCTATGACGACCCTATGCTCTCCCTGTCAAAGCTCTATAATCTCGACAGCAGGATCGACGAGGCTTTTAACGAGCGTGTATGGCTGAAATCCGGCGCTTATCTCATTATCCAGCCGACAGAAGCATTAACCGTGATTGACGTCAATTCCGGAAAGTATGAAAAGCGGAAGGGCAATGACGACCAGACGGCATGGAAGGTCAATACAGAAGCAGCCGTTGAAATAGCAAGACAGCTCCGGCTGAGAAATCTTTCCGGTATTATTGTCGTCGATTTTATCAATATGAGAGCAGAAGAGAGCAGAGCAGGACTTCTCCGGCAGATGAAGGAGCTGATAAAGGACGACAGAATCCGTACCACCGTTGTCGATATGACACCTCTTGGTCTCGTGGAGATTACAAGAAAGAAAATTATGAAACCGCTGTGGGAGCAATTCAATGAAATTCATTCAATTTGAAAAGGTAAGAGACGGCTGTTATCTTAAAAATTATGAGCTTACCTATCTGAATAAATCGGGACAACAAAAGAAATATGAAATTGTAAGCCACAAGGAACTCCAGAATGTGGAGGACATCGGCGCCAGACCGAGCGGCGTGTCCATTATTGCCACCTGTGACGGAAAACTGCTCTTACTGCGTGAATTCCGCATGGGTGTCAACAGAGAAATCTATAATCTGTGTGCCGGTATGCTGGAAGCCGGGGAAACCATTGAGGAATGTATCACGCGTGAGCTCTATGAGGAAACCGGGCTGCAGGTGAAAACCATTCGCAAAATCCTTCCTCCGTCCTTTGCAGCGGTTGCCATTTCGGATATGACCACCTATATAGCATTTGCCGAAGCAACCGGAACCATTGCGGATCACACATCTGACAACGAACAGATCACAGCCGCCTTTTATACAAGGGATGAGGTAAAGGCGTTGATCGAATCTGAGACCTTCAGTTCAAGAGCTCAGATCGCCGCTTATTTCTTTTCAGAAGGTCTTATGGATTAGACTGAATGTCATAAGACGTAAAAACAGGAGAGTTACAAAAAGAAATCCAACTATGCGCAAAAGACAACTTTAACGAATAGTTGGATTTATGGATTCCTTTAAACCGTCCGTACCTGTACAACAGTTCCCATAATATCTTTCATGAGCTTTGTGGAGTTGCAATCGCCGTACATCGTAATTTTATCGACACTGTTAAGAATATGTAAATTTTTATCTGCAAATTTCGCTGGAATCCAGATAGACGGTAAAGGGACCGTCGTTTTCAAGGGAAACCTTCATATCTGCGCCAAAGCTCCCTTCTTCCACTACTGCAATTTCCTGCTTGCATTTATCGATAATGTAGCGGTATAGGGATTCCGCCATATCCGGTGCACCAGCGTTTACGAAGGAAGGACGGTTGCCCTTTCTGCAATCCGCATAGAGTGTAAACTGTGAGATCAGCAACAGCTGCCCGTCCACAGATTTCAAATCCAGATTTACCTTGTCGTTTTCATCCTTAAAGATGCGAAGCCCTAAGAGCTTCTTCACCATTTTGTCCGCTATGGCAGTCGTGTCCTCGTTGCTGATACCTATAAACACTAAAAATCCCATATCGATTTTTCCGATACATTCACCCTCGACAGTGACACTTGCGCTGTTTACCCTTTGTACTAAAAATCTCATTTTTACAATATACTTTCCTTTCATTTTATTTGTTTCGTGATTTAATACATTCAAATACTGTGTGACTTTTTATTTTTACCAGTAGCCTTGTCTACTCATATTCTTATGTCTCATATATTTTTCTTACCATATCCTCAATATCCGGATACTGCACCTTGAAATCTTTTATGACACATTCTTTGCCCAAAGAATCTATAACCTCAGCTAAGGACACTTTTTCAGGGTTATATTTCACGCGTAAGCTGCCTTCCCCTGTATTAGTCACTTCAAAATTATCAAACTCAAGCTTGGATTTGGTTTCTTCCGCGCATACTATCTCAATTATGGATTCTTTAGCATGTTCGTTTTTGAATTTCTGCAAAGAATCATCATATATTTTTTTACCCTTAGTCAAAATAATGATTCGCTCGCAAAGCAGATCCAAATCCTTCATATCATGAGATGTCAGGATAATAGTGGTGCCATCCTCCTTGTTTCTCTTTTTAATAAAATCTCTGATCTGTCTTTTGGCTAAAACATCCAAACCGATAGTGGGCTCGTCCAGATAAAGAATGTCGGGGCTGTGAAGCATCGCTACGGCAATCTCCACTTTCATTCTCTGTCCGAGACTCAATTGGCGGATGGGGGTTGAATAAAACTCATCTAATTTTAACAACTCAATAAACTTGTTTTTGTTGTAATTGTAAAGTTTATCATCTATCTGATATATTTCCTTATAAAGCTCGAAACTGTCTTCCATCGGCAGATCCCAATTCAGTCTTGATCTCTGGCCGAATACAACGCCGATGTTCCTTGCATTCTCGATGCGGTTCTTATAAGGAACTATTCCTGAAACCGTTATTTCTCCCGTGGTCGGAAACAAAACGCCTGACAGCATTTTAATTGTTGTGGATTTGCCTGCACCGTTTTCGCCTATGAGTCCTACCGCCTCGCCTTTCTCAATAGTAAAAGAAAGATCTGATACAGCAGTCTTTATCGATTTTTCCGGGCAAAAAAGGTTTTTAAGCACGTTTTTTACGCCCGCTTTTTGTTTATAAATCTTATATTTTTTTTCAACATTTTTTACTTCTATTAGCGACATTTACACCTCACTATGCCTCTTTCGGGCCTACTTGATTTAAAGTCATTTTAAGAACCGCTGCTAGTGTATAGCCTTCTGCAAAGTACAAAATAAACGTTTGCCAATACGAAAAATGCAATCGTAAAAGCAGGAAATGCGTAGGCGAAACCGTCACCGAACGCTATATCCTGTTTATGAAACATAAGCTTTAGCGGATAGTAGTTCATCATTCCGTATGGAATGATGACGGTAACTATAACCTGAATAATACGCGGAAATACAGAAATCGGATAATACGAAACCTCGCGGAAAAAATACATAATCTCAATCAAAGCATCTATCTTTATCGCCCAAAATGCCGAAGCGCTGACTATAAGAAACAAACCGGCATATATAAAACTTCCGCTAATAATCACGGCTGCTACAAACAGCCAATTGATACTGTAATCCAGCCTTCCTGCACATATTACCATAACGATGATTGAAAGAACTATGTGTGCTATGTAATTGCACATGAAGTTACTGCTGATTAAGTAAGGTAGCACTCTTACCGGTTTTACTAAAACATCATCAAAATTTCCCGTGTGTATCATATTGGGCAAATTCAGAAAAATGGTAAAGAAAAACGTTCCCGCTATTCCATACGAAAATAAGCTCGTTGAATAGAGCATCATGACCTCATATGAATTCCAGCCGTTCATACCGTTGAAAGCTGTAACCATTATCCACATCAACAAAAAGGAAATTCCGTAGTCGAGTGCCTGCGATATGCAGTTAATCAAAAATGACCAACGGTACGACATCACGGCTTTTATGGATTTGGCAGTATATAGTTTCCAAAGTCTATAATATCTTCGAATACCTGTCATATACATCAACCTCCGTGTATCATCAGTCGTTTTTGAGCCATTCTCCACAAAAGAAAACTCAAGGATACAAGAATGCCAAGCCATCCCATTTGCATTGCAAGTACCTTACCTATTTCTCCTGTAGTCTTCATTCCCAAAAGAATAGTTACCGGTTCATATATGACATACCTAAACGGCATAAACAAAGAAAGTGTCCCCAACCATCCCGGAAAAAACCAAATAGGTACAAAGCTTCCCGAAAACAATTTGGTGAAAACGGAATTAACATTGTCAAGGAAAAAGGCATTTCGAAACCATACACAAGTCAGTCCAAAAGAGAAATTGTAAAAGAAATTGATACCGATTCCCAGAACTACGGAACCAATATATATCACTACGTTGGCAAGAGTAAAAGGAGTACGCATACCAAACAAGAACATCGCCACCAAAACAGAAGGCAAAACGCTGTAGACAGTATTAAAAATCCCTTTGGATAAAGAATTCATAAACAGATATTTTATGTAATTAATCGGTAGCAAGAGATCTCCAACCACAGATCCGTTTAAAACCGAATCGTTTATTTCATTCATTACTCTTGAACCGGTTATTCCTTCAGTAAAGCTTGAAACAATACTGTACACAATCATATCCTGCAAAACTATGCTATATACATTTGGTACATCAGTCGCATATAGTCCCTTCCAAATGTAAATTTTTAACACGATGTACGCAAAAGAAAAAATAGTACCGACTAAATAGTCAAAGCGAAAAATTGTTTTACTCTTAAAGGAATTCAGCAAAATCCTTTTAACCAATCGCATACTTCCTAACTCTCCTTGGTCGTCGGCAGTAATGAAACCAATTTTGCTATCGACCTTGTCTTTATCTTTTTATGCTTGACTGTTCATAGCTGGTCTACTTTTCTATCTTATCCTGCCCGGACGGTTCATCCTTTACACCGGCTTTTTTATTCAGCCTTTTTACCTTCTTTTCACCCGGCTGTTCCTCAGGCATATCATGTATGCCTTCTTCATCCACATAATCCAGATTCTGGTATTTCTCCAGTTCCGTCGGCATTTCCTTTTTGCTTAACAGAATATTTAGACCCGAACGTATTCCGGCATAGATTACCGCAAAAATCGGCACACCGATAATCATGCCGAAGACGCCAAAGAGTCCGCCGAAAAGTGTGATTGCAAAGATAACCCAGAAGCCGGCAAGACCAGTCGAGCTGCCAAGGATCTTCGGCCCGATGATATTGCCGTCCACCTGCTGTAGCACAATGATAAAAATCACAAAATACAGGCAGTTCAGCGGATGAAGCGGATCGACAACGAAGATCAACAATGCGCTGGGCACAGCACCCAGAAACGGTCCGAAGAACGGAATAATATTTGTCACACCGACAATTACACTGACCAGTGCCGCATAGGGTGTCTTTAATATGGAGGTTCCGATAAAGCAGAGAATTCCGATAATGATGGAATCGACGATTTTTCCGCCAAGGAATCCGATAAAGGTCTTATGCGTAAAACGAAAGTTCTTGATCACGGTGTTGGCAGTATCCTTCTCAAAGAGCGCATAGGATATTTTCTTTGCCTGTGCCGCAAATTTCTCCTTGCTTGCCAGAACATAGATGGATATTATAAAACCGATCACAAAGTCCCAGAGCACGCCTACCACACCGAGAATGCTTAGGGAGACCGTCTTTATCAGCTGTCCCGTATTCGGCAGAATATCGGTGATCCAGCTCTCCAGCTCGGTGGAATATTTATTAAATGTCCTCACCAGATAGGCCTGAACCTCAGGGTTGTCATTCATGGTCTGATTCAGCCATCTCGTGAAATTACTGGTATAAGCGTCAAAATTAGAGATAATATTCTGGACACTCGGTACGATCTGGGAGATCAACATATAGAGCAATACATAGATCAACGCCACAAACAGAAATGCTGTAATCAGTATTCCCACTCCGCGGATAATGGAATTCTTTTTCTTGCTTTCCTTTATCCGCAGTCTGTTGCAGAGCGGATAAAGGAGCTTTTTTTCAATAAAATTCAGGATCGGTGTCAGAAGATACGCGATCGCCATTCCAACCACTACCGGCATCAGAATATCCGTAATCATTTTGACGCCTGAACGAATATTTGAACTGTGAAATACAAAATAGTAAAATGTAATTCCCGCTACAATCACCAGAAATGCCGTGACACCCCATCTGACATATTTGTTATTTAACTTAAATTTCATGTGCTTACCCCTTCTTTGGTAATGATATATCTATCATACACTTAATAATCTGCTATCACAAGTATTGTATGATAAATTTTCTGTAAAAATGTAGCAGTTTCCACCCCGGAGCTCATTTCATAACAGCTTCTGCTACAATAACGTATTTAAAATAATGCAAGCAAGGTAAAACGAATGAAATATCCCTGGTCATGATGGCATACCGGGCAGACCGCAGGTGCTTCTTTCCCGCGATGGACGTAGCCACAGTTCAGACAAAGCCATTCCTCCTCGACATCCGAAACGAAAAGCTTTCCCTCCTTCAATAGCTGCGCATATTTTCCAAAGCGGTCGCCATGCACCTTCTCGATCTCTGCAATCCGGAAGAAGGATGCTGCAATCTGCTGAAAGCCTTCTTCCTTGGCCTTTTCGCCAAAGCTTTTATACACCTCGTCATGTTCCTCATATTCGTTGTGCTGCGCCATGCTTAAAAGCTCTGAAATGTCATCCGACAGATCGATCGGATACCCGCCGTCGATAAAGATATTTTTCCCTGCCATTTCGCGCAGATGATGATAGAATATCTCCGCGTGTTCCTTCTCCTGTGATGCCGTAAACGCGAAGACCGCGCTGATCACATGCAGTCCGTTTTTCTTAGCCTGAGAGGCGGCAAAAGTATAGCGGTTTCTCGCCTGGCTTTCCCCGGCGAACGCCCGCATCAGATTATCCTTCGTTACACTGTTTTCAAATTCGATTGCCAATTTATTTCTCCGTCCTTTCCACTTCTAGTATATCCGCTGAACTGTTTTTGTATCAATTTTCTATTGTTTCGGAGGCAAAAAAAATATAGAATATAATTAATGGAATTTTACGAAAAAGGAAAGGCTGAACAACGAGCATGAAACTACAACAGGTATTGAGTCACGTCCGCAAAGCCGTGGACGATTATCAGATGATAGAGGAGGGCGACAAAATCGCTGTCGGCATATCGGGCGGAAAAGACAGTCTGACACTGCTCTATGCCCTGCACGGTCTGAGCCGTTTTTATCCAAAGCATTTCACGGTTCATGCCGTCACGGTGGATCTGGGCTTTGAAAATCTGAATCTGGACAAAATCAAGGAACTGTGCCGGAATCTAGATATTGAATATACAATCGTGAAGACAGACATTGCCCAGATTGTCTTTGAAGAGCGCAAGGAGGACAATCCCTGCTCGCTGTGTGCAAAAATGCGCAAGGGCGCTCTCAATCAGGCGATCAAAGCCGCCGGCTGCAACAAGGTTGCCTATGCACATCACAAGGATGATGTCGTGGAAACCATGCTGATGTCTCTGATCTATGAGGGACGGTTTCATACCTTTTCACCGGTCACCTACCTTGACCGCATGGAGCTCACCGTAATTCGTCCACTGATGTACATGAATGAAGCTGATGTAATAGGCTTTGTACATAAATATCAGGTTCCCGTCGTCAAGAGCCCCTGTCCGGCAGACGGACATACCAAGCGAGAATATGTCAAAAATCTTCTTCGTAATCTGAACCTTGAGAATCCGGGTGTGAAGGAAAGGATGTTTACCGCTATTGTCAGCGGTATGGATGGCTGGAGGAACGACCATGGCAGTAATGAAGCCCAATAATTATCACGATGAACAAAATAAGCAGAATATTCTGAAGATGAGAGCTGTTCTGGAGACGCTGCCCGGCTTCTGCCGCACGTTTTTTCGCGGTATCGAGGACTATACCTCAGCCCGGACAAGACTTGCCTACGCCTATGACATCCGGCTCTTTTTTGAGTTTCTGCACGAAAAGAATCCTGTCTGTTCTAAAATAGAAATAACGGACTTTCCGCTGGAAATTCTTGAACAGCTGACAAGAGTGGATATTGAAGAATATCTGGAATATATGTCTCTGTATGAAAAGGACGGTAAGGAAATCTCTAACGATGAGCGCGGGAAGGAGCGCAAGCTCGCCTCCCTGCGGAGCTTTTACAACTATTTTTATCAGGGGGAAATGATAAAAAATAATCCGGCGGCGCTTGTCCCCATGCCAAAAAAACACGCAAAGGAGATCATCCGGCTGGAGCCGAACGAGGTCGCTATTCTTCTGGATCAGGTGGAAGACGGCACAAAGCTGACGAAGAAGGAACTGGAATACCACAAAAAGACAAAAAATCGGGATGTTGCCCTTCTGACGCTGCTTCTCGGCACCGGTATCCGTGTGTCGGAATGTGTCGGGCTGGATATTCAGGATGTCAATTTTGATGTGGATGGAATTAAGATCAGGCGAAAGGGCGGCTATGAGGCAGTCGTTTATTTCGGAACTGAGGTCGAAACTGCACTGTTGGATTATCTGGAGGAGCGGGAACACATGATTCCCGAGCAGGGACATGAAAATGCACTCTTCCTCTCTCTCCAAAACCGCAGAATGGCTGTACGCTCCGTGGAAAACCTTGTCAGGAAATATGCTTCGCGTGTGACAACGCTGAAAAAGATCACACCGCACAAGCTGAGAAGTACCTACGGTACAACACTCTATCAAGAAAGCGGCGATATTTATCTCGTTGCAGATGTTCTCGGTCACAAGGATGTCAACACAACAAGAAAACACTATGCAGCCCAGGACGACGAGCGAAGACGCAGCGCCGCCCAGATGGTTCATCTGCGCGAAAAAGGAACTGACTGAATGAAACCGTAAAATATTATCAGGAGGAATATAGATGAATCCGTTGCATCTCTACTCGATAACCTCTGGTCAGAAAAAACGCTACTCAGAGCAACCAGATTTATTTACCGCAAATGACCAGAAAACAAGATATATTGAAAATGAATTTGAATCCCCTCACTATGTGGCGAAAAGTACAATGCGCTTTTGGTATAATACAGAGCCAACGAATTATGATACACACTGGCATAATGCATATGAATTGATTATTCCATTAGAAGAAAGCTATACCGTTACGATCTCGTCAAAGGAATGGTATCTGAACAAGGGAGATATCTTTCTGATTCCTCCCGGTGAGCTTCATATGTTATCGGCACCGCCAAGCGGGGCAAGATTTATCTTTCTCTTTGAGCCAAACTTTTTCCGTGAGATCACAAGCTTTGCCCAGATCCGCTCTTTCTTTTCCGAACCCATTCTCATCTCGTGGGATAGAAATCCAGCACTTTATGAGAAAGAAATTGCTTTAATACATCAGCTTGCAGATTATTATTGGTCAGACAACATTGTCCGTGAAATGCATCTTTATTCCTGCTTACTAAATCTGTTTTCAAACATTGCTGAGGAAAAAGAAAATGCTTCTCCATTCATCGCTCCAAACAGATTTGCTGAAGCTTCAACAGAGAAGGAACAGACCGCACATCGACTGAACACAGTTTTAAAATTCATGGAAGAACACTACGCTGACAGACTTACCCTGGAGGAAATAGCTGCTCAAAGCGGCTTTTCTAAGTTTTATTTTTCAAAAATTTTCCGGCAATACACTGGAAAGACATTTTATAATTATTTGAGTATGCTCAGAATACAGGCATCCCAAGAACTTTTGGCAGATAATGAGACGCCTGTTTCCAGCATTGCGGTAAAGTGCGGTTTTACGAGTCTATCTTCATTCAACCGCACTTTTCATCAAATAAATGGCTGTACTCCCACTGATTACCGCAAATCGCTTAGATAAGATCACTCTTTGGTCGCGCCCAGAGTTACACCCTTTACAAAATATTTCTGCATAAACGGATAAACCACCAGAATCGGGACAGATGCAACAATTGTAACTGCGGCTCTGATAGAAGTCGGTGTAATGGTATTTGCCACCTGCTGTCCGTTTCCATAAATACTTGACAAATCACGACCTGACTGCATTGCGGATGAGAGAAGCTTCATCATCTCATATTGCAGTGTTGTAAGTTCCTCTTTGCTCGAACAGTAAAGGAAAGTATCAAACCACTGATTCCACGCACCCACTGCACACCACAGGGCAACGGTCGCCAAAACCGGCTTACAACACGGCAGCACGATTTGCCAGTAACAGCGGAAATGATCTGCTCCATCTACCATGGCCGCCTCTGTCAGGCTGTCCGGAAGTGACTGCATAAATGATTTAATGATAATGATATTGTATACACTGACAAGTCCCGGTACCACATACACGGAAAAACTATTTAACATTCCAAGATCTTTGATCAGGAAATAGTTCGGAATCAGACCGGCCGATATATACATGGTAACCAGAAAATAGCCGGTGATAAACTTTCCGCCAATCAATTCCTTTCTTGATAAAACATAGGCGATCAATGATCCTACCAAAACGCCAAGCACGGTAGCAATCAGCGTTCTCAGAACAGAGTTCACTGCTGCAGTGAGCATTAATTTATTTTTAAATACTGATTTATAGCTATAGGTAGAGAATACACGCGGCAACAGCTTAATCCCTCCGCGCAGCGTATCCTGTGCATCGTTAAAGGATACAGCTATGGTATTCCAGAAGGGGTAAATCATTACAACAATTACGAAAATCATCAACAAAGTATTAATAGCGGTAAAAATAATATCCTCTGTGCTTCTTTTCTTTCTTCTCTTTCCATCCATCTTGCTCATCTGTTTCACCATTCCTTTCTTTCCCTTACATCAATCCGCGTTCACCAAGCTTATTAGAAATTGCATTGGTTGAAAATACCAGTACCAGAGAAATCACTGATTTGAAAATACCGGCAGCTGTAGCAAGTGAATAGTTGCCAATGCTCATACCATATTTCAGGACGAAAATATCAATCGTCTGGGAAACATCTTGTAGCAAACCACTTCCCAAAATATAGGGAACCTCAAAGCTTGCATTTAAAACCCATCCGAGATTCATAATCAGTAACACAATAATTGTCGATTTAATTCCCGGCAGCGTGACATGCCACATTTTCTGAAAACGATTTGCACCATCCAGATCTGCCGCCTCATATAGAGATTGGTCTATTCCGGCTATGGCAGCTATGTAAATAATAGAATTCCAGCCCGTCTCTTTCCAGATGTTTGCAAAGGTTGTAATCCACCAGAAATATTTCTGCTCGCCCAGCCAGAGAACCGGTTTTTTGATCAGTCCAATCGACATAAGGAAATTATTGATCATTCCATCATCCGTGGATAGCATATTTGACACCAGTGAACATACAATAATCCAGCTCAGGAAATGAGGCAGATAAGAAGCAGTCTGGGTAAACCGCTTAAATTTCAATGATTTAATTTCGTTTAAAAGCAGCGCAAAAACAATGGCAAACAAAAAGCCAAATACCAGATTCATAATTGACATGCCAAGCGTATTTCTTACGCTCCGCCAAAACTCTATATCTTTAAATAAGAATTTGAACTGGTCAAAACCAACAAAGGGACTTCCTGAATATCCTTTGGCGGGCTTATAATTTTGAAATGCCATGATCCAACCGCTCAACGGATAGTAGGAAAAGATAAATGTATATATCATGAAGGGAATAATCATGATATATAGCGTTTTCGCCGACCAAATTCTTTTTAAGGTTCTCTTATTCTTGTTCATTTTAGCTCCTATCTGTCTGCATTAACAGACAATCTGATTATCTGTATCTTATTATATCTCTATCGTCATGTTTATGCATTCCTAGAACCCCCCTGAAAGTTCCTTTTTCTCCCCCTGCTATATATGCAAATATTGCTACGTGTGCAAAAATTGTTTTTCTTGAAAACGCAATAAAAGAGAAAAGGCTGCCGCATATTGCGACAGCCCATAAAAGCACAGACAATTCTCTTCTATTACTTACCCATCTTCACAGCAATCTGTCTGTCAATCTCTGTCTGATATGCATCCAGATCAATTGCATTGAATTCCTTCAGGAAATCCTGCCAGATAGAATCATACTCTGTATCGCTGGAAGCAAGAATCAGTCTGGGGAAGAACTTCATGGTTACATCGGTAATTTTTGTATTTGCTACTGCTGCAGCGCTTCCATCCTCCAAGGACATTGCCCATACAGGATAATATGCTGCTCTGATGATAGGATCAGAGAACATTTCAGCAGGATACTTAATGCCATAACCATTCAGGAATTCCTTGTCATAGTCAGACTGGGAAGCAAGATATTCGTCAGCAGACTCACCGGAACCACAAGGCATGCCATCTGCGGTATAAACACCCTGCCACTTAGGACAATAGTTCCACAGGGTCAGTCCGGTCTCATCACGCTTTCTTGCTGTATCGTACACAATTGCTCTTCTTTCTGCGGTCAAAACCTTTCCGCCGTCCTCTGTGAGATTCCAGTCAACGCCTTCCTCACCCCACTGCAGATAGTCCTGAACCTCTCTCTGGCAAAGCCAGTCAAAGAAACGAAGCAGTCTCTCGGGATTCTCGCAGTTTACAGAAATTCCGATACCGTTTGTACCGGTAGGAATACCATTGGACTTATCCAGATATCCATCCGTTACACCTTCCTTGGTAATAGGAAGGGAAACATATGTCCTGTCAAATTTGCCGTCTGCCTTCAAAAGATCCTGTGCACTGCTGAAATTCCAGTTCTGATCGTAAAAACCAAGTACCGCACCGGTTGTAATCTTGGAAATATACTGATCATAATTCTGGGTAAAGGTTTCAGCACTGATCACACCCTTTTCATACTCTTCATTCAGCTTTTTGTAGAAGTCATAAGCCTCATCGCTGATCTGGAAGAATGATGTCTCATAGGTATTCTGGTCAACAAAGATTGCACCGTCGTTTCCTGCGCCGAGAAGGTTCTGTACCGGATTCAGAAGAGCCCAGTTACGCCATCCGTCTGCAAGAATTTCAAAGCCGGAGGTCTTAACGCCGTCAATTTCAGGATATTTTGCGAGATAAGCCTCAATTACATCAAAGTACTCATCTACCGTATGGATTTCAGGATATCCAGCCTCTGCCAGAACTGCCTTCTGGATGTAGAAGCCCAGACCACACTCAAAAACAGGCGCCGCCTCTGTTACATCATTTTTCATTGTGCCGTAGATTTCCATATTATAAATATGACCATCTTCCTGCTTCAGATAATCCATTACCTGAGAATACATTGCATTCAGGTTTCCATACTTAGGAATCTCATCCTCAAGCGGAATAAATGCACCTGCATCCATCAGCTTCGTAGCAGCATCACCCGCGAAAATAACATCGGGATAATCACCACCAGCAATCATAACACCAAGCTTCTGATCCAGATCTCCAACCAGGAACTCGAATTTCAGAGTCACACCGGTCAGCTCCTGAATTTTCTTAATAACAGGATTATCATCTGTGGGTGCAACGCCAGGGTCTCTCACAAAGAAAGTGTAAGTAATAGGATCATTTGCATCCTCCATAGCAACAAGTCCGCCATAGTTTCCGTCGGTGACGTTGCCAGCGGCAGCTGACGATTCAGTTCCGCTTTCAGAACCGGCACTGCTTGATGCCTGCTGGTTAGAACTGCTTCCTTCAGAGCCCCTGTCTGAAGAGCCGCAGCCTACTGTAGACAACACTAACCCAGTTGCCAACAGTGCTGCTAAAAACTTTTTCATTTTCATGAAATACCTTCCTCCTTCTCTTTTGGGTAACCTTATTTTCATTCTCAAGGCTCCCTAATTAAGTTTACAAATGTATTATACATCGGGGAAAAATTTGTTTCATTCCATGAACACTCCCATTCATTCCACTTTTTTCCCACATTAAGTGTGCAGATATTGTCGTATGTGCAATTATTGCTCTTGCTGCGTTTTTTCATTTCTGAATGATTTCCGGTATTCCGTAGGTGTCTGGTGCATTTCTGCTGTAAATTTTGACACAAAATATTTACTTTCCCCAAATCCTACCTCCTCTGCAATCTTGTAGATTACCTCATCCGTCTGGCGCAAAAGTCTTTTGGCTTCCTCCATCCGCAATCTGTTCACATACTGCTTAAAACCTTCTCCTGTTGCATTCATCATGCACTTTCCAAGATAGGAAGAACTAATAAAGAAATTATCTGCGACATTCTTCAGCGAAATAGGCTCCCGGAAATGTTCCTGAATATAGGAAAGGATTTTCTCAACTAAATCATTATTCTTTACATTTTTTGCCGCAACGACATAGTCCGTTACAAGGTTAATCTGTTTCCACAACATCTGTTCCCAGTTTTCAGCACCGATAAAGCCGCATTCATCCCGCCAATCCAATGGCTTCAAATCAATTTTTACCCTCTTGTCCTCGGTACTGCACCCCTGTATAATATCCACAAGAATATAATAAATGCGATAACTGATTTCCTGAATATAAACAATATTTAATTTTTTCGCCCGGGCTTCTGAAAGAATCGAATCGAATTCTTCTCTTAAATAATCCCGATCTGTTACCTGTACCGCATACTTGATTTTATCCAGATGAGAATCTTCATGTGCAATTCGCATTTCGGATTCCTCAGTCTCCGTTTTTTCCCCGATACATATAATCCTTTCTCCTCTCCAGAAGACATCTGTCATCATCTTATATAGATGAATATCATAGATATATCTAAAAGAGCTGGTCATATCACGAAAAATAGCTGTATCAAACAAAATTGCACAATCAGCATCATGTTTCTTAATGTGATGTAAAATATGCCTTCCGAATAATGTTACACTGTACTGATACTCTTCCAAAATCTCTTCTTTTACAAGATAAGTAAGTACGCTGCCTCTACTCCGCAGCAGAGCCGCTTTGCCATTCGGTATCCGCTTTTCCAGTTCTTCCCTGACAAAAGAATATATATTTTCACAGTCTTCTCTCCACAAAAGTACACAATGCATCAAAAAATATTTTTTATATTCCTCTGTATTTTCCTTCCCCTCATGATATATTTTCTGCAAAGCTTTCGTTACATTTGTAATACTCTCATTGTCACGCTTTTGTATTCCATTATCCAGCTCCTGTTTTAGTTGCAATAGCAGAGGCATAAGTTCATCCTCATCTAATGGCTTTGTAAGATAGGCTTTGACCCCGAAACGCATGGCACTTCTTGCATATTCAAAATCACTGTATCCGGAAAGCATAATAATATAAGGCATATTATTTTCTTCCTTTTTCAAACAGCCCAGAAATTCCAGACCGTCAAGTATTGGCATACATACATCCAGAAGAATCACATCCGGATGAAAGACTCTGTATTTTTCCAGCGCGTCTGCTCCGTTTTTTGCCATTGAACATACCTGAAAGCCGCAGGATTCAAAATCAACTGCCTGTGCAAGACTTTCACGTATGGTTTTCTCGTCGTCTGCGATCATTATTTGATACATATTATTCTCCGTTCAGTGTAAAATCATAATCCCTTTTTTCGTTCCCAATGGGGATACTTATCTGGCATTTTGTTCCACTGCCATACACACTGTCAATTTCAAAGCTACAGGTATCACCATAATATAGATTAAGTCTTCTGTATACATTCCAGAGCCCCACGCTCTTTCCGACTGCGGGCTGTCCACTCAGCATTGCCCGAAGTTCTTTAAGCTTTTCGTCCGTCATACCTCCGCCATTATCTTCGATTGACAGTTTAAGATACTCCCCGCAGACAACGGCATCGACTTTAACCAAACGATTATCGGAAACGGCTTCCACTCCATGGACACATGCATTTTCAACTAAGGGTTGCAGAATCATTTTTGGTATAAGGCAATCCCACGCTTCTTCCACCACATTGATTTCGTAAGAGAATTCATCTCCGAACCGATAATTTTGTATATGCAAAAATTCATCCAAAAAATTCATCTCTTCCCTAAGCGTTATAATATTATCCCGCCATTCAATCAGATTGCGGAACATTCTTGCCATATACCGTATCATCTGGGCTGTCTCTTTCTCTCCCTTGACAACAGCTTTTAACCGGATGCTTTCTAAGGCATTAAACATAAAATGCGGATTCACCTGACTTTGAAGTGCAAGAAACCGTGCCTGATTGGTTTCCTTTTCAAGTTCTGCCTGTATAATTCTTGATTTATATTCTTTGTCAATCAGTTCTGTCAGCTGCTGACTCATCTGGTTAATGCTTTCCTCCAGAACACTGAATTCGTCTTTACCTGAAATTTCCGGTTTGTATAGTACAAAATTGCCCTTGGCAATCTCCTCCGATTGCTTCACCAGACGTTCCAGCCGGCGGTTCATATTGGCGACAACCAGATAAACACAGCATAATGCAAAAAGCAGACACAGGATAGAAATAGCAAATGACATCAACCGGCTATGTGAAAACTCTTTTGCGATCGCACGGTCATCGTAAATGCCATACAGCGTAATATGAAAGTCACTCAATTCCTTTTTTAATACCGTATAACCTTCGTTCTTCTCCTGCTCCTGCTCATTATACACTGCCATTTCCCCAATATTGCTATAGGAATTTGCTGCCGAAATAATATGATTTTCCGAATCTACAAGGAACATATTCTCAAACAGATTACTCTCCAGCAGCACCCTTTCCATATAGGATGTATTGAGATTTGCACGGAGTATTTTTTGATATTTACTATACTGGCTGTAATGATCAAAAATAATTAACAGGCTGATACTTCTTGTATCAACAGTCCTTGCAAATCTGCTTTTTTCATGAGCCGTACGAAAATAAATCCTGCTCTTGCCTTCAATAGGCTGCAGGTTGACATAAGATAATTCTTCACCCAGAGTTTCCTTGTCGATTGGATTTAGTGTCCTGACAACGGCACCATTCAGAATGGTATCATTGTCTGTGTAAATCATCATATTGCTAATTTCATAGGGATAAAGCATGCTGTCGGAAAAAAGCAGCTGAAAGGCCTCCTGATATTGGATCAGATATTCCAGCTCCCGGTCATAGGTATAATCAAGATACCTGTACAGAGTTTCATTATTGCAGTAAGCCTTCATCAGGGACACTGCGCCGGAAAGCATGTTATTAATTTTTTCTGCCTTATCATTCATGGCATCATTCAGTTTTTCCAGCATTTCTGCCTGTACACTCTGTTCTGTCTGATGATAATAGACAATATTCTGTACCAGAACAGGAATCATAATACTAAATACAAATAAGAGCGCAAATTTCTTGGAAAATGAAAGATTATTCAGATACGAATTAAACAAACCCCGTTTAGACATAGTATTATTTCTTCTCATTTCTTCTCTTCGCGCCCACAAAAAGCAAGAGACTTTTCATCAAATCCTAATAGATATATTCCGAAGAATAATAGGGAACAACCAGCGTCTGCCCCGCTGAAATTGTGTCTTCCTCAAGATGGTTGATATGCTTCACCTCAGAAATATAACTATTTTTATTTTTATAGAAATCATAGTCAATATATTCATCTGCAATATTCCAAAGGGTATCACCTGTATTCACTGTGATACTCGTATAGTACTTAAAACCGCTGCTGGCATTTGACTTAATGGCTCTATAGGACAGTGAACAGATCAGAACCATGCAGATTGCAGCAAAAACAGCCACAAAGCCAAGCACTAGCTTCTGTCTCCGTGCTCTGCGCAGCCGTAACACACGTCTGTAGCTTCTCAAGGCTCTGTCATCCATTATTCCAAAACTTCTCCTGTTCTGCATTACCCTCATCCTCTCTCACGAAAACGCCCGGACATCTGTTCGGAACGTTTGTTCTATGCAAATTATATTGCAAGAACAAACGTTTGTCAACAGATAATCCGAACATATTTTCGGAATGCAGAATTAAGTGTTACTGTTCACAGTCCATATTCCGCGAAGTCAAAATTGCATGAAATGCAATTTTGCGAGACTTGCAGGCGCCTGTGCATCGCGAAGCGTGTTGCTGTGAACGGAGTGAACAGTAACAATTAAGTTTAGAACCGGAACCAGTCGAAATCCACAAATCCCTTTGTCTCGTTGTCTGCATAGGCAAACAAACCATACCGATATCCTGTAAAATCCGGAATATCATAATTCATATAAAGGATTTCTCCAGTCTGAATCCATGTTTCATTGTCAAGGCTATAGTAAAAGGCTGCTTCGTCTCTTCTTCCCCGGAAATCACATGTTATTTTCAGATAAAGCATATGTGTTTCTTTCAGCTCCGTCATGGAACAGCATCTTCCGTCAGCATCCTTGTTGCTGTCGGCCTTCTGCATAACAATATACTTTTTGCCGTCCCTCATGACAACTCCGATATAGCCGTACTGGCGCTGGAACACAGTCAGTCCCGCAGTCATGCCGTCTGTCATGTTAGAAATATCCATGGCAGTAGTTCCGGAACAGACCGGTCCCGTGGTACGCAGTGTAAGCATATTGCGTGCAGAGCGGATATTAGCTGTCTTGCCAACCGGCTTTAGCCGGAGGAAACCGGGTCTTTCCGTCAGACTCCAGAAGCGGTTGTCAGGGTTATGATTCCACTGCCATTGAGGCTTCAGACAGGAGCCATTATAATCGTTCTCACCGTTTCCGATCTGTGGCTTTATTCTGTCCGCCTTGTCATAGCAGCGATAATTCCTTTCATCATTTTCAAAATCATCGTCCTCCTGAAAGTCTCCCACAGACATTGCAGTACATACAGGCAGGTGATCAACAACAGGCATTTTGTGGAATAAAAACGGAGTAGCTTCCCCTAAATAGTTCCCTACCACCGGCCAATCCAGCAAATCGCCCTCCGTTCCCCATTCCATAGGGGACAGCATGGGAATACGTCCAACCGAACCAGTGTCCTGGAAAAGGAAGCAGTACCACTTCCCATCCTCCGTGCTTACGATACCACCCTGCGCTATGCCATTATTGGGCATGTATATGTTATCGTTGGCGTCAAACAAATGTCCTGCAAAGATCTTCCTGCAGGTCCAGTCGCCCGGAACCTCATCATCCCAACGGCCACTTCCCTTCAGGCTCTTACTTCTCCAGCATAATTCCTGTCTCTGCCACTGCTGACCCTGAATAGCCATGATATAATAATAACCATTGTGCTGATATACATGGAATCCCTCACCCCACAGACCCTGCTTGGGATTTTCGTAATTACTGTTGTGCAGGACAAACTGCTTGGGACCATACTCAACTGTGTGGTTTGTTATATCAATGAAAAGTTCTCGGTAGCAGATGTCATGTGTGCCGAGCCCGTCCTTACAATCATCGGAAAAGAAAATGTATTTTCTCCCGTCCAGTTCATCAAACAACATCCCGTTATCATAACACATTTCCGGGAAGGTGGTACGATACCATGAACCGTTCTCAATGTCTTCCGTCATGAATATATAAGTTTTCTGCGTGGAGTTACATGTAAACGCCACAAAAAACCAGCCTGTTTCGGGATCCTGCCGCAGGCTTGCCGCCCATGAGCCGATGGAATAATCATTCTGCCCGTTTTTGAGTGCATACCGATCTTCCTCCTCAAGGATCTGATACACATAGTTAACCGTGCTCCAATGTACCAGATCATAAGATTTCATCACCGGCACTCCCGGGCAAAAATGCATGGTAGTGCTCACCATGTAAAAGACCTGATGACCTTCCTTATCCTTTGAACGGATGATATCCATATCAGGCACATCTGCATAAATGACCGGATTATGGTAGGTCGGTGCAACCACAATTGTGGATTCTACATATTTCATTGCCTGATTCAAAGCCATATCTTCCGTCATATCCAGAACGGGCTGATGATCGACATCGAAATGTACCTGCCTGATACCGCTGCACCGGGGAGCATCCACACCGGGTCTTGCATGATAGGTATTCCAGATGTCTCCGTTAGCATCCTCAACATAAGCATTATGACCGGTTCCAAACTCTCCCGGTACGCTTCTGGAAGTCAGAATGGGATAATTGGATTTTGTCCAGCTGGAAGCCTTTAAAAGATCTTTTCCGCCCTCAATAGATAACAACCCTACCACATAGGTGGTATCCACTGCTGCGGCAGAATATGTGACATATAATTTGTTATCCCGTACAAGAGCATACGGTCCTTCAACAACAAAGGTATGGTTATTCTCCCATCCATATTCCGGTTTTGTCAGTATAACCGGATCACTTGCCAGCTTCCACGGTTCGCGGGGATTCAGCTTTGCAATATAGAGCCATGCGCCCAGATCCTTTGGTAAGAACTGTCTCTGGGACCAGATGACATAATCCTCACCTCCCCATGTAAAGTGTGTCATGTCCAGCGTAATTGTCTTTCCGGCTTCACAAATATCGCTTCCGTCCGCGCGTACAATCCGTCTGGGCGCTTCCCAATCTTCCTTTATAATGGGATTACCGCCATCCTTCAGAATCATCACACGGCTCTCTTCCTCAAAAAAAGGCTCCGGGGTCGCTGCATGCATAATACACAATTTTCCACCTATAATATGTAATTCCGGTGCCCACAGAAGTCCTCCGATTCCCTCATATGTGGTACTGTCCAAAATCAGGTTTTCTTTGGCATTGACCAACTCCGGAATGGAATCTGCCTCGCGGATATACATCGTGTGTTCATGATCGGCATCGTTGGTTGCGATAAAATAAAACTTATTATTCCACCTTCCAATGCATGGATCTGCATGATTTTCTGCTACAGGAAAAGGAAAACTGTCCTGATGGAGAGTTCCCGCTACCTTATATTCTCCCGGTACATTAAAATCAACATTGTCCAGATTCCAGTCAACAGCTGCCGTACTCTCGGTTCCGTCAGAAAAAAGCTTTCGTGCCTTAATCTCGCAAAATTCCTCTTTGGAGCCTGCAAGCACCTTCTCGGGAAAAATCGTCTCCACATGATGCGCAGTCAGAAACTTATTCTTTAAACGCTGTGCTGTCTCGTCTGAAATCTCAATGCAGTTACACAGGCATGCTCCTTCCGGAAGCTCCTTCAGTTCCCCTGCTTCTTCCAGATTTTTTCCGGATGCCCAAAGCGCATGTAATGCCTTATACTCCTCACCGGGCTCCCGTAACCCCTGCTCTATGTAAGAAACAAAGTCATCTGTTGTAAATGACAGAACCAGCCCGTTGCTCTCTTCATCCGGCTCACCATCCGCCAATGTACGAACTGCCAGAACCTCATAATGGCCATTTCCCATAGAATGGATATAAGGGTATCTTATGCTTTTAGGGTTCAGGGAACCATCCTCATTCTCTGTAGCCTTTGCAAAGAGAATACCGCTGTTGTGATTCAGTGTAATTACCTTTCCGTCCTCCTCAAGCAAAAGATGCATGCTGTACGCCAGCCTGGGATCATAATAGACACTGTCCATCGGTTCTCTCGTATAACACCATAATTTTTTCATGTTTTTCTCCTTTTAGTCAATTTCTATTTCAAACACTATTGGCCGTTCGTCCGAAACCGTATCTGTCGAGATATGAAGACCATATTCATCACAGCTCACATTACTTACCTTTGCGCCGTCCAGACGACGAACTGACTTAATAATGCCATGAAAATTCGGTTTTACGGCGGCATCTGCCTTTGCAAGGGATCTGACGGTAAGCTCATTCTTTCCAGCCAAATTAAGACATATCGCATACAGGCAGCCACCATTTACCGTAAAGCGTATATCTTCCGCAGTATAATTTTTCGCCTCGCTATCCGCAAACTGCCCTTCCTGAATTATCGTGGGACCCTCCGACGATTTCCGCCAAAGCTTTGCGCCATAAATGGCCTTTCCATTGGTTCTTAACCAATCGCCGATTTCCAGAAGAATCCTCTTATCCTCTTCCGGTATCGTGCCATCTGCCTTAGGACCGATATTTAACATCATCCGTCCGTTCTTACTGACAATGTCTACCAGATCCTGAAGAATCTGGACAGATGACTTATATACATTCTCCTCTGTGTAGCACCAGGAATTCTTGGCAACCGCTGTATCTGTCTGCCATAAATAGGGCTTTGCATCGGCAAACTGTCCGCGTTCAATATCCACAACGGCAGTTCCAAATTCAAATGCATCATGCTTGTAGTTTATCACCACACCCTCACCCCACTCGACAGCTCTGTTGTAATAATACGCCGCAAATTTCTTCAGATAGGGTTTGGCCGCGCTATGCTGGATCCACCAATCAAAATATACCAGTCTGGGCTTATATTTGTCAACAATTTCACAGCAGCGGCATAACCAATCTGTCAGAAATTCTTCGGTGGGAACCGGCTGTGAATATAAATCCTGATGATCAGGTTCCTTCATGGAGGGCCAATAAAAATCACCTCTCTGTAACGGTTCCTTTATATCGGACTCAAATTCTTTTCCGTGGCCCATAAAGAACCAATGCTCTATTCTATGGCTGGATGCGCAGTTCTTAATTCCTTTTCTGCATAACGCTTCGCTCAATTCTCCCAGAACATCTCTCCGGGGTCCCATTTTGGCAGCACACCAGTCCGACAATTGACTTTCATACATCTGAAAACCATCATGATGCTCTGCAACAGGCGTAACATACTGGGCGCCGGCAAGTCTGAATAATTCCGCCCACTCCTCGGCATTGAATTTTTCTGCCCGAAACATGGGAATGAAATCCTTATAACCAAATTCCTTCTGGGAACCGTAGGTTTGTATATGATGCTCGTACTCTCTGCTCCCCTGAATATACATGTTTCTTGAATACCACTCGTTGCTGAAGGCCGGAACCGAATAAATTCCCCAATGAATAAAAATGCCGAATTTTGCGGCTCTGTACCATTCCGGAACTCTGTAATTCTGGAGAGACTCCCATGTCGCATCATAGGGTCCGTTTTTGATAACCTCATCAATTTTTTTCATCCATGCTTTTTGATCATACATTTTGCCCACTCCTCCGCTTATATAGTTATTTTGATACTTCAGACATATCTGTCCTTAAATACTTTATATCACAAAAGCCTTTGGAAATGTAGAGATTCACGCGTCACATATTCCAAATAAAGTCGTTTTTTTCTTACATAAAATTTGATATAATTTATGAGATATATAGCCTAAAAAGGGAGGTTTATCATGGCCGTACCGTTCAATCTGGACCACCTTAATATAAAATTCATGTTCGATACCCTTACCATCTCTGTAACACAGGTCTCGCACGGTATTTTCAAATATGCCTGTCCAATGCATCAGCACAGCAGCTCCACATATGAACTGCATCTGGTAAGCGGCGGCAAAGGCACTCTCATATTAAAGGACACCGCCTTAGCACTGAACACAGGGAATCTGTATATGACCGGCCCCGGGATTGCGCACGGACAGCAGACAGATACAAATTCCCCTATGGAGGAATACTGCATTGCGCTGGATGTAAAAAAGAATAAAAAGGCAAAAATGTCTACTATGGCAAAGCTTTTTTTCGAGACAACGTTCTGGTTCGGAAACGATTACTGCAGTCATTGCCTTTATTTGTTCCAAAGGCTGGAGCAGGAATCCGCCAATCAGGAAATTGGTTATGCCCACAATGCAGAATGTCTCATTTCAGAACTGATTGTGGAACTGGTCCGCAATTATACCGGACGCGTTCAAGTAAAGGAACATACAAATATTTCTCTTACACACAGGCGTACAATGCTTATTGATCAATACTTCATGTTATATTACGCAACCATCACCGAGAGCAGACTTTGTGAATTACTTGCTCTCAGCCCCAGACAGCTGCAGCGTTTTCTGAAAAAAAATTATAATAAAACCTTTTCCCAGATGCGCCAGTCTGCCCGCCTTGCCAAAGCCTGCGAACTCTATAAAAAAGGGCTTCCGCTGATTGAAATAGCTGAGGATGTAGGATATACCGATTTGCAATATCTTAAGCAGATGCTTCAACAGATGCTTCAATAGAAAAATCGAACATATTTTTGGAATATATGTTTGCTTTTCTCTGATTTCTGTGATAGTATTTTACTAAGATGTATTATAGGTACATAAAAGAGACTAGACTGGCTGTCAATCTAAGGAGGATTTTTATGGGATATGGAAAAATAACGGCAAAGCAGCAGGAAATACTGGACTATATCAAGGATGAAATTCTGAAAAAGGGCTACCCGCCCACGGTGAGGGAAATCTGTGAAACCGTCAATCTGAAATCGACCTCTTCCGTTCACTCACATCTGGAGACGCTTGAGAAGAACGGATACATACGTCGTGACCCGACAAAGCCGCGCGCAATTGAAATCTGCGATGACAGCTTCCAGATGGTGCGCACCGAGATGATAAGCATCCCGATTATCGGCAATGTTGCCGCCGGACAGCCGATCCTTGCAGAGGAAAATATTGAGGATTACTTTCCTATTCCCGCAGAAGTCGTTCCCAAGGGCGAATGCTTTATTCTGAATGTCCGCGGAGAGTCCATGATCAATGCTGGAATCCTGAACGGGGACAAGGTGATTGTCAATGCATGCAGCACGGCAAACAACGGTGATATGGTGGTTGCCCTCATCGATGATTCCGCTACCGTAAAGACCTTCTATAAGGAAGACGGTCACATTCGTCTCCAGCCGGAAAACGATACCATGGACCCGATCATTGTAGACAACTGCCAGATTCTCGGCAGGGTTTACGGTGTTATGCGCTTCTTCCATTAATGCTTTTTACATAAACAAATTCGGACATAGGAAAGTCCTATGCCCGAATTTGTAAATAAACGATCTATTTTCTGAAAGCCTGTATATCCTTATAGCTTATATTCCGGAAATCTGACCTTCATATAGGCAATGATTTCTTCCACACATCTCTCAAAGCCGAGCTTTGAACTGTCCAGACACAGATCGTAATTCCTTGCATCTGTCCATTCCCTGCCGGTGTGATACTTATAATATTCCGCTCTGTGCTTATCCGTTTTCTGGATAAATTTATCAAGCTCCCTCGCACTCATGCTATGCTTCTTCGCCGCCTGCTCCATACAGAAATCATGCGGTGCATGAACAAAGACGCTGAGAACATTGTCATAGTCCTTCAAGACGAAGTCGGCGCATCGTCCCACAATGACGCAGGATTCCTCTTCTGCCAGCTTCCGTATAATCTTCGCCTGATAATTAAAGAGATTATCCGTTGATGTAAAATCGTCGCTCTCCGGCGGAATGAGTTCTCCACTGTAGACGTTCTGGGCAATCTTGAACAAACGGGTATTTTTTACCTTTTCATCCGCATTGACAAAAAGTGCCTCACTGATACCACTGTCCTCACTCGCCAGCTTCATCAGCTCCTTGTTGTAAAAATGAACACCTATCCTGTCAGCCAGCATCTCGCCGATGGTCTTACCGCCGCTTCCGTACTGTCTGGCAATCGTAATCACAACATTATCCATATTTCTCTCCATTTCTGCCGCCTTATCCGACTCCGAAATTATAATACTGTTTTATTCTCCAAGATATGCCTTTTTAATGGAGTCATTGTTCAGAAGGTCGTCCGCTTTGCCTTCGAGAACAATCTTTCCGGTCTCAAGGACATATGCCCTGTCAGCGATGGAAAGCGCCTTCTTCGCATTCTGTTCAACCAGCAGAACCGTCGTTCCACTCTTGCTTACTTCCTTGATAATGTCAAAAATTTCATTGACAAAGATAGGCGAAAGTCCCATTGACGGTTCATCCATCAGAATGAGCTTGGGATGAGACATCAGTGCGCGCCCCATGGCAAGCATCTGCTGTTCTCCTCCGCTCAGGGTTCCCGCCATCTGGTTCTGGCGCTCCTCAAGGCGTGGGAAACGCTCAAATACCGTCTTCAGGGTCTGCGAAATCTCCGCCTTATCCTTCCTCGTATATGCTCCCATTTTCAGGTTCTGCAGCACGGAAAGCTGTGCAAATACACGACGTCCCTCCGGTACATGCGCCATACCCATAGAGACAATCTTATGACCGGGAATCTTCGTGATGTCAGTTCCCTCAAAGATAACAGAGCCGGACTTCGGGGTAAGAAGGCAGGACACTGTATGCAGAATCGTCGTCTTTCCGGCTCCGTTTGCTCCGATCAGTGCAATGACCTCTCCTTCATCCACATGAAAGGAGACACCTTTGATCGCCTGTATCATTCCATAATATACCTGAATATCCTTCACTTCCAGCATTGACATACTTTAATCCCCATTTCTGTTTAAAATTGCTAAGTAATAATCCTATCCCTACTCTCCGAGGTATGCCTTGACAACATCCGGGTTATTCAATACCTCGGAAGTCTTTCCCTGACAGAGCACGCGGCCAAAATTCAGCACGGTCAGTTCCTCACAGATTCCGCTGACAAGCTTCATATCGTGCTCGATCAGGAGAATTGTCATATCGAAGTGCTCCTTGACGAAGCGGATGGTATCCATCAGCTCCTGAGTCTCATTCGGATTCATTCCGGCGGCAGGCTCATCCAGAAGCAAAAGCTTCGGCTTTGTGGCAAGCGCTCTTGCAATCTCCAGCTTACGCTGCTTGCCGTAGGGCAGATTCGCCGCCGTCACATCCGCTTCTTCCTCCAGTCCGAATACCTTCAGCAGTTCAAGCGCCTGGTCCTGCATCTGCTTTTCCACGGAAAAATATTTGGGCAGTCTTAAGATTCCGGTAATCGTATTATAATGTAAATGGTTATGCAGCCCGACCTTCACGTTTTCTGCTACGGTCAGCTGCTCAAAGAGCCTGATATTCTGGAAGGTACGCGCTATCCCGGCGTGGTTGATCTCTATGGTTTTCTTACCGGTGATGTCCTGTCCGTCAAGACTTATAATACCCTCGCTGGGTTTATATACTCCTGTCAGCAGGTTAAAGACGGTCGTCTTCCCCGCTCCGTTCGGCCCGATCAGACCATACAGACATCCCTTTTCAATATGCAGATTAAAATCGTCAACAGCTCGCAGACCACCAAAGGAAATACCTAAGTTACTAACCTCCAATAAAGCCATGGCTTAAGCCTCCTTTCCGTCCTCGTTCTTCTTCAGGGAAAATCTGCTCTTAATCTTATAGGTCATCTTTTCTCTCCACTTGATACATGCAGGCGCCCAGTTGAACAGCATCATGACAATCAGGACAACTGCATAGATCAGCATACGGTAATCGTTCAGTCCGCGCAGAAGCTCCGGGAGCAGCGTCAGAATAACCGCCGCAATCATAGAACCTCTGATATTTCCGATACCGCCCAGCACGACAAATACAAGAATCATGATAGACATATTGTAGCCGAAGTTCTTCGGCAGCGCCGTCAGTGTTGACAGGTTATGTGCATACAGAACGCCGGCAACTCCTGCCAGTGCCGCAGAAATAGAGAATGCCATCAGCTTATATTTTGTAATATTGATTCCGACAGACTCCGCGGCAATCGTATTGTCACGGATTGCCATGATGGCACGCCCATCCCTTGAGTTGATAAGATTCAGCACAATAATCAGAGTAATCAGCAAAAGGAGAATGCCAATCGTAAAGGTGGAATCATTCGGTGTACCGGTGATTCCCTGTGCACCCTGAATAATGATCTTACCATTCTCCGACAGATTCAGTTCGAGTGAGCTCTTCGTCGAAAAATGAAAACCGTTTTCGTCGATGCCAACATACAGAATGTTGATGATATTCTTGATAATCTCGCCAAACGCAAGCGTTACGATGGCGAGGTAATCTCCCTTTAAGCGAAGCACGGGAATACCGATCAGAAAACCAAAAAGTCCTGCGCAGAGTGCCCCGATCAGAAGCGCCAGCGTAAAGCGGACACCGGCAATCGGAATTGCATCCTGCATACATTTTGAAAAGAAGGCTCCCGAAAAAGCGCCGACACACATAAATCCTGCATGCCCCAGACTCAGCTCGCCGAGGATGCCGACTGTCAGGTTCAGCGATACGGCAAGTATCGCATAAATGCAAAGCGGTACCAGCAGACCCTTGAGCAGGCTGGAGACAACACCGGCAGCCATGAGAATTTCCATCAGGATGTAGGCGAAAACCACCATTCCGAAGGTAATCAGATTGCTTTTCAGCCTCTTATTCGTTTTAATTTTGTTTATCAGATTTGACTTCATGCTCTCACCTACCCTCTTATACCTTTTCCTGAATATTCTTGCCTAGAATACCTGTGGGCTTGATCAGCAGGACAACGATCAGAACTGCAAACACAATGGCGTCTGCCATCTGCGAGGATATGTATGCCTTCGCAAAAATCTCCACGATGCCCAGAAGGATTCCACCGATAAAGGCTCCCGGTATCGACCCGATTCCGCCGAATACCGCAGCGACGAACGCCTTGATGCCGGGCATGGAACCTGTATAGGGAGAAAGCGACGGATACGCCGAGCAAAGCAATACACCCGCGATTGCCGCAAGCGCTGAACCGATGGCAAATGTCAGCGCGATTGTGCCGTTTACATTGATTCCCATAAGCTGGGCAGCTCCCTTGTCCTCCGAAACCGCAAGCATTGCCTGTCCCGCCTTCGTCTTCTTAATGAAGAGCATCAGGCAGATCATAATTGCAATACAGGAAAGAATTGTAACAATGGTCTCTCCGGTGATCGTAATCTCTCCGCCCGCAAGCACCAGCGGTGAAAGGGAAACAACAGAGGAAAAGGCCTTGGTGTTAGCGCCGAAAATCAGTAAAGCGACATTCTGGAGCAGATAGCTCACACCGATCGCCGTGATCAGCACGGCAAGAGGTGACGCCGCCTTTCGCAAAGGCTTATATGCAATTCTCTCGATTCCCATGCCGAGCAGCGTACAGAGAACGACTGCCGCAAGCACGCCGACCGCAGGAGGCAGTCCCAGCGTACTGCATATCGTATAGGTCGTAAACGCTCCGATCATAATAACGTCGCCATGGGCAAAATTCAACATTTTAGCGATACCATAGACCATTGTATATCCGAGTGCAATCAGTGCGTAAACACTGCCAAGGCTGATTCCGCTGATCAAATATCTGACAAAACTCATATAAACCCTCGCTCCATTTTAATAAGTATTTTCAACGTAATTAAGTATAACAGATATGAATAAAGCAATCAAGTAAAAATAGGGAGCTGCCTTTTCACGGCAGCCCCCATTGGCCACTGAAAAATTACATTGCCTTATATGCACCGTTCTCGATTACAACAGCCTTAGGTGCCTTGTTAGGCTCGCCGGATGCATCCCATACAATGCCTTCTCCGGTAAGACCGTCAATCTTGATCTCAAGGAATGCAGCCTTCAAAGCCTCGCAGATGTCGGAAACACTGTCGGTGGGCTTTACACCGCTCTTCTCAAGGGCAGCCTTGATTGCATACACGCCGTCATAGGCATCTGCCGCGAACTGGTTCGGAATATCGCCGAACTTCTCCTGATAAGCCTTGACAAACTTTACGGTAAGATCATCGGTAGCGTCTGCCGCAAAAGGTGTCAGAAGCATCAGACCCTCTGCAAGGCTGACATCAAAGTTGTCAACACCTGTCAGAATACCGTCCATACCGTCAACGCCGAAGAACTTAGGTGCATAGCTCATGCCGTTTGCCTGAGTCAGGATCAGCGCTGCCTCCTGATAATAAATAGGAAGGAATACAAGGTCTGCACCTGCATCCTTTGCCTTCTGCAGCTGAACGGAGAAGTCCGTTCTGTTATCAGCGGTAAATGCCTCAGCAGCTACGATTTCAAAGGGCTGGCTTGCAGCGCCGTTTACAAAGCTCTCGTAGATACCGGTGGAATATACATCCGAGCTGTCATAGATGATGGCAATCTTGCTTGCAAGACCGTTTTCACCGATATACTGTGCGGATGCTGCGCCCTGTGCAGGGTCTGAGAAGCATACACGGAAGTTGTTGTCATACTGTGTACATGCAACTGCCGAGCCGGAAGGTGTCAGCTGGAACATGTTGTCTGCCTTTGTCTTGTCTGTAACTGCGATACAGCAGCCGCTGGTAACACAGCCAAGCAGAACCTGTGCACCCCAGTCCTTTATTGTATTGTAAGCGTTGACAGAACGCTCTGCATCCAGCTCGTCATCCTGGAAGTTCAGCTCAAGCTTATATCCATTCACACCACCTGCCGCGTTAATCTCGTCGATCGCGAGCTGAGCCGCATTCTTTACGCCGAGGCCATATGCCGCGCCGCTTCCGGTAATGGGCCCGATTCCGCCGATCTTAAAGGTATCTGACGATGCATTTGCCCCTGAGCCGCAGCCTGCCATGGAAACTACCATTGCAGTAGCGAGAACTGTGCTTAGAACTCTGTTTAATTTCTTCATAAAATCTCCTCCTTTTTGTACAGCTATGTACAAGATGTATTGCGTGATAATTGTATACAGGTATAATTATCATTCCCATATAATAAGGTAGCTGATACCTTTTGTCAATAAAAAAATAAAACACATCTAAAAAAAGGTGAATAAAGATCAAGAATTTCCACATAATAATACCGCGTGTACCATATATCCGACTACGCGTAGAATGTGAGGTAGCTATGGGAAATAAATATTTAGACGGCACAGCGCTTACGCTCGTCATCATCGGTGCAATCAACTGGTTACTGATCGCAATTTTCCGCTTTGACCTTGTAGCCTTTATCTTTGGCGACATGTCATGGCTCTCCAGAATCATTTATGGTCTTGTCGGGCTTTGCGGTCTTTATCTCATCAGTTTTTATATGCATCTGGGCAGCCGTGCCGAGAACGCCTGAACGAAACAGGTATTGTAGTACAAAAAGAAGCCATCAGCGGATAACCATGTATAACATGCCCGTCCGCTGACAGCTTCTTCTCTCTTTCTTATAACCATTTTTCTTATGCGTTCTTAATCTGTTCCACATCCGTCTGTCTGCCGTCTCTCCAGATACGCTCCAGATCGTACAGCAGTCTGTTTTCCTTGTCAAAGATATGCACAATCACATCCCCGAAATCGAGAAGAATCCAGTTTGCCGTATCATAGCCCTCGATCTGCTTTGCCGGATATCCGCTGCGTCCCAGCTTCTCCTCCACGTTATCGCAGAGCGCCTGAATCTGGCTCCGGTTACTTCCGCCGGCAATAATGAAATAATCCGCGATCACAGATACCTCGCTGATGTCGATCACGCGGATGTCCTCAGCCTTCTTGTCCTCCAGCGCGTCGATCACTAATTTTGCCATTTCCAATGATTGATTCTTTTCCACTTTTTCTCCATTTCTGCGCACGCTCTTTGCACATAGCGAGTTTGTGTCAAGTGTGCGCAGACACAAATCTCGTGATTGAAAAATTATATTTTTCAATCTATGTCCTCCTGCAATATTCATAGGTTATTTCTGTCATAGGATCAAGCTCACCGCCCGTAGCCTTCAGGTAGGAAAGCGTGTCCTCCAATATCTTCAGCATGGCTGCATCGAGATCGGTAAAGGCAAGCTGCCGGATTTCCGAGAGATTCGGCGCCTGTCTTCTTCCCGGTTCGATATAGTCCGCCACAAAGACGATCCGCTCGAGCAGGCTCATATTCTCGCGCCCCGTGGTATGAAAGCGGATGGCATTCAGAATGTCGGGATTTGTGATCCCATACTTTTCCCTCGCCAGATATTCTCCCACCTTGGCGTGCAGCAGAAACGGATTTCTGTGCTCGATGTCCGTCATGGGAATCTGATGCTTTTCGCAGATGCTCACTCTTTTTTCGTCGGTCAGGCATTTCGCACAGTCATGCAGAAGCCCTGCAATCTGGGCATCCGTGACATCCGCCTGATACTTCATCGCCAGTGCGGCAGCAGTAAATTCCACGCCGAGCGTATGTGCAAAGCGCTTTGCGTCCTGCACCTTCTCCATCTTTTTTCTGAGCTTTCGCAAATATTTTGCTTTATCCACGGTAAAACTCCTTTTCCTGAATATAAGTCAGCACTTCATCCGGCACGAGATACCGGATGCTCTTCCCCGCTGCGACCCGTTCCCTGATTTCAGAAGAGGAAATGGAAAACCGTAAGAACGGCATCAGCAATATCTCACCGCCGAATTTTTCCTGTAACATGGACGCCTTCGCCTGCAGCTCCTCCATCAGGACGGCATCTCTGACTGCTGCAATTATGACCGCATGCTGGAAAATGGCCTCCGGCTTTCTCCAGTTCTCTATCGAGAAAAGGCAGTCCGCACCCATGATAAAATAAAACTTATCCTCAGGGAAGCTTTCGCATAATTGTTCCAGCGTCTCATAGGTGTAAGTGTAGCCGTCACGGACAATCTCCGTATCCATGCAGCGCAGGCAAGGATTCCCCTGTGCTGCCAGCCTCGCCATATGCAGTCTCTCTTTTCCCGGTAGTATCTGTCTTCCGGCCTTCTTATACGGCATCCCTGCCGGAATCAGCCAGACCTCATCAAGTCCTGCGCTGTCCATAGCCCATTCGGCAAGCAGTAAATGCCCTGTGTGAACCGGATCAAAGGTTCCGCCTAAAATACCAATCTTACGCATTGTCCCTGATAACCTCTTTATTTCGGAAGCTCGATCTTCGGCTTGTCCTTATCCGGCTTATAGAGCACGAATTTCTTTCCGATGACCTGAACCAGCTGAGAGTGTGTTCTCTCCGCAACCATCTGTGCGATTTCCGTCGGATCGTCTACGCAATTCTTCAAGACTGCGACCTTGATCAGTTCGTTCTTATTAAATGCCTCGCCAATCGCCTCCGTCAGTTCCGGCGTAAGGCTGGATTTTCCGACCTGGAAAACGGGGTTGAGATTGCTCGCCAGACTCTTAAGGTATGCCCTCTGTTTACTTGTCATCCCCCTCACCTCCTGTGTTATTTATAATAGTCAAAGCTGAAGCCGTACATTCTGACTGTGTCGCCGTCCTGGATTCCAAGCGCCTCAAGCTGTTCGAGGATACCGGATTCCTTCAGGAAATTCTGGAAGAAGGTAAATCCCTTCTCACTGTCGAGATTCGTATAGCCCAGCATTTTTTCGATTCTCGGACCTTCCACAACATACTCGTCCGCATCCGCGTCATATTCCACCGTACAAGGTTCGTCCGCATTCTGAAGTGCTTCCAGTTCGGGGAAGTATTCCGGCTCAAAGACCGTTACCTCCTCGCCGAGTCCCTCCAGCATTTCATTGACATGGTACAGCAGCTCCTTCACGCCCTGTCCGCTGACTGCGGAGATCGGATAGACCGCAACACCCTGCGGCTCAAACTCCCTGCGGATAGCTTCTATCGGATCTGTCTCGAAATCTGTTATGGCATCTATTTTATTTGCAGCGATCACCTGTGGCCTGTGGGCAATCTCCGGGTTATATGCCTCAAGCTCCTTGTTGATGGCATAGATGTCTGCTATGGGATCACGTCCCTCCGTTCCTGCCGCATCCACGATATGAATAATGACCTTTGTGCGCTCAATGTGACGCAGGAACTCATGTCCCAGTCCGACACCCTCGGAAGCCCCCTCGATCAGCCCCGGTATATCCGCGATGACAAAGCCTTTTGTACCTTCCAGATCGACCACGCCTAGGTTCGGATTCAAGGTCGTGAAATGGTAATTCGCAATTTTCGGTCTTGCGTTTGTCACTCGTGCAAGGAAGGTTGATTTTCCGACATTCGGGAAGCCTACCAGCCCGACATCCGCTATCACCTTCAGCTCCAGCAGCAACTCCAGCTCCTTCGCCGGCTGTCCGGGCTGTGCATACTTAGGCGCCTGCATTGTGCTCGTGGCATAATGCTGGTTGCCGTTACCGCCCTTGCCTCCCTGTAAAAAGACAACCCTGCGGTTATCGCCGGACATATCGACGATGATCTGACCGCTTGCAGCTTCTCTGATTACCGTTCCCTGGGGAACCTTTATGACAATGTCTTCTCCGTCCTTGCCCCTGCAGTTTCTCTTTCCTCCAGGCTCACCGTCCCCTGCCTTGTACTTACGGACGTTTCTGAAATCAATCAGCGTATTCAGACCCTCATCAACCTCAAAGATCACATCTCCGCCGCGTCCGCCGTCACCGCCGTCGGGGCCACCCGCCGGCACATATTTCTCGCGGCGAAAGGAGACGTGGCCGTCACCGCCCTTACCGCTTCTCACAAAAATTCTGGCTCTGTCTGCAAACATATTCTTAACCTCAAATTTGTTCTTAATCAAAGAAGGACTTCAAACTCTTGGGTTTGAAGTCCTCTGCATTCGGATTACTGTTCTACGGGGTAAACAGAAGCCTGCTTCTTATCTCTACCCTTTCTCTCGAAACGAAGAACACCGTCAACCAGTGCAAACAGGGTATCGTCTCCGCCGATTCCTACATTGACACCGGGATGAATCTTGGTTCCACGCTGTCTGTAAAGAATGTTTCCAGCCTTTACAAACTGTCCGTCAGCTCTCTTCGCACCTAATCTCTTGGACTCGGAATCTCTACCGTTCTTGGTAGAACCAACTCCCTTTTTATGAGCGAAAAATTGAAGGTTCATATTCAACATGGTCTACACCTCCTCGAATTTTACTTGCAAATACTTCTCTCCGTATTCCCTGCTGAGCTCCGTCAGCGAAAACACCATGGAATCCATCAGGAAAGCGGATTTTTCCTGCAAGGTACTCTCAAAATCACATTTCAGGAATCCGGTCTGTTCGTTCTGCGTCGTTGTCAGCTTCTCGCCCGCCAGCTCCTCCAATGAATTGATCGTGCCGATCGTCAGTGCGGAAATCGCCGCACACAGCACATCCGGCTTTCGCCAGCCTTTTGCATACCCTGCATGTCCCATACAGTAGAAACCTCTGTAGGAACCGTCTTTTTCCTTACAAACCACTACAGTTGTCATTATGCATTGATCTTGTCGATCTTAACCTGAGTGTATGCTTGTCTGTGACCGTTTTTCTTGTGGTAGCCGGTTTTTCTCTTGTACTTATATACAATAACCTTCTTACCTCTTCCCTGCTCCATAACGGTTGCGGATACAGTTGCTTTCGCAACGTCCTCGCCAACCTTGAGGGTTCCGTCACTTACTGCGATCACCTGGTCAAAAGAAACAGTATTTCCGGGCTCAACATCCAGCTTTTCAACCTTGATTACATCTCCCTCGGAAACCTTGTACTGCTTTCCACCTGTTGCAATAATTGCGTACATAATATAGGCACCTCCTATTCATGAACTACGGCTGCGCTTTCGTTCATTTACTCGCTGACTTTGGTGATCCCTGTCCTTGCGGACAGACATACTTCTACCGAGTCATGCGGCATACCGTAGTATAATAGCATGAGGTGCCTGATTATGTCAATAGTTTTTATTCAGTTAATTGCTTTTCTTTTCAAAATCTTCTATGTACTGGATAATCAGCTTAACCGTTCCCTCGATTCCAAGAATGCTGCTGTTGATGCAGAGGTCATAGCTGTCAGCGCGTCCCCACTTCTTTGAGGAATAGTAATTGTAATAGCTCTGACGCTGCTTATCCTTCTTGATGATCATGTCCTTTGCCTTTGATTCGGTCAGGCTGTATCTCTCCATGATCCGCTTTACCTTTGTCTCCTCGTCTCCAAAGATAAAGAGGTTTACAACATTCTTGTAGTCCGCTAACGCATAATCCGCACATCTTCCGACAATGACACAGGGTCCCTCATCCGCAATTTTCTTAATGGTATCAAACTGTGCAAGAAAAACCTTATGGCTGATCGGCATATCCACAAAAGAGGATGCATTATAGCCGAAGGAATAGGTATCCATGACAAGATTATATAAGAAAGAGTTTGTCGGGCGTTCATCATGGTTCTGGATCATCTCCTCACAAAAACCGCTCTCCTTTGCCGCCCTGCTCAAAAGCTCCTTGTCATAACATTTGATTCCGAAATAATCCGCCACCATCTCGCCGATCTCCCGTCCGGCGGAACCAAACTGTCTTCCAATCGTAATCACTGTATTCATATAGCCTACCTCGCTTCTCTCAAGAGTCTGAAATTCGAGAGTCTTCTTCCCTCTTCAGCTATAGTTATTATACATCATTTTGGCGTTTTTCACAAGAAATTTTCTCACTATTTCAGAACTTTTAGCAAATGTTCAAAGTATTCCGGAAGCGGTGCCTCCGTTTCGATATATTCCCCCGTTGACGGATGCCGGAACCCGAGTATTTTCGCGTGCAGAGTCTGCCCCTGCAGCTTGTACGGACTCTTTCGGTTGGAATAGACCTCGTCTCCCAGAAGCGGATGCCCGATCGATGCCATGTGGACGCGGATCTGGTGCGTCCGCCCCGTCTCAAGAATGCATTCAATATAAGTATAGTCCTGAAAGCGCTGCAGTACTCTGTAATGTGTCACGGCGCGTTTGCCGTTTCTCTCATTGACAGCCATCTTCTTGCGCTCTGTGGGATGTCTTCCGATCGGACGGTCTATCGTTCCCTCATCCTCCCGCAGGACACCGTGGCAGATGGCGACATAGCGTCGCGTGAGCGAATGCTCCTTGAGCTGTTCCGCGATACAGTTGTGTGCCACATCGTTTTTACAGGCAATCACAGAGCCCGTCGTGTCCATGTCGATGCGATGGACGATGCCGGGGCGCATACAGCCGTTGATCCCTGACAATTCCTTCCCGCAGTGGAACATCAGCGCATTTACCAGCGTTCCGCTGTAATGTCCGGCGGCAGGATGTACGACCATTCCCTTTGGCTTATTGACAACGATGACATCCTTGTCCTCGTACAGGATGTCCAGAGGAATGTTCTCCGGCTCAATATCCGGCTCCACTGCCTCCGGCAGTTCAAATTCCAGCTGATCCTCCTGCTTTACCCGGTAGCTTCCCTTGACAGGACTTCCGTTCACGCGGACAGCATCGTCCTTGATCAGGCGCTGTATATAGGACCTCGACAGGGAATCGATCAATGTGGCAAGACATTTATCAATTCGCTCTCCGTCCTCGTTTTCCGTTATTTCAAAGCAAAATCTATCCATAGGCTACTTCATCTCACGGTATTTTTTCTGCTTGAAGCTCAGGAACTCCAGATCCTTCTCTTTAAAGACAAAAAGGAACAGGATGAACAGGCCGATCACCGAGACGACGATATAGCAGTCAGCCACATTGAAGATTGGGAAATTGATCAGCACAAAGGAGATAAAGTCAATCACATAGTCAAACCTTACCCGGTCAATCATGTTTCCGGCTCCCCCGGCAATTACGGCCGCAAGGAAAATGTGGACGATACAGAACTTCTTTTCCTCTGGCAGCTTAAACAGGAAAAAGAGAATCACCGCCATGAAGACAACGCCGACAAACAAGATAAAAAACTTCTGGTTCTGGAGCATTCCGAATGCCGAGCCTCTGTTTTCCAGATAATTCAATTCGAGTACGCCGTCAATCAGCGGAATTGCCGGACAGTCCTTCAGCCGCTCGATCGCAAGATATTTCGTAAACTGATCCAGCGCAAGCAGCACAACCGCGATCACTGCATCTATCAGGAACATTTTGCTTCTCTTTACCATCTCTGATGCCTCCTATGCCTTTGCATCCTCGTCGCTGAAATAGATTTCATCTATCGCAGCGAGAATTTCCTCGTCCGTCACGGTATTGTCGATCACCGCCTTGCCGATCTTCTTGAGCAGGACAAATTTGATCTTGCCGGACTCCATCTTTTTATCCGATTTCGTCAGTCTCAGGATTTCCTGAGGATCAATGCCTTCCACCGTAATCGGCAGATAAAAGGGAACAAACATATCCCGAATCTCGTAATATTCCTCCATCGACAGTAGTTCCCGCTTCCACGAGATATAAGCCGCGGCAACCGCGCCGAGTGCAACACATTCCCCGTGGAACAGTTCAAAATTCTTCGCCTTCTCGATGGCATGTCCCACGGTATGACCGAAGTTCAGCAGGGCACGCTCCCCCCGCTCCGAAGGATCCTTCTCCACCACGAGCTTCTTTACCATGCAGCTCCGCTTCAGCATCTCCTGAAGCACAGCCATGTCTCTCTCACATATCTCATACATGTTCTCAATCAGCCATTCATAGAGCGCAGCATCCCTTATCAGACCATGCTTCATGATCTCGGCAAAGCCGGAGTAGAACTGTCTGTCGTCCAGAGTAGTCAGCGTCGCAAGATTCATATATACCAGTCTCGGCATCTTAAAGGCGCCGACCATGTTCTTATAGCCGTCGAAATCCACACCCGTCTTGCCGCCGATGCTGCTGTCCGCCTGTGCAAGGAGCGTCGTCGGGATCTGCACATAATCGATACCTCTTAAATAGGTCGCCGCAATATATCCCGTCACATCCCCCGTCACACCGCCGCCAAGCGCCAGAAGCATATCATGTCTGTCAAATTTCTCCTCAATCAGAAATCGGTAAGCCTCCCTCACCGTGTCCAGTGTTTTATGTTCTTCGCCGTTGGGAAACACAAATTTAACCGCCTTCAGGCAGTTTCCCTCCAGCAGCTCCAGCACTTCATCCGCATAGAGCTCCGCAACCTTGGAGTCCGCGACAACGCAGAGCTTTCTGCTCTCGCAGTCCAGCGCCTTCAGCTCGGTGACCAATTCCCCGAAGGAATCCGTGAGCAGAATATCATAGCAGGGCTTTTTATTGTAAAGAACGGGTATTCTTTCCGACATAGTCTTTCTTCTCCTTTTCTAAGCAAAGAAAAGAGCCCGCAGGACGGACTCTCTCACTTTTGATTAACGGCTCAACGGCATCTCGAAGGAACCGCCGTTGAAAATATCCTGAAAATCGCCTGAAATATCGACACTCGCGGGTGTCACAATGAAAATGTAATGGGATATTTTCTGGAGGTTTCCCGATATAGCAAAGCAGGAACCGCTGGTGAAATCGATAATCCTCTGTGCAATATCAACGTCCAGTCCATCCAGATTCAATACGACAGTTCTGTTGGCGAGCAGCGTTTCCGTAATCTCCCTTGCATCCTCGACAGAGGTGGGCTTGATCACGCACACCTCCATCCCCCCGCCGACAGAATTTCGTCTTGCAGAAGGCTGCTTGATAGGGGTAATCTTATTGACCGGAGCGGGTTTTCTGCCTGCTCTCAGTTCATCCTCATCCTCTTCCCTGTTCTTCGGTGCCTGCTGCTTTTTGCGGGGCGCCGGTTCTATCACTTCTTCATCTCCGTCCAGATAATCCTCATCCAGATATTCATCATCCTCTTCACCGTTCAGCTTCATGAAATTAACCAGCTTGTCAACAACGCTCATATTTTTATTACCATGCCTTTCTGTAGCCTGTCTAAACCTAAGGGACTGTTCCGCCTAATGATAATCTCTCTCTCCGAAAATTCCTGTTCCAACTCTCACACAGGTAGCACCCTCTTCGACTGCCACGCAATAGTCACCGGTCATTCCCATGGACAGAACATTCATATAGACATTATCAATGTTTTTGGCTTCTATGTCAACAGACAAATGTTTCAATTTCCTAAAATAGTCCCTGTTATCCTCCGCATTTTCCACATAGGGTGCAATCGTCATCAGTCCCTCGATCCGGATTCCCGGGAGCTTCGAGATTGCTTCGACCAGCGCCGTCGTCTCCTCTGTCTTCGTTCCGAACTTGCTGCTCTCCTCCGCAACATTTACCTCGATCAGTATTCTGACGGTGACATTCTTCTTTACTGCCTCCCTGCTGATTTCCTCTGCCAGCTTCAGGGAATCGACACTATGTATCATCCACACCTTTCCGACAATGTACTTTACTTTATTTCTTTGCAGATGGCCGATCATATGCCAGCGGATGTCAGAAGGCATCTGAGGTATCTTATCCATGAGCTCCTGAACCTTGTTTTCACCGAAGTCCCTCGCCCCGGCATCATATGCCTTCTTCAGCATTTCCAGCGGCTTGGTCTTGCTCACCGCGATCAGCGTTACCTCGTCGCGGCTTCTGCCTGCCCGCGTACACGCTCCGGCAATATTCCTTTCCACCTCTTCCAAATTTGCTTTTATCACTGTGTAGCTCGCCTCCATACTGTGTTCCGTTACTGGTTGATAAACTGGTCGTCGCTGACGCTGTCCGCGTTCAGCACGATATAGTCATATACATTCAGACCGTACTTGGTATTTGACTTGACGATGGCATATTCATCATTCTGATACAGGATATTAATCTGCTTGAAATCCGCGTAGCCCTTGTTCATATTGTATACTCCGATCAGCGTCGCACGCTTGCTGACCGTGTAGGTTTCCTGTCCGCCCTGCTTATAGAGAATGTCCCCGGCATTCAGGATGGAACTGTCCACATAATACTCCCTGGACTCACTGTCAAAATTATACACCTCGATCTCAAGAGTTTCACTGGAAATCTCCCCGTTCTCCAGATAGCTCTGCCGCAGCACGCTGTCGCCGCCGTTATTTCCGCCCGGTGTCACAAATGCCTCCGGGATCAGGAAAAATTCCTTCTGCACAATAGAGGAATTCGGTATCTTAAGCCCTTTTTCATCCTCGAGGATCAGCTCAACGTCCAGAAATCTGTCACCCACAAACGTGATCATCGAGTTTGTAAATGAAAGCTGCAGATAGGTGTTTCCGTCTGCGTTGGAGAGCAGCTTTACCTCCCCCCACGACTCATATTGATTCTTGAGAAACCTGACCTTGACAAAGCCTTCCTCCTGCAGCTTTGCACCCCTGACCGCCTCGATCGGAATGACCAGCGACCAGTTCTCGCTGGTCGAGAGCTTGTACACCGGGTCTTCCAGCGCCATCAGCGTATTGCTCAGCATCTGCCTCTTCTCATAGGTCGTTGTTTCTGCGTCAAAGACAGCCGCCGTCACGTCCTGCGGCTGGAGACTCTCGTACCCATCGACCCAGTACGAGACGATGCCTGTCATCGGCGCATAGGAATAATTGACGGTATTTGCACTGGTGCCGAGTTCCCCAATGCTTTGCAGCATATTTGTATTGGCAAGCTTTAAAACTGTATTTTTCAGGGAATATTTCATGTCATAGGTATTGCTGTAATAGCTGCTGTCAAAGCCGTGAACAAAGTCAATGATCTCGCTGCGGAATTCGGAGAGCTCACGATTGCTCAGCGTGTTCTCCCCCATGCTCAGCTCCTCCAGCTCCTGACTCAGCTTTCCCGTCTCGTCCACAATATAGACAAGTGCATTCCTGCCGACACGCTCGCCCTCTCTCGCACAATAATCAATATATCCGGCTGCCTGGTTATATATGACTGTTTCGTCCCTGATAATGACGCCACGGTATATGTTATCTGTCGCAAGCGAGCCTTCCTTGACCTCGTAGCGGACGATACGGCTTGTCTGGAAATACATAATGACACAGATAACGACATAGATAAAGATAACGCCGAAAATGATCATACCGATATTCAGGTTTAAAGGCTTTCTGTATTTCTTTATCTTTGTGCTCTTTTTTGCCATTCCCTTTCCGCCTCTACAGAAAAGCCCCGGAGTTTTCCCGAGGCTTTTGTCACTGTCTTTCCGATAAAATATTTCTCCGTTACAGGGAAACGATAACCTTTTCCTTCATCCCTGCCGGCAGTTCGGATTCATCCATTGAAACGCTTAAAACAAAGTCAACATCAAATTTGCTGCTGAGCTTTTCCAGCTTTTCGACTGTCGTCGTGATGTCCTGTTGTCCCTCCAGACAGGCAATCTTTAAAAAGCTGTCGAAATACATCTGCTGCAGGTCATGATCCTGAGAGATGACGCCGCAGACAAAGCCAATGAATTCACTGCTGTTTTCAAACTGGAACTGAGAGACATCAATAAGACGTACTTTGTTGTTTAACTCATACATGTGCTTGGTGCTCTTGTCAAGATAAACGATATTTCCCGGGATCTGCTTGATCTCGCCGTTCACCTTATCCAGTAACTGCTTTGTCTTGCCCTTGCCCTTGTTGCCTACGATCAACTGAACCATTGGAAACCCTCCTATAGTAACATTTATTAGTATTACCTTCCTCTTAAGTATCATTATAAGGGATGCATCCCCAAAACACAACCCTAATTCTGAATCTCGTCGAGCAGATCCGTCATACCGGTGTAGAGCTCATCCGTGGATGGAACACCCATGACAACAGCAATATACGGCGAGCCGCCCACATCTCTGGCAAGCAGCATCAGACAGTGTCCGGCAGCGCTCGTCGTCCCTGTCTTACCGCCGATGACCGTGACATTCGGGGGCGCCGTGTAATTATAATCCGAACGTAGGAAAAGATTCGTCGTGGATTTGTCAAACTGCTTCTCCTTGCCGTCCTTATCATAATAAACGGTCTGATAGCCCGTCATCTGAATAATCTCACTGAAGGTTTCATACTTGATTGCCTGATTAAAGATCAGGTACAGATCGTACGCCGTCGTATAATGGTTTGCATCCGTCAAGCCGTGCGGATTCGCAAAATGCGTGTTCGTCGCCCCGAGCAGCCTTGCCTCCTCGTTCATCATCTCCACAAAACGATCCACAGACCCAGCAACGCCCTCGGCGACCATCATTGCGACATCGTTCGCGGAATAAAGCAGCAATATTCTCAGCGCCTGATCCATCGTCATGGTGTCTCCCACCTTCAGACCGCAGAGCTGTGCTCCTGACTCCGTGATATTCACGGCAGAGCTCGCCGTCAGCACCTGATTCAGGCTTCCGTATTTGAGCGCAACAAGAGCCGTCATGACCTTTGTCAGGCTTGCCGGATTAAGGGTCTCATGCGCATTCTTGGAGTAAATTACCCCGTTATCATTTATGGAAAAAAGTATCGCCGCTGTTGCCTTCGACAGATCGGCATCCGTCCCCTCCGAGACATCCCCCGTGACAACGCACAGATCAGCGGCAAAGGGCACCGCCGTTCCCATATCCTGTCCGTAGACAACATTAAAGCTGCTGGTGTCCGAATTTGCACTGTATGCCATGTCATAGCTCAGACTTCCGCAGCCGCTGAAAGAGACGGCGATTGCGGTCAGCAGACCGAACGCAGCTGCTATTCGTTTTCTATTTGTACATTTCACGCCACTCTAAATCTCCTCTGTCAAGGGACTTGATTAACAATTCTGCACTGGCAAGGTTCGTAGCCAGAGGAATATTGTGCATATCACAGAGCCTGAATACATTGTTGACATCCGGCTCATGCACCTTCGGACTCAGCGGATCACGCAGGAAAATGACAAGGTCGATCTGGTTATGCTCGATCTGTGCTCCGATCTGCTGTTCTCCCCCGAGATGACCTGCCAGATACTTATGTATATTCAGATTCGTGACTTCCTCAATCAGCCGACCGGTTGTGCCGGTTGCATAAAGCTCATTCTTACTTAAAATCCCCCTGTAAGCGATACAGAAATTCTGCATCAGCTTCTTCTTTGAATCGTGCGCTATCAAGGCAATATTCATGACTGATACCCCTCTCTCTATTTTGTTTTTTTAGCTTGAAGCCTGACATTTAATACAAACCCCATCCCCATGAACAGGCTCATCAATGATGTGAGTCCATAGCTTACAAACGGAAGCGGGAGTCCTGTGTTCGGGAGAATGAAGGTCGTTACCCCGATATTGATAAAGCTCTGGAACGCAATCAGTCCCCCGACTCCTGACGCTATGATCGTTCCCGCAATATCCTTTGAACGTCTCGCCACGGAAATGCACTCTAATGATATTCCAAACATCAGGACGATCACAAGGACACTCCCTTTAAACCCAAACTCCTCTCCAATCACGGCAAAAATGAAATCCGTCTGTGCCTCTGAGATAAAATTACCGTTTTTGACAGATGTGATCTCATTATTCTTATAGCCTTTCCCGTCCAGCTGTCCCGACGCGATCGCCGTGACCGAATTCAGCTGCTGATAAGCCAGCGTATCCTTATATTCATCGGGATTGACAAAAGCCATGATCCGGTTGAGCTGAAAGCCCTCCAGAAACTTAATATCGCTGTTCGGCTTTAGCATAAGGGAAACCATCAGTGCAACCGCAGGAATGGCGACGGCAAGGACACCGACGACAACCTTCCAGCTGATCCCCCCGGCAAACATGATCACGCAGAAAATAGCAATGACGACAATGCTGGTCGAGAGATCGGGCTGCTTATAAATCAGATACCATGGAATCGCAACAAGCACAATGCAGCTTCCTATGATCCTGACCGTATTCAGCTTCTCCTTATATTTCATAATAAACTGTGCAAAGAATAAAATCAACAAAATTTTAGCAGTTTCTGACGGCTGAAAACGCAGTCCGCCGATCTCCAGCCAGCGCTGCGCTCCGCCGCCGTCATCTCCGAAAAGCTTTACTGCCAGAAGGAGTAAAAGATTCAGCGCGTACATGATCCAGTTCAGCTTCAATATCCAGTTGTAATTGAAAAAAGAAATGATAATCATCAGCACCGAACCAGCCACAACACCCGCAAGCTGCCTCGACTGCAGGGATGGCTCGGCGCTCCCGATCGCCATGACTCCGACGATCGCCAGCGCTATCACCATGAATACCAGTTTGAAATCATAATCACGCAATCTGAATTTTGTAAACATATTTCCCTACGCCTTTTGCAAAAACGATTCCGAAGCTGCCGGACGCACCCTTACAAAAGCTTCGTGCCCTGCATGTCCACGATCGGGATGTTGGCGCAGAGACTTGGCTTTGCCGCTCTGCCGACCTTATTTCCCTTTGTGTTGATCTGTATCTCCATATTCTCGGAATCTATCTTCATGTACTTGGATATCACCTTCGCAATATCCGTTTTAATCAGCTCCATCATCTCCGGTGAACAGTTCACCCTGTCGGAGATCAACAGGATTTTCAGTCTGTCCTTGGCTACCTGGCAGGAGCTCTTTCTGCGAAAAAAATGTCTCATACTGCTCCTCCCTATATTTTGTGAAAAATACCTGTCACCTTAGTCCAGAATGAAATTCCCTTTTCAAAGTTGAGAAAGGGTACTTCCTTTCCCTCGACCCTCTGTACCACGTTAGCATATGCCTGTCCCGCGGGACTTGCACCGCCGACCAGCGGCTCTCCCTGATTCGTCGCAATGACAACGTTCTCGTCATCGGGGATAATGCCGATCAGCGGAATTGCCAGAATGTCCACGACATCCTGTGCAGACATCATATCGCCTCTCCGCACCATATCCATGCGCAGCCGGTTGATGATGAGATCCATCTGCTTAAAGCCGTTCGCCTCAAGCAGTCCGATGATTCGGTCGGCATCCCGGATCGCGGAAACCTCCGGGGTCGTCACGACAAGTGCTCTGTCCGCCCCCGCAATTGCGTTCTGAAAGCCTTGTTCGATGCCTGCCGGGCAGTCCAGAATGATATAGTCAAACTGCTCCTTCAGATGCTCGATTACCTTCACCATCTGTCCCGGCGTCACTGCCGACTTGTCCCGCGTCTGCGCGGATGGCATCAGATACAGCCCCGGATGCCGCTTGTCACGGATCAGCGCCTGCTTGACGCGGCAGTTTCCCTCGACGACATCAACCAGATTATAGACAATCCTGTTCTCCAGTCCCATGACAACATCGAGATTGCGCAGTCCGATATCTGTGTCGATCAGGCATACCTTTTTCCCAAGCTTTGCAAGACCTGTTCCTACGTTTGCAGATGTGGTGGTCTTCCCCACACCGCCTTTACCTGAAGTGACGACAATGACTTCGGAGCTCTTCTGCTCCTGGGAAATTTGATTTTCCATCCTATGCTTCCTCCATTTATTTTGTCGTCGCAGCCGTTTCCTTCCGCTTGTCAGAAGGTTTCCGGCAAATCTTTGGTAAGCGCTTCAAACGTTATCTTATCGTTCTTCACATATGCAATTTTCGGTTGTATTTTAGGGCGTATGCTCCATTTCGACTGTTTGCCAGTCATCTTGTATTTGAAATCGCCGATTTTAATTCTTTCCGGCTCCATTTCAAGCGCTGCAACAAAGGCTCCCGGCTGTCCATTCTCGCCGGCATAAGCCTCTCCGTAGAGACCTCCCAGAACAATCACGCTCTTTGCGCTGATCACAGCGCATCCGGGATAGACATCCCCGAGTATGATGATGCTGTTCTCCGTCTCCAGAACCTCCCTGTTTTTCAGGCTCCCCTTAAAGAACTGACCGTCGTCCCCGCCGGACAGCTTCTTTTCCATATGTGCGAGAGCCTTGATAAAATTCTTATTGGTCGCCTCATCCCGCCCGACAATGCATACCACATTGAGCGAACTGTTTTCTCTGATTGTTTCAAGTATTCTGACTTCCTCAGAACCGGTCAGCTGTCTGTCCTCAAGAGACAGCGCCATCGTGGCACTCCCGAAGAATGTCCTCGCCTCAGAAAATTTATAGGCAATCTCCTCCAACAGCTTTTCAAAGGGAGCGTCCTGATCCAGATGCAGGGCGATTCCGTTCGGAAAACTTTTGATCAGTACTAAATCTTTCATTCCATCTCACTCCGTCTACATTTCATTTGAAATACCGCCGTCCGGCGCGTCAGCTACACCTGTGATCAGATCCTCTTCGTCTTCAAGTCCGTAATAATACTTGATAATGTCTCTTGCCACCTGTGCGGCATAATCCGAGGAATAGCCGAAGGGGATTCTTGTTGCCATTGCGATCTCAGGCTCTTCGTAGGGTGCATAGCACACAAACAATGCATGGTTCGGACGTGACTTCGTCTGCTCCGCCGTTCCCGTTTTACCTGCCACATTGACGGAAAGCTCGTTGAAGTAGGACTTATTCTGCACGACCTGTCTCATTCCGGAATGCAGTGCATCCCAGTATTCCTGTGGTATTTCGATGACATTTCTGACATCCGGCTCGATCTCGCGGATCAGATTTCCCTCCGAATCCGTAATCTTATCGAGCAACGTAAGATTATAGCAGGTGCCGCCGTTTGCCACCGCCGCGACATATCTTGCAAGCCCGACCGTCGTAAAGCTGTTCGTGCCCTGTCCGATTGCGGAACGCACCGGATCCTTCTCGGAAACATTCGGCACTGCTTCAGAAATCTCCACGCCGGACTTGTCCGCAAGTCCAAACATCTCCGCATATTCATACAGTGTGTTTAAGCCCTCTGTCTCATTATAACTTCCGCTCCGCGTTGAGAGCTGGTAGCCGACGTTATAAAAGAAATAGTTGCAGGAATCCCTGATCGCCGTTGTAACCGTCTCATTGCCGTGTCCGCTTCTGCGCCAGCAGCGCGGCGAAGGGGTAATCTCCGTAAAGGTTCCGATACAGTTCACCTTTCCGTTCAGCGTGATGACATTCTCCATCAGTCCCGCCGTCGCCGTCACCATCTTGAAGGTTGAACCGGGCGCCGCCTTGTACTGCGTCGCAAAATTATATTGCGGGTTCGACTTGTCCGTCGTCAGCCTCGCATAATATTCCGCGTCAATGGAGTTCGCCATCTTATTATTGTCATAGCCCGGATAGGATACCATCGCAAGGACATCACCGGTGTTGACATCCGTGATGACACAGGATGCATTACATGGGTCGAGTGCAAGCTGTGCCGGAGTAATGTCCAGATTGTCGATCCTGTTTTTCATGAAGTTATACGCCGTAAGCTTCCCTGCATAGAGAGCAGTCTCATCCTCCGGCGGGATTTCGACAGGCCTCTGCTCACAGAGGATCATGCAGACCTGTTTCCCGTTGATCACATCTGACAGCAGCATATACTTGTAAAACCGCTTCTGGAATTCCGTGTTCTTATCGATCATGGCTGTAATATAGTCAACCAGTTTGTCATAAATCTCCGCGGAATCCGAATATTTATCATCCAGCTCGAGCTTGCTGACATCGATCCAGTTCTGGGCGATGCAGTATTTCAGATATTCGTTCAGACTGATGACCTCATCCGTCGCCCATGCAATCTGCGTCTCATCCGTGGCATCCACAAGCTCTGACAGAATCACACCATTCCTGTTCAGCAGAGTGACAATGTTGCTCTCATACACCTGATACTCGGTGCTCAGCTTATTGTACGGGGTCTTTCCCTCCGTCAGCTCCGCCCTCAGCTTTGTGTAGGTCTTCTCCTTAAAGTCAAGATAAGCCTGATAGACGACCGCCTCCGTCTCTCCCGCATCCTCCGAAGCCATATGCTTCATGTCGATGATGGAATTGTTGAACATTGCATAGTAGACATCGTAGATCGGTATCTTGATGTCCGCGCTGCCGGAGGTCTCCGTTGCCTTGTATTCCTTCGTGTTAATAATCTTACTCGAGACGAGACCGGCAAGCTTCTGCTCCAGAATATTGTACACCGCCTTCGTCAGTTCCATGTCGATTGTGAGATAGACATCCTGTCCCGCCTTGGCATCCTCACGCTCCTCGATGGAAATCACCTTCCCCGTGTTGTCAACGACAACCTTCTCATAGCCCTTGATGCCCTGCAGGGTCGTCTCCAGATACGCCTCAATTCCCGATTTTCCGACCACGTCATTAATCCCGTAGACGTCCTCGCCGAGTCCCTGCTCTGCCGTCGTCGCATTGAGCTCCGTCATCTCATCCGAGGATATTTTTCCGGTATATCCGAGAATATGCGCAAAGTATTTGCTGTCCACATACTTCCGCACAGTGTCCTCAACCACTGTGACGCCCGGCAGCATCTCCGAATTCTCCATGATAACAGCCACCGTTCTCTCGCTGACATCCGTTGCAACGGTTGTACCTATGTATTTCCGGTAGGAGGTCAGATTCATGGCATAACGGATCGTTACCAGCTTCAGCCAGTCCGCCTTGGTATAACCCTTTCCCGCGATGAACTCACTCTTGCTGTCCTCCGGATCCGCGTACCCGCCGATTGCGAAGGCAGATGTGGAATTCCTGCTCAGAAATTCCATAATGTCATCCGGTGTCGCGTTCTTCTGCTTCTCATCCAGTTTGTCGATCGTCCGTTTTCCATAGACATCCGCAATAAATCGCAGACGGCTTGTCCCCTCGACGCTGTATTCAAATTCATTGTCCTCGTTGAGAACAATCTTAAAATCCGTTATGACATTGTCTCCGTTTTTTTCGATCATACGGATCAGCGTCATGACGGTCTCGTTCAGATTCGCATTCTTTTTTCTTCCCGACTCAAAGACGTCCTCTATCTTGACCGAGTAAGCAAGCTCGTTGTACGCCAGCACATTGCCGTTGCGGTCATAGATGTTTCCCCGCGTGCTCGCAATATCACGCGTCTTCTCCGTCTGCAGGACGAAATCCTCGAGATATTCCTCTCCGTGTACGATCTGCAGGTCAAAGCAGCGGTAGAGAAGAATGCCCGCAAGGACAAGGAACGCCAGCGTAAAAAGCGTCAGCCTGCTCGTCACAAAGCCTATTAACTTATCCTTTAATTCATCAAACAAATTTCTGAGCTCTCCTTTTCTCTCCCGCTTCCAGCTTCTCATTCACCTTCAGTATGATCGGATACAGGAACATCGTGACAACAATGGTGTACAATGCCTCCGGCAGTATCACATGTGAAAAGTAGTAAGCAAACTGGAACTTGCCCCGCAGCATAAACAAAAGTACATAGCAGATGACACCGTAGGACAGATCACTGGTAACGATCAGGGCGATCGGCAGCTTGATGTCCTCGGGGTAAAATATCCTGCTGAATTTTCCGTTCAAAAAGCCTATGTACATCAGTACCAGCGCATAGAAGCCTAAGAAGCTGCCGAAGAAGATATCGTTGAGCAGCCCGCAACAAAAACCGATAACCAGTCCTTCACGCTCTCCCCTCATAAACCCGAAGGAAGAAGTCAGAATAATCATCAGATTCGGGATAATCCCCGCCATAGCAATGCTTCCGAACACGCTACACTGCAGAATAAATCCAAACAAAATAAACAAGGTAACAACAATTTTTCTGAGCATATTCTCTCCTGTCACTCTTCCGTCACGGTCTGTTTCCTGTCCGTGATCACCAGCACCTCGCCGAGATGTTCAAAGTCGACAGCCGGTGTGATCAGACCGGATTTTGTCAGGTTGTTGGCATCCTTATCCAGAGAGCTGATGTAGCCGATCAGTATGTTCGGAAGGTAGATGTCACTGATATTCGAGGTGACCACCTTATCTCCCTCCGCGACAAGGTTCTTGCTGTCGACAAGCTGGCTGAAGCTGATGCAGTTATCCGCCATAAGCTTCAGATCACCGGACACGATCAGATTGTCCTCGGTGGAAAGCGTCATCCCGCTGACATTGCTGTTGTCGGAGATGATCGACGTGACCCTTGCCCAGTTGGGACCGACGGAGGTGATGCGTCCGACCAGTCCTCTTCCCGCAATCACATTCATGTTCACCGCAAAGCCGTCGTCGCTTCCCTTGTCAATCAGGAAGGAGGAGTACCAGTTCCCGGAATCACGGCTGATGATACGGGCGCCGACCTTATTATACTCGCCGTACTGCTCATTCAGATCCATCAGATCCCTGAGACTGTTCAATTCGTATTTGTCCTGCTGCAGAAGGGTGTTCTCCTCTGTCAGCGCCGCCACCTGCTCTCGGAGCGCCGCATTCTCATCTAAAAGCTTTCGGATCTGGATCAGCTCGTCTGAGCGCTTTGACAGCCATTCTCCAACCTTTCCGATGCCCTGCTGGAACGGAACGACAACGTAACCCACCGCCGCATTGAGCGGTCTGTTGAAGACGTCCGTGCCGAAGGTAATCAGCATAAGCAGTGTACACAGGATTGTTAAAATTAAAAGGAGATATTTACTCGGCAAAGTAAATCTCTCCCCTTTTCTTTTTATTACTGGGCTCATTTACTCATCCCTTCAATCGCATAAGCTACGGATTTATAGTTGTCATCCTTGATGATCTTGGCAAGCCCCATGACCACGCTCGTAGTGGGATTTTCAGCCACGTTCACCTTCAGTCCCGTGCCCGTTGCCAGCCGCTCCGCCAGATGGCTGACCTGAGATGCACCGCCCGTAAGATAAATGCCGTGTCTGTAAATATCAGCAGCCAGCTCCGGCGGCGTCCTCTCAAGGATCACCTTGACGTTATCTACAATCGTGTTGAAATGCTCCTCGAGACATTCATCGACAAGCTTCGTCGGAATCTCTCTCTCAACCGGAAGACCCGTCACGATGTCACGACCGTAGACAACCGCTCCGTTTCCGCTCTGCTCCAGCTCGTTCAGGGAAATCTTGACCGTCTCCGCAGTCTTCCCGCCGATGATCAGGCTGAATTCCTTTCTGACGGCAGCGCGTATCGCCTCGTCCAGCTTCAGTCCACCGGTTTTAATCAGCCTGCTCAGCACAATGCCGCCGAGGGAAAGAATGGAGATTTCCGTCGTCTCATAGCCGACATTGACAACAAGGACGCCCTGTGAGTTCTTCACGTCGATGTCCAGTCCCAGTCCGTCGGCAACTGCCTTCTCGACCACCATGATCTTGCGCGCCTTGACACCCGCATCCTTGATCAGATCATAAAACGCCCTCTTCTCCACCTCTGTGACATCCGTCGGCACAGCGATGTAGAAGTCCGCCGGCTTGCTGTTCCCATTCTGGAGATCACTGATGAAATAGCGCACAAGCGTTTCCATATTCTTTATGTCGGCGATCACTCCGTTGGACAGAGGATAGGAAATATGAATATTTCCGGGTGCCTTCTCATACATTTCAAACGCAGAGTTACCGTACGCGAAAAGCGTATTTTTATTTTCGATGGCGATCATGTTCTTTTCAATCAGAACATTGTCATCACTCCTGCTGTAGATTTTAATATTGTTTGTGCCGAGATCAATCCCGAATGCATTGTTTGCCAAAACGACAACCCCCTTCTAACCGTAACTAATAATTTCTATTTTCAAACCAGTCCGCTTCCCGGAAGCTGAAATACCTGTTATCACCGATCACGATATGATCCAGAAGCGGAATGTCGAGCTTATCTCCCATTTCCCTGACATTGTCCGTTATCTCTTTGTCCGATTTGCTCGGCGTCGGGTCTCCGCTTGGGTGATTGTGTACAAGCAGAATGTTGACTGCCTTTGCGTCCAGCGCCTCAAGAAAAATCTCTCTCGGCGAAATCAGGGACATTTTGACGCTTCCCTCAGACAATTTCTTTTCCCTGATCACCTGTCCCTTTGTGTCCATGCATGCCATGAAGACGCACTCCGTGTTCCGGTGCCGCAGCCGCTCCATAAAATAAGCCGCCACCTGACCCGAGGTCTGAAATTTCACGCCGTCTCCCGCCTTCGCTTCACTCATCCGCACCGAGAGCTCCGCGATGCATTTCAGCTTGACCGCCTTCACCTCGCCGATCCCCTTGATGCTCTGAAGCTCTTCAAGACTGACATCATGCAGACCGAGAAGCCCTTCCTTCGGATACCTCGCAAGCCGCAGAACCTCCTCTGCAAGCTGTGTGGCGCTCTTCTCCCTTGTGCCTGTCCTGATGATGATTGCAAGCAGCTCTGCCTCCGTCAGATTCTCCGGTCCGAACCGCAAGAATCTCTCATAGGGAAGCTCCTGTATTCTGTTTTCTTTTCTTTTGGGCATCTGTGTCTCCTTCTACCTTCTTCGACACTGTTGCGAAGCCACCCTAAAGGAACCGCTGACGTCAGCGGATGAAACGATAGACCACAAGTGCAAGCACAACGCCAATCACGCTTGCAATCGTGATATGAATCGTCAGTCCGAAGGTGAGGACAAAGAAACCGAGATCAAGCACGATGGGGGAACTCAGCCCGAAGGACTGTCCGTAATTCAAAAAGGTTCCCTGAAAATACGAACCGATAAATCCTCCTATCATAAATCCGATAAGCACCAGTAAAACCGGCAGCCAGTTTCCTTTTCTCAAAGCAAGACCTCATCTTTCTTTCGTATTGTCGTACCGTGTCCGCTGCCCGTTGCAAGACACCATACTCCGCATTAAGCATTATTCTAACATAAATTTGACAGCCTGTACACAAAAATCAAAGAATAAATTTTGATCTTTTTCGACTCTTCTCTGCCCCTTATTTCATTCCGGCAGTGATTGAAATGAGCTGCTCCTCCGTCACGATCTTTCTGTCCAGAAGCACCTGCAGGGTCATCAATATGCCGAATTTCGCATGCTGCCAGGTAAGTCCTCCCTGAAAATAAACCGCATAGGGCGGCTTGATCGGACCGTCTGCGGAAAGTTCGATGGAGGAACCGGAGACAAAGGCTCCCGCCGCCATAATGACCTGTGCGTCATATCCCGGCATGTCCCACGGCTCCGGCGTCACATGGCTGTCAACGGATGCAGCCGCCTGAATGCCCTGACAGAATGCAATGACACCCTCCGGCGTACCGAAGGTAATCGCCTGAATAATGTCATGACGGCTCTCTGTCGAATTCGGCACAACGCCAAAGCCTAACGGCTCATACAGATTCGCTGCAAAGAGCGCCCCCTTCAGGGCAGCCGCCGTCACGGTCGGCGCAAGGAAAAAGCCCTGATAAAAGTCCTTGAGGACGCCAAGCGAGGCGCCGACCTCCTTGCCGAGTCCGGGGGAAGTCAGTCTGTACGCCGCGTTTTCAACGACCTCCTTCTTTCCGGCAATATAGCCGCCAATCGGTGCGAGTCCGCCGCCGGGATTCTTGATCAGGGAACCGACGATCATGTCCGCACCGACATCGCTCGGCTCCAGCGTCTCCACGAATTCACCGTAGCAGTTGTCTACCATGCAGATCACCTCAGGCTTGATTCCCTTGATAAAGGAGATCAGCTCGCCAATTCTTTCCACAGAGAGCGTCGGTCTCGTCTGGTAGCCCTTTGACCGCTGTATCGTCACCAGTCTGGTGCGTTCGTTGATCGCTTTCCTTATATTTTCATAGTCAAAGCTCCCGTCCGGCAAAAGGTCAACCTGACGGTAGGTGATGCCGTACTCTGCCAGTGAGCCCTTGGACGGACGGATGCCGATGACCTCCTCGAGCGTATCATAGGGCTTGCCCACCGGGGAAAGAAGTTCATCGCCGGGGCGCAGGTTGCTCATCAGTGCAAGGGCAAGCGCATGTGTACCACAGGTGATCTGCGGGCGCACCAGTGCATCCTCCGTGTGAAAGGTCTTTGCATAGACCTCCTCCAGCGTGTCCCGACCGAGATCATTATAGCCGTAGCCCGTCGTTCCGAGCAGACACGCTTCGCTCACCCGGCAGTCCTGCATCGCCTTGATGACCTTTAACTGGTTGTACTCCGCTGTCTCATCAATCTTCCGCAGACGGGTATCCAGTTTCTCCAGAACCGCCTCGCCGTATGCATATACCGTCTTTCCGATTCCCATCTGCCCATACATTTCGCTTACTCTGCTCATTTTAAATTTCCATTCTCCTTCACGTTTCTCTATACTGCCATCCATCATTTAATCATATTTTTCATTCTCAGCTGCCTGAGCATTTCCTCAAGGATCTCCGCTTCGTCGTAGTCATAAGCCTGCTTGTCGAGCCAGATGACCTCCGTCTCCCTGCGGAACCATGTGAGCTGGCGCTTGGCAAAGTGTCTGGTGTCACGCTTGAGAATGTCGATTGCCTCCTCGTAGGTCGTCTCGCCGTCCAGCCATGCCAGAATTTCCTTGTAACCCAGCCCCTGCATCGAGACCATCCCCCTCTGACACCCCATCTCCCGGAGCCACTTCACTTCCTCCACAAGTCCCGCTTCAAGCATCTCATCAATCCGCTGCTCAATTCTTTCATACAGCCGCTCCCTGTCATCGTTCAGCACGAAATAACAGGCATTATAGGCGGCGCTCTTCTGCCGCTCCTGCTCGTTGTGCTCCGATATGCGCTGTCCTGTCTGATGGTAAAATTCGAGCGCCCTTATCGTCCGCTTGATATTATTTGCGTGGATCGCCTCCGCCGACGCGGGATCGACCTCCTGCAGCATCGCATGGAGCTGTTGTGCTCCCTTCTCTGCCGCAAGCTGCTCCAGCCCATCCCGGTATTCCCTGTCCTCCTCATTCTCCGTGAAGTCTATATCCTTAAGCAGCGCCTGAATGTAGAAGCCGGTTCCTCCCGTCACAATGGGAATATGCCCTCTTTCATAAATCCCCTCAAGGCACTCCTCACAGAGCTTCTTAAAGAGAACGACATTAAACTCCTCCCACGGCTCCAGAATATCGATCAGATGGTGAGGCACGCCCTGCATTTCCTCCGGTCTGATCTTTGCGGAACCAATGTCCATGTGCCGGTAGACCTGCATGGAGTCCGCAGAAATAATTTCGCCGCCGGCCGCCTTAGCCAGCTCTATCGACAGCTTCGTCTTCCCGACCGCTGTCGGCCCCGTCAATATAATCATCGGCTTCATATTACCGTGCCTCCCTATATTTACGTCACTATCCGCTTAAACTTCCTATCCATCTCCGACTTCGACATAGCAATGATCGTCGGCCTCCCATGCGGACAGTTATACGGATTATCCAACGTCAGTAATTCATCAATCAATGTCTCCGCCTCCGCAAGGCTCAGCACATTATTTCCCTTCACCGCCGCCTTGCAGGACATCGATGCAATCTTTTCCTCCACGACACGGATGCCGCCGAAATTTCCGCCGTCCGCAAGCTGGTCGAGCACGGAGAGAAACATCTCCCTCTCACCGCAGCCATAGAGATCGACCGGCACGCTGCGCAGCGCGTACTCACTTCCGCCGAAGGACTCCACCTCAAACCCGAGACTCTCGAAGACCTCCATATTCTCCTTGAGAACATTCTCCTCCTGCCCGGAAAGGCTGACGATCACCGGGGGCATCAACGCCTGTGACACGACGCTTTTCTCGTGGAACTGCTTCATCAGCCGCTCATAATTCACCTTTTCGTGCGCCGCGTGCTGATCGATCATCAGCAGCTTATTTTCAAACTCAATCAGCCAGTAGGTCTCAAATACCTGACCGATAATGCGGAAACGGCTCCGGTTTTCCACCGTCAGCAGCTTCTCCTCAAACAAATTCATCTGCGTCGGCTTTTCGGCAATTTCCGGTTCTGCCTCCACCTTTAACTGTTCCTTAGGCTGCACCTGCGGCTCCTCGGGAAGCTCCGTCGTCTCCGTGAAGAAATCCTGATCGGGCTCCTGCACCGACGTTTCGATTTTCATTGCTTGTCCGGTCTGCGTCGATTGTACTGGCAACTCCTGTATTTTCGGCTGTTCTGACTGCTTTTCCTGCATTTTGGGTGCTGTGTCCTCACCCTTTACCCTCGTCCAGACAGGATTATGAATAAATTCCTGCATTTTAGGGCGTTCCGCCTCATACTTCATCTCCTCCATGACGCGGTAATTATCGCTTCGCCTCTGTTCAAAGGGCTCCGGTGTCTTGACCTTCTCCCGCTGCAGCTGTTCTTCCTTCCTCGCCGCCTGCTGTTCTCTCTCCGTCGACAGCAGCGCATCGGGAATCATCTCCTTTGCCATCAGTGCGTATTTGACCGCACCGCAGAGAAAAGCGCTGAAGCTCATGGCATTTGTAAAGCGTACATCCATCTTCGTCGGATGCACATTGACATCCACCCGCTCCGTATCCATGGTAATATGCAGCACACACAGCGGAAATTTATGCTGCATCAGATACTCCTTGTAGCCCTCCTCGACCGCGCGCGCCACAATATTGCTCCGTATAAATCTTCCATTGATAAAATAGATTTCAAAATTGCGGTTGGAGCGCACCTGTACCGGCTTCCCGAGGTATCCGTCGATCCTGATACCATCCTGCTCCGATTGGATCGGCACAAGCTCGTTTGCAACGTCCCTGCCGTAGATGCGGTAGATGACCTCCCTGAGATCACCGTTGCCGGACGTGTGGAATTTCATCTGGCTTCCGAGGATCAGCTTAAAAGAAATATCCGGTCGGGAGAGCGCCAGATGCTCCATCAGATCCGCGATATAGCTTCCCTCCGTGGACGGCTGGCGCAGGAATTTCCGCCGCACCGGCGTGTTGAAAAAAAGATTCCGCATAAGGAAGGTCGTTCCGTCCGGTGCACCGACCTCATCGAAAGCAACCTCTCTTGCGCCCTCAAGCTGTATCCGGCAGCCGGTAAGGCTGTCCGGCGTTTTTGTTATCACCTCGACCTTTGAGACAGCCGCGATACTCGACAGCGCTTCTCCCCGGAACCCAAGGCTGGAAATCCTCGTCAGATCCTCCGCGCTCTCAATCTTGCTGGTCGCATGGCGCAGGAATGCCTTTCGGAGCTGTTCCTTCTCCATGCCGCAACCGTTGTCCGTGACCCGGATGAACTCGATTCCGCCGTCCTTTGCCTCCACCGTGATGGCGGTGGCGCCGGCGTCGATCGCATTCTCCACAAGCTCCTTCACAACGCTCGACGGGCGCTCCACAACCTCGCCCGCCGCAATCTTATCTATTGTCTCCGAATTCAGAACATGTATTTCTGCCATTGCTTCCTCCAAAGATCAGCTTTCCTATTTTCCACCCTGCCACCGGTTCTTGAGCTTATTCTGCAGCCGGTACAGAGTGTTTAACGCATCCAGCGGAGACATGGAATTTACCTCAACCTCCATCAGTTCCTTCAGCACATCCTCATCCGTCACCGTGTCAAAGAGCGACATCTGCGCCAGATCGACCTCATCCAGCTTCGGCTGCTTTTTCGCGCGTCCGTCACCCTTGACATCGACAGCAATGTTCTGGATTCTCTCTATGATGTCATTATCCGTCAGCTGCTCGACGATCTCCTTCGCTCGGTCGATGACCATATCCGGCACTCCCGCAAGCTTCGCCACCTGAATACCGTAGCTCTTGTCCGCACCGCCCTTGATGATCTTCCTCAAAAAGACAATGTCGTCCCCGCACTCCTTCACGGCGATACAGTAATTGTTGACGTTGTTCATCTTTCCCTCAAGCTCGGTCAGCTCATGGTAATGTGTGGCAAAGAGCGTCTTCGCACCGAGAAGCTTACGGTTGCTGATATGCTCGATCACCGCCCACGCGATGCTGAGGCCGTCAAAGGTTGACGTTCCCCTTCCGATCTCATCGAGGATCAGCAGGCTGTTCGCAGTCGCGTTTCGCAGAATGTTTGCCACCTCGTTCATCTCGACCATGAAGGTTGACTGTCCGCTGGCGAGATCATCCGAAGCTCCGACTCTGGTAAATATCCTGTCCACAATGCCGATGTTCGCACTCTTTGCCGGAACAAAGCAGCCGATCTGCGCCATGAGGACGATCAGCGCTGTCTGTCTCATATAGGTCGATTTTCCTGCCATGTTCGGCCCTGTGATGATGCTGATACAGTGATTGCCGTTGTCGAGGAAGGTGTCATTCGCAATAAACAGATCGTTGGAAATCATCTGCTCTACGACAGGATGTCTTCCATCCTTGATGTCAATTACACCCTTCTCGTTCAGCTTCGGGCGGACATAGCGATTCCGCTCCGAGACAAGGGACAGGGATGCGTAGACATCCAGCTTTGCGATCGCCTTTGCCGTCCGCTGGATGCGCTCCAGCTCCATTGCGATTGACTCCCTGATCTTGCAGAACATATCGTACTCCAGTGCAGTCAGCTTGTCCTCGGCATTTAAAATGGTATCTTCCAGCTCCTTTAAGCGGGGCGTTGTATATCTCTCCGCGTTGGCAAGCGTCTGTTTTCTGATATAATCCTCCGGTACCATATCCTTATAGGAATTTGTAACCTCGAAATAATAACCGAAAACCTTGTTGTACTTGATTTTCAGGTTCTTGATGCCCGTGCGCTCCCGATCCTGTTCCTCCAGCTCTGCGAGCCATTGCTTGCCGTCATGTTTTGCCCTTCGCAGCATATCAATCGTCTCGTCGAAGCCGTCTCTGATCATCCCGCCTTCCCGGATTGTGATCGGCGGTTCCTCCTCGATGGAATTCAGGATCAGCTGATAAATATCCTCAAGCCCGTCAATGTCCTTCTCAATCCCCGCAAGCTCTTCCTTCTCGAACCCCTTCAGAACTTTCTTGATGGCAGGCAGCATTTCGAGGGAGTTGCGAAACGCTATGAAGTCCCTCGGGTTAGCCGTCTTGTAGGTCACTTTACTCAAAAGTCTTTCCAGATCATAGATCGGATTCAGATATTCCCTGATTTCGTCCCGGGAAACGCTGTCCCGGTTGAGCTCCTCAATCGCATCGAGCCGCTTCTCCATCTCCACCTTGTCGATCAGCGGCTGCTCAATCATGCTTCTGAGCAGTCTGCCGCCCATGGCGGTCTTCGTCTTGTCGAGCACCCAGAGCAGGGAGCCACGTTTCTGTTTTTCGCGCAATGTCTCCGCAAGCTCCAGATTTCGTCTGGTCGAACTGTCAAGCAGCATGTATTTATTAGTGAGATACGGATAAATATGTGTAAAATGGGAAAGCTCCGTCTTCTGCGTCTCATAGAGGTACTGCAAAAGAGCGCCCGCCGCAATCATCCCGACCGGGAACTCCTCGATGCCGAGCCCGATCAGGGAATTAACCTTGAAATGCCGGAGGAGGACACGCTTGCAGCCGTCATCGTCAAAGACATGCGCCTCGAGCGCATTGACGGAGACATGATACCGCCCTCTCAGATCGTCCACATCAAAGCCGCTGACGAGGAATGCCTCGTTGCAGATCACCTCGGACGGCTCATATTTCATCAGCTCATCATTCAGCTTCCGGAGATCCTCAACCTCCGTCAGATAATAGTCTCCGGTCGTGACATCCGCCACGGAAATTCCGATTCTGGTCGGCGTGTAGGTAATGCACATCAGGAAATTATTCTTTGACTCCTCGAGCGACTGTACATTCAGATTCGTGCCTGGTGTGACAATCCGTATGACATCACGCTTCACAAGTCCCTTCGCCAGCTTCGGATCCTCCACCTGTTCACAGATAGCTACCTTGTAGCCTCTGCTGACCAGTTTGGTCAAATACCCTTCGACCGCATGATAAGGGATTCCGCACATTGGTGCGCGCTCCTCAAGTCCGCACGCCTTTCCCGTCAGTGTGATCTCCAGTTCCTTGGACGCCGTCAGCGCGTCATCAAAAAACATTTCATAAAAATCTCCTAACCGGTAAAAGAGAATACAGTCCTGATATTGTTTCTTCGTCTCCATGTACTGCTGCATCATGGGAGTTAGGTCTTCTATTGCAATCTGCTCCGACATTCTATGCCTGTCTCCTGTTCCGTCGCTTTCGTAAAACCGCTTTTTCACCGTCATTTACCCGTGAAAAAAGCGAACACACAAAGAATTGCGCATTCGCTTATATTTTACTACAAAATATTGTGCTTGTAAATCTTCTAAAAGCTCATATTTTCGCAACAACAGGCTCTATGCTACTGTTCACTCCGTTCACAGCAACACGCTTCGCGATGCACAGCGCCTGCAAGTCTCGCAAAATTGCATTTCATGCAATTTTGACTTCGCGGAATATGGACTGTGAACAGTAACGGCTCTATGCTTCCTCCGCCCGCTTCAAGGCATCATCGATATGTGCGCAGAAGTTTTCGCTTCCCACTCTCTCTACAAAGCCTGCCTTCTGCATGACATGCATAGGCTGTTCGTTGACATGGGAAAAGATCAGCCGGATATGCTTCTTCTCGCATTCCGCCAGCATTCCCTCCAGATTATGCATTGCCGTCGCATCGATTGCGCTGACACTCCTCATTCTCAGGATCAGGCAGTTCATCTTCTCGTCCAGCGTGATCGCCAGAATCTTGTCTGCCGCACCGAAGAACAGCGGCCCGCTGATTTCATAGACCATCGTGTTTTTCGGAACCGTCCGCAGGCTCAGGCTGTCGGGATCATCCTCATCATCCACCATTTTCCAGCCGGCAACCTCCGTGACATCGCTCATCCGCTTCATAAAGAGAATCGCCGCCATCAACACGCCGACCTCGATTGCTGCAACAAGGTCAAACACAACCGTCAGCACAAAGGTCACGACAAGGACAATGATGTCACTCTTCGGAGAGGTCTTGCACAGATGTACAAACTTCCTCCAGCCGCACATATTATAGGCAACCATGAACAGGATCGCCGCAATGGCAGGCATCGGAATCAGTGCGGCATAAGGCATCAGGACAACCAGTATCAGCAACAGCACCACGGAATGCACCATTCCCGCAATCGGTGTGCGTCCACCGTTCTTGACATTTGCCGCCGTTCTCGCAATCGCTCCGGTCGCCGGAATGCCGCCGAACAGCGCAGAAACGATATTTCCGGCTCCCTGTGCAATCAGCTCCATGTTGGAGCGGTGACGGCTGTTTACCATACTGTCCGCAACGACACAGGAAAGCAGGGATTCTATGGCGGCAAGAATCGCTATCGTAAAGGCATCCGGCAGGACATTTCTGACAGTTTTCAGGCTGAATGCCGGAATAGAAATCGTCGGCAGCTTATTGGAGATCTCATAGAGGTCGCCGATGGTATTGACCTTCATATTCAGTCCCTTCACCATGGCAATGCTGACGAGCACCGCAATCAGTGAGGGCGGAATTTTCTTACAGAAGCCCGGGAGATACCCCCAGCCGATCAGCACAGCCATGCATACCACTCCGACGATGACCGCCTGCCAGTTGATGGTATCGATAAAGCGGATCACTCCCCTGAGCTTGTCCATCGTCTCGATCAGCGGCTCGTCCGTGACAATCGTCAGCCCTAAAAAGTCCTTGATCTGACCGATCACGATCGTCACCGCGATACCCGCCGTGAAGCCCGTTGTAATCGTATAAGGAATAAACTTGATCAGACTTCCCAGCCGGAGGAAGCCCATGAGAATCAGAATCGCGCCAGCGAGAAGCGTCGCAATGACAAGCCCCTCGAACCCGTTCTTTGCGACAATGCCGGCAACGATCGTGGCAAATGCTGCCGTCGGTCCCGCGATCTGGACGCGGCTGCCGCCCAGAAAGGAAATGACAAAGCCGGCGGTGATCGCCGTGTAAATACCCTTTTCCGGCGTTACGCCGGACGCAAGGGCAAGCGCAATGGAGAGCGGCAGGGCAATGATCGCCACAATGACACCGGCGACCACGTCCTTCACAAACTGCTCCTTCGTATAAGTCTTCATGACAGAAAAAAGCTTCGGTTTTAATTTATCCATGACGGAATCTCCTCGTATGTTAGTTCCCCTTTCCTTGCGAAAAGGACACGAACTTAATCTTATTCCTATCACGGACCGAATGCAATACACATTTTAACGTAAATTTGTACGGATTTTTGTTTTCTTTTAGGCAGATTTATTCTTCCGTCAGATCGACATAGACCGGTTCATGACCGGTTGCAGGCAGAAAACGCTCCAGCAGATCCGAAAGTTTCATTCTCATGCTCGAAGTGTTCATGCAGGGATGGCAGCCAAACCATTCTCCTCCCAGTATCTCCCTGTCGATCAGAAGCTGTACCTTTCCCTCCCTGTCATTCATCAGTCCCATCACGCTGACAGAGCCCGGCGTAATATGGAGGAAACGCTCCATGTAAACCGCCTCGGCAAAGGACAGTCTCGCGCTGCCGATCTGCTTTGACAGCAGCTTCGTCTTAAATTTCTTTCCTCCCGGCAGCATCAGCAGGTAAAACTGCGTTCTCTGCTGGTTGCACAAAAAGAGGTTTTTACAGATGACTGCATCGGTCAATGCTTCATCCACAGCGGCACAAGCCTCCATGGTATTCGTCTCACAGTGATCGATCCGCTGAAAAGGAATCCCCAGCTCGTCCAACAGGCGATAGGTCTCCAGCTCCCGCTGTCTTCTCCACGCGACATCCGCCGGGCTGCCATCCTCCAGCAGCAGCCTCGCCGGCACCGGCTCGATTGCTCCTTCATACAGACCGATCCTTCCGTTCCGCTTCACATAATAGCCGTTCCTCGTCTCGAAGATAATCGAGAGTTCATCTCCCGGCTCCACAGCAAGCCTGGCATCGCAGTAATCGTCGCAGTGCAGATCGCCATTCTGCTTCCAGTCATTTACCCATTTCCGGGGCACCTCAAATTCTTTCCCGCTGCTGATCTGGCGCACCCGCGCCATAACGCCGTTCTCCTCCAGCAGTTCCACCCTGCTGTCAAAATATCGGATATGCACCGTCGCAGGGACTGCACTCTGCCGCTCCTGTGCGATTGCCAGTGGGAAATCATCATAGCTCGTCCACTGAATCTCCTCCAGCTTCGCATGACTGTCCGGGAGCAGAATACCGTTGAGCTGTCCTGCCCTTTTCAGGCCACAGCCGCCGTCGATGCAGAGGATGCCCCGCTCATAATCAAACAGCGGGCTGTTGTTCTCCTCGTCCTCCCTGTACAGGCAGACCGGCCAATGTCCCGTCACCACATGATAGTTTTCAAAGTGGTAGCCCTGATTCAGAAAATTATCATTCTTCAGATACTGTGCGGCGTCCGTCCCCTCTAAAAGAGACAGGTCGTCCGTCGGCACGCCTCCATGCACAAAGAGATAATCCCCCGCCGTCAGAATCGTCGGTCTGCTCCGCAGGAAATCCAGCTCCTTTTCAAACTGCGCACACATGCGCTCCTTATATTCCGCGGCATTCTGTTCGTTGAGGTGGCTGACCGGAACGCCCATGTCCGCGAGCATGTCTATAAACAGCCCGCCGCCCCATGCACCGTCCAGCCAGTGTATGTAACCGGAAAACTTCTCCGCCTCCTCTTCCAGAACCAGAAGCCTTCCCATGTCCACATTTCCCATGGAGACATAGACGGGATAACGGTTGCAAAGCTCCATCACATACTGGACAACCCTGAGGCTCTCCGGCCCCTTGTCGATCAGGTCGCCGACAATGACCAGAATATCATCCTCCGTGTATTTCATCTTCCGCAGCAGCTGGATCAGTCTGTCCAGAGATCCGTGAATGTCGCTGACGACAAGCAGCCGCTGTCCCGGCTTCGCTGAAATCGTCTGTATTGTGGTTGTCCGTATCACTTTGTTCATGAATTTATCCGCCTCCAGATACATGCCTCATAGCCCGCCAACGTGAAATTCTCCGTCCCGCCGGCGGACGCTGCCGTATCATATATTTTTTCCCAGCTGCCCTGTCTCTTCTGCGCCTTGCAAGGTCTCGCTCCGAGATTGCAGTCAATCAGATAACACTCGCCGTCCAGCGTCCGCTCGTAGGCAAATCTGTCTTTTCTCTTGTTTACAACCTTAAAATCACCGTAGGCCAACGCGCGCGCATCCTTTCTCAGCCCGATAAGGCTCCGGTAAGCCGCCGTCACCTCCGCCTTCGGCTCCTGATGAAGCCCCGCATGGCACGGCAGAACTGTCCGGTTCCACGGCAGGGGCACGCGCGTATGCTCCCTCGTCCCCGCAAGGATTGTCGCAAAGATCTTCTCCGGGCTCTCCGTCACGATATGCTCCTCATAATAGCCCTTAGCCTCCACATCCGTAATCTGCTCCATGGAGGTAAACGCATAATTTGCAAGCCCCATCTCGTCCCCCTGAAAGATAAAGGGCGTACCGCGAAGGGTGAACTGCATGACGGCAAGGAGCTTTGCAAGCGGCACATGCTTCTCAGCATCCTGCGTAATCTTGCTGATCATTCTCGGGTTGTCATGATTATTATAGAAAAGAGACATCCAGCAGTTATTTCCGTAATGCTCCTGCCAGTCGATCATATAGTCCCTGAGGTAATTCAGATCGTATTCATAATCCTCCAGCCGGACATGCCCCGGCGTCTCGAGATGGTCGAAGGAAAAGACCATGTCCAGCTCATGGCGCTCTTCCCCCGTCACCAGCTGGCACATCTTCATGCCTAGCCCCGGCGTCTCCCCGACTGAAAATGCCCCATGCGGCGCGAACGCTTTCTCCTGAATCTCACGCAGATATTGATGGAGCTTCGGGCCGTAATAATAGTGCTCAATTCCGGGATAACCCATCAGACTGCCGATCGTTTCATTTCCCTGCGGCAGCCCCTCCTCCTTGGAGATATAGTTAATGACATCCATGCGGAAGCCGTCAACACCCTTGTCCAGCCACCAGTTGATCATCTCTATGACATCTTTCCTGACTTCCGGGTTCTCCCAGTTTAAGTCCATCTGCTTCTTCGAGAAAAGATGCAGCGACCAGCTGTGATCCTCCTCGTTGTGGTTCCATGCAGAGCCGGAGAAGAAGGAAACCCAGTTGTTCGGCGGCTGTCCGCTGCCGTCCTCATCGCGGAAAAAGTAATATTCCCTGTAGGGGGAATTCCGGTCGGCCAGCGCCTGCCGGTACCATGTATGTTCGTCGGAGGTATGGTTCACCACGAGATCCATGATCAGATGCATGCCACGCTTATGTACCTCCGCCAGCAGATGGTCAAAGTCCTCCATCGTTCCGAACTCCCGCATGATCGCACGATAGTCGCGGATGTCATAGCCGTTGTCGTCGTTCGGCGAATCATAGACAGGAGAAAGCCACAGGGCATCAATCCCCAGCTCCTTCAGGTAGTCCAGCTTCTCCGTGATGCCGGGAATATCCCCGATGCCGTCGCCGTTGCTGTCATAGAAGCTCCTCGGATAGATCTGGTAAAAGACTGCTTCCTTCCACCATTTTTCCACAATCCTGCCATTTCCCGGGGCAGGCTCGTCCTGTTCGCTGTTCACAAGCTTGAGAAGCGCCTCATAAAAGTCTGTCCCCAGCTTTTTCCTCGTTATTCCGGCAACCGTCTTAAGCTTCATCCCCGCTATGACCGGGTTGGTAATCACCTTTTCCGGCAGCCCGATCTGCAGCAGCACCTTCGCAAGCGCGTCATGCCCGACAGGACTGCGGTACAGCTCCCCGATCTTACTCTCAAGCGTCAGTTTTTTGCCCATATAACCTCCTTAAGTAACCACAAAACTACGTTATTGCGAAACGTTATCTCCCCCAGTAACAGTTGTGCAAGCTACACCTGACCACAAGCAGCGCACTCTGGAGCCGCCGGTGCTTAGTCTCCGTACTTTGGAGACTTACGCACCGCTGCGTGCGGAAGGTAGCGAGAGCGTGCCTGCGGTGGTCTGTGTAGCTTGTGCAACGTTACTTGCAGAAACATAAATTGCAATTTCAGACTGGAGAATCTTTTGCCAGTTCCTTGCAGATGCGGTCATACTCCGCTTCATCCAGCTTATACTTCTTGCGGTACAGAAAATAAGAAATCAACAACAGCGCACAGGGCAGCACCGTCATCACGATCAGCAGCCCCATATTCTGCCCCGTAGAGACACCGGAATGCTCCCCGCCGGTCGCCCCAAAAATGACAGCGGAGATCTTCGTCAGCTTCTCCTCCTCTGCGATCAGCCCCTGTGCACACTGCTGCTCCAGATCGGAAATCTGGTTCGTGTAATCCGTCACGCCGAAGATCAGATAGGTGATCGACGTGATCGCAACGATCAGCGCGGACGCCATCTTCGTGATAAACGGGCGCAGGGACGTGATAATACCCTCATCTCTTGTCCCGAATTTATACTCATTGTACTCGACCGTGTTCATGATGGAAATCATCATGACAAGGTAGAAGCAATACTGCCCGAAATTAGAGAACATATAACCGATCACCAGCACCCAGAAGCTGCCGTTCCCCGACGATGGCAGGAAACCGGCAACGAGCATCAGCACATAGCCGACGGTTGCGAGAACCGCCATGATGCCAAGCAGCTTCTTTCGGGGAATCCGCCTTGAGATCGCCGGATAAAAGATCATCAGGAACGCCGTCGCGGACATGCCGACTGTCGTGAACAGAGAATACAGCCCTCCGTCGTAGCCAAAATTAAAATAGATGTAGGTGGAACCGATACCGCCGATGACAAGACCGTTTCCGATCTGCTGGATCAGGAAGATCACAGCGACCCACACCAGCTGGTCATTTCTCGCGATCGTCGCAAAAATCTGCTTGAGGGAGAATTTTTCACGCTTTCCCTTTCCGGCGGAAATGTTATCCGTCTCCCTGTGCTCCCGTACCCCGAACACCGTCACCATGAGAAACAAGGGCGCCAGAATGGCAATGATGAGTGCGATTCTGCCGTATGCCACGCTCGTGCTTCCCCCAATGGCGTTGCTGCCCGTTGTGAACATCGGAATCAGTATAGCGGCAAGCGTGCTGCCGATACCGGCAAACAGCGTCGCCCTCGACGTAAACTGGTTTCTGGCATCCGCCTCCGAGCTCAGCGCCGGAATCATTCCCCAATAGGAAATGTCATTCATCGTGTAGGTAATGCTGAAGGAAAAATACATCAGCCCGAAAAACCACACAAATGCCCAGCCCTCAAGCCGGACGTTGAACAGCAGATAAATCACAACGGAGGTTGACAGCACACCAGCCACCAGCCATGGCTTGAACTTGCCGAACTTCGTCCGCGTCCGTTCGATGATGTTGCCCATGATCGGATCGTTCAAAGCGTCAAACACTCTCGCAGCAATCATGATGCCGGTGATCGCGGCAATCTGTGCCGCCGTCAATGAGTGGGTGAACAGCACAAAGGTAAGCAGGTAACTATTGATCAGACAGTATACCGCATCACGCCCTATCGTGCCGATCGGATAACAGATCAGATTTTTCTTTGTCACTTTCTTGTCTTCATTCATTTTGTAACCCTCTTTTCCTTATCGTATTTTCGCCTACCGCGCCGCTTCCACATCCGTCGCGCCGGCGATATGCCCCATATAATAAAAGCCCCTGCACTCATCCATGGCTACGGGAACAATTTTCCCGATCAGCTCCGCGCCCCCCGGCACATGAACGATCGTATTGTTTGAGAGACGTCCCGTCACCATGGAACTGTCATCGCTGTTTACCTCCTCGATCAGCGCATCCATGACAAGCCCCTGATACTTTGCAATCTGCTCCCTTGCGGTGTCCTGTACGGTCTTCAGCAGCTTGTCAAAGCTTACCTTCACCTGTTCCGCCGGAACCTGATCCTCCATCGCCGCTGCGGGTGTTCCGGTGCGCTTCGAGTAGATAAAGGTGAACGCATTGTCAAACTTCACCCTGCGCACCACATCCAGCGTCTCCTCCACATCCTCCGGCGTCTCCCCCGGGAACCCGACGATGATGTCCGTTGTGATTGCAATGTCCGGTATCTCCCTGCGGATCTTCTCCGCCAGCTCCAGATACTGCTCCTTCGTATAGCAGCGGTTCATCCGCTTTAATATCTTCGTCGAACCCGACTGCAGCGGCAGATGCAGATGGCGGCAGATTTTCTTCGATTCCTTCATGACACGGATCAGATCCTCCGAGAGATCCTTCGGATGCGAGGTCATAAAGCGGATGCGCTCCAGCCCCTCAATCTTTTCCACCTCCCGGAGCAGCTCAGCAAAGCTGACAGGCTCTTCCAGATTCTTCCCGTAGGAATTTACATTCTGCCCGAGAAGCATGATCTCCACGACACCATCCGCGACAAGCCCCTTGATCTCGCGGATAATGTCCTCCGGTCTGCGGCTGCGCTCTCTTCCCCTGACATAAGGCACAATACAGTAGCTGCAGAAGTTGTTGCAGCCAAACATGATATTGATACCGGACTTAAAGGAATATTTTCTGTCTGCCGGCAGATCCTCCACGATCTTGTCTGTATCCTTCCAGATGTCGATGATCATTCCCTCAGTCTCGAACATCGCGCAGAGCAGCTCTGCAAACTTATAGATATTGTGCGTTCCGAAGATCAGGTCGACAAAGGAATAGCTCTTCTTGAGCTTCTCGATCACGGACGGCTCCTGCATCATACAGCCGCAGAGCGCAATCTTCATGTCCGGGTTCCTGCGCTTATAGCCGTTGAGTTCTCCAAGTCTTCCGTAGACTCTCTGGTTCGCGTTGTCCCTGACCGTACAGGTGTTAAAAATCACAAAATCCGCTTTCTCGCTCTCGCTGATCTCATAGCCCGCCTGCTCCAGAATGCCGACGAGTTTTTCCGAGTCACGCGCGTTCATCTGGCACCCGAATGTTATTGTAGCACAGGTAAGAGGACGGCCCAATTTTTCAGACATCGCCCGGACATACTCCCTGGCCTTCGCCATAAAATAATACTGTCTGGCCGGCTCATCGTTCGGGGATGGTGGCGGCTGGGTCAAATCAATTTTATCTAAGTCTATCTCAAACATTTCAAATCCTTTCTCCGGTTTCCCGGTTGATAAATGTAATCTCTACATCATACCCCATAACATCACCCAATTCTCGGATTTCCTTTTCACAAAAATTATTGCGTCCGAATTTATTATTGAGATTCTGCCGAGTTGTATTTGCCCTAGCAGCTAAATCACCTAATGTTAAACCACATCTATCCTTCAGTAGCTTAATTTTTTCGGTGGTAGTCATTTCCATGTTTCCACCTCCTTTTTGATTACATATTACACTTTAAAATGTATCTTGTCAATGTAGAAATGTAATTTACAAATGAAGTCCGAAGTTTGAAGGGAATTAATCATAGAACAAAGAGATGGTTATGAAGCACAAGAAAAGAGGATGCAGATACACACCCCCTTTTCTTGTGTAACCTTATACTTTCGACGTGTACTTAAGGTATATCCATCCGGCACCGGACTTTAATCTGCCCCATCCGTCACACTCCGCCGTAATAGTATATACCTCGTTTCTTCGGACTGTTGCAACCACCTCGGACTTTGTGCTGCCAAGCCGCCTCACATTAAGGCTGGATGCAGTGATCCGCACCTTGTAAGGCAGCGCCGGGGCAAACGGATCGGGTGTATCTGCTGTCTGTGCGTTACCAAGTCTCTTATTGACCTCTGCCGCAATGTAGCTGTGCTTGCCGTACAGATAATCACCGGGACAAGCCTTGTTTTTAAACCACCGATGCACGGTCATGTTTTGCTTGTCAGTCTGACCGATCAAGGTCTTGTCTCCCCTCCACTTAAGCTCCGCGATGTCGTTCCGGCGGCAGATGTCTGCCACCAGAACGATCAGCGCGGCCATTGCTGCATCTGTCACCTTGTAAGGGTGTACCGGCTCACACGCAACCTCGATTGTGATTGCTCTGTGATCGTTTGCCTTATTGCTGCTACACCATGACCGGTCAGACTCCGGCACACACAATCCAATACTGCCGTCATATCCGACCACATAGTTACAGGATGCGCCGGAGATTGGGTTGTATATCGTAAAACGTCTACCATTACAACCGGTTTTCGCGGTCACCTGTCCTACATAGCAGTGGATCGTGATGGTATCAATCTTATGATTTCGAGGGCTTGTCCGGTTGGGGCTGATTCGTGTGTATGTAACCAATGGGCTATTACTCATAATCTGCCTCCTCTACCTCGGGCAACCCGGCAACGCTCGTGAGCATCGACAGTACACCCGCAAGCACGGATGCAGATGCCACCATTACCCAGTTGACGTCTCCCATTACCGCCGCCGTGCCGATTGTTGCAACGGCAGTCTGTGCCACCGTCTTTACTGCTCTTACCCCTGCTGCCTTGATCCAGTTCTTCCAATTCTTCATAGTCATCCTCCTTAATTTAACAAAATTATTGATTGCAAGACTCTTGTGCCTTTGAATGGCTTTCAGCACCACTTTCAAAACCTAGCATATTAAATTCCCATGCCCAACTTCACAAAGCAGACTATAACGCCAACAAGCGATGTAATAATTGCTGCTGCAACCGTTCGGGAAAGCCATTGATTGTGCTGCTCCAAATCCTCAATGCGTTTTTCGGCATCCTTTAAATCATCAGCCACAAGTTCCACTTTTCGCTCGGCTTCATAGAATCGCTTTTTAAACTCAACATATCCATCAAGTTTATCTTCGATTTTGATTAAGCGCTCCATCACTTGCCATTCAAAAGTTTTTTGTTCTACTTCCGGCATACGCACGTTTCTCCTTTCTGCTAAAATTAAAAATAACCGCATCAAGGCGGTAATTTTCGGTTACATACAAGCACAAATTCAGAAGTGATGCGGTCAAGCAGATTCTTGCTATCGCAATGCTTCAACATTCCCAAATAGCTTTGCACGGTATTATTCACTTTTTCAAATGTGACTTCTCCGGCACAAAATGCCTTTGATAACCACTTCAAACGCTTGCGCATCCGCTTCACTGTGCTTTTACGGATATTGATGCTTTTGTAGCTGATTCTGGCCCCAACAAATTCAACCGGGATATGCGCCGGAATGATTGCGGTTTTCTTGTTTAGGTCAAGATGCAATTCTTCGTTCAAAAATCTTTCGATTTCATTCTTGATTTCGTGCAATTCCTTTTTATCGGGCCATAAAATTACAATATCATCCATGTATCGAATGTAATAATGTATTTTCAACTTATGCTTACAAAATTGATCTAACTCGTTGAGATAAATATTGGCATACATTTGCGAAGTGAGGTTGCCTATCGGCATCCCTCTTGTAAAAATCCATTCTTCCTTCGGCAATTCATTGGGCATTTCACCGGCCGGCAATCCGAAAGCCGTATCTTCACAATTTATAATCCTTTCAATCAGCTTCAAAAGCCTTTCATCCTTGATGTTCTTGGAAATTATCTTTAACAGGATTTCGTGGTCGATGCGATAAAAATACTTGCTAATATCCATTTTCAAAATATAATACTTCTTGCTGCTTCTGTTTGCTTTTCTAAGCCAATACTGCAATCGCTGCCTTGCCCTAACCGTCCCTTTGTTTACCCGGCATCCAAAGCTATCATCAATATAAATCCTTTCATAAAACGGATTCAATTTCTGATAAATTGCCCATTGGCAAACCCTGTCACGGAATTGCAAAGCCATGATGATGCGTGGTTTGGGCACTTTGATTTCTTTCATGCGGTATGGCCCTACTTTGTATGTACCCCAAGCCAATTCATTCTGAAGCTGTATCAATTCTTCAGTAAGCCGTGCGGTATAGCGCAATGTTTCGCCCCGGTATCGCTTTCCGGCTCTTGCATGAACATATGCCGTATACAGATTTTCAAAGTCCACGATTTCATCAAAGGTAATATCAAACTCTTTCATGGTCTGCATCCCTTTCTTAATTTGCGCCACTCGTTGCAAATATGGCCGCGCCGTTCAGCCTTTCAGCTTACTGTCTGCATTAGTGGCAAAGTGAATTTTCCTGTTTTACAGGATGGAAATGAATCCCTTACCCATTTACTTATACTGTCGGATGTCCGTAAACAGCCGAATCTGATTGAAATGATAAGCGGAGAAGAAGCCGATGTTGCCGTTCGCATTGGAGCGCAAGTTGTTCAAGTTCAACGCGGAAGACCCGGCGTTCGAAGCGTTGTTGTAACTGCCGCCGCGAATAGGCACAGCCATTGACCCATTCCCAAGGAAATACAATTTATTTCTGATTTTGCATTTCTTTCTCTTTTGCTTTCTTAATCCATCCACCCAACAATCTGCCGATTTCGTTAAGCTGCTTCGCAATCAGTTCGTAACGCTTTATGTCGATGTAATGCAAATCATAGGATAAATCATTGAACATTCTAAGCATTTCCAAACGCACGTCGGCATCCTGTAATGTGGTTTTCTTGTAATATTTCTTTCTCGCCGAAACAATCAGAAAAATAAACTCATACAGATTTTCTTTGTAGTCCGCTACAAGTCCAAGTTTCTCCGATTTCGGGTATTTCACAAATGCGGTATATAAATACTGCAACAAATCCCGAATTTTCTGAAGCGTGATAAATCCGGCTTTATCCTCTGTCAGTCCTTCCGCCGCTTGCAGCTCTGCTGCCTGTGTCTGTGATGTCTGATATTCCATCGTCTATTGCACCTTTGTTCTTTGAATTATAGGGGGTGCGATAGCACCCCCTACGCAGCTACTTTTGGTAAGCAGAGAAGAAGCCGACGTAGTCGCGCGCAACGGAGCGCCCGTTCTGCAAGTACAGAGCGGAAGACCCGGCGAACGAAGTGCTGGTGCAACTGCCGCCGCGAAAAGGCACCTTCTCGCCCTTAAAGTCAATCCAGAAATGTCCGTAATTAGTGATACCATCCTTGGGAGCAAGCAATAATTCATAAATAATTTCTGGTAAAGTGACAGAATCCGCTGCCACAATGCTAGAGAAAGTTTTGCTAGGTGCATCTTCTGTTGTTGCGACGGACGTTCCGATTTCGCAGTTTGCGTTAAACCGAAGCGCCCCCTCTGTTCCCGGAGCAACTAATGACCCATCCGGCATAATTGCTTTCCATCGAGGAGAAGCCGGAGCATGTGATACCTGTAGCGCCGGAGCGTTGCCTTCCATGATCTGAATTTCACCGTTTACAGTGCGCATACCGGACAAACGTTTCCAGACATTTCCAATAAAATCTGCAATGCCGCCCGGCGTTCCATCATGATTCCACGATACGGGACCGCTTCCTGTGGCTGTTCTTCCGGCAGAATCCGCCGCACCAACTTCGTAGGTATAGGTATGGTTTTTGCCGTAGTTAGTGTTACCTCTGGGCTCATACTTCATCATGTGCATTAAATGCACAATTGCTGCCCATTCTGCGAATGATGCCTGATGCCATCCCGTACCTTTAGCGTTGCAATACTGCATTTCTGTGTCAAAATCCTTGGTATGGCAAGGGATTACATTTGGCCAACTGTATGCCCTTCCGTTTACAACCGTGTTGATAAATTTGCTCATGTAGAACACATCTTTTTCAACTGCACCTTGTTTCCATGCAGAATGTACAACCTCGCTTCCGCCGAAAAGCTGTGCATTGGTCTGTTTGTAAAAAGGATTCATAAAAGAGGGCAAGTCCACATTATCCATCAAAATAGTGGTTGCACCGCCGGAAATTCCCTCAACTGCAAATTTTAAGCTGTCAAAATTAGCCATTCTCAATCACTCCTTCCCTTAAAGCAAATAATGATAAAGTAACTCTATCCATGGAAAAAGGTACAGGAACACGGACAATACTTCCGCTATTCTCTGTACCTTCCGCATTTTCCGCATCCTCGGATTCGGATTCTTCATACAATCTCGCCGGGATGTCGATTTGTGCCACATAATCTCTGCCGATTCCTGTAATAAGTCCGCCGAAATCGTCCGTTGAAATGTCAATATGCACATCTGCATCGGCTTCTTTCTTTTCAAGATTCAGCATGATTTCATCGTCGAAAGTGATCTTGTTGCCGTTTACCGCATAAGGGATTTTTGCGCCCTCATTTACTTCGATAACATTCATCATCGCATACCTACCTTTCTTGTAATTTCATTCATTCTTGCATTGATTTCCTCGGCGTATTCACGATTCTGCGCCTGTGTGTTATGCGCTGCACCGCCGTTGAAACTCTTAATGATAGCCGCTTCGTTTCGTCTGCGTTCATCATTCTTGATGATTACATTTGCCATTCTTATAATCCCCCTGTTACATAGAGTCTTAATTTAACGCTTGTTGCGCTGCCTGTGTACTTGACTTTGAATGCGTTATATGCCAAATCGTAGAAATCCACGCTTTCGACATATCCGCCGGAACACTCCAAAATCTTGTAATGAATCTGATAATCTGTGTTATTCAGATACTGTGAAAGTGCAACCGTCTTGATTGCATTGGTTGCCGGGAATGCAAGCGTATTTTCAAGGGTAACATCAAACTGCTGCCCGGATAAATTCTCCAACATCCCAGAATGCTGATTTGTGATGGAAAAAAGCATATTAGCCATCAATGCCTGTTCTAATATACCCATATCCATTTGACCGAAATTTGTTGCGCTCTGCGCTGTGCCTTGCTGCTCAATTTCTCCCGGGGCCGGTGTAAGATATACCAATCCGGCGGACTCTCCGCTTTCCATGGAGAAACGGCGCGTAAACTGCACAATATGGTCTTTCCAATTTACAGGTGTGTACATCCTATTGCTCCTTTCTTTACGCCGTGGCTTGCCGCTGCTTGATTGTGATTGTGTAACGGTACAGGATTCCTTCGGTAAATGCTTCCTTGTCGATGGATTCCGTGCCGGATGCAAACAAAGTACCGTCCACATTGTAAAATTCTATTTTGTCAATCTGATTCGGTGTGGTGTGGTCGAACAAGATATAAACGGCAAATCTGCCATCTGGCAAGATGTCAACATTGTGGATGTTGATTTTATACCATGTTCCGCCGGAATAATACCTTGCGTATGCAACCCGATTTTTCAGATAGTTTTTGAGTGCTTCGATTTCGTTTGTACTCATTTGCATGGTGTCCTATCTCCTTTCTACACATCTTCAGATGCAAATTTATTATCAATAGGATATTCAAAAGCTGTTTCCGTGGATGATTCCGCAAGGTCAACCACTTCATCTGCAAACTGCGCCGCCATGGCGTAATTCGGAAATGTGCCGCTTTCCGTTTGATTATCCATGTTGTAATCAAATAGTGTTTCTTGACAGCCATTTTCAAGCAGCAATTCGCTTTCGGATAACTGCAGCCCCATTGCATAATCTGGGGTTATTCCTGTCGGCTCATATTCCGTATGGAACGCATCGCCGCCCTCTGTCATTTCCAAAATGCTTTCGGCGATAGCAAGGCCCACCGCATAGCTTGGATTTGTTCCGCAAAAGCTATCTTCGCTGCACGGCTCAAAAGATACATGGAAGGTATCTGAATCATTCTCTAAAATGATTGTGCTGCCGCTCTGAAGCACTAAGTAATCCAAAATAGATCGGGCATTTTTTACTTCATTGATGTATTTTAAAAATTCAGTCATTTCGATGGTTGTGACCTTGGATGATGTTGCAATTCTGAAATGGAACGCATCCCCGGCATAAGTAAACCATTCCTCAACGGTCGTTTCGTTGTTGGAAAATACAATATTTATCATTTCTTCCATCGCTGCCGATGTTCCAAGTTTCATATACCAATATTGGCTGTTTGCAATCAATTTTCGCTTCACATCCGCATCAAGGGATGAATTGTAGAAAAGCGCACGGCAATCCGCCGCCATGAAATCAAGGTATTTTTCATCCACACTTTCGATTGCGCACCATACCATCGTTTTTTGTGACCGTTCAAGCAACTTTGCAATCTGCCTGTCGCAAGCATACATAAACGCCTTTGTCCGAGCATCCTTTAAGTTTGCTGGGGTGGATTGATATAATCCGCCGATTTCAGATAAATTAGTCATCCTCTAACCCCCCATAAAGCATCGTGACATTTTTTGCAACAGCAATTTCCGTATTGCTGATTGCGGTATATACAGGATTTCGGATGACAGCTCTTTTTACTCCGGCGGCTCTCAAAAACTCAATCAAAATATCCGTGTTAATATCTGCCCCAATATGCGTTTTCTGCCAAATCACAAACGCATTTGCGGCATCCTCTGCCGCTGCCTGTATGGTTTCAACATTTTCTTTATTGCTTCGTGCAATGTAATATGTGAAATCAAGTTCATATTCCACTACATCCGGCGCAGCAACCGACATTTTATCGGTTAATGGTCTGATTGCCGATGTCGTGAGATATGTGGTTAAATCAGCAAGAAAAGCATCACTTGGCAATTCCCCATTGGTAAGCACAAGACGAATATCCACCGTTGCATCCTCTGTTGTATTCGGTTTTACATCCTCAATCGCTGCCGAATTGTATTGGCGCACCCAATAAATATAAGCATCTTCGGGGCCGGCCGTGGAATAGGACGACGGTGCCAGAAAGATTCGTTCACGGAAGTCGGAATCGCTTTCCTCGCCGCTGCCACCATCTGATTCTGTGATATTTTCCACGCTTGCCACATAGGGGATTTTGTCCGCCATGGCGTTAATCTGACCGGGAATGTATTTATTTCCTACCGTTCCCAATTCGGTACAGGTTGCCGCCACATCAACATACATATCCCCGGCTGCAATTTCTGCATAATCATCCGTTGCAAAAAAGACATTATCCCCGGCGGTTGCTCGTTTCCCCTGTGGGATTGCTGTAACTTGTGACCGGGCTTCCTGTAAAGTATAGCGAAGTACCGTTACGGCCGGTCTGGAATCCTGTTTAAAGGTTTTCTTATTGGCCCCAAGGTGCTTCAGATAATCTCCATAAGCATATTTCAAGAAATTCATTTTGAAGCCTTTATCAATACATTGGAATGCTTGATACAGCTTATTTGCAACAACATTCAACTTTATGCGGTCTTTATCTGCCGGATAAAGGGTAATTGCTTCCCCTGTTTCCTCTTTGTAATTAGCTTCAAAGTCCGCAATCATTTCTTTTTTCATGCTTTCAATATCCACATCATCAATCACGGATATATCCGGCAAATCGTATAAATTTTGAATACTAATTGACATTGTATGTTAGCACCACCTTTGGAATTATTTTTTGCTCTTGTACCTCGAAATTCACTTCGGCAACCGACAATCTCGGCTCGTATGTGTCAATCTGTTCGATTGCCTGTACGGAATAGGCGCATTTTGCCATGTTCACATTTCGCCCGATAATATCACTTGAAACAAGCCCCATCGCCCTGTCCTGTGGGTTCGTGCCACGAAGGGTCGTTAATATGGTTGCGGCATTTTCAAGCAATTCTTTTCGCAATGCCGCATCCATCGGCGTATTCAATTCAAATTCTACATCGCCTATTGCAATCATTCTGCTCCCCCTTTATGCGTATTCTGCAAGCGTAAGCGTGGCGGATGCCTTAATCAGTTCGCCGCCACTCATTACATGATTCCACGATGAAGAAAGTTTCAATGTTCTCCATCGGCTTCCCACTTTCTTGCCGCCAATTACTAAAGGGTTGATTGTTCCGTTTTCCGCATACTTTATCAGCTTTTCGATTTCATCCCTTGGATTTACACCATAATTTGCATCCAACTCAATCACGAAAGATACACCCTCGGAATCCGGTCCCAAAAACTCATATTCTGATTTTCTGCCGTTCCGCTTATGTTCTCCCCAACTGCCCGATGCGGTCAACTTGAAATCGTGGAAACTTAAAATTTTCTTGTCGGATGTTGTAAAAATCACATCTCCAAAATAACCTACTGCCATTTCTCGCACTCCTCTATGTACAATCGCATTCTGGGAAATTGCCGGATACCGTGCCGGACACATTCAAATTGTTAATTTTCGCCGTGCCGGACACGGTTAAATCGGCAAAGGATGCGGATTCCGTTACTGTCAGATTGCCAATGTTTGCAGATTCCGCAATAACCGTCTTTGCCTTCATTTGCCCGGTTACGGTTACGCTTTCCGCCGTTAACGCCTGTAATTTAATTTTATCGGCGGAAATTTCCATTGCTTTTGTTTTTGCATTGTATTTCACGAAAGAACCATCCGAAAATTCCTTGTAGAAAATGCCCTGTCCGTTTTCAGATGGGATTTTTTTGCCACTCCACGGCACGCCGACAATAAATCCCTTTGTGGTGGAATTAGGCAATAAAATAACCACCACCGTTTCATCCACTTTCGGCATTTCGTATGCAAAGCTGAAAAATGGAAAACTCGGGGATGGCTCATTATTTCGGTCGGTATATACTACGCTTGCCGTACCTCTTGCATAGTCAATCGTGTGTATTTTTCCGATTCTTATAATATCGCCCATCTGATTACCTCGCTTTTAGCCCGGCGGAATCGTTAATACTTGGCCCGGATAAATAAGGCTAGGATTTTTGATGATTCCCCTATTGGCATTATAAATAATCGTGTATTTTGCACCGCTTCCGTAAAATTTTTTTGCAATATTCCATAAGCAATCGCCTTTTTTGACCGTGTAAGTTGTCCCATCTGCTTTTGCGACGGCAGTGGTGGTCTTTGCTGCGGAAAATGTTGTATGAGTAACACACAAGTGCGCTTTGATGGTGCAAGTATATGTACCATTTGCATTTTTTGAGTGCGTAACACGATCAATGAAATATTTGCCATTTGCCTTTCCGCATCCTGTAATGTTAATATTCCGGGCGGCAATGTGCTTTGTATCGCCTTTTACACGAAACGAAATAGATATTGCGCCCCGGATATTCTCCAAGAGCAGCGACTTTGCCTTGATTTCCGCATCCCTATATGTGTCTGCCTGTTCATTGATGTATAAAGTCCTTTTTCCTTGGCTACCCGGCACTTGATACGAATACGAAAACGTATCATCGCTTCCGGGGTCTGCGTATTGGATTTGCACCTTATCATATAATTTTGACTTTTCCCGGCTATATGAATAATTCTGCATTTCGGATTTGTCGATGGTGTATGCCGCATCCTTTTTTTCATAGGTTGTTTGGTCATAAACCACCATTTTGCTGTTGTACAACTTCATTGCAAGATTATGTTTCTTGCACAAAGAAAAGGCAAATGCCATATCTGTCTGCCGGGTCTGCTCAATTTCTTCCACAGAATAATCTTCCGCTTCGTAAACAAGTTGAATCCCGGCATTTCCGCAAATGTCAGATAAAATTGTTTTCGTTGTTGTGCTGCTGAATGTATGATTTTTTTGTGTCACATTGAAATCCGTGCGAATTGGGATTGTGATTCCGCCAATGCTTGCGGTTTCCGGGAATCCGGCGGCCTTGAAGCTGTCAAGGTCAAATTTTCCGCATGATAAGCTGCGGTTATCTCCCTCATTATTCCAATTCGCCACAACGATTTTTGCATCCACATAATCCCCATCTTCCGGCATATAGTTATTAAGCCATTGCCCGGTCTGATTATTTACAGTAAGCGAAAGGGTATCAGCTTCCCCCGATGCCACATCAATATAAGAAAAAGATTCCGCCTTTGCGCTGAAATCCCCGGATGCGTTTACTCCGTTGTAGGATAATTCAAGTGATGCTTTCCTTGGTTGTTCCTGTTCTTTTACCATCGCTCATTATCTCCATGAAGGCATATCGGATTCTGTTTCGCTTTCAAGTTCCGGCACGGATAAAACCGTGCCGGCCCCGAAAATAAAGATGTCAAGCAAGTCCAAATTATTCTGCATCAGAAAACCCATATACTTTTCATCGCCATATACTTTGTATGCAATCGAATCCCACATATCGCCCTGTACTGTTGTGTATGTTTCTGCCATTCTTGCCACCTTTATGCAAATGAAACCCTTCCTTTTTCCGCTATGTACTGTTCCATAAGATCTCGAAATTGCTCCATGGAAATCTGAAGCGCGTTATCAATATCCTCTCGACTTGCATTGCCTTCAATCGTAACTTGCGGAGAAAACACGAATTGCTTTGAATCCAAGGATTCATTTGTTGTATTATTATTTGTTGTTTCATAGTTGGTAATTCCGTTATAAAGTTCTTCGCCCTTGCTGCCAAGCAAACCACCATCAAACACGCCAAGAAGCCGCCCAACTCTTTCCCAAAGGGAAATTGCATTGTTGCTTCCGTCAAGCGGAATCGCCGCTTCTGGGCCATCCTCCGCAAACAATGCCACATGAGGGGTATCAAAAATACCACCGTCCGCATGACCCGGCAAAGTGTTTGTTAATGCGTTGTGCTTTGAATAATAAGGAAATGTCGAAAGTGCCGATTGATTGTAAGTCGGATTCAACGTGACCTTGACATTCGCCGCTACATCAAATCCTTGCGAAAACAGGTTATTCAAGTATTCATCGCTATACGCATACATTCCATCAAAGGCTGGTGCAAGTATTTCCGTCTGTGATGCCGTCATTTCCTCGGCAAACTTTTCCGGCAATTCCCATCCTTTTTCCCGAAGCTCGGCTTCGATTTCCTCATACGCTTCATCATTTACAATCTGCTGATAAAGTGTGTCATACAAGGCTTCCATATCTCCACCTTGCCCATACCATTTTTGATAAACAGTCATGGCTCCTAAGGTGTCCGCATCCGCTAATGCTTGGTTGAGCACCGCCGGGATTTCCAATCCCAAATCTGTGTACTGTTGCTTTAATTCCTCGACTTGCTCCAAGGATGGCTGCATAGATTCCAAAAGCTCGGCGATTGCCTGTTTTGTGCTCTTATCTATATCACTATTCCAAAGATCCTGTGCCATAGAATTCAGCAGCAAGTCAGGGGTTTCATCCCATTGCATCGAGTATGCTTCACCGGCGTATTCTTGCATTACTTTTGATAAATGCGAATTAAAGGTTTCGATGTCCTTGCCATACGCCTGCATGATAGTGTTGGTTTGAAATGAGAGTGACTTTGCTTCCAGCTCTGTCATACTTGTCCTGTAATCTTCCCAAAACTCTTCGACAGCCGCATCATATTGGGTTTGCGTAATTGCTCCATCGTCAAGCATTACCTCATAATTTGCGATGCGCAACTGTAAGGATTCTTCATATTCTGCGGATGCAGCTTCTACTTGCGTTGCAAGTTCCTCCTGCAACGCCTTGAACGAATCAGCATCTAGTTGTTCGCCCGTATACTGCAACTCCATCACCTTCAATTTAGCATCGAAATCACTCGTCGCAAGTGCTTCTTGTATTCGTGCCATCTGTGACTGTAATTCAGTAATTTCCTTTACTTCATCAATCTCAAGCAAACCATCAGCAAAAGCATCTGTTACTGTCTGATTAAGTCGCGTTCCTAAGCTTTCCAATTCTGCGTATTTGTCAGAATAGAAAGTATTTAATTGATTTACAATGTTTTGCCGTTCTAAATCCCCATCAGCAAAAAGGGATAAATTGACGTTCAGTGCATATTGTGCTTGCTGCACATAGTTCTGCGCTTCAGTGACATAATTTTGAATCTCCGCAACATATGATTCCTTATCATCGCCAGACAGCTCCATGCCGATTGACACTTTCCAATTCATTTTATTAATGGCATCAATGCTGTCTTGCATACTTTCCTGTATGCCGTCCAATTCGTCAAACGCCGTCATAGATTCGTGGATTTTGCTTAAATTGTCGCTTGCAACGATATATTCCGCTACATCTGATATTTCATCCATGGAAAGTGCAATATCTCCAAAATGCTTTGCCAGATTGCTTTTTACTGCCTGTTTTTCCGCTGTTTTCACGGCCGCCGTAATGCCAACAATGGCAGAAATCGCCGCCGTAATGCCAAGCAACCAAGGATTTGTAATTGTCATGGTCTGAATTGCTATTGCAACCCCCTTTATGGCGGTTGCCGTGCTAACCAAGCCGCTAACTACCTTGTAGGCTATAATTGCACCACCGATTCCGGCAATAATCGTTTCAATCGTGCCAAAATTATCAAGGAATCCTCCTCCGAAACCTTTAATCACTTTCCATGCCGTGCCGGCCCCCTTTGAAACGGTACTGAACACTTTGGCAATTTTCGGCTCGGCTTTGTCCGCGAATTTCACGAAATTATCTGTTACTGTCGGGATAAATTCCGCAAGATCAAGTATCATATCCTTCAGATCATCCCCGAAGGCATCTACTAAATGGATCTGTGCATCTTCCGTTGCAGAATCAAGTATCTGAAAAGCTGTGCTCAATGTGGCCGTTACGGTCGCTGCCATATTCATCAGTGCGCCATCAGAATTCTCCAAGGACAAGGAAAGAGAATCCCATGCCGATGCTGTGCCGTCTGCGGATTCCGCCACGGCATTTAGCAGGTAACTCATTTCCGTATAGTAATTTGTCCCGGCAATTTTTGACATATAGGCTGTTTGTTCTTCTGTGGATAGCGTAGATAATGCCTTTTGCAAATCCACAAGCACATCTTCCAATCCCACAAAGTTTCCGGCGGCATCAAAGGCAGATACGCCTAGAGCATTCATTGCCTTAATTGCCGCATCCTTACTTGTCATTCGTACAAGCATAGCATTTAATGCCGTTCCGGCTTCTGCACCCTTTGTGCCGTTGTTTGCGAGCACGCCAAGTGCGGTCGCCGTATCTGTAAGGTCAGCTCCAACGGTTTTTGCAGCGCCGCCGCATCCGATAAATGCTTCCATGAGTGCTTCCGCCGTGGTATTAGCATTATTATTAGCCGATGTACATATATCCAAATATCCGCCTAATTCATCAATCGACAAGCCAAGGGCGGACATCGAATCTGTTACCAAGTCGGAACAAGTCGCCAAATCCATCTGTGCAGCTTCAGACAAACGCAATACAGGCTCTAACGCTGCAATTGAATAATCAACACTCCATCCGGCAAGTGCCATATAACCAAGCGCTTCCGCCGCTTCGGTTGCCGTTTTTGTGGTTGCTTTTCCCATTTCGAGAGCCGCTTCTTCCAAGCGCTCATAATCTACCGCAGATGCGTTTGCTGTTGCCGCCGTATTCGCCATGGCCTGTTCAAACGATGAATAGGTTTCCACCGCACTGCTTACGAATTGTCCGACTTGTACTGCCGCAAAGGCCGTTGTTACCATTTTTGCAGCCGATTTTGCCATATTTGCCATCGAATCAAGGTTGCTTTCCACATCCTTGATGCTATTTCCGAAGGACGCCTGTACCTTACCGCCGACCAGAAGTGCTATTTCGTATTCTGTTTTTTTGCTGTTTGCCATACTCTACCACTTCCTTTGCAATGTCTATAAATTCCGCTATGGGCAGATTGATATAAAAATCCAACCCGGTATTTGTAGACATAGAAAGACGGACAGCCACCTTTCGGAAGTCCTGTCCGTCTTTTGCTCTAATCTCTAATTGTAGAAAAAATTTACTACACGGCTCTTGATTTTAAGCATATCCTTGATCGGTAACTGCTCAAAGAACTCGATAGGAAGCCCGGTTGCTCGCTGCGCCACAATCTTTGCGTAGGTTGCGGTATTCTCCGGGTTGAAACTTGCAACGCCCTGCTTGTAGAATTTCTTTTCAATATCACCCAAATCGCGTGAATTGAGGTTGTCAAGGCAAGACATATCAATACCTTCGTATGTTTCATCCTCAAACCGATAAGGCTTGCTGAATTTCACATACATATCAATCTCGGGATCGTCCGCATCCTCTGCATTTTCTGCTGCAACCTCTGTTTTCTTCGCTTCCATGGAAACAACCTTTGCTTCCTCTGCCATCATATCCTCGTTTTTGTTGGTAATGTCTTTCATATCGTATTATTCCTTTCTTTAAATCTGGCTTCTGATTTTCGCCAACAGGTCAACGCCGCCCATAATGAAAATGAAGTTCAACTTGTCAAGTTCAAGCTGCGTTTCGTTGTTAATGGTAATCTTGATGTAGGTAATTTCCTTAGTGATTTTAGGCTCTCCCTTGCCGCCTTTTTTCAGCACACCCGGATTGATATTCAGGGTGCGGCCCTTTACGGTTACGACAATAGGTTTATATTCCTTTGCCTGTGTCTGTGTGTTGAATACTTCCATAGACCCACGAATCACAACAGGATTTGTACTTGCTGCAAAAGCAAAGAAATCTTCGGAAAGGTTGCTGAAAGGGATTTCAAGTTTCATAGACCCGAAAGACCCCACAACCTCACTTTCGATTTCTCCGGCCATACCGGCCAAGTTTAATGTGTCGGTCAAAGGATCAAAGGAAGGCAGCGTAATTTCGGATGAAATGCCGACTAACTTTGACTTGCCATCGTACACATTGAAATTATTCACTTTATCGGGTAATTCGTATGTATTAGCCATTATTTACTTCCTCCTTCCAGAACCGCCTGTAAGATGGTAGGATCAAACTCAAATTCGTTTTCGATGTCTTCCATGGGCGGATATGTTGCCAAACGTTCCTTAAACTTAATCTTGCCGCCAAGAATCTGTGTGATAGGGTTATCATTCATACTGAAGGAAATTTCGCCCCCAGCAATATCATCGCCGCCCTTTAATCCGTTAAGGGTCAGATTTTCAGACAGCACCACATCTTCGATTTCACGGTAACTTGCCTTGTTGGAAACCTTAGAAAAGAAGCTGCGCTTGAAATTGTTCTCGATGTAATCAAACATCATTACCGAAGTAACCCATCTATCCACGACATCAGTGGAATGAGGATATACGGCGGTATTGTTGCCCCATGCAAGGAATCCATCAATATTGATGGCGGTAATTACACCGTTTGCATTGCAATAATCGTTCGCTTCGTCCATATCGAAGGTAATTTCCGTGCCATCCTCTAACACAAGACCGCTGATTTTCAACGCTTTGTTGTCGCAAGATTCGGAAGGCACACCGCTGTTATCTGCCGCCAATCTCTGCAAGAGTGCGGCGAGCTGCGCAGAAAAATAGTAATGGTAGCCATCCACATTTACCTTCGGCCAAACTGCAAAAGTGCGGCGGTCAGTATATGCATTGTTGTTCTTCCATTCCTTTACCTTGTCGATGGAATTTGCGCCATCATCGGAGCAATCAATATCACTGACAACCTTGCAAGAAAACAGGCTGTAAATGAGGTTGGATTTTGCGGTCATTGCGGTGTTTACTGCCGGAATATGAGAAAATCCCGGCGCAATCAGCGTACCCGGAACAAGTCCAAGCTTCGGGAAAATATCTCCGATAACTTCAAGACCTTTTTTAACCCTTGCCGATACATTGTAACCGCCAATAATATCCGCATAGGTTACACCCTCGGGATTCAACTTTGTGTATGCGATTTTCACGCCAACCCCAGCTTTTTCTGCGCCAGAATCAGTAAATCCAATGATAACCGTGCCGTCATCAGCGAACGATGCCACATAATCGGTATCTTTTTCAAGCGTTGTGGTTGCATCCTCGCTTGTGATTTCGATGGTGTCAAGCAAGATACCCTCAACATCCACAAGTGCCTTCTTGTTCGCAACATCGTAAGCTGTTGCCACTACTGCGGACACATGATTTTCATTGTTGGGATCAAGCACATTTACCATAATAAGCGGTGCAACAGCAAACACGTTGAATGCCGCATACATACTCTGGCAAATCGTAAAGCGCTTGAAATCCTCGCTCCATCCCATTTTTTTGATCGCATCCGCCTTTGTGTATGCCGCCATAGGCACATTTGCCGCCTTATAAGGATCGGCACACATATTAACGGGTGCAGTACCGATAACCACGGTCACATTTGCAGTGCTTGTGATTGGCGTAGCTAATGCGGTTGCTTTTCTGTTTGTGCTAATACCATGCTTGTAATTAGACATTTTTACCTTTCTCCTTTCAGATAATCTACTATCCGCCAATAGGAAACATCCTCAACGCTCCCCTGTTCGGATAATGCTTGTTTTGCTTCCGTGATTCTGTCAATGGGAATCACAAGATTTTTGATGCTCGGAATCTCCTTCGCAATCTCTGTTAATTGCTCTGGCAAATCTCCAATAAAAATTACGCTATTCTTGACTACTCCCGGAATTGCCGGGCCAATATACATTCGCTGCATCATACAAACTTATCTTCCTCCCTGAAAGATGGCATTTCCCACTTGGTTTCGATGCCGCCAATGAAATATGGGTAGGTGTCCTCCTGTTGCAACATAATTTTGAAGGGGTATGATGGCTTGAACGCTTTCGCAATAATTCCTTTTCGAAATATATGCTGATAAATCAGATTGGCAATTTGCAGCACATCCCGGAAGCCCTGTTTGTCCTCTGCACGGTCAATAATTCCGATAAGAAAATACATATTTACCATTACCGGGTTTTCTGTTTCGCTGATTTCTTCATCATCAAAGCATACACACACATACGGATATTGCTTTTCGTCCTCCTTGCCCTTTTTCAACGGCATATTCTGTGGGTAGATATTGATGGGAATGTAATTATCCTTTGCGGAACGCAAGCGGAAATCCTTTAAGGCTGCCTTCGTTTCATCCACAAGCCCATCCAATAAATCTAATTCGGTCAATGCTTTTACCCCTTTCTTAAAACATTTTCGATTTCGGCATCAATCCTTTTCCGTAAGGTACTTTGCGCTTCCTCTTGGATATTCTTCATGCTTTCATCGTTTTTAATCATCTGCGGAACGGACGGCCCAAATAGCTGCTTGATTGGCAAACTATCATCAGACAGGCGGCGGAAAAGCCCTTGATGTCCGGATTTCATAACCGCAATAAAAGCCTTGGGGTCAGCATCCAACTTTTTGGATGCCGGCCCCTTCTCAACTGATACTTTATACACTTTCGGCGATGGCTTTCCGTTTGAGTACGACACCGTGCGATTCGGACTTACCTTGAATTTCGCAAGCGCAATCGGCGATGCTTTGGAAATAGCCGCTCCCTCTAGCCTTGCCTTTGTCGCCTTGGTTATACTGATAGTCTTTTTTACATCTCCGCTTGTGATGTTGTACTTTCGGGCGGTCTGTTGTGCCATCGCCTTTTTAATATTGGTTGTGGTGCGGTTGATGGCGTTTGCAACAACAGAAGGGGCTTTGTGACTGAGATTCCCAAGCCGTTGCTGTACTTCCTCTATGCTGTCAACCTGTATTCTCGCTTCAATCAAGATTCATTCGCCCCCATAATAACGGTATAGGATTCATCATCCGTTTTAACATCTGTTACGATGTAGCCGTGTCCGTCATACTCCAAATATTGCCCGGTCACAGGTTCGAAATCCAAATCCTTTTTTCGGACATAAAACATGATGGAATCCGTAAAAAGCTGCTCGGTATGTACTTCCCGGGCAATAAACAGTTCCGCCAACTTGTCGTTGTCCACGACAATATCCACTTCCGCACCGTTTATTGTATGGGTTTCCGCAAATTCTTCTGTGTTGAAAAAGACCACATCCAAATCCTCTTGCAACTGCTCCTTAAATCCCATATTTCCACCTACTGCGCCGCTTTTTCTTCAATGTAATTGAGCACGGCATCAATCAGATCATTTTTAAGGGCTGTCTCGTCAAGTTCCAGTCCAATGCTTGCTGCATACTCAACAATTTCTTCTTTCTTCATCTTCTGAAGAACTGTTCCGTCCTTGTATTCCATGCCGGGATCATCGTCTCCGGTATCTTCCGCATCATCGGTATTCAGCCCAATTTCATACTCTGTATCAACCTCAACGTTTTCGTCGGGGAAATCAGATTCATCGGAAATAATGAAATTGTGCTTTTTCAGAAAAGCCATATCAGCATCGCTCAATTTCTCTTTAATGACATCCCCGGGCTTATACTTGTGGTTTGCGGTTTCAATATTTACTCTCGCTTTTATCATGCTTTATTCCCCCTATTATGTTATGCAGTCTGCCCATTAGGATAGATTACGCACCAGCTCTGTACATCAAAAGGTCTGGGCAGCGGTCTTGATGTAAGGCGGAGCATTTTAACCTCGGATTTTTCATCGCAGTAGATTTTGGGGGCCTGCTTAGCTTCATAAGACTGAAACTTTTTGTCTTCCATCTGTGTAATTAAGCCGTATTCAATTCCGCCCTCGCCTTCAGCGTGTGCCATCAGACAAGCGCCAGCCGGAATGATGCCTTCCTCTTCCCCATCATCATTAAGGAAAAATTCATCATAGGAATAGATTTCCAATCCCAAATCTGCAATCTTTCCGTAATATGTGAGAGCGTCATCAACGATACGGGGCTTAACCTCGATATTCTGCATATGGCGGATGTTCATGGCATCTTTGATGTAGGGATTGTTGATAAATACATCTATCAGATCCGATGCAAAAAGCAGAATATTAGGTGCTTTTCCTGTGTCCTTGATGATTGCTCTGCGCTTCTCTCTCAAAAGAGGAATAGGATTCGCGGTTGATAAACTCCAATAACTATCGGATGTCAGCACCACGATATTCCCGAAGCCATAATCCACCTGTACATCCACCCCAGCATCTTCATCCACAATATCCAGCTTACCTTCGAAAAGGATCTGTCTGCACATCCACTCAAGTCTGCGCTGTATGGATTCATCCAGATCCTTGTAATCCTGCGCAAGCAACTCATCCTCTCGCTCGGATGGGGTGCGCCTGCTATAAATATTTTCTCCGGCAGTCCTCGTGGAAATATCGTCCACGGTCAACACTCTTTCGGGTGCGAGTCTGGGGGTCGTAAATTCCTTGGTCTGGAATCCCTGTCTTGTGATTACCTTGCCGCCGATTCTGGGCGATACAAAGGGGGCCATGGTTCTCTTCCCCTTTTTGATGTCAAACTCCACTCTTTCGCTTCGGTGCGTTTCCTCTCTAGGGAAAAAAGTTCTTGTAAGAAAATTTCGAACAGGCGGATTTAACTCAATCGCCTCAATCATTTCTCTTGTGGTATACTCTGCCATTGTTCAATGTTCTCCTTTCTAGTTTTCCTGTACGGTTTTAAGGTAGATACCCAATTTACGCAGCTCTGTTTCATAGGTTGCAATTACTGCGCCCTTCGCAAGAATAATCGCATCACGATTAAATGTGCCGGACACAAAAGCAGTGGAAACTGCTGCCGCATCGGTCGCATCCACAGAATCAGTCAGAATACAGTCACATCCAACGGTTGATTCGCCGTCCGTGCTACCTGTAACCTTATATGTTCCATCTGCGGACACACCCAATAAAGTACCGCGCTCCAATTTACCCTGTCCGCTTGCGACTTTAATGCCCTTTGCTGTAACAGGGATTGCGTTGTCGGCGATCAGCTTGTCGGGTGTAAATTCGCCTGTTGTCTTGTAAATTTCACTCATTGCTTTTTACCTCTACTTTCTTTTGAGTTTTGCAGCAAGATTGCTGATTTTGGTTGCCTTGGCTTCCTCGGTATCATCAGCCAATCCTGTGTTTGCTGTTACTGCCACGTCATTGGCCCCAGAATCTTCAATATCAGCCTTTAAGTCCCCAAGAGCTTCCTTTGCCATAATTCCGTTTGCCTTGAATGCTTCAAGTGCAAGGGCTTCCGCTGTGATTCTCTTTGCGCCATACTTTGCATCATTTACCATCTTGTCGGAAATCTGCCCGGCAATCTCATCAATTGCCTTTAAACGCTCATTTTCCGCATTTGCAGCTTCCAAAGTCGCAGAATCTTTGATCTGCTGCACTAATGCCGGATATTTTGCGGTAAGCTCTTCGACGGTTGAGATGCTTTCCATTGTTTCTGCCATTTCTTTTACCTCTACTTTCTTTGTGTAATTGTTTATCAAAACACTTTCCGGCGATGTCGGCACACCATTCTCCGGGGTGGTGTTTTTAGGAGCTTCAACGGAGGATTTTAATAACATTTCCCTTGTTTTTTCAATTGTTGCACGATCCAAAACCTGTGTGCTGTTATAAATCGCAACAGGGGTTTTGCCATTAAAAAAGCCAATCCCTTGATTGGCTCTTTGTAAATATTCTTGATTTTCGATGATGGAATCCACAAACCCGTATTCAACTGCCTGTTCTGCAGTCAGCCAAGTTTCTTTATCCATCAGCGCAAGCAGATCATCTTGGCTCATTTTTGTTTTTTCCATGTATGCCGCCGTAATTGCCTTATTTACGGTCTGCAATACCTCTGATTCCTTATCCATGGCATGATAATCACCCTTTGCACCGCCAGACGCATTATGTATCATGTAAAATCCCACCGGGGTCATAATGCAATTTCGTGCGGATGCAATATAGGATGCTGCGGACGCTGCCATTCCCACTATGATATTTGTTACCTTGCCCTTATACATTCTAAGAGCGGTATAAATTTCATTGCCGGCAAGCACATCGCCACCGCCGGAATTGATTTCCACTTCCAAATCCTCGCCTTTTGCATCATCAATCGCCTTACGGACATCCGCCGGACTTGTTGCCTGTATACCGAACCAATCATAAATCCATTTGTCATCATCAGCCACAATTGTTCCTCTGATGCTAATCCTTGCCATTCTCTTTTTCCTCGCTTTCCTCTGCATTATTGTCATCTTCTGGCGATATATTTTTTTCCATCAGCTTGTTTATTTCTCCCATTAAGGCCGCTTCATGCTTCAACTGCTCTGCGTTATCGTCAAAATTACCGCCATTCATTTCCATAACTTCGATTTCTCTTGTCGATACGCCAAGCGCAACCCTCTTTGTAGCGGCATTAATCTCTTTCAGAGGGTCAAGCATCCCCTGTGACGGGCCATTCCATGCACACTTGCACCACGCTTCGCGGATAGCTGCATCCAAATAAAAACCGGGGGCTTTTATTCTGCCCTTTGCAATGGCTTCCACGAGCCACATTTCGTAGATTGGTTGGCAAAAATCATCGACAAGCCATGTGCGCTTCATGCGAAAGGCTTTCCACGCTTCTTCGAGCGCGGCCTTTGATGCAGAATAGCTTGCGCCAAACTGCTTTAATAACAATTCAGACGGAATTTCTAGGGCTGCACCGATATACTTTGCGTATGCCGTTGTAAACGCATCAAAATTCGTGCTTGGTCTTGATGGGTCTGCCATCTTAATATCTTCACCGGGTGCTAATATATTAATCATGCCCGGCCCCAATCCGTAATCGTTTCCGTTGGATTCTTCAGAAGGTTCGGAATCATCCGCAATCCCTGTAAATGGCATCTCTGAAGGACTCTTCTCGGTCGTAATAAATACCGTAAAAAAACCATTTATGACTGCTGCCATGATTTCTGCTTCGCTGTACCTTGTAAGCTGCTTCAATGATTCAATAACAGGAGACAGATAAGGCACTCCCCTATATTGCTCCGCCCTTTCGCTTTCAAATACCATAAGTACATTCGGAAATCCTGTGCGGCTGCCAAAGGCTTCCACCCTCTGCCATTTCTTTTCTGCGGTCAAGGCTGATTGTGGATATGTGTTACAAATATAGTACGCAACCACTGCCCCGCTTTTATCAATTTCCACGCCATTGTAAATACGGTTTCTATTTTTCGGGTTGGTCTGCTGTAAATTCACATAACAGCCGGATGTTTGCGGATTGCATACCTTGTCGGATTCAATCATGTGTATTCTTAATCCATACGGCATATATACGCTTTCCTTGTCACTGTACTTAATAAGTGCAACAGCATCGCCATTCATAAGCCACGACAGACAAGTGATTTGCTGCATCTCGTAAAAATTATTGATTTTAGTGGCATCGCAATGTTTTGACTTTGCCCACAATTCAAATTCCCTTTGTGTCTTTTTCTCCCACTCTTTCGCTTCATCCTCTGATAGACCCAACACTTCCCGGTCGATGGTCGGTCTTGCTTTTAAGCCAACCCCGACAATGTTTGTGCGGTTGGTTTTTAACGCAGATACAGCAATCGGGGCCGACATCATAAGACTTCGGGAACGCTGCCGCAAGGTATGGAGATTTCTGTCAATATCCTCTTGTGGAGATTTACTCGATGCATTCCATCCCTTCATTGAGTTTTTTGTATGGGATGCGCCGCTTTCATCGTATCCGCTATTGCTGAACTTCCGAACAATTTGTAATTGACATCGGGCTTTCTCTCTCTGTAATGCGGTTGCGGGGCTAACTGCAGCAATGGCTTTGTCAAAAATATTCATGTTGTGCCCTTCCTTTCCTAAATATCAAGCGGAATCCCCCGAAGCGCTTTGTTTTTGCCGCTGCTTTTCAAGGTTTTAACCTCTTTTTCCAACGTTGCAATCATACTTTGCACATCTGCTAAATCCGCCCTTTTTAATCTCTTTGTGCCGATTGTGTACTCTTGACCGCTCAAAATAGCTTCCTCGGCTTTGTAGTACAATTCCAATCGTTTTTTTGTTCTCTCCAACTGTTCCATCGTGTCCGCCTTTCTAAACCTGTATGCCCCTGTTTACAACCCCTTTTTTCTTCGCCGTGGTTGTTTTAGGCTGCTTTTTCATGTAATTTATGCCCTGTCTGATTTTCTTTTCCAGCACATCCCAATCCGGGCGCAAGATCTCGGCGGCGGCGGTCGAATAATTCCGCAAGTCTAACGGCTCGTTTCGTGCGCCAGATTTCTTTACCCATTTCAGCACCGGGCGGCCTTCCTTGAAGTGGATAACTCTTTGCTCACTTGAAAGACCCTTTATGTATGTTTCATCATATCCACGGTCGGCATTGATGGGGAAGTGGCAATATCCCGGTCCCTCATCAACCGTTTTTAATCGGGTCATTAAGATTTCCTTGCCGGAATCAACGCCAAGCAGAAATATTTTTACTTTTTCGATGTTATTCGTGGAAATTTTGTTTACAAGGGGGATGCCCTCGCCGCCCATACCTTTAATACCGAAAATACGCTTCTGCTTTTTCTCCATCTTTTTCAAGAATTTGTACGCCTGTGTGGTAAAATGTCCGCCTGTATCTATACAGGTACAGGCTATCAACAGGGAATTTTTGTTCTCAAAATACAATTCCATATCAAGGAATCGCTCCAATTTATCCCATGTTTCTTCTTTCTCCATATCTCCGGGAATTTTGCGGTACAGAATACCCCAACTTTCATACCCTTTTCCCCATCCTGTGATTTCAACCTCAAATCTATCATCCTGTACATCTACCCCGGCGGTTACAAGAAGGACACCATCCGGCAAATCGGCGGTATATCGTTCACGCCTTTTTAAAAGCACATCTTCATCCGCTGCTTCGCCTTTTTCTTCCCATGTTTCGCCCAAGGTGGTATTTATCCACACTTTCATTTTCTCAACATCGCCATGCTCTTTTAATTCCCTATTAGCTTCTTTAAACTCGGCGATGATTTCTTCCCAATGTTTCCAAGGGGAAGCCATTTCGTTCAAATGGAATCCTCGTTTTTTCTTATTGTCCTTTTGCGCAATCCACTTTCCCGGATTTTCCTTCCACTCCATTTCCTTCAAGCGTTCTCCGCAAAATTTGCATTCCATCGTCACATCGCTAAAATGAATGCGCCCCCATTCGTAAGGCTGATATTTTCCACAACACGGACACGGCACATTCCATTCTTCCATCGAGGATGATGAAAATTCATTTTCTATCTGTGAACGGCCTTTGATGGTCGGTGTTGATACCTTAATTTTCTTGCGATTCCAAAAGGTTGTTGTTCTTTTTTCCGCAAGTTTAATCGGGTTTCCTTCTGTTCCGGCGGATGCCGGGTATCGGTCTATTTCGTCCATCAGCACAATTTTAATCGGTCGGGATGCAAGCCCGGCGGCGGAATTTGCGCCGGCCATTGTAATATGTCCGCCCGGAAAGGTCTTGTGTAAAATGGTATTTCCGGAATCCCTTGCCCTCGCGTCCTTTACTTTCCCCCTAAGTACAGGGGTATCACGAAGCATCGGGGCCAATCTGTCTTTTGAAAAGGTCTGTGCCATTTCCAAGGTTGGCTGCAAGCATAGTATCGGGGACGGGTCGTAATCTATGTAATAGCCGATTACATTTAAAAGCAATTCGGTTTTTCCCACCTGTGCAGAGGACATAATGATTACTTCCTCGCATCCGGCATCGTTTACCGCATCCATGATTTCGCGCTGATACGGCGCACGGTTGGTATTCCATTGCCCCGGCTCTGAAGATGCTTCCTGCGATAATTTTCTATAACTGTCCGCCCATTGGCTTACCGTCAATTCGGGGGGTGGGGATAATATCTTGGCGATGTTGCGAAACAGATTTACGGTTTTTCCATCAACCTGTTTTTCATTCATAATCGCCACCATCCCCATCTGATTCCACATAATCATCACTATAAAATTCTTTCGGGTTGTAATCCTTTAATTCATTAAGGGCATCCAATACTTCCCGATTGATTGTATTTCTCACGAAATCAATATCATTTCTTGATACTAAAATCGGTGCTAACTTTGTAGGCATGGAAAGCAGCTTTGTTTTGATAGAAACAAGCATATCCGTCATTACACGCTCCACATCCTCGGATTTGTGCAAATCCCCTTTCATGGTCTGCAATTTCAATTCGGATATATGCCGCTTTACACGCTCATGTATTGCCTTTTCTTCCTCTAGGTCAATTTCTCCGTCCGGCGATTCGTTGTTGCCGGATTCGATTGCCACTTTAAGGGTAAGGATGTAATTTGAAATACTATCCATCAACTTGTACCGCCCCTTGGCTGCCCGGATGATGATATTTTCTTCCGCAAGCTGTCGGATGCGCCTACCCGATACCCCTATAATCTTTTCGAGTGTGGCTGAATTAACCGTTATTGCGCTTATATCTGTCGTTTTAACGCTATCCACGGCATCGCCGGGTGGCGTAGTTGGTTTCTTTGCCATATATCTGCCCCCTTTTCGGAAACGGCAACTTTCATTGATTTTTTTCTGTGCCTAGAAAGATTTTGGGATTCGCAGACCCGCAAACGTGCTTCTTTAACTGGAAGAACCTATTTTTTTCGGGCATGGTAAGCCGAACGATTGTTTGCATTCGGCTTGCTTTGCTTTCGTCCACTCTCTTGACATATCTAGTATTTTGTAAAGTCCGAAAAATATTTTGACTTCTTATATAATGTTTTCAAAAAATTACACTCCTATTTGACACTTGCCATATATGTCAAATCAAAGGCAAAATAAAAAAGCGATTCCGATTCCCCGTTTGAAAATTGCGTAAAAAAATAGCCTATCTCTTGAAAGATAGACCGTTGTATGCTTTATTCTTACAATCTTGGTTAATCCCAATGTATCGCAATGTGTAGTGTATATCTGCATGATTGAATATATCCATTAATAAGGCTGCATCCTGTGTCTGCTTGTACAAATGATAACCAAAGGTCTTGCGCAATGTGTGCGTGCCGATGCTATCCAATCCAAACTGTTTTCCGGCGTTGCTAAGAATGTTATATGCCTGTTGCCTTGTGATTGGCTTGTTGGGTTGGTTGGGGGATTTGAAAAGATACTCATAATCCCTTTTATCCTTTATGTATTCATCAATGATAATCTTTAATTCCCTGTTTATTGGGAATTTCTTTTCTTTCCGGGTTTTTTTCTCCCTTTGTGATATGAAATCCTTATCCCTCACATCCCGGACACGGAATTTCAAAATGTCGGATATTCGCAGACCGCTATATATCCCAAACATAAACATCACATAATCCCTTTGATTCTTTACTTTGAGATAATCCGCAATATCTAATACTGTTTCCAAATCACGAATTGGCTCAACTGTATTCATTTCACACCTCTTTGTAAAAGAAAAAGCAACCCCTGTGTGGGATTGCTTCAAACACTTTTCACTGATACACATTATAGCATAACAAACACGACATTACCACGACATATTTTACGACATAAAACACGACACAAAACACGACATTGCTTTTTCTTGAAAACCTTTGATTTTACTGGATTTTCTTTGATTTTCATTGTTCAAAAAGTGCTTCAAAAAATCGTTCAAAAAATGAATCAAAAAATGAAACTTTTTACTTCACAATTCAAACACTTTCGTGTTCTGTTTCATTTGTCTTTCCACCCTCTGAAGTTGTCGGGTCGATACCCCTATTTCATCCGCTGCCGCATCCTGTGTCATTGCGAATATAACGCGAAACACAAATATTTTTTGCTCCAAGCCTTCAAGAATTTCCGCCGCTTTAATCAGATTTCTCTTGCGCTTTCGCAATGATTTTATTGCAGCTTTTTCTTGTTCGATGTATTCCATATCCTTTGCAATGGCAGCCAGCGCATCCGGGAATGGCATTCCGTACATCCCACCACCGCCGGGCTGTCTTGAATAATCAATGCCGTTCACGCCAGACGGCCCGTTCATACCGGCCATTTTTCTGATTTTCGCAATAGATTTTTCGTGATTCCTTATTTTTTCCTTGCACATGAGGATTTGAAAATCAATTTCTTTCAGTAATTTTCCTTCCTGTAACTTCGGTATTCGCGGTGCTGACATTTCGCAGCCCCCTTGATTTATAGCAAAATGTCTGCTATAATTATTAAAGGCGATGGATAAAGCAAATTTACGAATTGGAACGGTTGGCAGACCGTTCCTTTTCATTTTACCAAATTATCAACCTTTTTCAAGATTGCATACATCAAAATTCTTTTCCATGCTTGTATGGTCTTGTGAGATTGAAAGCGTGTTTTTCCTTGATAGCAACTTCCAAGTCTATGCCATAGAAATCCGCCATATCAAAGCAGCGAATAACCGCATCTGCCAACTCGGACGGCACGCCTTCCGGCTTTCCATCTTCACGATAATATGTTTCTGTTGGCTGCTTTCCCTTTCTAAATTCTTCCAAGATTTCAGATATTTCGCTATGAATCAGCGCAACAAAATCCGTTGGTTTTAATTCTGCATCCCGGAATCCATGCTTGATGTTGTTCTCTCCCACTTCTTTCACAAAATCATTGATTTTCAATTCACCCATAGTTTACTTTCTCCCTTTCTTTGTCCGGCTGCCATAATAAATCACACCCCTATCTAAATTATGTATGCCTTATCGTCAATATAGTAATCTGCATATATTTTTCTGCAATCATTGCCGTATTTTTCTATATTCTCCGGCACATTCTCGTTTACATAATCAAATTCCAATCCGTGAGACTTGCAGAAATCAATAGCTTCCTGTAATCTCTTGCCACATCTACAAGTCCACAAAATCAAAATGTTTCCATCTGCTTTGATGGTTTTTGCTTGTTTCATTGCGTGTTTTCTGACCGGCCCGATATTCGGGAATTTATCTTCGCAAAGCGTTCCATCAAAATCAAACGCATATATCGCCATACTCTGCGCCCCCTTCAGATAATCACGCCGTTTAGGTGGTCGATTTCGTGTTGCACAATCTGCGCCACAAGCCCGGTGCAGTGCATTTTCTTAATCTTGAAGGCTGCATCCCTGTACATAATATCAACCCATCTTTTGCGCATTACTTTTCTTTCGCCATCCAAAGACATACAGGATTCCGTTGCAATGTACCATTGTGTAGATTCTTTGACGATTACCGGGTTAATCATCGTCATAAAATCCTTATCCGTGATTTTCACAACAATAAGCCGCTTTGTGCTGCCTATCTGATTCGCCGCCATGCCCAAGCACCTAGCCGTGTAGAATCTGGCTGTGTCTAACATATCCGCGATAACATCCTTTATTTCTTCCACGCTCTCCACCTTTTCAAGCGGTTTTTCCAAAAAATCAATATTTTTTACAATCTCTTTTACCATGCTGCTATCTCCTGTCTTAAATTCTCCACGATGCCCGATAGATTGTCTTTCATAAATACCGGGATTCCGGCGGAATGGCAAGCATTATATATACCCTCAATCCATCCGGCATCGGCGATTATTTTATCTTTGCGGTTTCCTGTTTCCTGTCCGATGATAACCCAATCAACAGGAAGCGGAAGTTTTCTTGCGGAAAATTCCTTTTGTATCGGCTCAATGCTCAAAAATGTTTTGTGCTTATCCGAATAGAAGAACTCTGTTTCATCGTCCGTTACGGTCGTGCCGTAGTACATATTATCATCCGTTGGTAGCAATCCGGCTGCGGCAAGTTCCACATATCGGCTCGGATTCTTTGTCAAAAACATATATCTGTGCTGTCTGTTCTTGGCGCACTCCTTGAATATCTCTAAAATCCATTCATCGGGAATCCACGCGCCAAACAAATCCGCCATGCTGCAAACAAAGATTGTTGCCGGCCCCTTGATTTTTTCCAGCTCTTTCATTCTGTATTTGTGCAATGTCGGCTCGAATCCATAAGGGAAAGCGATGTATCGCTTTTGGGGATAGAATGAATATGTTTTCCACTCCAGAATGTGCAACTTTTCGCTTTGCATATATTCCCGATAATCCGGGCATTTGCCCTTTGTTTTGCCCGGGCAATCCGGGCAAATTCTGCAATTATCACACTCTGCATCTTCTGGTGCAAATCTCTTTGCGATTCTTGCGGCGTAACAATACAGGCATCCATGAAGGCATCCTGTAATCGGATTCCATGTATAATCGCACCATTCTATTTTTGATTTATTCATACACCTTTAATCCTCGTTGCAGCCATATCGGCCATGTGGGTATATAACACATTCGGAAATGTTTCAATCGCCTTTCCGTATGCGTTCCAATTCGATTTATCGTCAAACGCTCCCATGTGCCATCTGATACAATACATCTCTTCGTCCGTCAGATCTGGAATCAACATTGCGGCAATAATGGCGGATTTATCGCCGTGCCCTGTAAGCATTTGCTGCTTGTTGTGTTCATACGATGATACTCCGTCATTTGTAATTCGGATGTACATATCAATTTTGCAAATATCGTGCAGATAACCGATAACATAAGGACTTCGCGGATTCTGCCACTTCAAATCCATTTTCTCGGTATATTGCAAAAGGAAGAGTGTTACTTCGTGGGAATGATCTGCAAGTCCCCCGGCGTAGCACGAATGATACTTTGTCGATGCGGATTGTCTGAAAAATCCGTTTTCAATCATAAAATTACTTGCTTTATCCGGGATAAAATCCCCGGCTAACATATAAAATCTTTCGATACGTTCCTGTTCTTTTGCCGTTTCAGAGTTGAATGCTTCCTGTGCAACTTTCGCCAGTCTTGCAGCTCCCTCAATTGCTTCGTTAGTTGTTACCATCTGTACATCCTTTCCCCTGTTCAATACAGGCTTTAATTGTTTTTGCAATCTCTGAAAAAAGTGTAACTGTTACAGCATTCCCGAATTGCTTGTAGGCCTGCGAATCCGATACCACTTGATGCCAATTAGCCATCGGGAAGCCCTGTAATTTTCCGTATTCATTAGGGGTCAATTTTCTAACCCTGTATTTGCTTATGTCAAAAATTTTCACTTGTCTCTTTTTCTCCCATGTGCTCAATGATGTGTGTTCGCTGTCCTTTTCCTATCTTGCTAGGACTGATTCCCTTGTAGTAGGATGCTTGGCAGCAATAGGCGCAATTATCTTTGTCCGTAAATAACAAATTTGTCATTGCTTCGTCAAAAGATGTTGATAAATGTGTTTCTTGTCTAGGCTTCCGCGCCCCCCCCCGACTCTCAACGTCTTACTGCATCCGTTTGGATCAAGAAGTCCGCTTTCCTTGCAAATTTCGCTTTCCATAGCGTTTTCATCCGTTGCCTGTATTACACCGTGCAAATCTTGCGCCGTAAGTGTAAACATCGGCTCTTCCTCTGCTTTTGCCCTCGGCCCTCTCTGCCGCTTCTTCTCTCTGTCGGGCGTAAGGGTCGCATGGACTTTTCCAAGGCTTGCAAGCCTTTCTAAAGCCTGTTGGATTATGGTTTTAGCTTTTGAATCTGCAATATAATATTTTTCATCCACACTTTCATCCAAAAAATCGGATAACTTCGGGATAAAATCGTGCTGCTCGGTCGGAAATGAAAAAGTGAGATTTTCACATTCCCTTGTGCCAACAACCGCATATCTCTCCCGGCTCTGCGCAACATTCCAATACTTAGAATTAAAAAGCTGATAGTGCGCTATGTACCCTCTTTTCTTGTATTCAATTTCAAGCACATTAAGATATGGCTTTAAACCTTTTACATTTTCCGCAATAATCACGGACGGCATATTCTCCGGCGCATTTTCCTCCGTTTCCTTCAGTAAGCGCATCATTTCAAAAAAGCATCCGCTGCGGCTCTCCGACTTTACATTTGTTCCACCGCATTCCGGGCAACGATTATTTCCATCGTATTCTTCCGGCTCAATTTCCCATATATGGGCGCAATCTTGGCATTTTAATTTCATGCCGTTTTTTGCCCCGGCAATACTCAAATCTTGGCACGGGAAGCCGAACGCCCAAACATCCGCTTTTGGCACATCGCTGTATGTCATTTCCCGAATATCTTGCAGTTTAGCGTGTTGCCCCCCCCCTCACATTCTCACGATAACTTTGAATTGCGTGTTTATCAAAATCCCATGCTCCGGCTATTTCAAACCCGGCTTGTTGAAATGAGATTCCCATGCCACCGCAACCACAAAAGAAATCGTTGACTTTTAATTTACTCATAGCATCTATCGCTCTGTCATTTTTCTCAATAATTTCTGAAATCATGTGTGCCCCCTCTAATTAAACGGCAATTCGCCGTCTGCTCCATCGGGAATCTGCATAAATTCATCGCCCGGGGGCGTCTGTGGTTCTGTTTCTTTGTTCGCATTAGATGCCGCTTTCGATTCCGCAAATTCCAATTCCTCAACTACAACTCTCTTGAAATATACTCGGCTTCCATCATCTTTCGGATAGCAGCCCGACTTTAAGCGACCAACGATTTCCAACTTTGTACCCTTGTGGATATATTTTTCAATCAATTCAACCTTCCTTTTGTCATAAACAATGCAATCAATAAAATCCGCATCCGGCTCACCCTCTCTTGCATATGGGTCGGGTACTGCAATAGTAAATGTTGCATAAGGTTTTCCAGATTGAAAATACTTAATTTCGGCATTTCTTGTTAATCTGCCTGTGCCTATCCATTTATTCACTTTTTACACTCCTATCCGTTTTTGCTGTTCGATCTGTAGACATATATTTTTTTACCGCCCGAATACTTGGAAAGCCGCTTTCTAGCTTTTTCAGCCTGTGCTTCCGTGTCTCTTATGATGGCTCTTTCTTCCCCTTCAACAATAACGAAATATTTAACCTTTATTTCAGAAAAATCCATGTACTAACCACCTTTGCACCGCCGGGGATGTGCACCCCGGCGGCAATTTCTTCTTTAAGACAATACAACGACATTCTGCATATCCATAAGCTGATCCTTCAGATAGTCGGCAATTTCGTGTACCACTTGGAATTTCCACATACCGCCGTCAGCTTCAAATAGCGCGCAGGCTACTCCGCCCGCTGCATTCTTCATGCGGAAAACAAAATCAATTTCCGGCTGACCCACCTCGTGAAATGTTCGGAACGGCTGTAGCTTTACAGGATTCGGCACAAGGACATCTTCCACATTGGCAAGCCCTGTTTTAATGGTGGCTTTCTGTGATACGCCATCATCCCCATATTTCGCCACGGTCTTGTCCTCAACATTTCCGGCAACCTGCAGCACAATGGCCTTATCCCCAGCATCAAGGAACATGGACTGCATCTGAATGATAAAACGCTCCTGTTCCATAAACTCATTCAGCGCAATTTTAGGCACTCTAGCCTTTACATTCACGATTTCCCAACGATCCATATCGTCGTTAAACTGTGAAATCATGCGGACTTCAGTTTCAGATACCACATGAATAATCAGCTTGCCATTATCGTACAGAAATTTATCCATATTCTCCTTGATATAATCCACAAGGCTTGTGAGGGTGGAAAGCTGTACAGGCTCACACTTGCGGCATTCATCCACCAAATACGGTCTGCCGCTTTGGAAATAATAATTTTTGCCATTGATTTCCTCAACCCTCTTTTGACTTAACCCAATTATGTATTGAATTGCATCTTTAATCATTTCCCTTTACCTCTTTTCTTAATTTACCTTTAATGCTCTCGGAATCGCTGTAACTTTGCTGATTCCCTGTGTGTCCTGTGACTGTTGCACATCTTCCAAGGACAACTGCCCCGGTATTTGCTTTCCATATTCCTTGATAACCACTTCGCCATCTTCCAAATTCTTTCCCATAGCAAAATTTGTCTTAGCAGAAATAACCCCGGCCAGTTTGGATTGTACGGAAATTTCAACCTTGGCATCATCCCTTAACTCTGTTTGCTTTAAGGATATTTTGATTGTGATGCTCCGGGTGTCACTGTAAGGCGTATTCGGGTCTTGCATATTCTGTATAACCTTTGTGATCTCACGGTTAAATTTCTCCTGTAACTCTCCACCGGCCAATTTGCTCAAATCCACTCTCAGCATACGTTTCGCTCCTTTCCTTGTTTAATCAATCTATCTAAAATCAGATTGTCCTATTTGACTAGCTGTGCAGCCGTTCTTTATCTCCGGCATTTTGGAATGTCTTGCCGTCCGTGTACCCCACATCGTAAAGCATCCGATTTTTGCGGTTTAATGTCGGTTGCGTTGATGGCTTGGCATCTTTTAAATTCCCAAGCTGTTCAATCGCATTATCCACAACCGCCGGAACGGTAAGGGCAAGGGCATAACACTCATTGCTCCTTATCTGCTCTTTAAAATTCTTTTGCAATCCTTGCATGAATCCATGGCAATACATCAGTTTGTCGTTGTATTCAAAACTTTTCCCGGTTTCCTCGAATATGCCTTTCATGGTTTTGCATCTGCTGCGCACCACTTCAAGCGCATATTGAAATATCTGCATACATATCTGCGCATCATCGTTGGCCCCATAAAATCTGACACGATATGTATTGCCTTTATTAGCATACAGAAGCAATGTACGACATCTGAAATTTCCGGCGATTATCGTCGCTAAATCCCCAACCCAGCCTTTGCGGTATCTTTCCGATGTCCGGGTTTCCACTTTCTTCTGTGGCTGTTCTTCCGGGTTGACATCCGCCATCTTGATATTGTGCTTCGCCATCAACTCCTGTGCTTTCATCATTGCAGATTGCGCTTCATGTTCATTATTGCTGCTTGAAAGCCTTAACATTTTTTCAATTTTAGCAATCAGTTTTTCATCGTTATTTTCCATCTACCAAGTCCTCAATTCATGTTTTGTTATTGCTGGCGCTGTTGCCCAGCGGATGCTTTTCGTCCTTTAATTTCCTTTTTCCTTGAATCCAATCAGTTCAATGCCTTCAAAATCCATACTATACTGACCGTCTATGTTTTCATCCTCCATCCACCAGTCAAAGACACATTGTGCATTTTTCCACTGCGGCATGGTCTTAAGCCCTCGTCGCTCACGTTCGACAAGCATTCTTGCAAATGCCTTGATATATAGTTCTTTGTACTTTGGATATTGTGCAAATTCTTCATATCGCTTTTTCCCCGCCATAGGGCATCCAATACATCCAACGCGGCAGTGTCCGCATTCGTACAATGGATTTAATTTTATGTTTTCATGCCTTATGTACCACCAGACAAAATCATCGCTCCAGTCGATCAGCGGATTAATAAGTGTCTTATTCGTCCGAAAGCAAGTTTCCACAACTTCTCTCGTCTCGGCATTATCTAAATTTAAAAGCACCACCCCCCCCTTGCCTGTTAATCGAAAATTTTCGTTATCCTCAATTTTCTGCTTTAATTCCTTTTTGGGCTTTGGAAAAGTAACAATCCCTTGATTGTCTCTTCTGTTCCTACTTTCCGCTTTTCTAACTCCAGTTATGAGTTTTTCGCCGTGCCCACTGGATTCCTTCAAATCTGCGCAGCAATATCGCATCAATCTTGTGGGCGGTGTGCAGTGATCTACAATGAGCTGCCACATGCTTTTCTTTGGATATGAAATGTTATATTCAATTCCCATCCGCTGATATTTCTGCTTTTCGTCTCGCACGAAGTAGACAGTTTCCGGCGCGTCTACAGTTGTGTGATCGTGCTGGATGGAGAAATTCAGCCCATAACGCTCCCTACATTTCATGGCGATGTGCTTCAATATACTGCTGTCTTTTCCTCCGCTATCCGATACAACGCAACCGCTATTTCCGCAGAGCATTTGGAGTATTCCGATTGCATTTTCTTCTAATATTTCCAACTCTTATATCCTTTCTGCCATATTCTAGGTTCAACATTGGATTATCCCGTAGCACACTTGGCGGCTGGTGCTTTAAATTTCAGTTTAGCCTAAGCAAATCTTTTGTCGTATTTCTCATCATTCAGAAGGTCTGTGTCGGTATAATTATCGAGACACTTTTCATAATGTCCTTCCTGCTTTGTGATGCCTGAATAAGTCTCATACAGATTAGGAAGATTATGTTTTTTGCAGCAATCATAGCAAATGACAAAGCTTCTTGTTTTTTCTCTACTTCCATACGGATCATTGTCCGTGTGATACCTTGCAAAATTCTGAAAAGGAGTCATTGACAACAATGTTGCTGTTCTATCGCAGTCTTTTCCGCAAAAATCACAAATAGCGTGTATCATATTAAATTTCCTCCGTTAAATTCAGTTTACATTCCCGTATTCTGATGACTCTCAATACTGCATCCGAACCATCTTACCTGTCTAAGTGGAATATGACGATTCGTTCCATCTTCCAGACGCATCCAAAGTAGGTCACTTCCAAATCGCACCTCCGTACAACGAAAATCTTCCTTATAGCCGTCAAACCATCTTACTGTCACTGTATTAATTTTTGTGTTTTCCATAGTTATTCTCCTCCTCTAAATCCTAAGTTAATCCTTCACATAGTCGATAATTTCGACCGCCACAATCATGTCCGCAAATTCCTGTTCATCAACATTCACTTCCAAGATGTCGCCATTATCATTTTTCAGATGCATATTAAAAATCTGGCTGTATTCATCGTGATGTAAATCGCAGTCGTTTTCTGCGCCTTCAAAATTTTCGTTATAGGGGTCTATCGAATGCAGTATGTCAAGTCCATGGCAATTACCATGCATTTTACTAACAATAGTGCCTTTATAACCCCATATTTGTACTGTTGTCTTGACGGTATGTACTCCTTCATCAATGTTCGGATCATAATTTTTCAATATTCTTTCCTCCATTTCCCTAGTTTCTTGGTTTATTCCATCTGCTTATCCTCTTAAAAGCCTGTTATAAAACTCCCTATTTTCCGCCTTGGCAAGCGATGTTCTCACAGCTTCATCCGGGAACGGTACGGGCAAAGCCATTTTTAAAATTCGATTGATGATCCTTTCATCAAACAACAAATTTTCCATTGCGCAATTACTTGTGAAAATAGTTATCTGCTTTTGAATCATCCGCCCATTCAGAATGTTATAAAATTTCTCATTGACCCACGATGTAGATCTTTCCACGCCTATATCATCAATCACCAGTACAGGGACGTGTATTATATCTTGTAAAAACTTTTGTTCCCCGGCCGCTTCGGAATCGTCAGCCCATGTTCTTTTGATTTCATCCAAAATCTGCAAGGTTGTTGCGAACTTGACAGAAATCTTATATTTCGTGATGATGTCGTTTGCAATGGATGCCGCCATGCGCGTCTTGCCGCTGCCCTTGGTGTAGGAATACATATAAAGCCCTTTGCCGGATTTCTTAATCTCCAAGAAATCATTTACATAATTCGTGCAAAGCATCTTTGCCATTTCCGCCTTTTCCTTTGCGTCCGGCGATTGGTAAAGCCCTAGATCAAAGGATTCCACTGTGTAGCCGTCGAACTCCTTCGGGATGGTGGCGAATTGTAGCTTGCTTTCCATGATGCGGATTTTCTTGCATTCGCAAATGCCATAATATTCAACACCATCTTCCACCCTCACAAGTACCGTGCCTGCATCTTTGCACTTCTGGCATTTATACTTGTGATCTGTTTGCTCTGAAGGCTGACAGGGCATCGCTCTCTGATTCGCTCGTATACGCTCCAACTGCCTTTGAAGCATCACTTCCAATTCGTCCACGGCATACTGTACCCCCTTTATTTTTATAATTGCCTTCAATTACCTTTAGGGCATTTTTAGAATTTATCAGCCAATCAAATCCGCACCATGTATTCGGGGATTCTCTGCCAGATAGAAAATCACTTTCATCGGCAAGACGGAAAATGTATTCCAAACGCTCATACGCTCCGATGCCGATTAAAACCTTTGCTTTATCAAGATTATTTAACAGGGTCTTGATTTTCTTTCTGCGTTCATCCGAAAGTCCTCTAACCTTTGGTAAATCCTTACAGGTGGAATTGTAAAGGCTCACGATTTTCTCATAATCCAATCTTTCCGGCTGTGCCCCTAAATCCAGCGGATTTTGGGGTAAAGTATTATTTATAATATCTATATCTGTATCTTTATCTATATCTGTATCTTTATCTATATCTGTATCTTTATCTATATCTGTATCTTTATCTATATCTGTTGTTTGACATTCTTGACTTGTCATTGACTTGTCATTGACACATGGTTGACCGTCAATTTGACTTGTCAAGGACATTTCAAGCCGTTTCTGTTTGGCTCTTTCCCTTGATTCCGCCTTTTTTAAGCGGTTGTATTCCCGGATGTCTTGCATTTTTTCGCTTTGGTTTTCGGAAAAATTTGAGATAAATATTCCCTCGTTGTTGTTCTCCAACATCCCAAAAGTTTCAAAAGTTTTCAAAGCAAGCCGGATAACTGATAGCGGTTTTCCGAAAATCGTTGCAAGCATATCTTCGGTATAGGGCAAATTTTCCGAAATCATCAAGTAGCCGTCCGCATTGCAGATTCCGGCAAGAATCAGCATACGAATCCATATCACAAGCAGCGCATCACCTTCCGGCATGGCTTGAATAACCTTGATTTTATCATCGTCAAACATCCCTGTTTTTAACTTAATCCACTTAATTTCTGCCATTCCGCAATACTCCTAACCCATGTATTTTTTCATCAAATCCCTTCTGGAAGGCTTCGTCTTGGGCTGTTCCGAGATCGGCTGCTTGGTGGCAGATGCAAGGAAATTCACACCCCTTTTCATTTCGCTTTCTGAAGTAGCGTGCAAATTTTTGAGAATCAAATCTTGATGCTCCACAGCTTTCTGGTATACCGCATCAAGCCTTGTTTTCGGGTAATTTAGGCCACTAAGGCAGCAAATCGTGCTTTTCTCGTTGTAAGTCTGGAATACATCAATTGGGATGCCTATTTCTTTACGCATTGCATCCACATCCACGGCCCCGGCAATAGACACGGAAATATATTTGATAACCCTGTCCGGCTCAATCGGGGCGAAAACGCTTCTTTTGAATGATTCCAATACTGCCGCCGTGGTGCTTTCCTTTGCCGGAATTTCTGTCACAACAAGCATCCCCTTGGCTTTCAGCGTTTCTTCAATCTCTGCTCTGTCGATGTTTCCCCTTTCGTCATTGTGATGCGAAGGAATTTCGATAAAGTTATAAAAGGCATTTACAAGATGCTGATTCAAAAGCAGCTTATCGCCCCTCGAATTGTCGATAATCAAAGTGCTTGCGATATTCTCAATACTTATTAATTCCTCAAAGCATTCATAACAATTTATTTGCGCCTTGATACTCTCTTTCTCTCCGGGGATTACCGTAATAGCCCCAACGGATTCAATGCAGCCATTCCCGCCGGAAATATCATCAAGCAATAAGTCAATCAGCATGGGGCCACATCCGCTGCCTGTGCCGCCGCCGGATGCAAAAATAACATAAATCATTGAGACATCCATCTTTTCGTAAATTTCCTTGCTGATATTTTCAAAATCATCAATAACAAGTTTTTTTGCCTTGCTTCTGTCCTTATTGCAACCCTCGCCCTCGGCAATATGGTATGTATATTTCGCATTCTTCAAAGTCTGCAAATCTTCCTGCGATGTGTTCAAGTACAGGACGGTAAAGCCCTTGTTTTCAAACAACTTTCCGATATTGCCGCCGGCCTGTCCGATAGCAACAAATCCTATTTTCTTTTTCATGCTCTTAACCTCTCCTTCATGCTTCTTTTAAAAACTGTCTGCCCTTCTCTGTGATATAAAAGGTTTTTTGTTTTCCCTCCTTGTAACCCGGTGCAACATAGCCTAAAACTTCAAAGTCAGTAATTTTTTTAAAAATTGTATTGTCCTTATATCCGAAATCCTCTGTTTCTGTAATTTCCTTTGCGGTCATGGCAGAAACCTTGTCAAACGCTTCATTTTTGGATAATACGGACAAGATCAGAAATCCCAAACGATTCAAAATACCACCACCTTTCAAGGATATAAATTGATTATTCTTGAAATACCGTGATTTGTTTTGACGTTCTTGGATATTTCAAGATATGCTTTGACCTTTTAAGCGCTCATATTCCGCTTGTGCCTTTATTTCGCTAAAATCACGGAATACATCAATCCCCTTGCACTCCGGGCACGACGCATTAATCGTTACGCTCCAAAACTTATGTAAGCAGCCACGGCATACACATTTATAAAATGGGTCTGTGTACTTGGTAACACCGTCCGAATAATACCCAACTTTTTCAGCCATTTTGTAGCCTTTCCCCTTGCAAAATCTGCATTATGCAAGTATAATAATTAAAGGTAATGTCTTTCGTAGATGTTATTCAGCAGAGGGCTTGTGATTTAGTTGACCGCTAGGCACAAGCCCTTTTGGTATGTAAATTGTGCTATCGCACAATCAAACAGGATTCATGTTTCAGCAAGCAGCCTACGCTTCGTAGCTTCGTAGTAAGCGGAGAAGAAGCCGAGGTTGCCGAACGCATAGGAGCGCAAGTAGCTCAAGTTCAACGCGGAAGACCCGGCGTTCGAAGCGTGGGTGTAACTGCCGCCGCGAAAAGGCACTTTTTCGCCCTCCTCTGTATCTACATAAACAATCGCATCATTATCCGCCTGTTTTGCTGGAAAGATTCCAAGTGCTTTCACATAATCCGGGATATTCCCAACATTGATTCCAACATCTTTCCATCTGCTGCTGTCGTAATCTTCCACGGTTTCATCATCCGTTGCCACAAAGCAAATTTTGCCGTCCGTAAATGATGCTTTTAACGTCTTGCCGTCAATCAGAACATCCACCCATTCCATGCTATCCTCGGACATATCACAATCCGGGGCTGCTGCATCGTTATTTTTGATGTACTGAATCTTTCCATCAACCATGCGCATACCTGTAACAATTTTCCATACATTGCCGACAAAATCCGCAATGCCATCCTTGGAATGCCCGGTGTACCATGTATCGGGGCCGCTTCCTGTCAATGTCACTTCGCGACAACTTGCGGATGGGATACCATTTTCGCTTTCGTCTGCGTGGTATCTTCCAAAGCGTGTATTGCCGTGCGGCTCTTTGCCAGAGAGATTGATAATATCCTCAATAAACTTCCACTCTACCGCCGTCATGGTGTGCCATCCATCACCTTTCAGCTTGTGGCACTCAATCACTTCATCAAAATTTAACCCTGTGGCCGGTGTCTGCAACGGCAAACTATAGGGGATTCCGTCCACCATGGAAGAAATGTATTTCGGTAGATAGATTGCATCCACTTCTTTGCCGCGGATGATAAACATGGGGTGTACCGCATCCCCGGTAACGGTCGGGTCAACATCCCTATGAAGACATTTTTCATATCGCTCCATAATACAAGGAATGCCCCTCTTGTCTTTTACTAATACGGTTGTACTTTTAATCATTTGCTGTTTCTCCTTTCATATTTGAAAACGGTACAGGTGCACCATCTGCAACTGCCGCCATGATTCCAAGGCTAAATGTAGATTTCCTAAGTGCCGCATCAAGTTCCCTTTCCGTTTCGATCCCAAATTCTTTTAAAATATCAATAAGTGATTTATTCATATCTTTCACTTCCAATCTCGGGGATTCTCAAAATCCTCACTCATAAACATATTAAACAGGGTAATTTGCGCCGTTTCCTGTTCTAACCGCTTAGACGCTACTTTGTAATAATCTGCATCAATCTCAAAACCAACAAAGCGGATTCCATATCTGCAACAGGCGATAAGGCTTGAAGCGCTTCCGACGTGGGTATCTAATACCGTATCCCCCCCCCCGGAAGAAAACGACCTAAAATCCATTCATACAGGGCTATAGGCTTTTGTGTCGGGTGGATGCGTATTTCTTTATCTTTCATATCCTCTTGCAGTATACCGGCCCATCTGAAGCGGAATTTGCGCACCGCACAATTAAAACTTGTCCATGCCAATTCGCAATCCGCAAAATCGTTGTTGCCGTTATCCTTATCCCATACGATCCAACAACTCGAATCATAGGGCATTCGGGAAATGAAATGATTTGCGCCCCAAACGATCACATTTTTGCTGACACGGAACAATTCTGCGAAATATTCCGGCCCCGGCGGCTCTCTGTCTTTACCGTAAAATTCCTTGTATTCCTTGGCTTTCGCCAAGCAGCTTCGTGTGCCGTTTTTTTTGCCAGATTCTCCGATACCGTATGGTGGATCGACAATCGCCAAATCGAAATACTTATCTGGGAATTGCCGCATACCTTCCACGCAATCCATGTTATAAAATCCGTAATCAAGCATCAGACGTACCGCCTATATTGAAAATGCGACAAGGTTGTGATAGATTTCATTAATACCATTTGTTAGGCTCGATAACATGAAGCCAATCCATCCGCTTACCGCTCTTATAGTCGTAACGCAAAAATTCTTCCCTTGTCTGTTCAAACCAATATTCCCGAGGAATTTCCGGGTAAAAGATATGTTCCTTAAACCTTTTCTTCTTTCCATTCGGCAATAAAATGTTGAAAAATTCTGCAACCACTTCTTTATACGGCTGTTCGTGCCATTCATCCGCCGGGCGCGATACGCAATATGTAATCTTTTCCACATAATGCACTGACTTCGGAATAAATCCGCAACGCATTCCCATACCTACTCCGTTAAAGTAATTCACAATGAACGCATTAAATAAAGTCCGTTGCGTATCCGTCAAATCCTTATATCCGTTTAATTGCACAACATCGTGTCCGTGTACCGTCAAAATATCAAATGCGGTTTTCAGCCTGTACTCACTCAATCCGGCGGCTTCATACCGCTGTAATGCTTCGGCATAGCCGATTTTCTTTGCTGCTGCCATCAGCATATCTCCTTTCGCATAATAGAGACTTTTCAGAAATCCCCCGATTGTCTAGGTCATGGGGATTCGCTAACACATTTCTACCTTTCCACTTTCCTTGTTATAGGTAAACTCCGCCGAATCCCCGGCGAAATCCGTTACCTTTACTTTGTTGCGGTCAAGCAATTCAATTTCGATTGCTTCCACATTGAAATTTTCCTGTATGTACCGCACGATGTGGAATTGTTCAACTGTGTTTACTTTCAACATCTGTCTACCTCGTATCCTATACCGCCGCTGCTAATTTCTGCTTATCAAGCTGCTGCTTGTCCGCCAATGCAGATAAATAAGTTTTTGCAAGGATCTTGGCGTTTTCGTCCAAAGATTCCAGTAAAACCGTGACTTCTCTGGTGTCAGTAGCATTCATTGATTTTCTGATTTCCTCGGTATTTGTCATATGCAATCTCCTTTCTCTTGCAATTGATTTTCATGTACCTAACAAAACAGAATCAGACTGGCAGGAAAAATACAAAGTCAGTCAAGGACAATACCTTTGTTGGTTCTGTAGCCATCCGCAATACATTAGAACTCTAACCGGGTATTTAGTGCATTGCGAGAAATACGGTTCATCCGTATTCTATGGAATGAAATAGCCATTCCTGGAAAGTACCATTTGCAGATGGCACTTTCTTTTTTGCTAGGTACACTTAAATCCTCTTTCCATAGTCGTATGTCTTCTTGACTATGCCATAATTATATTTAACTTCGCCAAGTTTGTCAATGCCTTTTTTATATTTTTCTTGACTATGCCAAGTTTATGATGTATTCTTATTTCAGAGCACAAGGAAGGGAGGGATAGTCATGAATGAACGGTTAAAAGAAATCCGAAAAACATTATCATTGAGTCAAGAAGCCTTCGGTAAAAAATTGGGAATTACCGGGGCGGGTGTTTCTAAGATTGAAAGCGGCGATAGAAATCTGACTGAACAAATGATTTTGGCGGTATGTCGTGAGTTTAATATTAATGAAGTGTGGCTACGGAATGGTAATGGCGATATGTTCTTGGATTTTACAGAAGATGAATTTGCCAAAGCTGCTGCATCGCTTTCTAATGATGCATTTGTGCGAAGTCTTATTGTTGAATATTGGAAACTGGACGATGATAGTAAAAAGCTATTCCGTGATTTCATACATAAGTTGTCGGATGGCATGAGGGAAATTGAATAACTCCCTCATGCTCCACCGTCCATCTTCTGTTGAATGTTATTTCAGATACTTGATAAATGTATATATCTTAATCAAGATATTTTTATCTGAAATAGCATCAATCATTTTGTGAATGATTGTTTTTAATTCATCATTACTCATTTAGTGCATCCCCTTTCTATAGATTGCGGAAAATCCACAAAATACATTTTAATGGGGTGTAGAGGAAACAGGAAAGGAATCGTAATATGAAAAAGCTATCAAAAATTACTGCGATTTTAATAATGTGTGTATCGCTTGCCGGATGTTCTGGAGACAAGTCAGAAATAGAATCTGAATCTGCCGCCGTGATACCGACTCTGAAAGCCGCGGAAAATTCTGCATTAAAAAGTGACGCAATAAAGGACATTCCAGACATTGAGAGATTTGCCGAATTACTACAAGATATAGCGACAGAAATGGGGATTCAGCCCATAGAAACATTGACATATATAAATTGTAATGAAACGGACGGCATAACAGGCTGCAGTTTCACTTTCCCTTTTGACGACGATAGCGAAGCATACGCTTACTTTGGATATGACGGCAAACAATGGATTGCTGTTTGGGTTGTGGATACAAAAAGCCCCAAAATATATTGGGTGGCTGAGGGCATGGAAGAATATCTTCCACCGATATATAAGAAAACTGAAGCAAAGACCACAGAATCATCATCTTCTCTGGTTGACTTTGAAAAAAATGAGCAAGAAGCCGAGAAAATTTCATCAAATTCCAAGGAAATCACAAGCGGGGATTTGTACGATGCGGTAATTTCGGTATATCAAAATATAAAGATAATGGACATGGGGGATTCTGTTTTGTTCATGATAGATATTGAACATGGTACAATTGAATCTGATTCCGCCGCACTCTTCTATTTTTCAAATGAAATACTAAATAGTTTTCCTTTGGAAAGTTCCTATTCAAATGTAAGTTTTTCGATGTCCGTAGACGGAAATGCAATAGCAATGCTAACATTAATGCAGTATAAGTCTGCCGAATCATATAAATCAGATTTTATTTCACTTGAAGATTCATACGATGATGCATTGGAAAATGTTTATAATAACGGTTTCCTTCAGCACGATATTATGTCATCGTTTGATTCGGCATTAGAAGATATTGCTGAAAAGTATGGAATAGAAAACAACTAATCTTAAAAAGAATAAAAAACCGCCCTTGCTGCAAACAAAGGCGGTGCAGGATACTATTGACCGGGTAAACCGTGCCAATAATACGACCTAGACAACCGTATTATAACATGGGAAACCCGAAAAATCAAAGGGTTTCTTTTTTGTACCCTTTTTTAGAAAGGATTGTGTTATAATATGGCTTTTACAAAACTAGACCCGCGAAAACCAAGAGCGGCGTTGTACATCCGTGTATCGACCTTGTATCAGATTGACAAGGACAGCTTACCATTCCAGAAACAGGAATTGATAAACTTGGCTAAGTATGTACTAAGCATTGAGGACTTTGAAATTTTTGAAGATGCCGGGTATTCTGGCAAAAACACAGACCGCCCAGCATATCAGCGCATGATGGCGAAAATACGCAAGGGCGAATTTACCCATGTGTTAGTATGGAAAATCGACCGTATATCAAGAAATCTGCTCGACTTTGCTGCAATGTATGATGAATTGAAGAAATACCATGTTACTTTCGTATCAAAGAATGAGCAATTTGACACATCTTCCGCAATGGGCGAAGCTATGCTGAAAATCATCCTCGTATTTGCGGAGCTGGAAAGAAAATTGACATCTGAAAGGGTAACAGGAATTATGCTTGACCGCGCCACAAAAGGACTATGGAACGGCGCAAGGATGCCCTTGGGTTATCGTTGGGACGATGAAACAAAATATCCTATAACTGATGAAACTGAAGCTGCCACGATTCATTTTATTTATGATAAGTACGAAGAAGTCAAATCATGCCTTCAGATTTCCCGGATATTGAACAACAGCAATATCAAGACCAAAAGGGGCGGCGAGTGGACTTCAAAAACGATCTGCGACATCCTCCGTAACCCATTCTATAAAGGCACATACCGTTATAATTACCGGGAATCCGCAAGAGGTGCAATTAAGGATGAAAGCGAATGGATTGTAATTCCAAACAATCACCCGGCGATCATAACGGAAGAACAATGGGAACGCTGCAACAGAATCATGGACGTTAATAAAGTCAGCAAGAATACTTCTGAATTTCGTGCAAAAAAACACATCCATATATTTTCCGGCGTTCTTCAATGTGTGGACTGTGGCGGCGGTTTTTCATCCAACAAGGACAAGCCACGTTTGTCCGGGTGGCGACCGTCAAATTACCGCTGCAACCGTGCTATGCGAATGCGTGATTGTCCGGGGCTTGGCGTGTCCGATGTGACTATTGGCCCCTTTATATTTAACTATATAGCAAACTTTGTACGCTTGCAGCGCAAAGGCGGCCCCTACACAGTGGAATCCATCGAAAAAGCTTTATTATCTGGTGGATGCTTTAAAAATATTACTCGAATTGATTCTAGGGGCTTACAGGACACTTTACAGGCATTAAAGGGTAGAAATTCCGCCGGCCCCGATTTTACCCCGAATTTGACCGTACAGCAAGCCACAGAATACGAATCCGCCGGGGTTGACCTTGAAATCTTGCGTCAAGAGGAAGAAAAATATAAAGGTGCTCTGCAAAGGCTTTTTGATTTATATTTATTTGATTCCTCTGCCATTTCGCAGAAAGATTATATGCTCAAAAAGGAGGAATTGGAAGGCAAGCTGCAGGAGGTGCAGAATGCGATCGAAAAAGTCATTAATGAATCTGGTTGCAGCACAGATGCCCCGGATGTGTCATTTATTAAAAAGGCTTCCGCCTTTGTGGTAAATCAACGCATTTTGAGCAAAAAAGAAATTGATTTTGAAGAATTGGCTACAAAGTGCGACGTAGAAGTGCTGAAGGACTTAATCACCTCCACCGTTGAGAAAATCGGCATCAAGGCCGGTAAAGTGGAATTTATTAAATTTCAAAGCGGATTGGTACATCGCTTTGAGTATAAAGAGTAAAGAGAAAGCCGGGGATGCGCTCCCCGGCTGATATTATGCGCCTGTATAAAATTATTCACGATAAAATCATTTCCCTCTTGCGTCTCAATCCCCCACTATCCTATAAAATCAAAGAATATCAAAGTTAGTCAAAGCAAATTTCATTTCCGCAAAAGTCGCACATTTTTAATTACCTCGCTTTCCTCAATCACATTATGCTTCTTCCCTATCGGAATCAGCACACCGGGAAACATGGTTTTGCAGAATCTTGATTTGCCGCTAAAGCCACACATCGGCTTATCGTGAATCCGTCCGCTGTCGTATCTGCAATTTAATATCCTTGCTTTTGAAAGTGCTTCATCGAATGAATCAGCGATGATGTATAGCGAATCCAAACCACCGCCGAATATTTCCCATATTTTCGCTTGCTTTTGATTCTTCATAATCATTTTTCAAATGCCTGTAAACCTAGATAAATAAAGGATTTCCACATTTCTGTGTTGCAATAACCATAGGACACCCGAATGTCGTGACGCAGCAGGTCGGCCTGCGTCCGAGCTTTTCCGCCAGCTCCCTGACATGGCTCCTGAGCTTGCAGATAAAATAGAACTGCCGCTGCGGCTCCTCCTGCGGCGCGGGCTGTGTAAGGTCGATAGTATCCAAATTCATCAATTCTGTCATTCCGTTCCTCATTCCTGTATATTTTGTCATCCGTTCCCGTTATTACTTTTCCTGCGGGTGAAAATCGGCATACCTCTGTGCCAGTCTGACAATCAGCTCCGTCACCGCCTCCATGGACTGCACGCAGGCATACTCATAACGGCTGTGGTAATTCGCTCCGCCGGTACAGAGATTCGGGCAGGGCAGTCCCATGTAGGAGAGTCTCGCACCGTCCGTGCCGCCTCTCACAGGAGAGATCACCGGCTCCACACCGAGCTCCCGCAGGACTGCGGACGCATTCTCCATCAGATGTGCATGCGGTCTCAGCACTTCCTTCATGTTATAGTAGGAATCCTTCACCTCGGCGCAGACGGTGTTCTCTCCGTACTTGCGGTTCAGGAAATCCGCACACTGCACGAACCACTCCTTTTTCTGCTCGAAGAGCGTCCGGTCATGATCGCGTATGATATACTCGGCAACTGTCTTTTCCACATTTCCCGCGATACTGTCGAGGTGGTAAAAACCCTCGTATCCTTCGGTGTACATGGGATTCTGGAAGGTTGGCAGCAGGCTCTGGAACTCCTGTGCGACCAGTATGGAATTCACCATCTTTCCCTTTGCGCTTCCCGGATGTACGCTTCGCCCGTTGACGGTCAGCTTTCCGGCAGCAGCGTTGAATGTCTCGTCCTCCAGCTCGCCCAGCGCACCACCGTCCACCGTATAGGCAAAGTCCGCGCCGAAGAGCTTTACGTCAAAATGATCCGCCCCCGCGCCGATCTCCTCATCCGGCGTGAAGCCAATGCGGATTTTTCCGTGCCGGAGCCCAGGGTGCTGTAAAAGATATTTCGCCGCCGTCATGATCTCCGCGACACCAGCCTTGTCATCGGCTCCGAGCAGCGTCGTTCCGTCCGTGACAATCAAATCCTTGCCGACCAGTTCAAGCACCTCCGGGAAATCCTCCACCTTGAACACAATGTTCTCCGCCTCATTTAACACAATATCCTTTCCGTCATAATTTTCCACAATACGGGGACGGACATCGGTGTCCGTAACTGCCGGGGAGGTATCCATGTGGGAGATGAAACCCAGAACCGCCGCATCCTCGCAGCCCGCCGAAGCCGGCACGGACGCATAGACATAACAGTGCTCCTTGTCATAGGTGATCTCACATGCCCCCATCTGCTCCAATTCCTGAACCAGCAGCTTTGCCAGATCATGCTGTTTTGCCGTGCTCGGTGTCGATGCCGAATTTTCATCGGACTGTGTATCGATTTTCACATAACGCAAAAAATTCTCTATTGTCTCAGACATATACTATAACCTCTGCTTTCTGTAAAGATATAGATAATTGCAAAACTTGTGTTCCGAAAGTGACGTTGCACAGAATGCACAGCTGTTTTCTTGGAATCTACGAGTCCCACACCTATTTATCATAGCATATCCGGCAGGGTATCTCAATCTTTTTTCTCTCTGCGCCGCTTTGTACGGAAGCCACGGTTTTCTCCCCCCGATGGGCAGTAGTCGGAAATCTCCCGGCAGACCGGCTTAGCCAGAACAAGAAGGCAGATCAGATTCGGAACCGCCATCAGTCCGTTGCAGATATCCGAGAAATTCCACACCGTTTGTAAAGGACAGATACATCCGATAAACGCGACAAGCCCGTACAGGAAGCGATAGACCACATTGTACCTTGTCTGTCCGCCCATCAGGAACTCAAAAGCCCTCTCCCCCTGATACGCCCAGCCGATAATTGTCGCAAACGCGAAGAGAACGATGCACACTGCCATGAACCGCTCGCCGAACTCCCCGAAGACCGTGTGAAAGGCGGCAAGCGTCAGCGCTGCTCCCGTCAGCGGCTGCCCGCCCGCATCGACGCTCCCGAGCACGCCGGACACCGCAAGCGCCAATCCCGTCGCCGTACAGATGACGACCGTGTCGAGGAAAACACCCGTCATGCTGATATACCCCTGTCTTATGTAATCCTCCGTATCTGCGGCTGCGGCGGAAATGCCGGCGGCGCCCAGACCTGCCTCGTTGGAAAAGATGCCCCTTGATACGCCCCATCTGACCGCCTCAAAAGCCGACACCGTCACCTGTCCGAACAGTCCGCCCGACACCGCTGCCGGACAGACCGCCGCCTGCAATATCCCCGCCAGCGCTCCCGGAAGGTTCCGCCAGTGCGCAAGAATGACAAGAATCGTCCCCGCCATATAGAATATCCCCATCAGCGGGACAAGCACCTGTGTCACCCGCCCAATCACACCGATGCCGCCGAGCACAACCAGAATCGTCAGCACCGCAACAATCAGGCCGCTTCTCGCCTTCGATACCGAAAACGTCACCGCGACGGCGTCAGCGATGGAGTTCGACTGCGTCATATTCCCCATGCCGAAGGACGCAAAGACCGCAAAGATTGCAAAACTGACTGCCAGCACATGCCCCGCCCTCTTAATTGGAAACGCATTTTCCATGACATACATCGGGCCGCCCGCCGTCTGCCCTTTTTTATTTTTTCCCCTGTATTTCACCGCCAGCGTGCTCTCCACCAGCTTTGTCGCAAGCCCGATCACACTCGCGGCGACCATCCAGAAGAGCGCCCCCGGACCGCCAAGCACCATAGCTGTTGCCACACCGATAATATTTCCCGTCCCGATCGTCGCGGCAAGCTCTGTCGTCAGGGACGAGAAGGAGGAAACCGCCCCCCGCCTCCCGCCGCCGTCACTTTTCTCCTTTTCCAGCCCCAGCGCACAGCGCAGCGCGAATTTCAATCTGCGCACCGGAAGCCCCTTAAGACTTATCATCAGATAGACACCGGTTCCCAGCAACAGCCCGAGCAGCCCCGGTCCCCACACAAGCTCATCTGCTCTCTGAATCCATTCGGACATGAAAATCCCCCTGTACCCTTTGTAAAATATATCGGTACAGGGGAAAACATATGCTTACTCCGTAAATTCCGGTATTCTGTCATAGAGCTCGGGAAAGCCGATCAGAACCGTGCCGTCCGCTCCCTCTCTGTCGGTAAGACGCATTTCAAAATCCAGCGAACAGCTTCCGTATGGAAACGTAAAGCCAATGTCATTTCCGCCATCGTCAATCCGCCACGTCGCCTCCGTCAGCAGCTCCTGCAGCTTCTCCTCCGCTTCCTCCGACAGATCGGTATACGGTTGTTCAATTCCGTAGCCGGCACTGTTGTTGTCATCGGCATAATCAACGGAAAGCTGGTACTGTCCATACAGATCCGTATACCCGGATCTCTCCGCCCCGCCGAACCAGTAGGCAAAGGTTGTCGCCAGCTCCGGCATATCCTCCTCCATAATACCAAGGCGGTTCTGCAGGCTTGCCTTTCCATCAGCCTTCTTGTTATCCATGGGATACCATGGGAGAACCTTACTGTCCGCCGCGGCGGCATAAATCTCCCCGGTTCTGGCATCGACGAGCAGTTTCACGAAGGCTTCCTCCCTCGTGCCCAGCTCGATGTACCAGATTATAAAATTCACACCCTCCGCAAAATCATCCCCATAGATGACATATTGCTTCGCCTCGAGAATGTCATAGGTCTGCACCTCCACCGGCAGCAGTCCGCTGTCGATCAGAAGCCACAGTCCGTTAAAATACAGCGCCTCGCCGAGCAGTAGAAGCTGCCTCACCTCCTCCTGATCGATGCCGCTCTGCGCCGTCACATAGAATTGCTTTCCGTCCGCCAGCTCCGATGCGAACCGGGCAAGACGGTTGTACAGCGCCGTGTCGTAAGCGCTGCTGGCAAAGGACGTCACATCCATCAGCTCCCACGCGCCCGCTTTCACCTCACTGCATCTTCTGACGTCCTGAACGGCAAATATCAGCTTCGGCGCCAGAAAAGCCATGACGATAAGCAATATCAGTCCGGCAGCAGGAAGAAGATACCTGCCGAATCTCACCCTTTGTCTCATCCGTGAAACACCACCTTTATCACCGTTCCTTCCCCGAGCCTGCTGTCGATCTGCATGCTCGCACCGTGCAGCTGTATGATCTTCCGGCAGAGCGCCATGCCTATGCCCGCACCGCCTTCCTTTCTCGAGCGGGATTTATCCACCATGTAGAATGCCTCCGTGATTCTGCCGATCTCCTCCTTCGGGATTCCCCTGCCGTTGTCTACCGTCTTGACCTCATAGCCACCGTCAGGAAGCGCCGTGCCTTTCAACAGGATAAAGCCTCTGTCCCCCTTATCCATCGCCTTTGCGGCATTGTCCAGAAGGTTATAAAACAGCGAGAGCAAAAGCTCCTCGTCACCGCGGATCATGCCCTTCTCCATCTCTACCTTCCCCCGGATTCCACGCTTTCCCCAGATCGGGCGCATGGTCTCACGAAGATTTTCTTCCAGCCGCTTCGCCGGTATGTCCCTCAGCACAACAGGATTCTTGTCCATGCTGACCAGCTCCAGTAATTTATGGGACAGACTCTCCAGACGTTTTCCCTGACTGTATATATAAAAGGAAGCCTCCGCGCGCTCCTCCTCACTCATCTTCATTGTGTTCAGCATATCCGCATAGCCGATGATGGAGGTCAGCGGGGTCTTCAGCTCATGTGCAAACGCAGCGGTGAAGTCCTCCTTCTGCTTCGCCTCGAGAATCTTCTCCTCCATCTGTGCCACCAGCTTATCCGCCATACGGTTAAAGTCCCGCGCCAGCTGTCCGATCTCATCGCCGCTCTTATTGTCACTGCGGAGCGAGAACTCGCCGTCCGCAATCCTCTTCGCCGTTCTGCCAAGCCGCCCGATCGGTCTCGTGATGTAATGGGAAAGCAGATAGATACCTGCCATTCCAAGAACAAGAAGCACGCTCAGCGCGATCCGGTATTGCCGAAGCAGCGTCCGGCGGATGGTATAAATTTCGGTTAGCTCCCTGCACATGCCGAGACGTATCGGACTTTCTGCCTCCATGCCCGTCAGAACCAACAGATAAAACCCGTCGTCCGTCCGGCAGACCTTGTAGACCGAGCCGGTATTCTCGTCAATCCTTGCCCGCAGCGCCTCCACCTCATCGGCGAGCGCCCGCCCATCAATAAAGGCTTTCCCATGGCTCCACTCCTCCCCGTTCAGCACAAAGCAGCGGCTCCCGCCGCTCTCTACACTGTCGAGAATGCTGTCGAGGGTGCGGCTGATGGCATACTCCTCCCCGTATTCCTCCGTCGACTGATACCCCATCTCAAAAAGAAAGCGGAACATGCGGCTCTCACTGCAGCCCCGCTCGATCTCCCTGTCCAGCAGCCCGGAAAAGTTAGATGACAGCATCCAGATTCCGAACGCGGTAAAGATCAGGGTCAGCAGCGCTGTCATTGCAAGAAATAGCTTGTCTGCAAATTTCATCTTACTGTCATTTCCTCTATTCTTCCTCCAGCCGGTAGCCCACCTTGTAGACGGCTGTGATCTCTTTATCCCAGCCCAGCTTCTTTTTCAGGCGCTGGATGTGCAGATCCACCGTCCGGCTCTGTCCCATGTATTCGCCGCCCCACACCGTCTCATAGATCGTCTCCCTGTACAGGGCAATATTCCGGTTTCTCGCAAGCAGAAGCAGGAGGTCGAATTCCTTCATGGTAAGAGCAATCTCCTCTCCCGCCCTGCTGACGCTGCGCGATGCCGTGTCAATTTCCACGTCAAAGACCTTCAGCCTTGTCCCGGTCTTGTTAAAACGGCGCAGAACCGCCTCGACTCTCGCCAGAAGCTCCACGATCTCAAAGGGCTTCGGGAGATAGTCGTCCGCCCCCAGCCGGAGTCCCTTGACCTTATTTTCCGTGCTGCCCAGCGCCGTCAGGAAGATCACCGGCAGTTCCAGCGTCTTCGCATAGTCGAGCAGTTCATAGCCGTTGATGCCCGGCAGCATGATGTCCAGCAGCACCAGATCAAAGTGCTCTCCCTCCATCAGGTCTGCCGCCTTTTCGCCGTCCGGCGCCCAGACACATTCATACCCCGCCCTGCGCAGATTCATTTTGATCAGATTTGCAATCGGCTCCTCGTCCTCCGCAATCAGAATTCTAAGCATTTTTCAATCTTTTTCCCCTTGTATTTCATTTTTGTCTACATATACATCCTGTAACAGAGTTGTATCGGAATTGTATCGCCGCGCCCTCCGTCACTTCACCCCGTCCGAGGTTTCTTCTGCTTCCTCCATGAAATACATTCTGGAACCGAAATCCTGAAAATACCTGACCTCATTGCTGTAGCCAAGCGCCGCGAACGCCTGCTTTAATTTTACGCCGTGATACATCAGTTCATCGCCGTACACAAGACAGTCCTCTGTCTCACCGTCCATCTTGACAAACTTCGCAATTACGCTCTGCGTCAACGAATCCTGTTTAATATGTACCGGTGAGACATAGTTGACAAGATCGCCGAAGCTGCGCAGATCATATTTCAGACTGCGGTTGTAAAAATGATAGCATACCTCTTCCGCAAGCCCTCTCGCCCGGTAACAGGTAAACGGCTGGTTCGGTGCGACGAGCTTCTGGAACAGCATGCCGACCGCGCGTTTCTTATCCGGCGACACACAGGTCCACTCCATCAGATTCTCTGGGCTGATGCCGATTGCCGTATGATAATCCTTCCCGGCATCCCCCGCAAAGCTCCGCCCACGGTAAAAGTCACCGTATTGCAGCACCTCCCGCCACTGCTTATAGAGAGTGATCTGCGCCTTAACTGCCTCCATATCCTCTTTTTTCATGTCACAGAAATTGCATTCGTAGCCAAAGATGCCGAATGCCGCCACATGGAACCGCGTCTCCAGCGGTGTCACCCGCAGGGTCTGATGGTTCGGACAGGAGGAGACATGCGCGCTGACCGTCGACATGGGATAGCCGTAGCTGTAACCGTTCTGGATCTCTGCGCGGCAGAGTGCATCCGTGTTATCGCTCGCCCATATCTGAGGAAAATAGCAGAGAATTCCCAAGTCAAAGCGGTTGCCTCCCGAACTGCACCCCTCGAACAGGATGTGTGGGAATGCCTTTGTCAGCTCCCGCATACAGCGGTACAGACCGCAGACATATCTGTGAAATACCTCTCCCTGCCGCTCAGGAGGCAGCTTCTCGGAATAAACATCCGAGAAGATACGGTTCATATCCCATTTTACATAAGAAATATCCGCCGAGGAAAATACCCTTGTCATCGCCTCGATAATATAGTCCTGCACCGCCGGATTTGTCAGATCGAGAATGCGCTGATTACGCCCCTCTGAATGACTCTTGCCGGGGATACAGATTGTCCAGTCCGGATGCTCCCTGTATAGTCTGCTCTGGATGTTTACCATCTCCGGCTCCACCCAGATGCCGAAGTCCAGTCCCTGCGCCTTGATCTTGTCGCAAAGTCCCTTCAGTCCTCCGGGCAGCTTCTTGCGGTTGACCTCCCAGTCGCCGAGCGACCGCGTGTCATCCGTCCGCTCACCGAACCAGCCGTCGTCCATGACAAACAGCTCGACCCCGACCTCCTTCGCCTGCTTTGCAAGACCTAAGAGCTTTCTCTCATTGATGCTGAAATAGGCAGCCTCCCAGCTGTTTAACAGGACAGGACGCTGCTTTCGCTTCCAGACGCCGCGCACAATGTGCTCCCTCACAAAGCGGTGCATGTGCCCGCTCATCCCGTTAAAGCCCTGATGGGAAAAGGTCATCACCGCCTCCGGCGCCTCAAATACCTCTCCGGGCGGAAGTAACCATGAAAAGGACTGCGGGTTAATCCCTGTGACGATTCTGGTCTTGCCGAAGCCGCTGACCTCCGCCGCCTCATAATGGTTTCCACTATAGATGAGGTTCAGTCCATAACAGTCGCCCGCATCCTCCGTAGAGTGCTCCCGCGAGAGCATGACAAACGGATTCGCCCGGCTGGAGCTGATTCCGGCGTAGGAGGCATTGACATGCTTTCCCGCCTGCAGTCTCGTATCGGTCCGCTTCATCTCCCTCACCCAGCAGCCGTTAAAGGTAGTAAGAATAAAATCCTGCTCCGCAAAATCCAGCTGCAGACTCATCAGCCGCTTCACCGTCACCTCTTCGCCGCTCTCATTTACCAGCCTTGCACTTCTCGTAATGACATCGCACTCGGGGTAGACAAAATAATGTAACTCCAACAGGAGCCCATAGCCCTTATCTCGGAGCCTCATGCAGAGATGTTCCACCCTGCCGTCCTCACTGTAGGAGCCGGGCAGCAGGAACTCCGTCTCCTGCTCCTGCTTCGTCTCCGTTATCTCAAAGGAATCGTAGAGAAAGTCCGAGGTAAAGCTGCCGTCCGCATGTACAACCTCCAGAAAAGGCTCCCGGATGTCGCCCTTCCCATAAGCAGACATCTCCAGACAGACATCCTCAAGTCCGAGATTCTTATGGGCAGCGTCATAATAATTCGTATTGCCGCCCGCAAACGGATGCTTCTCGCGCAGCGCCGCCGTGTCCCGGAACCGAATTTTTCTCCCATAGTACAGATGCTCCGGGTGTCCGGTTTCCATAATCTCAAACAGATAGGATGTGTTTTCTGTCTCCAGACAGAATGTGCCGTTTTTTTCTGTAATCATAAGCGTCCCCCTTTTCCTTAAAGTGTATCCTATAATGTGCTCCAATGCAAATATGGTTTTTCCGCTGGATGCATGGGACTCCGGGGTATACTATTACGCCGGTAAAATTGCCGGCAGCGGAGAAGAAGGCATCCTACTGACGCTGGCATCCGGTGAGGACAGTGTTCTCGACTATCATTATCTCGGTCTCTACCGCTGGGATGGCAGCTGCGAGCTGCTTGGGTCGTTCGACAATAGCGACTATAACACAACCTTCTATCTGTCAAAGGACACGCTCTACATTCTGTCAGGCAGGCAACTGACCAGCTACGACAGGGACATGAATCTCCTGCAGACCCAGAGTCTGAGCAACCGCACCAACGGCTGCATCAATGCTCCCGACGGCAGCACTCTCTGGTACGGCTTCAACTCTGACCTAAAGCTGGCGGTCTGGGACAAGCCTAACGGCAAAGAGCTTTTTTCTCTGGGCGATATGGTAAATCCATATTCTGACTTTTATCTGGCAAGATTGGCTGACGGGAAATTCCTTCTTGCGGATGTCACCACTGTCTGGAGCGGCGATGGTTCAGAACCTCTGGAAAAGGCCTTTTCCTTTACGGAAAAAGACTATGGTCTGCAGGCGCTTCTGGGCATGACCTTCTCCGAGGCCGGCGATCCCCTGTTTCTGGTGGACTTTAAGGATGAACTGTATCTCCTGACAGCCAGCCGCAGGCTGCTCTCCGAGCTACCCACAAAGGAAGAGATTTCCCTTGTCGCTCCGTTGGCCGCTCCGCTGGAAAAGGTGGCTGCTGACTTCAATCGGCAGAGCGAGTTCTATCACGTCACGGTAACAGACATATGGAACGTATCTGATCCCGAAGACTATAAGACCTCCTTGCAGATGGAGTTGTCGAAAAGCTGGACAGCCGTGTTCAGCTCTACCTTGACGAGCAAAAATAGGACGTCCCCAAAGGCTGCCGCCGAACTCACATCCCGAAACGGTGCGACATATATTACTATCAAACAAAGAACAACGAAAGGACTGTAATCAAATGCAGGACTATAAGTTTGAGAGTAATATTGACAGATTTCCCATCGCTATGTCCTATGTGCCCTGGCAGAAATTTGACAAGATGTTTGACGATCTCGAAAAGGCTTACAACATCGGCACCGTTTTCCCTGAACTGAACAAACCTTTCACCGGAAGGAGATGTGTATCATGAACCAGAAAGAACAGCTTCTGAAGGATATTGGTATTGTCAGCTTTGTGGTGGTCGAGCTTGGTCTTTACCTTGACACACATCCCAACGACCGCAATGCGCTGGAATACTTCAACCATTACAGCCGGATCAGGAACCAGATGACACGGGAGTTTTCCATGAAATACTACCCTCTGACCATGGATATGGCAGAGGGCGGCAGAGACTGGAGATGGGGCGCTGCTCCCCTGCCATGGGAAGGAGGATGTGAATAAATGTGGAATTATGAAAAGAGATTGCAGTTTCCCGTAAACATCAAGGAACCCAACGCCAAACTGGCGCAGGTCATCATGAGTCAGTACGGCGGCCCTGACGGCGAGATGGGCGCCAGCATGCGCTACCTCTCCCAGCGTTACGCCACCCCCTACCGTGAGGTTGCAGGACTGCTGACAGATATTGGTACAGAAGCCTCTGAAATGTTCCGTTCAGGGGCTTGTTTTTTCAGCCTTATAACTCCACTTTGCAGAAAGGAATTTCAAATATACATCAATGTTGTTCTTATCCATAACCACTATTCTATCTAAAATATGTTTATAGAACGCATCCTCATATAGAACTCCACCTGTAATCTCTTTGATTGCAGCTTCCATCTCTTTTAGGCGCTGCTGTCGCTGGCAATCCATTGCCTGTTGCTTATCAATGCTGCCGATGATAGCTTGCAATTCTGCAATTTCAACGTCACATTTTGACCGTGCCGCCGAAAACTCCTCTTTTGTTATGTTACCATCCATATAAATGTCAATCAGCTTCGCACGCTTATCCTCAGCCGTTTCCATCCGGGCTTGCAGTTTTTTAACGTCATTACCTGCCATATCCATATCAATGACCGGCTGGATAATGGAAATCAGATTGCCTGCAATTTGATCTCTATTGTATTTAAGACTCTTTGTCACAAGAAACATAATGTAGACTGCATCTTCATTGCGGATAGACAAGCCGGTACAGCCGACCTGTTTTCCCGCCTTGTCAACATGAGGACTGCCGTACCTTGCCGCTTCAATACAACGCCACGCCTTATAGCTGCTTCCGTCTTTCCGAGTTTTATACCTTGCCACATAACCTGAACCGCAGCAGCCGCATTTAATCTTACCGGAGAACAGATAGCGGTTACTGTGCTTTGACTTGCCCTCCTGCGAAAGCGACTTTGCATCTAAAATACGATTGGCTTCCTCAAACAATTCACGGGTTATAATCGGCTCGTGATGATCCCTGATGATAACAAACTCCTCCTGCCCCCGGTTGTATTTTTTTTCGTGGGATAAGAAATCCGGTGTATAGGTCTTTTTCTGCACTAAGTCGCCGCAGTATTTCTCGTTGCGTATCACTCGCAGAATGACTGTATTGCTCCACTCTTCTACTCTCATAGGGCTGATACCTTCCTCCCGAAGCTCACGGGCAATAACATGCGTTCCTTTTCCCTCATCGACAAACTTATGGAAAATACGGCGTACAACCTTCGCCCCCTCTTCATTGACAGTCATTTTTCCGTCCTCAACATCATAGCCCAACATACTCCTGCCGAACACAACCCCTTGTTCCATCTGACGTTTCTGTCCCCACTTCACACGCTCTGACGTCTTACGGCTTTCTTCCTGCGCAATAGAGGACATAATCGCCAGGCGAAGCTCGGCATCGCCGTCTAAGGTATTGATATTGTCATTCATAAAGATAACGCCGATACCGCGCTTCCTGAGTTCACGGGTATAATAGATACTGTCAAGGGTATTTCTCGCAAAACGGGAAATCTCCTTCGTGATAATCAAATCAAATTCGCCGTTCCTGGCACACGCGATCATACGCTGAAACTCTTTACGCTTCTTCGTGTTCGTGCCGGAAATGCCCTCATCAGCAAAAATCTCATAAAGCTCCCAATCGGGATTGCGCTCAATGTATTGTCTGAAATACCGCAGTTGGCTCTCAAACGAGTTCGTCTGATCTTCATTGTCCGTGGAAACACGGCAATAGGCAGCTACTTTTCTTTTTACATCAGTCGCTTTTCGCTCCTGATTCAAGCGTTCATATTGCTTCATAGCTATGCTCCCTCTCCAGTAATAGCTATGCAAAAACACTAGGCGTTATGCCCGGCGTTCTCTTTTCTGATTGGGACTATATTGTTTTTCAAGCTCGGACAAACAACGTTCACATTGGGAATGAGTCAGCATCTTTCTTTGCTCTAAGGAAAGAAGGATCGACTTTTGAAGATTCATAAGAAACTCCGCGTGTTCCCGCTCGCTCAATTCTGGAACAGGGGCGCCAGCATAAACAAATTCTCTGTGCAACAGCCGCAACACCTCCCTCATTGGTAGGATATGAGCTATTGCTTGTACGGTAGACCCCTTATTCCAAAGCAGGGCGATTAATCCTTCAACATATCTAAATACATATCCAACCTTGCATTGATGTATCTCGCAAACAGATTTTCCATTGCCGAAAGGTTATGCTTTACATGATATTCATCAAATGCATTATAGTAGGCAATTCTATCTGTGAACTTAATATCAATAGGTGGATATCCCGCTTTCATCAACTCAAGATTTACAAGCAGTCTTCCGGTTCTGCCATTACCGTCAATGAATGGATGGATGCCCTCAAACTCAATATGAAAACGAGCCAGTTTGGTCACAATATGCTCTGTGCTTTCAGCAAAAGCATGTAACAACTGTTCCATCTTCGGTTCAATAAGATACGGCTGTACTGGTTCATGCTGTGCGCCCATAATACGAACCGGAATTCTGCGATAGACACCTCGGTCTTCTCTCTTATCAGCAAGGACAAGATAATGAATCTGTTTGATGATGCTCTCGCTGATCGGAACATTATCTTTTACAAGTTCGCTTACAAAATCAAATGCCTCTTTATGACCGACTGCCTCCATATGGTATTTCAGCGGTTTCTGGTCAATCGTAAGACCGCGAAGCACTTGGTCCGTCTCCCGCAATGTAAGTGTATTTCCTTCAATAGCATTAGAATTGTATGTGTACTCTACGATAAACTCTTCCCTGAGCCTTGATACCTCACCCGCAGTCAATGGTCTTCTACTGTCCAGTTCTACCTTTTTACGGTCAATTTGCTGCAAAAGGCTTTCCTTGGATTTGTATCGACCATCAGCAGGTTTCTTTGCATCCACAGGAATTTTCCATCCGCGTCCTTCCTGATACGCACCCGGAATTTTTCCCTCCACGCAAAGAACCCTGATTCTTCTATCTGAAATGCCCCATTTTTCAGAAGCCTGTTTTACCGTCATAGACATAACTTATTCCTCCGTTTCAATGTATAGTATACCAATTTAGCGGAACAATATCAATGCTATCGGAATAATACAATTTCTCTTATTTTTACCTTATACTCCAAAGAATACTGTCGATCTTCTTGATATTCGATATTCCTTTATAGTCAGGCAACACACGATCAAATTCTCTAATACATTCTTTGCCTTTTTCTGAATCCAAAAAATTTTCATACCAGTTTTCTATATCAACGTAAATAGAAATTGCATTCCCAAGCTTTTCTTCTTTCGTTTTCCCTGTGAGCTGTATACTCAGATTCTGAACAACATATCGATCCCATATCGGCTTCTCCGGGTGTATTGTAGCAAGCATTTTGCTTGAAAAAGACGGTTCAATATTCCCTGTGCATTCATAAAGATATGTAATAATGCCTTCAAAAGTAGGATCGCCATTGTTATGAATTTACTATCCTTTTCTTTTAGGTCAATCGCCGGAACATTTCTGATGCTTCTCTGGGTACAGAAGAACTGGCGCACCTTGAAATGGTAGCGGCGATTGTACACCAGCTGACCCGAAATCTCTCCATGGAAGAAATCGAAAAGAGCGGCTTCGCGCCCTATTATACCGACCACACAATCGGCATCTGGCCGCAGGCGGCGGGCGGCATTCCTTTCAATGCCTGTGAATTCCAGTCAAAGGGCGACATCATTACCGATCTCCATGAAGACATGGCTGCAGAGCAAAAAGCGAGATCAACTTACGACAACATCCTGCGTCTCATCAAAGATCCCGATGTCTGTGCACCGATCAAGTTCCTGAGAGAACGTGAAATCGTCCATTTCCAGCGTTTCGGTGAAGCGCTGCGCATCACTCAGGATAAACTGGATTCCAAGAATTTCTACGCTTTTAACCCCGGCTTTGACATGTGCCAGAACTGTGACGATGCGCCGCAGACCCGCAGTGGAAATTCCGGTTGCTGCAATAACTAAGCCTTAACTCCAAAGTAGCTCATCACATCAATAACGCTCACCTTAGACAGTGAGCGTTATTTTTTAGTCCGTTTCTGTTTTCCCTACAAATTCAGTTCCATATCCTCCAGAATTCCCAAAAGGTTCCGAATGGATTTTCCCTCTTCCAACAATCTCTTTAACTCCTGCTTAACCTGTAAGTATGATATTTTTGACGGAATAATATCCTCTACAACTCCGGGATATATTTCCGCCAGATTATCTATCATTATTTTCACAAGATTTTTATTCAGAATGGTTGCATAATGCTTATCGCAGGTTTCCACGGTCTCATCTATTATCTTGTAATATGGCGCTTCTTCTCCGTCAATTACAGACGTAAATAATACATTATCAAACGAGAGGATTCTATAAGCATTCTCATCCAGTTCCATATTGTCCCTGATCCGTAAAATCGGCATGAGCTTTCCTGTTTTTTTAGCAAGGAATGCTCTTTTCTTATTCACATAATCCGTTTCAAGCCCTTCCACAATATAGGATAACAGTCCGGAGCCAAATTCCAACACTAACGGTTCAGCGATCAAATTATTTTTAATTTCACGCTCTGCCACAACATTTCCGTTTTCAACTACTTTTTCTTCCACACCTATTAATGAATTCGCAGAAATCCCTAAAACCTTGCAGATTCCTGACAATATGGATACATCCGGAAGACCGTTTCCTCTCTCCCATTTACTGACGGCCTGTGCAGTGACACCAATCCTTGACGCAAATTCTTCTTGTGTCAATTTACGCAACTGCCGATACTGACAAATTGTTTCCCCGATAGTATTTTGCATATCACACCTCCCAAAAAGTATGTCATATTTAGATTATAACGCTCCGCACTTTGTAAGTAAAACAACGCCATGTTGACCTCAGCTAAACCTCAGTAAGTCCGTCTCTTCCCAGCAAGTACTCCTTGTCGCAAACCTCTCTGATATATTTCCTGTCATGGGAGATACTGATAATCGCTCCGGGGAACTCTCGGAGCATTTTCCTTATGACAGGTCCCGAAAGTGCCGAGAAATTACGCGTCGGCTCATCTAAAACCAAAACATTAGCGCCGCTCAGACTCATTTTCAAAAGTAAAACCTTTGCCTTCTGCCCTCCCGACAATTCGCGTATCGGATGATTCATTTCATCCGCAGTGTATTTTAGGGAACCCAGATAGGTTCTGATTTTCGTTCTTTCCTGTTTATCCCCTGTATGATCCAGATACTCAACCGGTGTCACGTCAAGATCAAGCAGCTCCTCGTAATTCTGGGGCATATACTCAACACGAATATCCGTCCGGTTCAATAATTCCGTTGCTATCTTTCTTAACAGCGTCGTTTTACCGATTCCGTTTGGTCCGACAATGCATACCTTTTCCGTTCCCCTTATTTTCAACGAAATATTCTCGGAAAGTATCCTCTCTCCATCCGGGCTCTCCAGCCTCGGAAGCCGGTACTCAATGACAGTCTTCCCAGCAGGGATACCCGATCTGTCATCCCCCAGCTTAAAGAAGATCGCCTCCTCCTGCTCAGGCATTTCCGTCATATTCTCATCCGACTTTTCAAATCTCCGTTCCATGGCTTTGACAGTATGCATTTTATCCTTTAAATTTTTAGCTTCTCCGGGTGACTGTCTTGAACAGCTTTCCAACGCATTGTGTACTTTCTGATACACTCTTCTGTACTTTTCATCGCGTATTTTCTTTTCCTTCCGGTCAGTCAGCGCCTTTTGCTCCTGCCGCTCAAACTGATGCATCCGTTCCCCCACATAGTCACGATAGGAAAGTCCGGAAACCGTATATCGGGATTTTGTCTTCCTTGCAATTTGTTCAATATGAATCACCATATTAGCGGTATTCTCTATCAGAGTCTCGTCGTGTGAAATATAGACAACAATGTGTTCCCAGTCATTTATCATTCTCTCCAGTATTTCAAGCGTCGTTATATCAATATCGTTCGACGGCTCATCCAGCAGGAGAATCGAGACATCCTGCATAAGCAGCCTCATAAGCTGCACCTTCACCCTCTCTCCTCCGGAAAGCTCCTTCATCCTCTGACCACTGTAAAAAACATCCTCCTTCATTCCAAATTTTCTGGCTAACATTGCCAGCTCCTTAGGCGTCTGGTTCCAGAAAAGATTTTCCTCTGAAAAATATTCATATAATGTCTTGTCCTTTTCACAATCCGGCAATTCCTGCGGCAAATAACCCATGCGCTCATTACCGCTCACCCTCTCGCCGTTTGCCTCCACATAATCCTCTATCAGCGCCGGATCATAAATCCATTTCATTAATGTAGATTTTCCATTACCTTCTTCACCTATAATTACCGCCTTGTCACCATCATTCAAAACCAGATTAAAATCGTCCAGAATCGTTCGCAGATCCTTTTTATGAATCATATTTAATTTCTTTATCTGTAGCATAAAATAGCGCCTCCTTTTGTCCATCTTCCTAATACCCCAAACGCAAACAAGCCTGTTTCGCATACGCAAAACAGACTCGCAAAATTACACCTTTCTATTATTATCCGAGAGATAAAAATAAAAAGGAAATGCTTCATGCGATAATCTAATTTAAGCATACACAAAAAAGCCTGCTCAACACAGGGACAAAAAATATGTGTTTTACCTAAATCAAATTATCGATGAATCATTTCCTCAGTTTACCTCCTTATCTTCCAACCCTCTCCCACTTCGGAAAGAGAACCTTTTTTGCCAGCATAACCATCGCCAGACCGATGATTACCCCCATGACCGCCGCCGTAAATACGTCGGACGGAAAATGCACATAGAGGTAGAGTCTGGAAAAGGCAATCAGCACCGCCAACGGAATTGCAAACCAGCCAAATTTCCGGTCGGCGGCAGTCAGCACAACCGCACCGATCACAGAGGACAAGGTATGTCCGGACGGAAAGGAATAGTCCTTAGGATTCCGGATTAACAGGCTGACACTCTCGATCCAGCAGGGACGCGCCCTCGCCACCAAAGGTTTTAAGCAAATATTTCCGATCAAAGCCCCGACTGCCAGTGCGCTGATCATCACAAAACCATATCTGCGGTATTTACGGGAAATCATCAGACAGACCGCCAGAGTGATCCAGATTGCTCCCCCGTTTCCCAGAGTCGTAATCTTCGGTAATATGAAATCCATGAAGCCGCACCTCAATGAATTCTGGATTCCGTGCAGAATCGTCCAATCTGTCTGCTGAATGAAGTCAAGCATGCCTTTCTCCTCCTTCACATGAGGTTTTCCCTGTAAGTTATGAATTTCTCTCGTGTAAAATTATATCATACCATGCAGTAAAATCAAATAAAAACGCAAAAAATGACGGGACTGCTCCCGTCATTCCTCAAGCAAAATCTTTTAATTTTCCGACTTATCTCTCCTCGCCCATGAAGAACAATGCAATCGTACCCGGACCGGAATGTGCGCCGATCGTAGGTCCGACATAATTGATCATAAAGTGCTCCATGCCGAAGCGCTCCTTGATCTGATCCCTTACAAACTCTGCATCCTCCAGCGTGTCTCCGTGGCTGATAAAAATATAATCGTCCTTATTCTCCTGCATCCATGAGCCCATCTTCTCTTCCATGTAGTCAACCAGCGAAATCAGGGACTTCTTTCTTCCTCTGACCTTGCCGATCAGCGTCAGATGGCCCTCGTCGTCCACATGCATTTTAGGCTTGATCGCCGCAAGCGTTCCGAGCAATGCCGCCGTCTTGCTGACACGCCCACCCCGATGGAGATGGAACAGATCATCCACCGTAAACGCATGAACAACATTTTTCTTATGCTGCTCCAGCCATTCAGCCGCCTCGTCAAGGCTCTTTCCCTCGTCGCGCAGCCGGATCGCCTTATGTACAAGAAGACCCTCTCCCATGGACGCACAGAGACTGTCCACGACAACAATCCTGACATCAGGATGCTCCTCCATGATCTCTTCCGCCGCAATCCTTCCGCTGTTGTAGGTTCCGCTCAGACCTGAGGAGAATGCAATATACAGAATCTCCTTGTTCTCAAGAATGCTCTTCTCGAAGAACTCCTTCGCCTCATCGGGATTGATCTGGGAAGTCGTCGGCATCTTGCCGCTGCGCATCAGTCCGTAAAATTCCTTACAATCCAGTTCCTTATCCTTTCCATATACCACACCGTCAAGGATGTAGCTGAGCGACATCAGCCCGACATTGTGCTCCTGCAGATATTCCAGCGGCAGATCTGCGGTATTGTCCGTTACAAGCATAAACATGATACAGCACCTCCATTATTCCTATATTTAAAATGCAGAGTCCGTCCGACGGGGCAGATGCATACGCTCTCTCCACTGCCGGCTCCTGCTTCGTGGTTTTCCAAACCACATTATATCATCCAATAAACCATTTTACAAACCTTATTTCAAATAATACAAAATGTCACACTTATTTCGTTACTGTTCACTCCGTTCACAGCAACACGCTTCGCGATGCACAGCGCCTGCAAGTCTCGCAAAATTGCATTTCATGCAATTTCGACTTCGCGGAATATGGACTGTGAACAGTAACCTTATTTCTTCAACGCCCCCGGAAGCCGCCTGCGTATCACACGGTTTTTCAGGTTTTTCCAGTCGAATGGAATAAGCGGATAAATGTAACTTCCACCGGCAACCGTCCGGTTCGTGCACAGCGCGAGAACCGCAACCACAACACCGCCGATATAACCCCACAGCCCGAACCACTCCGTAAACAGAAGATTCAGGATGCGCAGAAATTTCAGTGCATAGCCAAGCTCATAATTCGCCTGCGTGTAATTCGCTATCGCCACAAACGCCATATAGAGCATGACCTCCGCGTTGAACCAGCCGCTGTTCACCGAAAATTCTCCCAGCACCAGCGCAGCCAGAACACTAAGCGGCGTACTCAGCATATTCGGCGTATTCACTGCTGCGAGTTTCAACCCATCAATCGCCACCTCGAGGATCAGAAATTGCCAGATCAACGGAATGTTCGGCTCCTCCCGCAGAAGCACAAAGGAAAAGCTCTCCGGCACCCAGTCCACATGATTCATCATCAGCAGGAAGGTCGGCGTCATAAAATAAGTAAATAGTGTAATCAGCAGTCTTGTCAGCCGCAGATAGGTTCCCGTGATCGGTGGAAAATAATAGTCGTCTGCCTCCTCTATGACATCAAAGATTGAGGTCGGCAGAATCATCGCAGACGGTGAATTATCGACCAGAATGACGATGTTGCCCTCCAGCACCTGTGCCGCCGCCGTGTCCGGGCGCTCCGTGTATTTAAACTTCGGAAAAGGATTATACCATTTTTTCTGGTAGAGACACTCCGCAAGGGATTCCTGATTCATCGTGAGGGAGTCCACATTGATCTCCCTGATTTTCCGCCGGATCTCCTTAAGAAATCTGTCATCCACGCGATCCTTCATATAGCAGAGTACAATATCCGTCTTGGAACTTTTTCCCGCACGCATCATCTCCATGTGGAGATCCACGCTGCGGATTCTGCGGCGGATCAGCGCCGTATTGAAGACCACCGTCTCGACAAAGCCATCCTTGGAGCCTCTCAGCACCTTATCCTTTTCCGGCTCCTCGACACCTCTCGCCGGATAGGTTCTCGAATCGATGAGCAAAGCCTTCCGGTAACCGTCTATCAGCAGGATAAACATGCCGGAAAGCAGTGCATCGGCCAGCTTCCCCATATCCTCCTCGACCTCGACCTCAACGTACGGCGTAAACTGTCTGGATATCCCATCCATCTCCTCCGGCATATCCTCAGGCTTTCGGTCCATGAGATACTGCAGCAGCTTCTGCAGAAGCTCATCCTTACAGAAGCCGTCTACAAGGTACATACACGCCTCTTTGCCGCCAATGACAATGACTCTGTGGATCACATCAAAATTATTGTCAACATCCAGCAGCCGATCCAGATACTGCATATCCTGCTGTAATTTTCCAGAAATACATTCTCTCTTCAAAATAAAATTCCCCTTCCGGCATTCTGTCACAGCCTTTATAAGCTGTAATAGTATTGCCGGAAGAGGAACCGCTTATACCTTTGTCGTGCTTCCGAAACCACCGTTACGGATGCCGTCCGCATCATCATCCACCGTGATTCCGTATTCCAGAAAGATTCCCTGCGCAAAGCCCGTTCCCTGCGGAACATCCACGGTCCTTCCCTCGTTGGAAGCGTTCGTCATCTTGATAAAAATATGTCCTTCGTTGTCCGAATAAAAATAGTCACTGTCGATGATACCGACAGTGTTGTTCATCTGGAGACGGTACTTGAAACCAAGACCGCTTCTCGGATAAATCTTCAACACCCAGTCCTCCTCCATTTTCACCCGGATTCCTGTCGGAATCTTGATCGTCGCCGCAGGCGGCAGTGAAAACGAAAACGGCGCGTGGAAATCATATCCGGCACTGCCGCGTGTCGCACGCCTCGGCAACACAAGCGACTCGTACATATCCCGAATGTCTTCTTCTGTATACTGCGGAAATTCTTCCCGCATCGCATTCATAAAGTTTTCAGGGCTGACCTTGAAAAACTGTGCTATCTTCTTCATATTCTCATTTACTCCTGTTCTTCGGGCCTGAGTAATTCTCAGTCGCAGCAGCCGCAGATGTTCTCCGGCTTCTTCGTCATCTCATAGGAATCGGCATAATCCCCGCAGTGCAGCACGGGAATGGTCGGATCCGGCTGTGCAAGTGTCCTCTGTACATCGATCACCCGCTGGTTCGCACTGCCCTTCCAGAGCAGCTTTACGTCCTTCTCCTGCTCATGAAACTCGCCGTCCACAAGGACATCCACATATTTCATCATCGGATAATATAAAATATCCTCCCACGAATCCCCGGTGTACAGCCAGATTGTTTTATTCGGGTATTTACCCTTGATCTCCTCCATCAGCTCCCGCACGCCCAGCCGGTTCGCCGGGTGCAGGGGATCGCCGCCCGAGAAGGTAATTCCTGAAATATAGCTCTTATCCAGCTGTTCAAAAATTTCTGTCTTTGCATCCTCGTCAAACGCAAGTCCGCCGTCCGGATCCCAGGTGATGGGATTCTGGCAGTTCTTACAGCAGTGATTGCAGCCGGCGACCCATAGCACAACCCGCAGTCCGTCACCGTTCCGCATATCATCCTTTGTTATATTATGGTATCTCATGATTTACATACTTTTCCTTTCCGCAATCTCCGCCATCTTGGCGTCATTCAGTCTGGTATCCCCATGCACGCGGGAATAGGACAGATAACCGTTCATCCGGTCGATCTTTGTCAGATTGCGGCTGCCGCACTTCGGGCAGACATCCATCTCGAGCTCCTGATGCCCGCAGTCATCACAGTATGCCAGTGAAAGATTCACTCCCTCATAGAAGCCCATATCCATCGCCCGGTGGATCAGCGTCTTAATCGCCTCCATATTATAGTCGATCGGATATTTCACATACTGGATTTTGCCGCCGTTGCAGAGATTCCAGAACCGATCCTCCTTGTCCTGCTTCTCGATCGGCGTAATATCCTCGGCGACATGGCAGTGGAAGCTGTTGCTGACATACTCTCTGTCGGACACGCCCTCCACGATACCATATTTCTTGCGGAACTGCTTTACCTGTACACCGCAGAGATTCTCCGCAGGTGTTCCGTAAATAGCATAAAGATTGCCGTCCGCCTCCTTAAACTCGTTGACTCTGGTATTGATGTATTCCATGACATCCAGTGCAAACTGTCCGTCCTCCACCAGCGATTTTCCGTTGTAAAGCTCCTGCAGCTCATTCAGGGCAGTGATGCCGAAGCTGGCTGTAGCTGACTTCAGCAACGGCTTGATCTTGTCATGCAGCTGCAAATGTCCGCCGAGGAAGCCGCCCTCGCAGTAAGCCAGAGGGTTTGTCGATGCCCGCATCTCCCCAAGGTAGGCGTAGGTGCGGATATGGAGCTGACGGATCAGATTCAGATAATAGTCCAGTACCTCGTAAAAATCCCTGCTCTCCTTGCGCGCCTTCGCAAGGATCATCGGCAGATGGAGCGAAACCGCTCCGATGTTAAAGCGTCCGACAAATACCGGCATATCCTTGTCATCCGCCGGATGCATGCCGCCCCTCTCATACCACGGCGACAGGAACGCACGGCAGCCCATGGGCGAAACGATCCTGCCATACTGCTTGTACATGCTCGCAACATAGCCCTTTCCCGTGAGACTCAGCCAGTCGGGATACATGGTCTTCGCAGAGCATTCCACGCCGGCTTCAAACACATCCTCAAGCGGCTTTCCGGGTCCGTGAAGGTTCTCGTCATACAGGAAAACAATCTTCGGGAACAGAACCGGCTTCTTGCAGTCCTTCTTTCCCTGACCTCTTCTTCTCACATTCAGCATCGTGATTGTCGCAAGCTTTGCAAACCGTCCGGTTCCCGTACCCGCCGTCACTGTAATGAACGGATAGTCACCGCGGCTGCTTCCCACAGTGTTAAACTTGTACTCCCAACCTTGGAAGCCCTGCTCATATTCGCGCACGACATCCGCGTAAGCCTCTGCCTCCGCTGTATCCTTATCGATTCCCAGACGAAGGTATTTCTCGATGTATTTGTGATAAGACTTCTCCGCATAAGGCTCCAGAATCAGATCCACGCTCGGCACCGTGAAGCCGCCGTACTGCTGGCTTGCCGCGCTTAAAACGATGTCGCCGATGACATCGAAGGCAACATCCAGTGACTTCGGCTCGTTGTACCAGACATTTCCCATCTCAAAGCCGCCGCTCAGGACATTCTGGACATCGAACAGACAACAGTTCATCGTATCCCTTCTCGCAGACATATCATGTACATAAATATACCCGTCACGACATGCCTGAATCTCCTCTGTCGTCATAAAGAACTTCTGGTAAAGCTCCTTGTTAAGCTGGTTGAAAATCAGACTTCTCTTCGTTGCAACAAGCGCCGAATCCGTGTTGGCATTCTCCTTGTCCCCGATGTACATGATCGACTGACTCTTCTTGTAGACATCATCCAGCATACGGACAAAGTCCTGCTTATAGTTTCTGTAATCCCGGTAGCTCTTCGCCACAACAGGCTTCACCTGCTCCAGCGCGCTCTCTACAATATTATGCATAATAGGAATCGGTATCTCGTCAGACTCCAGCTCATTCACCTTGTCGATCACATACTGACAGATGTGCTCCTCCTCTACCTTGGTGAACTTCGTCAGCGCCCTGTATGCACTCTTGCCGACCGCATTGATGACCTTCTGGACATTGAAGGCTTCCTTGCTGCCGTCCTTTTTTATCACATATACACATTTTACCGGCTTAAATTCCTGACCGTAATCAGCGCTGTCTGTGGTTGCCTGATCAAAATTACTGCTCATAGAATCCATTCCCCTCCGTATCCTCTGCTGCTTTACATGGTTTGTCAAAACAAACTCTTAACTAAATATAGGTGGTATCTCTTTTCTGATCCCTATATATTGTACCCATCATATAACAGTATAAGAAAGAATCCACTGCTTGTCAACGAACACAGCCCTAAAAAATTACACAAAAAAAGGAGCCTTGATTTAGAATAAATTCAGCTCCTCTTTATCCGGGAAGCCCGTCCGTCAGCTGCATCGTTTTCACAATATCGGTCAACCAGCCCTGATACTGCTCCTTCACGGCAGCCGGGCTGACAATCACAGCCTCTCTGCCTATACCGGCAAGCCAGCCGAAAAACTGCCCGCTGACAGCAACCCTCACACGGATGCGGAACACGCGATCCGTCATCGGCCGGATGTCCGCCTCCCTGCCAAAGCGGTCGAGAACGACACCAATCAGCCGGTTCGGGAACTGCAGCGTCACCGTCTCCTCATCGCCGCTGAACATGCCGAAGGTCAGGTTCGTATAGACTGCAGGATCCACCATTTCAAACTGCTCCAGCCCCTCCCGCTCGTCCTTCAGGACATCGACATGTCCCATCTTATCCACGCGGTAATGCTTCATAATGCCGTCCACGCTGTCATAGGCGGCAAGATAGTAGTTCTCCTCGCGCCAGATCAATGCCCACGGGCTGACCTTCCTTTTCCCGCCCACGCGGGGCACAAGCTCCTTATTCAGATTCCAGTCAAGGTACTGAAAGCTGATCTGACGGTTCTCCTGAATCGCCCTGTGGATGTTATCGATATTATAATAAATGCTCTCGTTCTCTGTCTTAATACGTCCGGCGACATAAACCTGTCTCTGCAGCTTTCCGGCATCCTGTTTTCCCGCCAGCAGCTCCAGCTTCTTAATCAGGCTTCTCGACTTCCGCGACGTGATAAAACGCGAGGACTGCACCGCATCCACAAGCAGCTTCAGCTCGGCAAGCTCAAACTCCCGGCTCGCCATATAATAGCCGCCTCCGAGCCGGCTGTGCACCTGTACAATATCGTAGCCAAAATCACAGAGCTTTTCTATATCGTCATAAATGCTCTTCCTCTCGGAATGTATGCCGTTGGCATCCAGATAGGCAATAATGTCCGCCGTACTCGCCGGATGATTTTCGTCTGTGTTTTCCGTCAGAAGCTTTATGATATACAGCAATTTCAGTTTCTGTCGCGCCGACTTTGCCATATCCCGCCCTCCGATTCCGCTGTCTTTACACCTTCCTACGCTTCCTTATGGTCGGTCGTCTCCAGCTCATTCTTTGCGTTCTTTTTCTTCGCCAGTGTAATTCCGATGAAGCAGGCAACCGCACAGACAGCAACAATAATCAGCAGCAGTACCCCGTATGACAGAAACATTCTTCCAAATTCCACGAAATTATTCATCGCTTATATCTCTCCTGTTTTCAATGAATTTGCGTTACCTCAAGTATACCAACCCCGCCGCTTCCAGTCAAGCAGCAGACTCCACCTTCCGGTCTGTCGTCAGACATCCGCTGGCAGGCTCCACTTCCCGGTCTCCAGAAAGGCTTCCGCCTGTCCTGACGCCTGTTCGATAATACTCCGGTCATAGCCCATCAGCTCCAGCAGCTTTATCGCATTCCGCGTTGTTGCCTTCCCCTGCTGCAGCCTGTAATTAAAGCTGATGTCTCCATCCCTGACATCTTCCTCAAAGTGATAGTTGTCATAATACTTCCGAAGCAGCTCTGTGAGCTCAATATCATGCGTTGCGGCGAAGCAGAAAATCCCGGCTCTCCCCAGTGATTTCAGGATCTGCGTGGAAGCGGCGATCCTCTCCACCGTATTTGTTCCGCGGAGCACCTCGTCGACAAAGCAGAGCACTGGCTTTTTCCCGGACGCAGCTGCATCAAGAATGCGCTTCAGTGCCTTGATCTCGACGATATAATAGCTCTCCCCGCTGCCGATGTCGTCCCGCAGCGCCATGGAGGAATAGACATAAAAGAACGGAGCGCGGTACTCGTCCGCCGTGCAGGTATGAATCGTCTGCGCGAGGATCGCATTGATCGCCACCGTCTTCAGAAAGGTGGACTTACCGGAGGCGTTCGAGCCGGTGAGAAGAACACCCCTGTCTGAAACAATGGTATTCTTTACGGGCTTCTCCAGCAGCGGATGGTATGCTTCTCTCAGGCTGACGCTCTCCTCCCCGATAAACTCCGGGAGACACCAGCCGTTCTCGAGGGACTGCCGGAATATCCATACCGACACCGCCGTCTCAAGATAACCAACGGTCGAGATCAGGGCGTCCACATCCTCTATGTGTCCGCGCAGCACGCTCAGCATACGGTTAAACTTGATCAGATCCGCATGAAAAACCATCCTGATATAGTCCATGAATACGCCGATAATATCGCCGGATGCCGCTCCTGCACGGCTGTTCCCCGCGCTCATGACCCAGAAGGAATTTCTTCTCAGCGCCTGCATGTTCCGCTTGTGGAGCCGGATGCTCTCCAGCTCCGCCTCACAGCCCTCGAGCTTCAGCTTTTCCACCTCATCACAGACCGATAACAGCCGTATGACATAGGCAAAGCTGGTAATGTAGGGATCAATCTCATTCTTTTCCTTAAAATAGGTAACAATGTTGTAGATCATCAGCACGACAAGCCCTACAATGCCGATCTGGAACTTAAACCAGAGCATTGCGATCAGCGGCAGAAAAAGCAGATCGCAGATATAATTTTTCAGGTTGCTTCTCTCACCGAGGTAATCCAGATTATCTATATAGTCATAAAGAGAATATTTTCCCGTGTATCCCAATTTATTCATCCGGAACTGAAAGCGCACCCGCTCGTTCTGGTGCGTGCCGAAGGCATTGACTACCTTTTCAAAATGCTCCAGCTCTTCTCTGTTCTGATATAATGTCCGCAGCTTATAATACAGATATTCTTCTCCCGATGCGGACAAAGTATAGTTCATTCTCTTAAAGATCTCATCCATTCCGAGATCATTCCATGTAATATCGTCAATCTGCCCATCCTTTTCATGGCGCAGATAATAGCTTTTTATCTTTTCGTAGCGCTCCAGCGCATATTTCTTATCCGCGAGCTTCAGATACCCCTCCCGCAGTTTGTCGACAAATTGCTTTTCCGCCTTTTTTGCCCTGCCGCCTTCCAACGCAAAGATCATAATTGCGAAAGCGACAAGCGCAGCGACCATAATCAAATATTCCATCTATAAATTTCGGTGGGCTGCTCTGTCAAACAGCCCACCACTCCATTCTGCTTTTCTCTTATTCCGCATACCCGGCTCTGATGCCGGTCTGCTGTCAGATACTTTTATGCCACAAGGAAAAACTTCACAAGGAAAATCAGGGAAAGGATGTAGGTCAGCACAGAAACGTCCTTTGCCTTTCCGGTGAACAGCTTGATGACAGTATAAACAATCAGTCCGATACCGATGGCATGTCCGATGGAACCGGAGATCGGCATAGCGATCAGCATGAGTGCTACCGGTGCGGACTGGGTAATGTCACCGAAATCGACATTCTTCAGACCGGTAAGCATCAGAATACCAACGTAGATCAGTGCGGAAGAGGTTGCCGCTGCCGGGATGATTGCTGCAACCGGTGCCAGGAAGATGCAGGCAAGGAACGCGATACCTGTGGTAAACGCTGTCAGACCGGTACGTCCGCCCGCCTCCACGCCGGAAGCTGACTCTACAAAGGTAGTTACCGTAGAGGTTCCGCTTGCCGCGCCGGCAATGGTGCCGACTGCATCTGCGAGCAGCGCCTCCTTCATCTGCGGCATCTTTCCGTCCTTGTCCAGCATGCCCGCACGGCTTGCTGTGCCGACAAGGGTTCCGATCGTATCGAACATATCGATGATACAGAAGGTGACAACCAACGTGGTCACGGTAAACCAGCCGATCTTGGCAAAGCCGGCAAAATTAAACTTGAAGAGCGTCGTTGCCGCCATATCTCCGAAGGGCGGAATAAAGGATGCTGTCGTCAGAGATGCAAACGGGTTTGTGCCAAGGAAGATTGCCTGTCCTGCCCAGTTGATGATGCTTGCCACGAGCATTCCGAGAAGCACCGCCGCCTTCACACCCTTCTGCGCAAGGATAATGATGACAAACAGTCCGATAAACATTGTGACAACGCTCAATACCATAGCGGTATAGCCGCTTCCCATTTTTTCCTTCGCAAGACTGGGTGTCAGTGCGCCGAAGAAATCTCTCATCGCATAGAACGGCCCGCCGTTTTCGGAATAGATTCCTGCATTGGAGCCAAGTCCGATGTTCAGAAGCATCAGGCCGATTGCAGGCGCAATGCCGTGGCGGACACCGAGCGGAATCGCATCCACGATCTTCTCACGCACATTCAGCACGGAAAGGATCAGGAAGATGATACCCTCGATCAGGATGATGCAGAGCGCTGCCTGGAATGACTCAAGATAAGTCATGCCCGTCAGTCCGACGATGTTTGCGACAACGACGGCAAAGAAGCTGTTCAGTCCCATGCCGGGCGCCATTGCAAAGGGTTTGTTGGCAACGAATGCCATCACAAAAATACCGATTGCGGATGCAATACAGGTTGCAAGGAAAACTCCGTTCCAGAGCTCCTTCCCTTCTGCGCCGAAGCCCGTCAGCAGATTCGGGTTCAGGGCAATGATGTACGCCATTGTCATGAACGTGGTCAGACCAGCAATCACTTCCGTCTTTGCCGTCGTCTTGTTCTCCTTAAGTTTAAATAATTTCTCTAACATGTTTTTCTAATCTCCCTCCTATGTATTTTAAAATGATTAGAGAAGCTTCGCTCTCGCGAATATGTTAAGCGTTAAGGATACGCTTAACAATCTTATTACATCTTTCATAGATTTCATCGACGCTCTCGCCGACATTGAACTCTCCCTCCCGATAGAGGATCTTTCCGTTTATCATGGTCATAAGCACATTCGACTTGCTTCCGCTGTAGACCAGATTTTTCGGGATATTATGGATTGGCTGCATGTTGGGCTGGTGCAGATCGATCAGAATCAGATCGGCGAGCTTTCCCTTCGCCAATACATCCGCTTTCGGCAGCCGCATCGCCTTTGCACCGTTCACCGTAGCCATCTGCAATACCTTCAGCGCATCCATGCTCGCAGAATCCTCCTCGCGCAGCTTGCTCAGCCCCGTCACAAGGAACATCTCACGGAACATGTCAAGACAGTTATTGCTCGCCGGGCCGTCCGTGCCGATTGCAACGGGAATCTTTCTCCTGTCAAACTCTGCAACCGGCGCAATGCCGCTTGCCAGCTTCATGTTGGATGCCGGATTTGTGATTACGGAGAGCCTGCGTCTGCGGAACACCTCCATATCGCCGTCCGTCATATGCACACAGTGATACCCGCCCCCGCCGAACTCAAAAATCCCCATCATATCGAGGAACATCGCCGGAGTCATGCCGTATCTCTCCTTGCATGCCTCCACCTCCTGCTTTGTCTCGGCAAGATGTGTGTACACCGGTGCCCGGTACTTATGCGCAAGCTGGGAGAGCCGGTAAATCAGATCCTTGGAACAGGTATATTCCGCGTGAAATCCCAGCTGATAACTGATCAGCGGATCCTTCTTGTTCCATCTTAAATACTGCTCCTCCACCTCCTCAATCGAGGAGGTGAAATTATTCAGCCCGCTTGTCAGGACGCAGCGCATCCCCATGTCGATACATGCCTCCGCGATTGTGTCCGGTGTCAGATACATCTCGAATATGGATGTGATGCCGCTGGTCAGGTATTCCAGAATCGCCAGCTTTGTCAGCTCATAAATATCTTCGCCGGTGAGCTTCGCCTCCATCGGAAATACCTTTTCCTGCAGCCATTTCTGCAGCGGCACATCATCCGCATAGGAGCGCAGAAACGTCATGGCAGAATGGGTATGTGCATCCTTGAAGCCGGGCATCAGAAGATTTCCCTTGCAGTCCAGCTCCACATCCCACTTGATCTTCGGGAAGCCGCTGCTCCACTCGCTCTGTAATTCTCCCTGTTCCACGATGCAGACGATCTTTTCATTCTTGATCCAGATCTCTCCGTCGAAAACCTGTCGGTTCTTCTCCATCGTCAGAATCTTTGCGTGATAAAGCCTGATATTCATCTGATCGATTCACCTCCAAATCCATGCGGCAAGAGCTCGTACAGACGATATTCCTCGTATTCCGTCCTGCTCTTCGCCACGATAATGAAAAAGTCATCCGCACAGAATTCTTTTATGACCTGCCTGCAAATGCCGCAGGGATAGGCATAATCCGTCGGCTCTGCGCCCTCCATGCCGCCCGTGATGGCAAGGGCGGTAAATTCTCTCTTTCCTCTGCTCACCGCATTAAAAAATGCTGTCCGCTCCGCGCAGTTCGTCGCACCATAGGTTGCATTCTCAATATTGCAGCCGCGGATAACCTCTCCGTCCTCACAGAGCAGCGCCGCACCGACTGTATAATGGGAATACGGCACATAAGCATTCTTCCGCGCCTCCAGCGCCTCGCTGATCAGCGCGCTCCAATCTCTTTTCCCCGTCATGACCGCAGCATCCCCTTCACTGACTCCGTCACCAGCTTCTTAAAGTTTGGCGCTGCCTTGTCCGCCGCCTCCTGTACCTCTTCATGATTTAACGGCTTTGCCGTCATGCCCGCCGCAAGATTGCAGATACAGGATATCCCGCAAATCTTCATTCCCATATGATTCGCCGCGATCGCCTCGACGACCGTGCTCATGCCGACCGCATCACAGCCGAGGGTGCGAAGCATACGAATCTCCGCCGGAGACTCGAATGACGGCCCCGTGAGCTGCGTATACACGCCCTCCTGCAGGAAAATGCCGTTGTCCTTCGCTGCGCGCCTGATCGCCTGCTGCAGCTCCTCATCATACACATGGCTCATATCCGGGAAGCGGACGCCAAGCTCCTCTATATTCTCCCCGATCAGCGGATTCGGTGCAAACACCGAAATCTGATCCTTTATCAGCATCAGGTCTCCCGCATGGAAGGATGTATTGACGCCTCCCGCCGCGTTCGTCAGGAACAAAATCTTAGCCCCCATCAGCTTCATCAGCCTCACCGGAAGCACCACATCACTGATCGGATAACCTTCGTAATAATGTACCCTGCCCTTCATGCACACCACCGGAATATCCTCAAGATAGCCGAAAATGAATTTCCCCGCGTGTCCGGGTACGGTAGATACCGGAAAACCCTCTATCTCGCTGTAGGGCAGCTCGCTCTCCACCCGGATGCTCTCCGCATAATCCCCGAGTCCCGAGCCCAGCACAATGGCAACCTCAGGCACAAAATCCGTCTTTTCCCTGACACATTCGTAACACTTTAAAAGTTTGTCATACACTTTACTCATCCGCCGCACTCCTTTCGCACAGAACACCCTTCATTATACAGAATAGGCAGAAAAAAAGCAACGATTCCCTGACGAAATCGTTGCTTTGCATTCCATCTCTATTTACGCTCATCCATATAAAGTTGGACGCGGTTGTCCAAATTTGCAGCCGCCTCCGCAGCGGTTCGCTGTCCCGCAAAATACGGCTCCAGTTCTTCGTACACAATGGACATTATTTCTGCCGCATACCAGTCGCCCGGCTCCGCCCTTTCCAGCAGCCGGTCAAAGCGCTCCTTCTGTGCCTGTGTGAAGCCGTCCTTCGCAAAGAGGACTCCGGTGGCGCTCCGCGCCGTGGTCTCCCCCGCCTTCCTCATTTCCAGTGCAGTCATCTCCTCCAGAAGCTCCAGCCTGACCGGCATCAGGGAGGCGCTGTCTCCTGCCCTGTTCCGCTCCACATAGCGCCTTTGCCCTTCCTCTGACACAAGGAACCTCAGAAATTCGTATGCACCGTCCTTCACCTCGGATCCGGCATTGACATAAAGCATATTCGGTGTAACGTAAATTCCGTTTCCCTCCGACCTTGGGAACCCGATATTTGCCGGTTCTCCCTCAAAGCACGCCTCCCGATAATTCAATTCGGATAACTCCAGACAGACGCTGCCCTCTGCGGCGATCCGCCCCTCTTTGAGCGCCTCTCCGACATCCTCCTGCGGAATCTGTCCTCTGTCGGCATACCGGGATGCAAACCCAAGAATCTCAAGGAACAAATCCTCCGTCAAATGACTTTCTCCATTCTCCCAGTCGATCAGCTCCGCATTGTCATTATCCAGCAAGCCGTAATAAAATACAATGTCCGCTCCACTGAAGCCGTATTGCAGGATTTCGGCATCCGATGCCTCAACCGCCCGCATAAACTCTCGGATCGTCCAATTCTCCCTGCCACCTGTCAGTTTCTCCGAATAGGTCGCAAAAAATAATTGTCCTGCATACGGAATCCCATAGGTCACGCCGTCGATCCTTCCGCATTCCATGGCTGCTGTCCAGAGTCCGTCCTCATCGTCAAGGATGTCCGTCAGTTCCTGCAAATAACCGTTCCTTGCCATAGCTGTCGCATCAATCTGCCCATTCATCAGCAGATCAGCCCCCCTGCCGGCGGCAAGCTCCATCTGAAGCCTGTCTATGAACTCCTGTCCTGTTTCATTCGCTTCCTGCAGCCTTACCGTCACCCGGTAGTTCTCATTTCTACGGTTAAATTTCGACACATAGTCCATCAGCAGAGGATTTTCGTCGCCCAACGCCAGCACGATCTCCTCTTTCTCCGCCTGCACGCCCTCCTGCTTCTCCATGCGTAGAAGCACCTCCGAACCGTCCAGCCGAACCAGTAATTCCATCCTGTTTTCATCCAATACCCGTATCGCCTGCACCTCATCTAAGATATAACCATTCTCAAAAAAGCTGCATATCAGCTCCGGCTCTGTATCAGCCGCCGCTTTCCAGATACCCTTGATATCCGCCCCATAGAAGCTGCCGTTTCCGCTCTCCGTCACAAGATAATAAGAGTCGGTATTCTGGATTACTCCCGAAAAGGCCGCAGTGTTATCGGTCGTCCATATGCCAAAGCTGTCCTCCCGGCTTCCATACCATAAGATGCCGTCACCTTCGGTACCATCCAGCAGCCCGTCAATCTTTCCGTCAACACGCCTGCCTTCCTTCACCTGCAGCATTTCATCCAATACTGTGATCTTAGAGCCGGATGTTCTGTAGCTGTACCATATGCCCTCCCGGGAGCGGTACAGATTTTCCTCCCTCACCTCGTCCGGCAAAACACCAAGCAGCGTTCCTTCCGGTTTCCCCGTCTCTTCGTTCCGCCAAAGTCTTAGACTCCCGAGATACGGCACCTGCTGGAACTGCCCGCCCGTCATCTCTATCTTCTGTACAACAAGATAGACTTCATCCTCTGTTACCGCCGCAATTTTCTCCGGCTGATACTGCCAGCCCTCGTATTCCAACGTATCATCCCACACAATGGAAGGAATAGAGCTAATTTCCCATGCTGAATAAGGTTCTTCCAGAATCTGAAGATAATAGCCTGTCGTCTGTTCAATGCCGTCAACCGTTCCCCACGCCTGCGCGAGCCGGTATAGTCTGCCGCCTGCAAACTGCAAATCCAGTTCCCTGACCCAGCCATTCCCGGTCAGTTCGTCCGTCAATGCCATATTGGGATCAGGAATAGCTGTCTCCTGAATCCGGTAATATGTCTGTGGCATATTCGATTCCGCATTCGCTTCAGCATCCTCTGCACCGTTCCCTGCGCCGCAGCCGGTAAGGGAAAAGAGCAAAAAGGGGATGATAATACGCATGAAAAAGCAGCTCCATCTTTTCATACTGCCCGCTCCTATTTCCGTTCGTCCAGATAGAGCTGGACACGGTTCTGTATCGTCTTCACTGTCTCATCCAATGATTTGCCTGAGGAAAAATAGCTGTCCGCCTCCTCCATCACCATTTCAAACAGACTGTCGGATTCCGTCGGCCGCGGCACGGCGCTTTCTATAAATGCAAGGTATTCGTCAAGATAGGTACTCTTGTCATAGCGATCCGGCAGCTCCTGTCTCGTCTCATCGGGGTATGCAAGGTAATAATGCTTCCGGTATTCATCATACGCCAGCAGCCTTTCAGGAACATCCTTTCTCACGCTGACAGCGTCCTTGATAAGGAGCTGCGTGTCAAGCCCGAACAGATAATTGATCAGCTCGGCAACGCCCGCTTTATCTGCCGCATTTTTATTGACGACAAGCACTCCGTTTGTCATCAGATAATTTCCTTTTCCCTGCTCCGACGGATAGCCGACAATACAGGTATTCTCGCCGATTTTTTCAATCACTGTACCGTATTCCCGCATACCGAACACAACGCTGCTCACGCCAAGGATTTCCCCATCGTTCAGCTTCTCAGCCATATCGGCAAAGGAGTTGCCGGTCTCAACATTACCTGTTTTTTCTTTTACCGCCATAAGCGCCTTCCGAAACTCCTCACAGTCAAAATCTGCCTCTCCGTCTGTCAGGTAACGCGAATCTCTCAGATTCATGCCGACGAGATAATACAGATTATAAAAGTAATCATCTACACCAAAGGGATCAACGAACAGTCCGTCGATTTCTTCATGCTCCTCTGAGAGCCTTAATACATCACTTTCCTTCCATGTATTTTCCGTCCAATACTGCCGGCTGGTAACAAGCGTACTTATATATACCGAAAACGGCAGATAATATAATTCACCGTTCCTGCTTCCCATCTCCATGGCTCCCGGAAGCAAAGCCTCTCTGTTCTGTGCGGAGAGAATCGTATCCAGACACGCAGCCGCCCCGTTCTCTATCAGGCTGTCCGCATCCTCGCGCGTCATGTAGAGCACGTCCGATCCGGCTCCGTTAACCATCTCCAACAGCGCTCTGTTTCTGTCCTCCTCCGTCCGATATGCCTCCTGATAATCGATCTGATACAGTGGCTCTACCCTTGAAAAATTGATGATTCTTCCTTTCAGAAAAGAATCCTCGCCGCCGATATTCGCAAAGGAAAGACTCGCGCAGGTTTCCGGTTCCTGCTCCGACAGTTCAAGAACATATCTCTTTTTCTGACCGGTTACAAGGAGCTTCATCTCCGCCGTTCCGGCTCCGAGAAGAGCCGTCGCCGCCGGATCTCCGATTTCATATTCCTGAAACCGGAACAAAATCTGCCGGCTGCCATCCGCAATATTCCACCCGACCAATTCCTCATTCGTCGCGTAGAAAACAGTATTTCCCCGCAATCCATACCATTTCTGTATGTAGGCCTTATCTGGAATCGGAAACTCCTTTGTCTGCCCGTTTTCCGCCGACAGCAGAACAAATTTCTTCCCTCCGTCCTGTTCCAGCACCCACAGAAGTTCTCCCGTGTCACAGCGCATGAAGGAGGGTTCCCTGTCGCTCACCGGATAGTGATATTGCCCGACACATTCCCCACTGCTGTTAATCGTGAAAATCGTCTGTATTTCTGCATCCCGCAGATATAAATTACCGTCTCCGTCACACGCTGTCTCCGTGCCCCCATATTTCGGCGTGCTGCTTTCCCAGATACCGTTCGTCCTTAAGACCTCGGTCAGCTCCTGCAGCTTTGACAGGCGGCACTGTTCATCCGTGAAAACCGCGAAATAACGTCCCGCCTCCCACTGTCCCTGCTCATTTTCCCCATACTCACTGCCCACAAAGAACACAAGCTCTCCGGCACCGGCATGATCCATTTTAAGAACAGAGCCATTCTCGATTCCCCATATTCCGGTATCCAGTGTCAGCTCCGTCTCCAGACTTCCATCCTGCGCAATTTTGCGGAACTGACAGATCGTTTCCCCGCTTGTATAGAAGTTGTCCATCGTGTAAAAGGCCTGATCGCCGGAAACCATGCACATACTTTTTCCAAGTAATTCCTTCGGCTCCTGATATTCCGTTTCCTTATAATCCGTCACAAACCGCAGGGAATCCGTCTGCTGATCCTTAAAGGCAAATCCGCTTTCCTTCCAGTCATAAGCTGTAGCAGTAGTCTCACTGTCCGTTTTCGAGCCTTCTCCGTTCCCGCAGGCTGTCAGCGCTATAATAAGCGGAAGAATTAGCATAAAAGATAAATTGTTTTTTTTCCTCATCATAGTAATCTCCTTGTCCTGATTATACGGTTCCGTTTTCAGTCATTCCATAGCATTTGACGAAAATTCAAGCTCCTTCCGAAGATATTCTGCCGATTCCTCCCGTCCTGTCAGCTCCAGCAGACTGATCGCCTGTTGGTATCTCCTGACGGCATCTTCCTTCTTGTTTAAATTCTGATAAGCTAACCCACTGTAATAAACGAGATCCGGCAGACAATTCAGACGATTATATTTAATGCAGTAGTCGATTCCCTTTTCCGCATACTCCAGTATCTCCTGCATACTGTTTGTCTTTTCCAATAGCAGAACAAGATTATAAACCAGCATAGGATAGGTTTTATTTTTTGTCTCCACATCCATTTCCCTGTTTTCAATATACTCCACAAGAAATCGCAGCAGCCCGACTGCCCTTGCTGTCTGCTGTGATTTTGCATATACGATTGCCAGATTATTCAGAAGCTGGATTTCGGTATTTGTATACATCTTTCTTGCCGTGAACGCATCCTCCTCATAATCAGGTATCGTCAATCTGATGGCTTCGATGAATTTATCCTTCAGCTTTTCCAGACTCCATTCCTGCGTATACAGCGCCTGTATGCCAGCCGACATCTGCACAAACTGTTTTTCCAGCGTCATTTCCGCGCCGCGGGGTGTCAGAAGCTCCGTGTATCGCGCCAGCAGATCATCCATCCTCTCATGATGCATGATTCTTGCCTGGATTTCACTTTCCAGCCGATGCTTTTCAACCTCTCTCGCATCCGCGTAAATAACCAGATTTTCCGTATTATGCCCGAGCCGCTCAAGCAGCGCCTCCTCGATTTTCAACGACGGCTTCTGTGTCCCGTTCTCGATTCTTGACAGGGTAGGTGTGGCACAAATACCTTCACACAATTCCTCCTGCGACAGATTTTTCCGTATCCGCCCTTCCCTGATGATCTCCCCTATGCCATAAGTCTCCATTTTCCCCTCCGATGTTCATCACTGGATATTACTCTGTTCCCCTCATTTTCCGTACTCTATATTGTTGTTTCTTTTCGCCGTATAGATGTATTATAAATCATTTTTGACTTTTCTTAAATATGCTTTATTGCTATTTTGTATGTACCTGTTGCTCATGTTTATTTCTAAAGCTACACATCAACACGCCAAAAGGGCCCCACCTGCCGAAGCAGACAAAGCCCTTTGTATATAAATATTACCCGTTCAGATGATGATGCAGACCATACCGCCGTTGCTGTCGTTGACAATCTTCTGCATGGTATCCTGCAGCTTCATCTGGCTCTCCTCGCCGATGACCGCAACCTTTGCGGCGATTCCGTCGTTTACAAGCTGCTCGACCGTCTTTCCGAAGATGTTGGTATCCCACATGCCGCTCTGCGCATCCGTCTGATTAATATAGGTAATCAGATCCTCCGCCTGCTCCTGCGTTCCGACGATCGGCGCAATCTCCGTCTCAATGTTTGCCCGGATCATATGAATAGACGGACTGGATGCCTTGATCTTCACCCCGAACTTATTTCCGTGCTTGATCAGCTCGGGTCTCTCCAGCACGATTTCGTCCTTATCCGGCGTGACCACTCCATAGCCCTTGATCCTTACCATGTTTACCGCATCGAGAACCTTGGCATACTCATGCTTCATCGCCGCAAAATCTCTAAGCTTACTAATGAGCTGATATTCATCCGCTATACTTTCCCCGACCATCTCCGTCAGCATCTCATAGTAATAAGAATCCTCTGCATCGAGCGTGATCCTGATACAGCCGTCGGACAGCGAAACCGTATCCGTCTTGCAGCGCCTTATGTATTCACTCTCAAGCTCCACCGGTTTTTCGAGTACATTCCGGATCGTGTTATAATCCTTCATCAGCGCCCGCACCTTATCAATCAGCTCCTGCTTCATCCGATTGTCTTCCGGCAGCATCTCCACCCATTTCGGCATATAAAATTCCATCGAAGAAATCGGGAACTCATAGAGGACATTTTCGAGAATTTTATTGATGTCATCCTTCTTGAGCTGCTCGCAGTTCACCGCCATGGCGGACACCGCGTACTTATCGTTGATCTCGGACACTGTATTCTTCGCATCCTCCGAGTATGGCTTCTGGCTGTTCACCAGAACAAGAAACGGCTTCTTTAATTTTTTCAGCGCGAGGATCGTCTTCTCCTCCGCCTCCAAATAGTTTTCTCTCGGAAGCTCCCCAAAGCTGCCGTCCGTCGTGACGACAAGCCCGATGGTGGAATGGTCGTTCATTACCTTATCTGTTCCAATCTCCGCTGCCTGCGTAAACGGAATCTCATAGTCGAACCACGGAGTTTTCACCATTCTCTCCGCATCCTCCTCCATGTGCCCTGCTGCGCCCTCCACCATATATCCCACACAGTCAATGAGCCTGACTGAAACGGCGATGTCGCCGCTTAAGGAAACCTCTGCCGCCTCATTCGGAATAAATTTCGGTTCTGTCGTCGTGATCGTCTTTCCACCGGCGCTCTGCGGCAGTTCATCCTGCGCCCTCGTTCTGGCATGTTCATCCTCCATGTAAGGCAGAACCATCTCCTGCATGAACTGCTTGATAAAGGTTGACTTTCCGGTGCGGACAGGCCCCAGCACCCCTATGTAGATTTCTCCTCCGGTACGTTGCTGTATATCATGATACAAGTCGTATGTAGTCGCTACATGTTCCATAGAAAAAGCCTCCTGTCATATCCTATAGTAAAGATATGACAGGAGACCGGATTTGATGCCGACAGATATCTATTTTCTCTCATCCAGATAGATCTGTACACGGCTCTGCATGACCTTCACGACATCATCCAGCGATTTCTGCCCCTGAAAATACGGCTTTGCTTCCTCACAGACCTCGGTATAGATTGTCTGTGTCGCTTCATCAATCATAAATCCGGTGTCAATGGCACCCCGGATCTTTTGAATTTGTTCTTCCGTTATGGCAAAATAAGGAATCCCGTCAAAGGTAGAATAAATTTCCACCTTTTTCCCATTCTCATCCAGCACATAGTTTCCTTCTTCATCCGTCTGCCAGACCGGCTTCGCCTCCGCATACAGATACTCCTCCAGCAAATCCTTTCTGACGCTGAATTCTGTCATTTTTTCAACAGCCGGCTGCTGCGTCAGCAGATACTTCATAAACTGCCATGCGCCTTCCTTCTGACCGGAATTACTATTAATCGCCAGTCTTTTCGAGACCATCAGAATATTCCCTCCATCTGCTCCGGGATAACCGATCAGCGTCACTTCCTCACCGTTCTTCCACTCAAGCTGCTGCAAATCCCTCGGCTTTGAAAGCGATACAGACCAGACAACCGGCTCTCCCTCCGAAGGAGACATCCTATCGCTGATCTTCAGGCCCTGAATTCTCTCCAGAAGCGTCCGAAATTCCACGCTGTCAAGTGCTGCCGTTCCTGTTGTAAAATCAATAAACTCCGTCAGACCGCCTTGCAAAGCAAGCTGCAATATGCTTGTCTTATTCTCCGCAGCGCTGATTCCGGACAAAGTACAGGCATCCGGATATTTCTCCAGAAAATCCAGAAATTCTCCGATGCTCCAGCTCGTCTTTCCTTCCAGCAGTGAGGACGAAACCGCAAGACACTGCAGTGTAAATCCTGTAGGAATCGTATAAAGTCCCCCGTCAACCGTCTGCTGCTCCAGAACGGCTTCTACGAAATCCGCCTGTTGCAAATCGCCGTCTGCATTCAGAAAGGGTGTCAGCTCCTCAAGATACCCGTTCCGGATATAGCTGTGATAGGCAGTATTCACACTGCCACCCGTCAGTTCAATCAGATCCGGTGCATCCTTTGCCGTCATGGATGCACCGAGCTGTATATCATACTGTGAAAAATCTTCATATCGTTTCACGTTCATATGATAAGTACGGCTCGCTTTGTTAAAAAGGGTAATATCACCGCTGTACATCTGATAATTCAGCACGGCAAGCAAAAGCTGCTCCTTCTCCTCGTCCGGAATCATTTCTTCCGAAGAGGCCTCCGCCATCTGCTCCTGTCCGTCCTCTGCGCTCTGTTCCGGAAGTTCCGCACGCTCCCATGTCATTCCTTCCGTTGTCAGGAAAATCAGCTCCGTATCTGCAAGCCCCGCCAGAAGAACATAACCGTTTTTCACGGAATGGACGGCAGACAGGGCATACGCATCCAACTGATACTTCGTCAGATCGAACAGCGTTTCTGCCGTCTCCTGCCCCTGCCTTACGACGTTTTCTCCTTTTTTCAGATACAGTCCCTGCTCACAGGCCGGAAGATATTGCGCCCTTTCCACCGTTTTTCTTTCGATTTCCTGCAATGTTTCATCCAGTATGACAAGCTCCGTTTTATCCTGCGTGGAACACAGAACCAGAAGCTTTCCGTCTGCAAGTCCTGCACCGTCTGTCAGGTCACAGTTTAATTCTGCCTGATGCAGCAGCTTTCCCTCCTCATCCAATATGGAAACGGTACTCTGCCCGAGCGCATAAATGGTGTCTCCTTCAAGAAGCAGCTGCTTTAAAAACACTTCATCCAATCCCGGAATTTCCTTTTCCCACAGCAGCTTTCCATCCGCATCATACTTCCGCAGGAAATGGGAAACAGCCGCTTCCCCATCCGCCGGCTTTCCTGTGATGGTACAGTAAAATAAGCCCTCCTCTGTCCTCTGAAAGGTTTCCGGCATCTCCCCATCCGTGAACACGATCACTGTCTTGCCCGTGGCTTCCGGACTATCTGCAAGTTCTCCAAAGGTACGCTTTACGATGCATCTGTACCCGTCATTTTCCTCAAGATGATAAACAGCATCCTGCGTCAGAATGACCTCTCCCTGTATCAGCTCCCCTAAGCTGACGGGAAGAGACGTCACTTCATAACTGACCGCCGGTGTCTGTTCCTCCCGCTTCCCACAGCCCGTTATAAAGGTGAAACTTAATAAGAGCAAAAGTACCGCTAAGATTTTTTTCATCCCCCTATTCCCCCTCTTTAGTTTATTTGTGCCGTATTATATAATTATAAATCAAGAGTTGCATTTCTAAAAGATGTTTCTTGCTATTCTTTGCTCATTTATTGCTCTGCTTAACAATTTTTTATTGCTATGTTCATATCCTTCTTCCGGTTCCCAACAGAAAAAAAGCCCTGCCTGATGTGTTCAAGCAGAGCCTCTTATTTCCGTCCTGTTTACTTCATAATAATCTTCTTATAATTCTTCTTTCCTCTTCTGACAACGATACCATCGCCGCCAAGCTGCTCAGGCGCATATGCCGTCTTGATGTCTGTCACCTTCTCGTTATCCACGGTGACACCCCCCTGCTCCACTGCGCGTCTCGCCTCGGAGCGGGATGCGGTAAGCCCGGACTTTACAAGGATGCCGAGGATGTCAATGGTGCCCTCCGTAAAGTCGCCTTCTGTCAGCTCACAGGTCGGCATATTCGCTGCATCTCCGCCGCCGGCAAACAGCGCTCTTGCGCTCTCCTGTGCCTTCTCTGCCTCCTCGGTTCCGTGAACAAGCTGTGTCAGCTCGTAGGCAAGGATTTCCTTTGCGCGGTTGAGCTGGCTGCCCTCCCACTTATCCATCTCCTCGATCTGCTCAAGCGGCAGGAATGTCAGCATACGGATACATTTCAATACATCCGCATCTGCAATGTTTCTCCAGTACTGATAGAATTCAAACGGGGAAGTCTTTGCAGGATCAAGCCACACGGCGCCCTTCTGCGTCTTACCCATCTTCTTGCCCTCGGAATTCAGGAGCAACGTGATCGTCATGGCATAGGCATCCTTTCCGAGCTTACGACGGATCAGCTCGGTTCCGCCGAGCATATTGCTCCACTGGTCATCTCCGCCGAACTGCATGTTGCAGCCGTATTTCTCATACAGGCAGAGGAAGTCATAGCTCTGCATGATCATGTAGTTGAACTCAAGGAAGCTCAGTCCCTTCTCCATACGCTGCTTATAGCATTCCGCCGTCAGCATACGGTTGACGGAGAAATGTGCCCCGACGTCACGGATAAACTCAATATAGTTCAGGTCACGCAGCCAGTCGGCATTGTTGACCATCATTGCCTTGCCCTCGCCGAATTCGATGAAGCGGCTCATCTGCTTCTTAAAGCACTCACAGTTATGATCGATCATTTCTGTCGTCATCATGGTTCTCATATCGGTACGTCCCGAAGGGTCTCCGATCATGCCGGTTCCGCCGCCGATCAGTGCAATCGGCTTGTTTCCCGCCATCTGAAGTCTCTTCATCAGGCAGAGAGCCATGAAATGTCCCACATGAAGGCTGTCTGCGGTGGGGTCGAAGCCGATATAGAATACGGCTTTTCCGTTATTGATCAGCTCCTTAATCTCCTCCTCGTCTGTCAGCTGTGCGAGAAGTCCTCTCGCCTTCAACTCGTCAAATACTGTCATCGTTCTAACTCCTTTATCCTTTTACTATTTGTTTGCCATTAATTTTATCATCGCCTGATTTAAACCGTCCACGGTCAGCTTGTACATCGGGAACAGTTCCTTCACAGCCGTCTCTGCCTCGCGCCACGGCGCCCGTCCCGGCGCCATTTTGGGATTCAGCCAGACGACCTTCTTATATTTCTTTTTCACCAGCTTCAGCCATTCATAGCCGGACAGACCGCCGTTCGGTCCCCTGTAGTTGCCGGAATCGGAATACAGCTCCTCCGGCGCCATCGCGGCATCCCCGACAATAATCACCTTGTAGTCGCTGTCAAGATTGCGGAACATCCATTCCGTGTCGATCCAGTCGCCGTTCTCGCATTCCGGGGTCTTATACAGCTTGCTGTAGATACAGTTGTGAAAATAATAGGTCTTGACGTCCTTATAATGGTTCGACTTGTGTACCGCCTGAAACAGATCATTCAGAAGGCTGCTGAACGGAATCATGGTTCCGCCGCTGTCCATGAGCAGGAGCAGCTTTACCGCATTCTTCCTCGGCTTCTGCATCACAATCTGCAGACATCCGCCGTTATTGCAGGTCTTGTCCACCGTGCCGTTGATGTCCAGCTCGGTCTCGGGAATGTCAAGTCTCGAGGAAAACTGTCTCAGCCTGCGGAAAGCAAGCTGGAACTGTCTGTTATCCAGCACCCTGTCATCCCGGAAATCGCGGTACTTCCTCGCCCCGACAACGGAAAATGCCGATTGATAGCCCGTCTGTCCGCCGACTCTGACGCCGCCGACATTGCCGCCCATATTGCCGAACGAGGTCTTACCCATGGTACCGATCCAGAAGCTGCCTCCGTTATGCTCCTCGTTCTGGTCGCGCAGTCGCTGCTTGAAGGTCTCCTCGACCTGCTCCTTATCTACCTGAATATCCTCCATCTGATTCAGGTGCGAACGAGCTTCCTCATGGGCAAGCTCCAGCATCTCCGACTTGTCCAGCCAGCGGAGCATCTCCTTGCCGACCTCGGTTTCCTTCTGCGCCGGCTTAAAGCATTCCTCAAACGCCATATCGAATTTATCAAAATCTGTCTCGCTCTTCACAAGGATCATCCGGGCGACATAGTAAAACTGTGTCAGGGAACTGCCGCACAGTCCCTTGTCCAGCGCCTCCTGCAATGTCAGCCACTCTCCAAGCGTTACCCGCAGCCCCTTTCCCCGCAGATTTTCAAAAAAGTCTATGAACATGCCGCTCTCCTAAAAATTAGTCTCGTGCTTTACCAGCTCCAGATCTTCATCCTTCTTCACAACCACGCCGATAAACGGAAGTGCCTGCTTGATCCTGTCAGCGGGTATGCCGCCGATCTGAAGCGCATTGATCCAGTCGATCAGCTCGGAGGTACTCGGCTTCTTGCGGATATCGCGGATGGTGCGGATGCTGTAGAAAACGTCCATCGCGTTCTTCAGAAGATTCTCCTCCACCTCGGGATAATGCACTCTGACGATCTCCTCCATAAGCTCTCTGTCCGGGAAATCAATATAGTGGAAAATACACCGTCGCAGGAATGCATCCGGCAACTCCTTCTCCGCATTCGAGGTAATAATGACTATGGGTCGCTGTTTTGCCTTCACCGTGCGCTTCGTTTCATTGATGTAAAATTCCATCTGATCCAGCTCCCAGAGCAGGTCATTCGGGAACTCCAGATCCGCCTTGTCAATCTCATCAATCAACAGGATAACCTGTTCGTCACTGTCAAATGCTTCTCCGAGCTTTCCGAGCTTGATGTACTTTGCCACATCATCCACGCCCTCTTCGCCGAACTGTCCGTCATAGAGACGCTGAATGGTGTCATAGACATACAGACCTTCCTGTGCCTTTGTCGTCGACTTGATGTTCCAGATGATCAGCTTCTTGCCGAGCGCCTTTGCCACGGCCTCCGCGAGCATCGTCTTTCCGGTTCCCGGCTCACCCTTGATTAAAAGCGGCTTCTTTAGCGCGATCGCTATGTTCACGCTCGCCATCAGTTCCTCGCTCGCCACATATTCCCCGGTACTCTGAAATTGCTGTTGTTCCATATTCCCTCACATTCCGCCTTCCCGCTTGCGCAGGAACGCATGCTTGATATTCAATCACCTTTTTCTTGAAATACACCTCTCTTCATGTTACGATAGTTTTGATTTAAAAGCAAGAAATTTATGTCAGAAATAACGAATGAAAGGAACCTCTGTCATGCTTCAGAATATGTTTGACAATAAGAAATCCATCTCCTTCGAGATCTTTCCACCAAAAAAAGACGGCGCCTTTGACACCGTCTTCGAGACATTGGATGCTCTCGGAAAACTCAAGCCCGATTTTATCAGCGTAACCTACGGTGCAGGAGGAAGCCGTTCCGGGGAGACCATCCAGATTGCCTCCTACATCCAGAATAAACTCGGCATTGATGCCATGGCGCATGTCACCTGTGTAGGCAGCCGCAAGGAGCAGCTTCTCAGGGTCTGCGAGTCTCTGAAGGAGAACCATATCGAGCATATCCTCGCCCTGCGCGGCGACCGTCCCAGAGACATGAGCGATGAACAATTCCTCTCCAGAGACTTCGCCCATGCGAGCGACATGATGAGCTTTATCAGGGAGCATACCGATCTGCACATGGCGGGAGCGTGCTATCCCGAAAAGCATTTCGAGGCATTCAGCATGGAATCCGATTTGAACAATCTCCGCAGGAAGCAGGAGGCGGGCGCCGAATTCTTTATCAGTCAGCTGTTCTTTGACAACGACTTCTATTACAGCTTTTTGGAAAAGGCTGCCAAAAAGGGAATCACGGTTCCCATCTGCGCCGGCATCATGCCCATTACCTCCGCAAAGCAGATCGGCACGACAATCACGCTTGCCGGCTCCAGCGTTCCGAAGGCTCTTGCCGACATCATTGCCACCTACGGCGATAATCCCGAGGAGATGCGCAAGGCTGGCATCGACTACGCGATCCGCCAGATCCGCGACCTGCAGGAAAACGGCGTCGGCGACATCCACATCTACACGATGAACAAGCCGAAAATGGCGACGGAAATCATGAACGCCATCTATCGGTAATTAATCGAGTAGGAATCAGTGACTAACCGCCGTTTAAAGGAAAATGAGGTTCGCCCCAAATTGTGGGGTAAACCTCATTTTTCTTTCCATTACCAATTACCTCTTACTTCTCCTCCACCGGCCATGAGAAATCGGGAACCTCGAGCTTCTTATCCCGCAGCATCAGCTCCTTCATCGCCTGTGCGGCGCTCTTATTTTCAAAGAGAACCTTATTCACCTGCTCGATGATTGGAAGCTGTACCTGATATTTCTCCGCCAGCTCCATAGCCGCCTTCGCGGAGTACACTCCCTCAACGACCATCTGTACCTCAGCCATCGCCTCATCGCAGGTCTTTCCCTGTCCGATCAGTATGCCCGCGCGCCTGTTTCTGGAATGCATGCTGGCACAGGTGACAATCAGGTCTCCGATGCCCGTCAGCCCGCAGAAGGTCTCGAATTTGCCGCCCATTGCCATCCCGAGCCGCGCAATTTCCGCAAGTCCTCTGGTAATCAGCGCAGCCTTTGTATTGTCTCCATAGCCGAGTCCGTCAGCGATACCCGCAGCGAGCGCAACGACATTCTTGAGCGCTCCGCCGAGCTCCATGCCGAGAATGTCCGGGCTGATATAAACGCGGAATGCCTCATTCATAAAAAGATTCTGGATGTACTCCGCCGTCTCCTTTGACTTCGCGCCGACAACAATCGTCGTCGGTATTCCGCGGCCGACCTCCTCCGCATGGGAAGGTCCGGACATCACCGCCACATCCGCCTGCGGAATCTCCTGCTCGATGATCTCAGAAAGCGTCATAAGCGTGTGTTCCTCGATGCCCTTCGCCACATTCAGTATTTTCTGACCGGGCGCGACCAACGCGCTCAGACGATGCGCCGTGCTTCTGGTAAAGGAGCTTGCAACCGCCATGACAAGAAGATCCTGCCCTTCCACCGCTTCTCTGTCATCGGTGGTGAAAACGGTATCCTCCGAAAGTCTGACGCCCGGAAGCATCTTGTGCTCATGCTTTTCCTTCAGCATCTCGATCTCCGCCTCCAGCGCTGACCAGACCGTGATCTCATGCCCATTCTTATGTAATAATACCGCCAGCGCGATACCCCAGCTTCCGCCGCCTAATATACTTACCCTTGCCATAATCCTCCATTCCGGCGCAACCGCCTCTGAACCTATTTTCCCTCTTCGGTCTTATTCTTTTTAAACAGATAGGTCTTTCTCTCCTTGCCCTGCACGAGCCGGACAATGTTCTCCCTGTGCTTCCAGTATGCGAGAACCAGCAGACATCCGAAGACAATGTACATCTCGATCAGCTGTCCCTGGGACATCTCGGCAAAGAAGCCCGTCTGTCCGAAGATCACAAGCTGGATCATCAGTCCCGCATATACCAGCAGAGACCCAAGCGACACATAATGGGTCGTAAAGAACGGAATAAAGAACAGCAAAAGACCAGTCAGCACAAAATACGGATGGAAGGAAATCACCATTCCCGCAGTGGCGGCGATTCCCTTTCCCCCCTTGAAATTCAGGTAAAACGGATAATTATGTCCCAGAATGGCACCTGCTCCGGTGTACAGACAGAGCAGATAAATAATGTCATGGTAGGTGCTGCCGAAAATCAATCTCACCAACGCCACCGCCGCGATACATTTCAGACAGTCACCCGCAAAGACGATCAAACCCGCCTTTGTGCCGAGAACACGCAGCGTGTTTGTCGTTCCGGCATTCCCACTCCCGTGCTGTCTGATGTCGATTCCATGAGCCTTTCCGTAAAAATATGCCGTCTGGAACAGTCCGAATACATAGCCTATCAATAAACATGCGATCCTAACCATTTTCTCACTTCTCCTCGTTTCTCTCCCTGATGATAAACCGGAGCGGAGTGCCCTTGAATCCAAAGGTCTCCCGGATCTGGTTCTCGATATATCTCGTATATGAGAAATGCATTAATTCCTTGTCATTCACAAAAATAACGAAGGTGGGCGGCTTCACAGACACCTGCGTGATATAGTACAGGCGCAGTCTCTTTCCCTTGTCGGAGGGCGGCTGCTGCATCGCAACTGCCTCTGCCATAATCTCGTTCAGCACCCCCGTCGCCACACGCATCGCATGGTTCTGGCTGACCATGTCGATCGTGTCAAACAGCTTATTCAGGCGCTGTCCCGTTTTTGCCGAGACGAACAGAAGCTCCGCATACGGCATATAGGCAAGCGTGTTACGCACCTTCTCCGTCACACGGTAGATCGTCTTGTCATCCTTCTCCACGGCATCCCACTTATTGACAACAATAATGACTGCCTTTCCTCTCTCATGGGCAATACCTGCAATCTTCGCGTCCTGCTCGGTGACACCCTCGACCGCATCAATAACCAGAACAACAATGTCAGCTCTCTCCACCGCGCTGACCGTCCTGACGATCATATACTTTTCCAGATCCTCTTTGATCTTATTCTTTCTGCGCAGTCCCGCCGTGTCGATAAACACATATTCCCTGCCGTTGTAGCTGATCTCCGTGTCCACGGCATCTCTCGTCGTTCCCGCAATATCAGACACAATCAGTCTGTCTTCCCCGAGAAGCTTATTGATCAGGGAGGACTTACCCACATTCGGCTTTCCGACAATGGCGACTCTGGGTCTGTCATCGTCCTCGTCCTCCTCCGGTGTCTCCGGGAAATAGGACATCACCTCATCCAGCATGTCTCCCAGACCGAGTCGGTTCACCGCCGAAATCGGATGCGGGTCGCCGATGCCGAGATTGTAAAACTCATAGACATCCGCCATATATTTCTGTGGGCTGTCCACCTTGTTTACAACGAGCACGACCGGCTTCCGGGAACGTCGCAGCATATCCGCCACCTTGGAATCCGCATCGACAAGTCCCTGCTTGACATCCACCAGAAAGATAATGACGTCCGCCGTCTCCATGGCGATCTCCGCCTGTGCGCGCATCTGCGACAGGATCACATCATTGCTGTCCGGCTCAATACCGCCGGTGTCGATCAACGTAAAGGTTCTGTCAAGCCATGTGACATCTGCATAAATTCGGTCTCTGGTGATGCCCGGTGTATCCTTTACAATCGATATTTTCTCGCCGACCAATGCGTTAAACAGGGTAGACTTTCCCACATTCGGGCGTCCCACTACCGCAACAATCGGTTTTGTCTCTCTCTTTGCCATTTCTACCTCATTTCCTGCGCCATTTTCAGCACAGTTTCAACAAAATCATATCCGCTTGATTTTACAATATTAAGCGGGACTTGTAAAGTCCCCTGAGCCTCTTCCACACGGACATCGTCAAGGAAAAGTCCTTCACCGCACCGCAGCATATTCTCCGGCAGCAGAAGCGTCGAGCCAAGCTCCTTCCCCTTCAGCTGTTCGATCAGATCCTTTCCGGTGATCAGCCCGGAAACCGTGATATTCTCCCCAAAGAAATGGTTGAGGATCGGATAGACATGGATGCGCAGCTTCGGATAAGCCTCCATCATCCTGTCCGCCAGCTTCTGGATATAGGGATAGGAGAGCATGCCTGTCGCCATGGACAGCTCGCCGCTTATCGCATCACAGGGGAATCCGTCCTTCTCCCTCCGCTGGCTCATGGCATCCTCAAATTCATTCATCAGAAGTCTGACCATTCCGACACCGTTTTCCAACTGCAGATAGCCGTCATAGCGCTCCTCCTCCGGCACTTCCCTTCCGGCGAGGATGTACCATTCATCGCTTGCATGAATGAAATGGATGCCGTACTTCTCAAAGCATTCCCGCTGATAACGCTCGATCGTATCGATCACCTCCGCCGCCTCTTCCTTATTAAAGGGCTCCAGCGGATACAAGCCCTCCCGGAACTTTGAGAGTCCCACCGGCACAACGGAAACACTCTCAAGGTTCGGAATATATTTCATCAGCTGCTCAATGCTGAATTCCAGTTCCTTCCCATCGTTCAGTCCCTTGCAGAGAACAATCTGCCCATTCATATGAATGTCCGCCTCAAAGAGCTTGTCCACCTTCTTCAGGGCTTCCCCTGCAAAACGGTTATTCAGCATCTTGCATCGAAGCTCCGGGTTCATTGTCTGGAAGGAGATGTTGATGGGGGAAAGCCTGTAGCGGCAGATCCTGTCAATATCATGCTCCGACATATTTGTCAGCGTCACATAATTTCCCTGCAGGAAGGAAAGTCTGGAATCATCATCCTTAAAATACAGGGATTTTCTCATTCCCGGCGGCATTTGGTCAATAAAGCAGAAGACGCACTTATTATGGCAATGCCGGTATTCATCCATCAGACCGTTCTCAAATTCAATGCCAAGATCCTCGTCAAATTCCTTATCGACCTCCAGCACCCACTGCTCCCCGTCCGGCTTCTCCACCAGAACCTCAATATAGGTATCCTGAATCAGGAACTGATAGTCAAAAATATCCTCAATCTCCGTATTATCTATGGCGAGTATCTTATCGCCCGGTTCAATTTCCAGCTCTTCCGCAATGCTTCCCGGAAGAACCGTTTTCACAATGTGTTCTTTCTTCATGCCTTACCTCATTCTACGTTTTTACCGTACCCGGTTCCAATCAGTTCAGTCCCTGAACCATTCATAAAAGCGTCTGCTGCGCAGCCGTCGCCGCCTTGCGGCTAAGCTTTTATTTCATGTTCCGGGCGCTCCTGCCGTCCTACGGCTGAACTGATATACACTTCCATATTACACAAAAAACCTTGACGTGTCACTAGCATAATGATATAAAGTTAATGATACCAGTTCAGCCATGAACAAGCTCGAGAGCAGAAATCATGCTTGCATGATTTTGCGAACGTGCATGTTCATGTGATGAGCGCCACTTAATGAGCAAAGGTAGTCGCGTAGCGACGGAAAGCGCGTAAGCGCGACTTTGCGAATGGCGCGGGCTGAACGGCAGCCGACCGCGAATGGCGCTGGCTGAACGGCAGCCGACCGCGACCGCGAATGGCGAGGGCTGAACGGCAGCCGACCGCGACCACGAATGGCGCGGGCTGAACGGCAGCCGACCGCGACCGCGAATGGCGCTGGCTGAACGAAAATGTCCGTGAATGCAGACTCAAACTCGCTATGCGCAAAGAGCGTGCGCAGAAATGGGGCTAAATATGCCAAATCTACACGAATTAGAAAATGCAATGCCAGTTGCACCCTTAAAAATTGTCGCGCTGACCTCAGCCGAAAAAATGGGACGACGGATCAATGATTATCTGGTTGAATTCCGCAAGAGCATCCACAACGACAAAGTGAAAAACGATCCTGCCTTCCACGGCTACAGCGAAAGCAATTACCTTGTCAATGTCTCCACTCCACGCTTCGGCAGCGGCGAGGCGAAGGCTGTTTTCGGCGAGAGTATCCGCGGAAAGGATTTATTCATACTCGTCGATGTCTGCAATCACAGCATTACCTATAACATGAACGGCTATACAAACCACATGTCCCCTGACGACCATTATCAGGATCTCAAGCGCGTCATTGCCGCATGCAACGGCAAGGCACACCGCATCAATGTCATCATGCCCTTCCTCTATGAAGGAAGACAGCATAAGCGCAGCGGCAGGGAATCTCTGGACTGTGCATACGCGCTTCGTGAGCTCCGGGACATGGGAATCGATAATTTCATCACCTTTGATGCCCACGACCCCAGAGTACAGAACTCCACTCCGCTGAACGGCTTCGACAACTTTATTCCTCACGACCAGTTCATCAAGGCGCTGCTCAGTGCGGAGGACGACCTGATTGTCGATAAGGATCACCTGATCGTCATCAGTCCCGACGAAGGTGCCCTTGACCGTGCAATCTATTTTGCAAGCGTTCTTGGTGTGGATACCGGAATGTTCTATAAGCGCCGCGACTATTCCACCATTGTCAACGGCAAGAATCCGATCGTTGCCCATGAGTTTCTGGGTGATAATATCGACGGAAAAGATGTCATCATCATCGACGACATGATTTCCTCCGGCGGAAGCATGATTGACACTGCAAGACAGTTAAAGAAGCGCAATGCAAGACGTGTTTTCATCTGCTGTACCTTCGGACTGTTCACGGATGGACTCCAAGCCTTCGATGAGGCTTATGAGCAGGGATATTTCGACCGCGTCGTGACGACAGATCTGACCTATCTGCCGCCAGAGCTTTACACAAGACCGTATTTTGTGGAGGCTGATATGAGTAAGTTCATTGCCTCCCTGATCGATTTCATGAACCATGACGCCTCTCTCTCCAACGTCATGGAGACAACAGAGAAAATGCACAGCATTCTGGATGCTTACAACCAGCGTCAGGATGTTGATCTTAATGCAGAATAAAAAAAATAAGAGCGAATCAGACGGCGGCATCAGTCGCCGTCTTTTCTTCATATTCTGGGAACTCCAGCGTCACCTTGAACAGGTCTCCGTCCAGATAAATCTTGAACTCTCCGCCTTGCACCCGGGTCAGGCTCTGTGCTATGGACAGTCCCAGTCCACTGCCCTCCGTGCTTCTCGCAGAATCGCCGCGGATAAATCTTTCCGTCAGCTCCTCCGGCTTAATGTTCATCTGCTGCTTTGAAATATTCTTGATAGATGCCCGCACGCGAGCTTGCTCCACTTCCATGTCTATATAGACTCTGGTGGACTCCATGGCATATTTACAGATATTGTTGAGCAGATTCTCCACAACACGCCACATTCTCCTGCTGTCCGCATAAATATATGCCGGCATATCATTCTTTTCAAAGACGACCTGCAGTCCTCTCTCCTCCAGCTTTTCGGAAAACTCGCCGATTCCCTGATTAATCAGCTCCGTCAGATTCAGCTTTTCCCGGTTCAGTTCAATGTTTCCGGATGAAATCTTGGATGCCTCCACCAGATCATCCGTCAACTGCTTCAACCGCTGTGCCTTGTTGTCCAGAATATCAATATATCCCTTCGCCGGTTCCTCTGTAATCTTTAGTCTCTTTAACAGATCCACATAATTGATAATCGAAGTCAGAGGGGTCTTGATGTCGTGCGAGACATTTGTAATCAGATCCGTCTTCATCTGCTCATCCTTCATGCTGGTCTTTACCGCCTTGCCAATGCCCTCTCCGATATTATTTACGGCATCTGCAAGCTCTCTGTTTGCGCCGTGCAGACTCTCGGCATCCAGCTTGAAATCCACCTCGCCGTCACGAATCCGGTTGATTCCATCCACGATTTCATTCTGTTCCCCGCCGCGCTTAAAGATCACCACGCCGATAATACCATCAAAGGTCACCAGACCCGCAAGCGCCAGAAATGCCGAGAGCCGGCTGTTCTGCAGCCGGTAAACTGTCACCATGCCGATCAGATTAGCAAACAGGAACAAATTATAGGGGATCAATATGCTCACCACGGAGTTTCTGTGCCGGAACATAAACCGCAGCATTTTGCCGATCCCGATGCAGACATAGTGAAGCAGACTGTCTTTCCAGAGATTTTCTGATTTCAGTCTTCGGATAAAGCTATACCAGACAATGCCGATTGCAAGGCTTAAATACATACCGTAAACCGCAAAGACAACGTATCTGTACACCCTTGTCATCTGAAAATTCGGAAGCTGCGCCGTATCCACGACCACGTTCTCAGCGATGCCGACAATCACCCGGAAGCCCTGGAAACCGCCGTAGACAAACAGTGCTGTGAGCAGAATCAGCATTTCCGTCCATATATGATCAAAACGGTTCAGATACCAGACCTTCTCGCCGCTTTCATCCAGTGCCATCCCCGCCGTGACAGAAAGATAAATTCCTATCCCGAGCCACAGGAACAGCAGCACAGCGAGCAGCGCGACAAACCTTCCGATGCTGGGCACGATCCTGCTGTATACCGCATTTGCATTATAAAAGGCATCTCCCTCTACCTTGTAATCCGTGTCTACACCGATCCACATATGTGTCGTATCCGGGTATGCGTAGTCATTTGCGCTGATATAACTATAAAGTTCATCCTCCGTCACCACCGTATTTCCCATGAATACAAGGCTGTCCGGGTAATAGATCAGATAGCTCCTGTATTCAGAAAAGAATTCGGTGATCCCCTCGTCCGTCGCCTCTATAAGCTCAGGCACGTTCGTATAGGTACACACGCCATCATCCGTCATCATGCGGACCGCATACTTCGCATTGCTCTTGTTCCCCGCATATGCCTTATTACAGATATGATAGCGCTGGTAATTAAGCGTCAGCGCATCGATCGTTGCCGTCACATTACTTTGCAGACGCATATAATCTACCCAGTTATTAGCATTCTTCAGCAGTTGCTTTTCGCCCTCCAGCGGGGCATACCGGCAGTCAAGCACCGGCACCATTACCTGAATCGCGCCGTCCTCATGGGATACCTCTATTCCGTCAAGCTCCTGCGCCATGATATAGGCAAACGCAAGATCCTCGAACTGCTCCCCCTTCTGCCCCGGATCGTGCATCTTCTCCCAGATGACAGAAATTTCCTCCGCACTCTTTCCGTAATAAGCGGGCTCCGCTCCGTCAATCGGCTGTCCGGCAGCATCCGTCGGAATCTCGCCCGTGTTCGCACTCCCCTCTCCAATCCTGTAAAAACCGTCAAAACAGAGCTGTCCGTATTCATCCGTTGTAAAGTTTTCAGGAAAAATAACATTGCCGAAATAATTGACAAAATCTGAAATAGACATAATGCGGTTGGTATACTGAAGTCCGTATTTCCCCCATTTGATCAGGTCGTCCAGTTCGTAGACAACAGAGACAGAGCAGCCCTTGTCTGCCCCAATCTTTCCTGCATATTCCGTGACACTGATCCTCTTGGACGGATCAAGCACACCGTCTGTCTCCAGCTGTCCCTTGATACCGACAAGCTGGGTGATGTCTGATACCGCATTTCGGAACAGGTCGTTATAGACATCAGACTCCTCAAACTCCTGCGCGCTGTTGACTGGAAATATCTTATAGGTCTGCGTCCCGTCGATAGAACCCACCTCAATATAGGAGTTTAAAAGAAGAGCTGCGACTGTAAGCAAAATTCCCGCAGCGATCAAATGCTGCACCAGCCCGATCAGCATTCTTTTTAATGTAGGTTTTTTCATAAAATCCCTCTTCCGGCACTACTGCTTGTCTATTTTGTACCCGACACCCCATACCACCTTCAGATATCTGGGGTCCTTGGGATTGATCTCGATCTTCTCCCTGATATGTCTGATGTGCACAGCAACTGTGTTGTCTGCGCCGATGGCATCCTCATTCCATATGCTTTCATAGATCTGGTCTATGGAGAAAACACGCCCCTGATTTTTGACGAGAAGCAGAAGAATGTTATATTCAATCGGTGTCAGCTTTACCGGCTCATCATCAACCGTGACCTGCTTTGTGTCATCGTTGATGACAAGTCCGCCGACCTGGTACACCGCCTTGTCCTCCGCTGTCAGACTGCCGAGAGAAGTATAGCGGCGCAGATTTGATTTCACCCTCGCCACAAGCTCAAGCGGATTGAAGGGCTTTGTGATATAATCATCCGCCCCGATGTTCAGTCCGAGTATCTTATCCGTATCCTCAGACTTTGCCGAGAGAATAATGATCGGAATACTGCTGTGCTCCCTGATCTTGAGCGTTGCCCTGATACCGTCCAGCTTCGGCATCATGATGTCTATGATCAACAGATGAATCTCTTCCCTCTTCAGCATTTCGATTGCCTGTTCGCCGTCATATGCCTTAAAAATATGATAGCCGTCCTGACTCAGATAGATTTCAATTGCATCCACAATTTCCTTTTCATCATCACATACAAGTATATTTGCCATAATTTCCTCTCATTCCGCCTTCCGCTATTCTCTGCCTTACCCAACATCTGACTTTAAAAGTAAAGCATATCCCCTTTAAGGGTTTCTTCGGATTTTTCTGAAGATTTCCTTAATCTTCCTTCAAACCCAGAAATGCTGCAAGATTTCCTCTCCTGCCGCCGCTTGCCCGGTGGGAAAAAAGATAGCTGCTGTTGCAGCAGGTACAGATTTCGGGGCTCTCAAGTCTCTCCTCTGCTACGCCCGCATCCAGCAATATCCTCCGGTTCACCGCTCTGAGATCCAGCTGGTATTTTCCCGGTTCTTTTCCTGCTCTGACCGCCTCCGGGTAATTTTCAAACTGCTCCGCCACATCTGCGCTCACCTCATAGCAGTCCTGACAAATACAGGGACCTATAACCGCGCAGATCTGCTCCGGCTTCGTTCCGAATGCCTCCTGCATCGCCCGCAGCATACATTCCCCCATCCTTTCCGCTGTCCCGCGCCAGCCGGAATGTGCCAGCCCGATCGCCCGGTGTACGGGATCGACAAAGTACAGCGGAACACAATCCGCAAAATATGTCACCAGCACAAGCCCCGGCTCGTCCGTTATCAATCCGTCAATATTCTCATAATCCCTCGGTCGCACAATCCCTTTTCCTCTGTCGTCCGTTGACACCCTTCGGATGTTTGTCGTGTGCGTCTGATGCGATGCGACCATATCCTCCGGTCTGCAGCCGAGCACATCTGCCACACGCCTGTAATTCTCCTCGACACATGCCGGGTCGTCTCCCCTGGTAAAGCTGAGGTTCATCGTTGCGAACTCTCCCCGGCTGACGCCGCCCTGTCTCGTTGTAAAGAGATGCCGGACAATCCCGGTCTGCTCCAAAAGCGGAAAGGTAAGAAATGTATTCATAAGCCTCCTTGCTGTCCCCGCTGATAAATATGCGGAAACGCATTCCTGATCCATGTGATCTCGCCACCCTGCACTGTCACGACATCATATCTGACCGCAGTGTTCTCTCCAAGTGCGTGCATTATCCGGTAATAGTCGGCAACCCTGCATATCTTTCTCTGCTTGCGGACATCCACCGCGTCTGCCGCATATCCGCTGCCCGTCGTGCTGCGGAACTTAACCTCGACAAAGACAAGGTATTCCCCGTCATACCCGATCAGATCGATTTCTCCCTGCCTGCAACGGTAATTCCTCTCCCTGATCCTCATCCCCTGCGCCGCCAGAAACTCCGCCGCACGCTTCTCCCATGCTGTCCCCTCAGCCCTCGTATTCATTCCTCACCCCATCTTACTCTTTAACTTATCCATTGCATCCACAAAGATCAGCACCTCCGCCACCACCTCGTACAGCTCCGGCGGAATCATCTCTCCGATCTCCAGTCTGGACAGCGTATCCGCCAGCTTGTCATCCCGGTGTATCGGTACATCGCTCTCCTTCGCCTTTTGAATGATCTTCTCCGCGAGCACACCACGCCCGCTGGCAATGACCCGGGGTGCATCCTCCGCCGGATTATATTCCAGTGCGATTGCCTGCTGCACCTTCTTATTTTCCTTATTGTCTGCCATTTGCTCACCTCAACATCCTACGTTCTGACATCAAAGGCATATCTGGTCAGCAGACCGCCTCCTGTCTGCTGTAATAACGGTGCCAGACCTCCCGCTGCGGGCGGTTCCTTCTTCTCCGCTGTCATCATGGAGACAGAACAGTCGTAGCCCCTTTTTTTCAGTCTCTGAGTCAGTATATCCATATGCGCTTCCAGAAAATCAAGCGTCGCGTCATCTGCCACGGTAAATTTGGTAGCAACCTTTCCACTCTCCAACGTCACATAGACATCCAGCGCGCCGAGGTGCTCCATATCGAGATGTAAAAGCGCGCTGACCCTGCCGTCATTCTCCGCAAGACTCCTCTTATTCGTATAGACATAGAGATCCCCATGGGCATCCGAGCCCTTCAGCTGCAGCGGTAGCTGCACATAGCTGTACATCTGGTTGATCTGGTTCATGAAGTCAAGATTCTGCGAGAGATTTGTCACCGCCTTGAACGCAGCGCTCTCCCCCTGTCCCCCGGTGTCAAGCGCCTGCAGCAGTCCCCTTAACTGCCGGTTCATCCGACGGTAAAGCTCCTCAACCTTCTCTGACTGTGCAACCTCCTCCGGCCGCAGCGTCCACTGCTCCTTGAGCTGCTCCGTGAGGAGCTTCTGAAACGCCTTATCCGAGAAAATTTCCCTGACTGCTCTCCCTGTCTGTCCTCCCCGGTCTGCCAGCTCCAACAGCTTCTCCGCCAGTTGAAGGAAACTTCCATGTTCCGTGCCTCCCTGTACAAGCTGCAGGAACTGTTCGGTAAGCTGCATCTTCTCCTGTGGGGGCAGCTCCATCCGCTCCACAAATGCAAGCATCCGCTGCACATCCGCACTCACCTGCTGCGTCTCCTGACCGCTCTCAGGGCTTATCTGTTGTGCCACTCCCTCCGTGATCTCCTGTATTGTTTTTTCCGTCACGGTCTGCCCCGCTTCCGGCAGACTCCTCTGTGCAATCTCTGACGCCGCCTGACGCATACTCGCTTCCGTCTCCTGCGGTGTCTGCACAGTCTCCGATGCCGGCATAGCCTCCGGGACTTCTCCCGTCTCCGCCGTCTGTGGAAGCAGCGCCCGGTACAGAGCAGTCCATCCGTCAGCGCTTCCGCTCTCCTGCATTGCCTCCGCCGCCTGAGGAAGAAGCTCAAGCACATCGGAAATTGAATGGAGCAGCTGGTGGTTCATATTGCGGTAAGCAGCCATCTGCTGAAGATTCGCCTCGTTGACAGGCAGCTGCAGCCGGTGCAGGTTGATAACATCCGAGACCTCATACTCCGGAAAGCTGTTGATCTCCCTGTAAATCTGCTGCAGGGAGCCCCTGTTCACAGGCAGTCCCGCCTCCATCAGCTGCTTCGTCATGGAAACCGAGGTCTCATTGACCGGAAGCCCCGCCATCTCCAGTGCCTTCAGCACATTGACATCGGCGGAAATATTCGTAAACAACGGACTTAACGACAGCGCAGAGCCGTTGCTCTTTACCTCGAAGGTCACATTCTGCCCGATGTCGAGGTGAATGTTCTGGTCTACTCTGGCATTCAGAACCATGTCGTCAGATATTCTGATCTGAATCTCTCCTCCGTTTCTGGACACAATCTCTCCCCGGAGTGTCTGCCCCGGCACCAGTGAGCGGATCTGCCTGTTGACGTCTGCCGTGTGAAGATTCTGCGCAAGAGTCGACCTGCCGGGCATTTCCCCGACACGGTTATCTCCGCGCGACGCACCTGTGAACAGTTGTGAAAGATTCATTCCCGTTTCCTTCTCCTACTCTTCAATAAAATTCTTGATAAAGCTCTTTCTATGTATCACCGAGGGACCATACTTCTTCAATGCCTCTATATGTGCCGGACTTCCGTAGCCCTTGTTCCGTGCAAAGTCATACTCCGGGAAAACCTTGTCATACTCCTCCATAAGTCTGTCCCTTGTCACTTTTGCAACAATACTTGCCGCGCCGATCGTGATGCTCTTCGCATCTCCCTTGATAATCGGAACCTGCGGAATATCCACCTTCGGAATCGTAACAGCATCGTTCAGCAGCAGCTCCGGCTTTACCTTTAATCTGTCAATCGCCTGCCTCATTGCCTCGTAGGTAGCCTGCAGGATATTGATCTCATCGATCCGCTCCGGCGTCGCATAGCCGAGTGAAAAGGCTACCGCCTTCTCACGGATGACTTCGAAAAGCTCCTCTCTCTTTTTTTCGGACAATTGTTTGGAATCATTTATATACAAAATCCTGCAATCTCTCGGCAAAATGACCGCTCCTGCCACAACCGGTCCGGCAAGCGGTCCTCTCCCCACCTCATCAATTCCGCAGATAAACTCGTATTCCCGGTACTTTTCCTCATAGACCCGCAGCTTTTCAATTCTCTCCCTCTCCCGCTGCAGGGCTGCGAGCTTCTTCTCAGCAGTCTCCACGAGCTTTCTGACACCGCCGCGTTCGTCCTCACCATATCTCTTTATAAGTTCAGGCAGCTCCTCCAAAGACGCTGCCTGAAAACATGACTTGATTTCACCGATATTTAACATACTTTCTCCTTATCTACTGGTGTTTCAGCACTCCGAATCTTGAGAACGGCCAGATTCTCACCCATGCTCTGCCGATAATGTCCTCGCGCTTGATATTTCCTACCTGTTCGAACCGGCTGTCCGTGCTGTTATTCCGGTTGTCACCCATGACAAAGTATTCATCCTCGCCCAGCACGATCGGCTCTGCGGCAAGCCTCACATTTTCCGGTCGTATGATCTCACGTCCATAGCTCTCGGAAAGAACCTCCCCGTTTATGTAGATATTTCCCTGCTCATCGATCTGTACCGTCTCCCCGGGCAGACCGATAATCCGCTTGATATAATAAACCTTTTGTCCCACCCTTTCCGCGGGCTTATACGGAAAAACAATAATATCAAACCGCTCGGGATCGCGGAAACGATAAGACAGCTTATCGACGATCAGATTATCTCCGTTGGACAGCGTCGGCTCCATGGACTCCCCGTCCACCTCGGTTCTCTGTCCGACAAAGGTGATCACCAGCCATGTCAGGCAGAGCACTCCCAGCAGATATAACAACGTACTTATCATTTCCTTCATTACTTTATTCATCGTCTCAATCTCCCTGTATATTCGGACGTTCCAGTGTCATTCTCCCCAGCCGTCCGCTTCTGAAGTCATCCGTGAGAATATCCGCAGCCTTTTTCAGTTCAAGGCTCTCGCCTTTGCCGTAACAGCCTCTGCTGACGGCAATTCTTTCCAGCGTCGCGGGCATTGTCTCCTGCCATTCAATGCCATACCGCTCGCAGACAGAGGCAGGATACAGCTCCTTCAGACATGCCAGAAGATCACATGCCAGCTCTTCCATGATGATCACCTCATCATTCATGGAGCCGATGAAGGCGAGTCTCATGCCCACCGTCTGATCCTCAAATTTCGGCCAGAGGATTCCCGGAGTATCCAGAAGCTCAAGGTTCTTATTCAGCCGGATCCACTGCTTTCCCTTTGTCACACCGGGTTTATTTCCCGTCTTTGCACATGCCTTGCCCGCAAAGGAATTGATGAAGGTCGATTTTCCGACGTTCGGGATGCCGACGACCATCGCCCTGACCGGTCGGTTCACAATTCCTCTCTTCCGATCGCGTTCGAGCTTCTCCTTGCAAGCCTCCTGAACAACTGTGTTAATCGCCTTTATTCCGGCTCCGCTCTTGGAGTTGATCTCCAGAACATACGCCCCCTGTCCCTGAAAGAACTGCACCCATTGCCTGTTATACGCCGGATCGGCAAGATCGGATTTGTTCAGTAGCACAATTCTCGCCTTATTCCTGCCTAGCTCATCTATATCCGGGTTGCGGCTGCTCAGCGGAATTCTCGCGTCGACAAGCTCTATGATCAGATCAATCAGTTTTATATTCTCCTGCATCATACGCTTGGCTTTCGTCATATGACCGGGATACCATTGATAATTCATACTCTATTTCACAAAGCCCATGCCCTGACTGCCATGTCTGGCACGGAACCACGCCTTTCCTATAATGTCTGTGTCCTTCACCGGACCAATGTTTGCCGAGCGGCTGTCCTCACTGTTCCCGGGATTGTCACCGATGCAGAAGAATTCCCCGTTCTCCAGCGTCAGATCGTTCGACGCGATCCCCGGGTCTGCAATATACTCCGTCACCCACTCGCTCTCTATACCATTCACATAGAGCACGCCGTCCTGCACCTGCAGATGATCGCCCGGCACAGCCACCACCCTCTTCACATAATAATGGGCATTTTCATTGCCGTTGGGCAGGAACACGACCACATCCCCTCTCTTCGGAGAAGAGAGCACATAGAGAAAGCGATCGACGAAAATCTGCTGTCCGTTGCCCAGCGTCGGCTCCATGGAGACGCCAACCACCCTTGTCGTCATTCCGAAGAAAAAGACCAGAACGGCAGCAATAAACACCGCTGCAACAATCCCGAACGCCCACGAAAAGACCTCTCTGATCATCGCCGGGCTGATCTTCTTTTTCCTCCTGTAAAAGCTCAATCCGTTATCTCTTTTTGCCATATCTGAATTATCCTGTTTTGCACACGTTTCTATCAGTATAGCATATCTTACTGAAATAGAAAAGGACAACTACAGAAGTAATTGTCCTTTCGTCGTTTTATTTTACAAGCTCTTTAACCTTAGCCTTCTTACCAACGCGGTCTCTCAGGTAGTTCAGCTTTGCACGTCTTACTTTACCCTTTCTTACTACTTCAACCTTCTCAACATTGGGAGAATGCAACGGCCATGTCTTCTCAACACCGATGCCGCCGGAAGTCTTTCTTACCGTGAAGGTCTCTCTGTTGCTGCCGCCCTGTCTCTTAAGGACAACACCCTCGAATACCTGAATTCTCTCACGGTTTCCTTCCTTGATCTTACCATAAACCTTTACGGTATCACCAACTTCAAACTCATCAACGGTTGCCTTTAACTGTTCTGCTTCGATCTCTTTGATAATGTCACTCATAACGAGCCTCCTTAAATAAAATGGATGTTCTTAATACAATTCCTGTAACAGAGGACCATCTTCGTTTACACAACATTAGAACTTTAACATATCTTTTGCAGAAATGCAAGTATTTTTTATACTTTTTCAAGCCAGAGCACCTGCCCTGATGCCTTATAAAAGCCCAGTTTCTCCTGAAGTCCCTCCGATGCTTCGTTACCCTCCACGACCTGTCCGTAGGGTATCCATCCTCTTTCCAGACAGCGGTTCACGCAGTATGACTCCAACGCCGTAGCAATTTCCTGTCCGCGGAAAGCCTCGTCGACGTAGAGCATACCCATGCTTCCCTCTGCGTGGATGCCGATAAAGCCGACCAGCCTCCGGTCAGAAAAAGCGCCGTACATCACACCCGCCTGTATACGCTCCGCAAGATAATCTGCATCCTCGTGCTCATAATGCGAAGCAATGTAGGAAAGCTCCTCCTCTGTCAGCATCCTGATATCCTTATAGCGCACCGGAAGCGTTTCCCGCGCGGTATAGAGATACTGGCTGCAGCCGCCCCAGAATTTAAAGCCGGTCGCCTGCAGATACTCCTTCAGAAAGTCCTGCGTGACATTCACCCAACGCACATCCTTGGGAAGCATTGCACACAGTTTCGCCGCCGCTTCCTCATCCACAGCCGTCATCATGTAGGTACCCCTGTCTCCCGCCTTGATCAGGAGATTCTTTCCATCGTGATACAATATCTCTCCGATGCCGCGCGACAGTGTCTCCATCATATTGATATTATTGCGCTTATCACTGGAAAGCTGCCGTATCAGACTTTGCTTTGCCTGATACTTTCGATAAAGATCAGGGCGGAAGCGCTCCGTGCGCGTCTGCGACTGTTCCAGCCTCCACTTCGTAATCCGCGCATGGTTTCCCGACAGTAGCACCTCCGGCACACATTTTCCGCGCCAGCACTCCGGTCTGGAATACTGCGGATATTCCAGCAGATCATTAAAAAAGCTCTCCTCCTCAGCAGAAGAATCGTTTCCGAGAACGCCAGGTATCAGCCGCGCGACAGCATCAATCATCACCATGGCGGGAAGTTCGCCGCCCGTCAGAACATAATCACCAATCGAGACATAGTCCGTCACCACTTCCTCAAGAACGCGCTCATCGATTCCCTCGTAATGTCCGCAGAGAAAAACCAGTTCCTCCTCCCGCGACAGCTCCTTTGCCATTTTCTGGGTAAAGGGAATACCCTGCGGCGTCACATAGACCGTGCGCACCTTCCTGCCCTGTGTCACGGCATTCCAAGTATCAAAAACAGGCTGCGCCTGCATCAGCATACCGGCACCGCCTCCGTAAGTATAATCATCCACCTTGCCGTGTTTATCCAGCGTATAGTCACGAATATTCACAGCCTCCAGTGAAATCAGCTTCTTCTCCATAGCCCTTCCGATGATGCTGGGTGCAAGTCCCTGCAAAATCATCTCTGGGAACAAGGTCAACACATGAAACTTCATGATAGTCAGTCCAAAAGTCCTTCCAATATATGAATTTTGATAAAGCCCTCCTCCACATCTACCTCCAGAACGCACTGTTTGATTGCGGGGAGCAGCAGCTCTCTTCCATCCGTCAGATCAATCACATAGACATCGTTTGCACCGGTCTCCATGACATCCCGGAGCACGCCGATCTCAGCATCCGACTCGTCTCTTACCTTCAGCCCCAGCAGATCTGCAATGAAATACTCATCCTTTTTCAGCCTTACCGCATTTTCACGCGTGACAAGGATCGATGCCTTCCGGTATTTCTCCACTGCGCTGATGTCATCAATTCCCTTGAATTTCACGATTGCAAACTGCTTGAAAAACTTTACACTCTCCACTTCCAGCCCGATCCGTTCTTTCCCGGTGTCAAGAATCACTTCTCTCAGACGCTTAAAGCGCTTTACATCATCTGTCGTTGGAAAAACCTTTACCTCCCCTTTCAGTCCGTGGGTAGCGGTAACGATTCCAACCTGAAAAAAATCTTCCATTTTAATCTCCGCACTCTATAAGCAAGAACAGGGAGGGACATGCCTATGCCTGTTCCTCCCTGACTTTACAGTAAGTAACCCTATACAATCTCCACATCCACTCTTTTGTTATCTTTGGATGATGCAGCCTTCACGACAGAACGAATTGCCTTTGCTATTCTGCCCTGTTTGCCGATAACTTTACCCATATCGGACGCAGCTACATGAAGTTCGATGACTGTATTTCTGCCTTCGGTTTTTTCGGTTACAACAACCTCATCGGGATTGTCCACAAGCGCTTTCGCCACAACTTCAACTAATTCCTTCATAAGCCACCTCCAAAGAATCAAAATTTATTTTTCGATGCCAGCTGCCTTGAAGAGTTTGCCAACCTGCTCGGTAGGCTGTGCGCCATTAGCCAGCCACTTCTTTGCCAGCTCTTCATTGATCGTGAATGTGCTGGGATCTGTGCTGGGATCATAGGTTCCGATCTCCTCGATGAATCTTCCGTCTCTGGGGGAACGAGAATCAGCTACAATGATTCTATAAAAAGGAGCCTTCTTCTGTCCCATTCTTCTTAATCTGATTTTTACTGCCATTGTTTTTTCCTCCATCAAATAACTTAAATTTATCTATGAAAAAGAGTTCGCCACGAAGGACCGCTCTTTATTCATCATTGTGCTGCTCAGAACGGGAAACCGCCCTTCATACCGGGAAAGCCGCCAAATCTTCCCTTGCCGTGCTTTCCACCGCCGCCAAACTGCTTCATCAGCTTCTGACTCTGTTCAAACTGCTTCACAAAGCGGTTCACAACCGCGACATCCACACCCGCTCCCCTCGCAATACGGTGCTTTCGCTGGGGATTCAGCAGTTTCGGATTACGCCGCTCCTCCTTTGTCATCGAGAGCACGATTGCCTCCGACTGCTTCAGCTGTTTTTCGGAAGCGTCAGAATCTATATCAGCTCCTTTGACGCCCATACCGGGAAGCATACCGAGGATACTCGCCAGACCGCCCATCTTCCGCATCTGTTTCATGCTCTCAAGGTAATCTTCAAAATCGAACTTCCCCTTCTTCATGCGGCCAGCCATCTCACGGCTCTTGTCCTCATCTATGTCAATATTCTCCTGCGCCTTTTCAATCAGCGTGAGAACATCTCCCATACCGAGAATTCGGTTCGCCATCCTGTCGGGATAAAACTGTTCCATGTCGGAAAGCTTCTCGCCCATACTCACATACAGGATCGGCTTCCCTGTGACAGCCTTGATGGAAAGCGCCGCACCACCTCTGGTATCGCCGTCCATCTTGGAGAGGATGACACCGTCTATTCCTACTTTTTCGTCAAATTCCTTTGCAACATTTACCGCATCCTGTCCGGTCATCGCATCCACAACCAGCAGAGTCTGATGAACCGCTACGCTGCGCTTGATCTCCTGCAGCTCCGCCATCATGTCCTCATCCACATGAAGACGTCCGGCTGTATCCAGAATGACAACATTGTGTCCGTTCTTCTCCGCATAGGCAATCGCCTCTCTGGCAATCTCCACCGGCTTGTGATCCGTTCCCATGGAAAAGACGTCCACTTCCTGCTTCTTCCCGTTGATCTGTAGCTGTTCAATCGCCGCAGGTCTGTAAATGTCACAGGCGACCAGCAGGGATTTCTTTCCCTTGGTTTTCAGCTTTCCGGCAAGCTTCGCTGTCGCCGTCGTCTTACCGGCGCCCTGAAGACCCGCCATCATGATTACGGTGATAGCTTTACCGGGCTGCATGGCAATCTCGGTGGTCTCGCTTCCCATCAGGGCAATCATCTCTTCGTTTACGATCTTGATGACCATCTGCCCCGGATTCAGTCCGTTCATAACGTCCTGACCGACAGCGCGCTCCTCCACCGACTTGATGAACTGCTTTACCACCTTGAAGTTGACATCCGCCTCCAGAAGTGCCATCTTTACTTCCTTGAGCGCTGTCTTGACGTCTTCCTCTGTAAGCCTTCCTTTGCCGCGCAGGTTCTTAAACACTCTCTGAAGTTTATCCGTTAAACTCTCAAATGCCACTTCGTGACTCCTTCACCAATCATTTATAATTCCTTCAGCAGCTCATTGGAAAGACCACTGATCTGCCGGAGCGTTACACTTACATCCTGTCCACCGCAATCCTGCTGGTCTGCAAGCTGCTGAATCTGTCTGACCGTCTGTTTCGCCTTCGCAAAGCGCTCGATGAGATGCAGCTTATTCTCATAATCCTGAAGGATTCTGTCGCAGCGCTTGATCAGGTCGTGTACTCCCTGCCTGCTGATTCCCTGTTCCTCGGCAATCTCACCGAGCGACAGGTCATTGTAAACCGCATCCTCGTAAATCTGTCTCTGATGCTCTGTCAGCAGTTCTCCGTAGAAATCAAATAACATTGTCTGCTCATATATCTTATCCATAACAGCTTCCTCTGCTAACCTTGTGTATCTTACTACAGATACAAGACGGTGTCAAGTAAAAATTCTTGACACCGCCGTTTTTTTGATTTCAGAGCTTTTCACTGTAAATACTCTTGTAGCCTTCCCCGAAAATCTCCGTCGCGCTGGTGACGATCATGAATGCCGCCGGGTCTTCCTCCCGCACAATCACCTCTGCCTGCGCCGAGATCTGCTTTTTCATAACACACATGATAACACTTTTCTCCTTGCCGCTGTATGCTCCGGTTCCCGAAATATAGGTCACTCCGATGTCAAGCTCCTCCAGCAGACGCTTCGTTATGGACGCATGGGCGTCGCTGATAATAAAGATCAGCTTTGCCCCATCCCGCCCGTACAGCACGACATCCAGCAGCACGGAATTGATGAAGACGACAAGTCCGGCATAGAGGGCAACATCCAGATCCTTGAACACAAATGCCGATGACGTCACAATGATCGCGTCCGTGATCAGAAAAAGCGAGCCGGTCTTCAGGTGCGGAAAGCGCAGCCGCAGCAGCTTCACAATAATATCCGTGCCGCCGGTGGTAGCTCCCGCCTTGAATACCAGTCCGATGCCGACCGCCATCAGAGCCCCGCCGACCAGCGCCGCAAGGAGCCTGTCCTCGGTCGCCACCCCGAAGGTTGCCAGCAGGTTAATGAAAAAAGAAGTCGCCGCCGTGCAGTATAAGGTGGACAGGATAAAGTGCAGACCGAATTTCCACATGCCGAGAATAATAATGGGAACGTTGATGATCAAAACCCATGTTCCCGTCTCCAGTCCGCTGAGTCTGTTCAATATGATAGCGATACCTGTAACACCGCCCGGCGCAAGGGAATTCGGGTCAAGGAACAGACTGACTGCCACCGCATAGATAAAAGATGCCACCGTAATCATCAGATAGTCCAGCACCCTGCGCTTCCATGTCTTCTTTTGTTCAAACCGGATTTCCGTCTGCTGTTCCTTTGTCATCATTGCCATTTTCTCCAAACCTTCCTTTTAATCTGCCTTCATAGAAAAATCCGCATACCTTAATATGCGGATTTTATCGGTGAAATAATTCACTTCTTTTAAAATTTCATAAAAACTTTGCGTCTCTCATCAGATCGCAGTAGGCATCAGCTTCGGCTGATAACCCTCTTTTTCAAGCGCCTGTATGATCTGGTTCTTATGCTCTGTGCCGAATGCCTCCATGGTAATCTTAAGCTCCACGGCTGCGCTGCGGTTGATGGAGACAAACTGGTTATGCTCCAGCTTGATCACGTTGCCGTTCACTCCTGCGATCACGCCGGACACCCTGCACAGTTCACCCGGCTTGTCGGGAAGCAGTACGGAAACCGTGAAAATTCTGTCGCGGAGAATCAGTCCCTGCTGAACCACGGAGGACATTGTGATGACATCCATATTGCCGCCGCTTAAGATGGAAACAACCTTCTTATCCTTCACATCCAGATGCTTTAATGCCGCAACGGTCAACAGACCGGAATTCTCCACAACCATCTTGTGATTTTCCACCATATCCAGAAATGCCACTACAAGCTCCCTGTCTTCCACCGTGATGATGTCATCCAGATTCTGCTTTATGTAGGGGAACAGCTTGCTGCCGGGCGTCTTTACGGCTGTGCCGTCTGCGATTGTATTGACCGTAGGCAGGGTCGTCACCTTGTCAGCCTCGAGCGATGCCTGCATACAGTTTGCACCCGCCGGCTCCACGCCGATCACCTTAATCTTCGGATTTAACAGCTTTGCGAGCGTTGAGACACCGGTTGCCAGTCCGCCGCCTCCGATCGGCACAAGAATATAGTCCACCAGCGGCAGCTCCTTTACAATCTCCATTGCAATCGTTCCCTGTCCGGTCGCCACAGCGAGATCATCAAAGGGATGGATAAAGGTGTAGCCGTGCTCTTCTGCCAGCTCGTACGCCTTCGCGCATGCCTCATCATAGACATCTCCGTACAGCACAACCTCCGCGCCGTAGCTCTTGGTGCGGTTGACCTTGATCAGTGGTGTCGTCGTCGGCATCACAATCGTCGCCTTGCTTCCGAAGCACTTAGCCGCATAGGCAACGCCCTGGGCATGATTTCCCGCCGATGCGGTTATCAGTCCCTTCGCCCGTTCCTCGTCATTCAGCGTGCTCATCTTATAGTAAGCGCCCCTCACCTTGTACGCACCCGTAAACTGTAGATTCTCAGGCTTCAGATAGACCTTGTTGCCTGTCTGAGCACTCAGAAAATCACTGTAAATCAGTTTCGTCTCCAGTGTCACCTTCTTGACAATCTCCGCTGCTTCCTCAAATTTCTCCAACGTCAGCATTTGTTCTTCCATACCGTTACTCACCTTTCCTGTTTATTCTTCGCTGTCGTCAGTCTCCTCGTTCCTGACATCAAACAGTGCATTCACAAACTCATCTGAATCAAATTTCTGTAAATCTTCAATCGTCTCACCGACGCCGATATATTTCACGGGCACCTGCAGCTCGGACTGTATCGCCACCGCGATCCCGCCCTTCGCCGTACCGTCCATCTTCGTCAGGATGATTCCCGTCAGGTTTGCCACCTCACCGAACTCTCTCGCCTGTACCAGTGCGTTCTGTCCGGTCGTTCCATCGAGAACAATCAGGTTCTCCCTGTATGCATCCGGGAACTCGCGGTCGATGATACGGTTCATCTTCCGCAGCTCCTCCATAAGATTCTTCTTGTTATGCAGTCTCCCCGCCGTATCGATCAGCAGGACGTCAACGCCTCTCGCCTTCGCCGCCGTGACGGCATCATATACGACGCTCGCCGGATCTGCACCCTCGTTTCCGCCGACCATGGGAACCTCCGCACGTCTCGCCCACTCCGCCAGCTGGTCTCCCGCAGCCGCACGGAATGTGTCAGCCGCTGCAATCAGCACCTTTCTTCCGTCGTCCTTCAGCTTACCTGCCAGCTTGCCGACGGAGGTCGTCTTGCCGACGCCGTTTACACCGATGACCATGATCACGGAACGCTCCTTCTCAAAGTCATAGGCATTCTCACCGACCCGCATCTGCTCCTTGATGCTGTCAATCAGAAGCTGCTTGCATTCCGCCGGCTCCTTGATATGCTTCTCCCTGATCTGCTCCTTCAGGCGTTCTATAATGTCATTCGTCGCATTCACGCCGATGTCGCCCATGATCAGTATTTCTTCCAGTTCCTCGTAGAAATCGTCGTCAATGGAGGAAAAACCGCTGAAAACCCTGTCAATACCGCGCACGATATTATTTCTTGTCTTTGTCAGCCCTTCCTTCAGCCGCGCAAAAAAACCTTTCTTTTCTTCGCTCATGCAACCATCCTTCCTTTTAGTCCGTCAGCTCCTTGTCGATCAGGTTGACGCTGACGAGCGTTGACACACCCTTTTCCTGCATTGTGATACCATAGAGACGGTCAACCTGCTCCATGGTTCCCCTTCTGTGCGTAATGACAATAAACTGCGTATTCTTTGTCAGCTTATGTAAATACTTTGCAAAGCGCCCCACGTTGGAATCGTCCAGCGCCGCCTCAATCTCATCCAGCAGGCAGAACGGTGAAGGCTTCAGGTTCTGGATGGCGAACAGCAGCGAAATCGCCGTCAGCGCCTTCTCTCCACCGGACAGCTGCATCATATTCTGCAACTTCTTTCCCGGCGGCTGGGCAATAATCCGGATTCCAGCCTCCAGAATGTCCTCATCCTCCATCAGCTCCAGCGTACCCTTTCCGCCGCCGAACAGCTCCCGGAACACCTTATCGAACTCCTTATTGATCTCGGCAAATTTCTCGGTAAACTGCCTCCTCATGGCGCTGTCAAGCTCCTCAATGATACCCTCCAGCGTCTTCTCCGCCTCGACAAGGTCATCGTGCTGGGTCTTCATGAAGGTAAAGCGCTCCATCAGGTTCTTATAGTCCTCAATGGCGTTGACATTGACGTCGCCGAGCTTTCTGATCTGATCCTTCAGCGCGAAAATCTCCTTCTTCATGGAAGGAAGGTCTGTCATGCTCTCGTCCCTTGCCGCCGCTGCGTCTGTCAGCGTGATCTCGTATTCGTCCCACATGTAATTGATCTGCGCTTCCAGACTTTCACCCAGCTTTTCCTTCTGGGTATTCAGCCGGAAAACTTCCTTGTCCAGCGCAGCCTTCTTCTCCGCCATCTCCTCGCGGCTCTGGAAGAAGTTCTTCTGCTTCGCATTCAGCTCCTCACGCCGCGCAACACTCTCCTTCAGCCTGCTCTCGGATTCGTTCTGCGCATCGTAGGACGCCTCGATCGTTTTCTCGATCTCAGCGATATTCTGCTTTTTATGCTCCACCTCTGCACTGTTCTTTTCCAGCGCTTCAAGGATTTCGTCAAGCTCTGCCTGCGAGCGGCTGAGCTCCTCGTCGATACGATCCACATTGGTCTGTTTGAAGCCCTGCGTCTGTCGCATCTTCTCGACCCGCATCTCCCAGTCGGACACACGGGCGGCAGCCTCCGTCTCCAGTCTTCTTTCCTCCTCAAGCTCCTTCTGGAAGCCTGCAATCTGCTCCTGTGTACTCTTCTCGAGTTCTTCGCTTCCCGCCAGTTCCTGCTGGATGGATTCTTTATCATTGCGGATCTCGTGAATCTTACTCTCGATCTCCTTTTCCTCCAGCTTTAAGGATGCCTCCGCCTCAACCTCCTCGTCCATACGCTCACGCGCCTGCTCAATGTTGAGACGCACTGTATTCTGTTCGATCGACTGTCTCTGGATCTCTGTTTTCAGCGCTTCCAGATCCATCCGCATACGGTTTCGCTTCGTCTTTGTGTCGTCAATGTCCCTGTTCCCCTGGTCGATTGCCGCGAGCAGCTTTTTCACTCTCTTTTCAAGCTCTTCAATCTCCCGGCGTCTTCCGAGAAGGTTGCTGTTATTCTTAAACGCACCGCCGCTGATCGCACCGCCGGGAACCAGAAGCTCTCCCTCCAGTGTTACCATACGGATGCCGTAATCGAATTTCCTCGCAATCCTGACCGCATTGTCCACATTATCAACGACAACAATACGTCCGAGCATTGCCTTCGCCACGTTCCGATATCTCTCCTCAATGCGCACAAGCTCGTCCGCCATGCCAATGACGCCCTTTTCGGACAGTGCCTCGGGGTTCTTAAACTCCTGCGGCTTGTTGATACTTGTGAGAGGAAGGAAGGTCGCACGCCCCAGCCTGTTCTCCTTCAGGAAGCGGATCATCTTCTTCGCCGTCTCCTCGTCGTCCGTGACAATATTCTGGATATTGCCGCCGAGCGCCGTCTCTATCGCTGTCTCATACTTCTTCTCCACCTTGATGATGTCGGCAACCACGCCGATGATACCCGGATTCTTTTCCTTCTGCTCCATGACCTTCTTGACGCTTCCGCCATAGCCTTCATAGCGCTCGGTCAGGTTGGACAATGCCTCCAGCTTGGATTTCTCCATATGATAAGCGCTCTGCGTCTCCCTGAGCTTTGCATCCTTCTGTGAGAGAAATTCCCTGACATTTCCCAGCTCAAGCTCCGTCGCAGCCACCTGCTCGTTCATTTTCCTTAATTCTTCCGTCACCTCGGCAAAGTGCTCTTCCAGCTTCTTAAGGTTCTCCTCCCTCTCCGCCTCATCCGACTTTGCTCTCAGCAGGCGGGAGTTCAGCTCCGCCCTGCGAATGTTCACCTGCTCCATCATCGTATCAAAGCGTCCCATCTTGGACTTGATTGTCGCCCTCTGGTTCAGCTCTCCGATGATGGTATTCTTTCCTGCCTCTATCGCATTGTTCAGTTCCTCGATCTTCGCCTGAATTTCATTCAGCTTCGCCCTCTCAGCCTCCGCGGTGGCAACGATCTCCTGAACCTGAATGTCCGTTTCGCTCTTTTCCGTAAGGATCGTTTCCTTATCCTTCTTCTTCGCCGAGATTTCCTCCTCCAGCGCGTTCCGCCGGTTGGTGAGATGTGCCTCGCTGCCCTTTGCGGAGTTGATCTGCTCCTTCAGGACATTCATCTCGCCTTCCAGCTTTCCACGCATCAGTCCAGTGTCCGTCACTGTGCTTCTCGCCTGCTCTATCGCTTCCTCAAGGCTCTCGATCTCAGCCTGTATCTGCTCGTACTCTTCCTTGATGCCCTCGTATTTTCCGTTGGTGTCCTCAAGCTCCGCATTGGCAAGATTATACTTCTCCTCCACCTGCTCCAGCTGCTCACGCAGACGTTTATTCTCCAACAGGAAGACGTTGATATCCAGCGTCTTCAGTTCTTCCTTCTTGCGCAGATAAACCTTTGCCACCTCGGACTGACGCTCAAGCGGTCCGACCTGTTTCTCCAACTCAGACAGAATGTCATTTACACGGATCAGATTCTGCTTTTCGTTCTCGAGCTTTGTCTGGGCAGCTGCCTTTCTGCGCTTGAATTTCACAATGCCCGCCGCCTCGTCAAAGAGTTCACGCCTCTCCTCGGGCTTTCCGCTCAGTATCTTATCAATCTGTCCCTGTCCGATGATGGAATAGCCTTCCTTGCCGATACCTGTATCGTAAAACAGTTCATTGACATCCTTTAACCGGCACGGGCTGCCGTTGATCAGATATTCACTTTCTCCGGAACGGTAGATACGTCTTGCCACGGTGACCTCATCAAAGTCAATGGCAAGCTGATGATCCGCATTGTCAAGCGTTATGGCTACATAAGCATAACTCAGCGGTTTTCTGTTCTCTGTCCCCGAGAAAATGACATCCTGCATACTGGCACCGCGCAGCTGCTTGACACGCTGTTCTCCGAGCACCCAGCGGACAGCATCCGCCACATTGCTCTTTCCGCTGCCGTTCGGCCCGACAATACCTGTGATGCCGTTGTGGAACTGAAACATTATTTTATTTGCAAAAGACTTAAAACCCTGTACCTCAATACTTTTTAAATACATATCCTCTATCCCTCAAAAGAAGCAGTGCCTTATAGGCTGCCTGTTGCTCCGCCGCCTTCTTCGTCCTTCCTGCGCCCTCTCCCAGAACCTCGTTCTCCATGCGGACAGCAACCTTGAACAGCTTGTTGTGCTCCGGACCACTCTCCTCGAGAAGCTCATATTGAAAATCTTTCTTCAGTTTTCCCTGAATCAACTCCTGCAGATTACTTTTGCTGTCATAAAAGAGCTGCTTATCCTCGAGATCGGAAAGAATGAATCTGTGAATAAATGCCTTTGCCGGTTCCATGCCACCGTCCAGAAAGATTGCGCCCGTCACTGCCTCCATGACATCCGATGTGATGCTGTCGCGTCCGCGTCCGCCGGTGTTTTCCTCGCCCTTGCCGAGAAGGATGAAATTGCCCAGCTCAATGTCCCTTGCACAGAAGGCAAGCGAAGGCTCGCATACCATGGATGCGCGCATCTTTGTCAGTTCACCCTCCGGCACCTCAGGGTGTTCATGAAACAAAAATTCACTGGAGACAAGCTCCAGTACCGCATCTCCCAGAAATTCAAGTCTCTCGTAATCGCCGTTTTTGTTAATCCGCTGCTCATTCACATAAGAGCTGTGCGTCAGTGCACGTTTCAGCAGGGCAATATCTTTAAAATGATAGCCTATCCGCTTCTGCAGATTTTCCATTGTGTATTCTTCCATCATTTCTCCCGTTCCGAGGCGTATTTCCTATTCCTCTTTTCAAAACAAAGAGCAGTACGCTCAGCGGACTGCTCTTACTTCCATGAGCTTATATTCAGTTCAACGCGCCTTTTATGAGTTCTACAGCCTCTTCAACCGTTGTAATCTTTTCCGCCTTTTCAGCAGGGATCTCAATGTCGAACACCTCTTCAATTCCCATGATGATCTGGAACACATCCAGAGAATCAGCACCCAGATCATCCTGGAATGTCGTCTCCATCGTAATCTCGTTCGGATCTACGTTCAGCACTTCCGCAATTACCTTTTTCAACTTTTCAAATTCCATATCGTTTCCTTCTTTCCTTAATCTTCCAGAACAATCTGTTCCTTTATTTTTTCATTTATATTCTGCTCCTTGAATGCAATGCATTGAAGAATAGAATGTCTGATTTCAATTGCCTTACTGCTGCCGTGCGTCTTTACCACAAGACCATTGAGCCCCAGAAGCGGTGCTCCTCCGTATTCCTCCGTACTGAAGCCCTTGAGCGTCTCCTTCAGTGCGGGCTTCACGAGCAAGGCACCGATCTTGCTGCGCAGACTGCTCATCATACCTTCTTTGATCTTGCTGACAAGAACGCCGCTGACGCCCTCCAGCATCTTCAGCACAATATTCCCAGCAAATGCCTCACACACAAGCACATCCGCAACTCCGGCAGGAATGTCCCTCGCTTCCACATTTCCGATAAAATTAATCTCAGGACAATTCTGCAGCAAAGGATAGGTCTCCTTTGTCAGGGCATTGCCCTTCTCCTCCTCAACACCGATGTTGACCAGACCAACCTTCGGGTTCTTCACCCCGAGAACACTTTCCATATAAATGCTGCCCATCTTCGCAAACTGTAGCAGCTGGGAAGGTCTCGCATCGACATTGGCGCCACAGTCCAGCAACAGGCTGACACCGTTGGCATTCGGAATGATCGGGGCAAGCGGCGGTCTCTCCACGCCCTTGATCCGTCCGACAATAACCTGTCCGCCGACAAGGACTGCTCCGGTGCTTCCTGCTGAGACGAAGGCATCGCACTGCCCGTCCTTCACCATATACATCGCTTTTACGATGGAAGAATCTTTTTTCCGTCTGATCGCCATAACAGGAGGTTCGCCGGTCTCAATGACCTCCTCTGCGTGTACGATTTCCAATTGCTCCGCATTATATGTGTATTTTTTTAATTCCTCACTGATCACAGGCTCACGCCCAACCAGAAATACTTTAACCCTCTTGTCCTCATTGATGGCCTCGACCGCTCCCTTGACAATCTCAACGGGGGCATTGTCTCCACCCATAGCATCCACTGCTACATTCACCATTTCAGCCATTCAGTCTATCCCTTCGCATTCCACTTTTGCATGAAAACATTTTCTATTGTCTCATACACTTTTTAACTATACTAAACACTTTTATAAAAATCAAGACAAAAATAAATCCGGGCAGCAAAAAGGACATCCTTTCCGGATGTCCTTAATCAGCGTATGTTCAAAAATTAGTCAACGCTTACGACCTGCTTCTTGTTGTAAGAACCGCAAGCCTTGCAGACTCTGTGAGGCATCATCAGGGCGCCGCACTTGCTGCACTTTACCAGAGTAGGAGCGCTCATCTTCCAGTTTGCTCTTCTCTTATCTCTTCTACCTTTGGAAGATTTATTCTTAGGACAAATAGACATCGTTACACCTCCTTATTCGCGTTGAAAATATCTTGTATCACTGCCATTCGCGGGTCGGGAACGAAGGTATCGCATCCACAGTCCCTCACATTACGATTCTGTCCACACACAGGGCAGAGCCCTTTGCAGTCTTCCTTGCACAGAATCTTTGCAGGCCAGTTACCAATGATCTCATTATACACAAAAGTTTCTACATTCAGTTGATAACCTTCCATAAAGCTCAGGTCATCCATATCTTCGTCTTCCACTGCAATCTCCGGAGCGGCAACCACCCTTTCAAACTGCAGCTTCAGTGTCGTCATGACTTCTGTCAGGCAACGGTCACAGGCGGTTCGGAAAGTCAGTGCAACGCTTCCCTCTGCCTTTGCCTTCCCGCGTTCCACATTTGTAAAAATCAATGAAACCGGAGACTTCTCTGTAATCTCAAAGCTTCCCATCCCGCTCTCGAAGCAAGTCATCTCAAGCGGCACTTCCATGCTTATCTGCTTACCTTCCGTCATCAACACATCAGACAAATTAACTAACATAGCGACTCCTATGTATCTTTCTCGCGCGTTTTGTTTTCACGCACTGATTCAGTATACATATTCTGTGCCTGTTTGTCAACATCTTTTTGCAATGATTTTCTCTTTTCCTGAAGTTTTTCGTTCATTAATTTTGCGGTTTTCGCAGAAGCGCTCCATGAAATCGCAGATACGATCGCAAATATGATGGTTACTGCACCAATCATCAGTGCAACGCTTCCCGCATTTGAAACGTCATACCATTCCAGCAGCCAGCCGCTCAGAAGGACAACCGCAACAATCATCAGATAATGAATGAAAATTCTGACCGCGCACTCCAGCTTTTCCATCTTCCTGTTCCACGGATAGATCAATGTCTCAAGAGAGGTCAGCATGGATACCAGCGGTATCTGCCACAAAGTCATTGCACTGACTTTTTCGGTAGGATTGATTATCGTACAGAAAACAGCCACGGCAAAAACCATGCAGGTCGTAACAAGGCTGAATGTTCGCATTACGCATTGTATTTTTTCCTTAATCATGCTTTTCTCCTCCCTACAGTCCAAGCTTCTTCTTAAGATCCGGCGCATACTGTCTGGAAACGCTCAACCGTTCATCGCTCTCCATGCACACCTCAAACCGTCCGTTGAAGTCCGGACAGATATTCTTTACTTTCCCGAGATTGATGATCGTAGACTTTGACGCCCTGAAAAAGTCCGTGTTCTCCAGCAGCTTCTCCAGCTCATAGAGCTTATACCGGGTATCGTACACTTCCTTTTGCAGATACGCGAACACCTTGTTGTCAACCGCCTCGAAGTAATAGACCTCCGATGGCAGTACCTGAAATATCTTGTCCCCCTTCGAGACGGTAATCTTATCTCTCCCCGCTTTCAGCGAATAGATCAGCCGCAGCATCTGCTCATCCATGTTTCTGCACCGTACAATGATCTCCTCTTCCTCGCCCACCGGACAATCCTGTATTGTAATCTTCATCCCGCTCCCCATTTCTGTGGATACTTTTATCTGTCCTTCAGCTTGCGCTTTCTGTTCACAAACGTTGCAACCACAATCGCTATGATAGCATAGATTAACAGTAATGTCACCTGTTGCCACAATTCGATTTCCACATCTCCTCTGTACAGGGTGATTCCCATCCTCTCCTTGAAGACATCCGTGACAGCATCCGGCAGTCCATCAAAGGTTTCCCGGATTGCCTGCGCAGTGCAGATCTCCCTCATCATTGCTGCCCCTGGAAGAACCGGAATGCATTTCAGCACCGTCTGCACAGTCTCCGACAGGGAAGACAGCGGAAGGTAAATGCCGCCCGCAAAGCCGACGAGAGTTCCGATAATCGTAAGAATTCCACTCCATGCGCTGTCACTGTGCACAAACAGTGCCAGCAGATAACCAAGCGCTGAGAATGTAAACGCACTCAGTGCGATCATGCCGACCAGCTTAAGCAGATCTACAGCAGCCAGCAGTCCATGCCCCTGCAGCACAAAATAAAGTTCTCCGACCGCCAGTGTAATCACGCACATTCCAGTTCCCACAAGCCAGGATGATAAGATGTAACCCAGCGAGAGCTTGATTCTGTTCACCGAAGTCACATAGAATGCCATAATCCGCTTTCTCGTCTCATCCTGAACCATGGTTCCCATGACCGTCAATGTGACTGTCACGGAATTGACAACCAGTATTCCAGCCAGCGTCCAGAGCTGTATCAGATACGTCGCATTTTCCTGATCCTGCACGGTGTCTCTTTCACCGCCGTACTCCGCAAGCACACTGATCAGCTCGTCGCTGTTCATCTTTCCCAGAAAGACCACCATCAGTCCCAATATAATCAGCATGGACAGGAAGGAAAAGAATACCGCCGCCTTGTCCCTGAGAAACACCCTGCAGTTTCTCTTTGTCAGATAAATTATCTCTCTCATTGCCTTCTTCCTCCCTACTGCTGTATCAGGCTCTTGCCTGTAACATTTAAGAATACGTCATCCATCGAGCCCTGAACAAGCTCGAAGCCGGAAATGTGAGTCTCCAAACGCTTCAGTATCGGGAGCGCCGCCATACTGTCTTCCAGCTTCAGTTCCAGAACCGTTCCGCCCTGATCCTCCCCGATTTCCGTCTCCGCCATTCTCTCGACCTCCGCCTCCTCGCCCGGCTTCGGCAGCAGCCGCAGCTTATCCTTGGCATACCGTTCCTTTAGTTCAAAGGGTGTTCCAAATTCCTTCATCTTCCCTCCGTCGATGATTGCGATATGCTTTGCCTTTGCAGCCTCCTCCATATAGTGCGTCGTGAGAAATACTGTCATGCCGTCCTCCTCACGGAGCTTGTCGATGCTTTCCCACACCAGCTGTCTTGTCGCCGGATCAAGCCCTGTCGTCGGCTCATCGAGGAATAATATCTCCGGCGTGTTTACAAGTGCTGCGGCAATTTCACAGCGGCGCTTCTGCCCACCCGACAACTTCTCATATCGCCTTGTGTAGACATCCTCCAGCCGAAGCTTTTCACACACCCTGTCAATGCTTTCCCGCAGGGTCTGCGCCTTCAGCCCGTAAAGCGAGCCTCTGACATACAGATTCTCCTTGACAGTCAGCCTCTCATCCAGACAGTTGTTCTGCCAGACAACGCCGATCCGCTTTCGGATGTCAGCATCATCCTTTCCAAGCTGGTAGCCGCAGATACTGATGTCCCCCGCCGTCGGCGAGAACAGGGTACACAACATATTGATCGTCGTAGACTTACCCGCTCCGTTCACTCCCAAAAATCCGAACAGCTCTCCCTTTTCCACGGAAAAGCTGATGTCATCCACTGCCTTTACTTCTTTAAAATATTTCTTTAATCCTTTCACACTGATAACTTCATCCATAAGGCATCCTTTCCTTCCTTGTCTTTTACAGCTATTACTATGGTTTCATCTCTTTTATCCGTAGCATACAGAAGTGCCGTGGACTTCGCAACAAATTCCGTGTAAGCTGCATTATATTTGGGGTAAGTTGCAGTGAAAAACCTTTTTCGGCGCTTGACCCGCCACTCTGGGATTGCTATACTGAAATTGTTGTTAATACTTATATATATAGGAGGGTTTCAAATGGGATTTCTGCTAGGTAAAACAGCAATTATTACAGGCGGAGGAAGAGCTGTCCTCGCCGACGGCACCTGTGGTTCCATCGGTTATGGCATTGCTACTGCCTATGCAAAAGAGGGGGCTAATCTGGTCATTACCGGACGTAACCGGAAAAAGCTGGATGATGCAAAAGAAGAATTGGAACGTTTATACGAAGTGAGTGTTCTTCCTATCGTTGCCGACGTTTCTGCCGATTCCGACAATGAGTTTGTCGTAAACGAGGTCGTCCGTCAGGCAGTCGAAACCTTCGGAAGAATTGATGTACTGATCAACAACGCGCAGGCATCCGCCTCCGGTGTCACGCTCGCAGACCACACCACAGAGCAATTCGATCTGGCGGTGTACTCCGGTCTGTATGCCGCTTTCTATTATATGAAGGCATGTTACCCGCACCTCGCTGTGACTAGGGGAACCGTTATCAACTTCGCCTCCGGCGCAGGTCTCTTCGGCAACTTCGGTCAGTGCGCATACGCTGCCGCAAAGGAAGGCATCAGAGGGCTTTCGCGTGTTGCCGCTACGGAATGGGGCAAGGACGGAATCAATGTAAACGTAATCTGTCCGCTGGCATGGACCGCGCAGCTGGAGCAGTTTGAAAAGGCATACCCGGATGCCTTCAAGGCAAACGTACATATGCCTCCCATGGGTCATTTCGGTGATGTCGAAAAGGAGATCGGTCGTGTCTGCGTGCAGCTCGCATCTCCCGATTTCAAGTACCTTTCCGGCGAAACCCTGACACTGGAGGGCGGAATGGGGTTAAGACCTTAAACGCTTTTTGTTTATTTTAGCAAAAGTATAATTATTTCAACACTCCAAGTGCTCAAAAGTATATTTTTTTCAACATTAATGTAAAACCCATGCGCTTACATCTCCGCAAGCACATGGGTTTCTATACCTTTTTTGTAATTCTTTTTTGCCAGCCGTATATATAAATACTCTCAGATTATTCAATGTCTACCGCCACACCGTAATGGTCGCTTGCCGCCAGACCAATATCTTCATAGACAGTCTGCCCGAAGGCCATACACCTTTTTAAGCTTGGAAACTCATACGGATAAGGATTTCTCAGTAAAATTCTATCCACTCTGGAATTCGTCTCTATCGTATTTCCCCTGAATCTTGGATTTTTCCGGAAATTCAAAGTGCATTCCGCCTGTACATGATTAATTTCCGCATAGGCGCAAGCCAGATCAAACCAGCAAGGATTCGCTTCTGCTCCATTCAGCAGGCACTCTCCTTTTAGGAAACGGTGCACATCCGAAGTATCAGTACAATTAAAGTCTCCAGCCATAATCACATGATCGCATTTCTGATCTTTTATGTAATTAGTGATGCTAACGATTTGACGCTCTCTTTCCGCTTCACCATCCCATGGCAAATGAACATTCACTACCCAAAAACGCTTTTCATCCTGCACGATCATACATGCAATCGCATTGGCATCCTTAAAATAACAGACTTTGCTCTCATATGGCAGATTACATAATATAGCGAGACCTTCCTCTTCATTTTCGTAATTTTCATAATAGCAATATCGATATCCTGCCTCCATTGCTATCTCTTCTGCCTGTCCTCTGTTCCTGATCTCCTGAAGGCAGACTACATCCGCCTTTACTTTTCTGAGTTCCTTGATGATATAATTATTTCTAAGCGGCATTCCCTGTTCCGAATTCCATACATTATAAGTTGCTATTCTCATTCTCATCAATCCCCGCTAGTTGAACATCCAAGCCTAGTCGCTGTGCATATTTATCTGCATTCCCTTCTGTACCAGTATACGGCATTGTCTGCCGGTCTACAAGATTTTTTCAAACCATCTGCATTTTCTACATTTAATTCTTCCCGCTTGCGCTCTGGGTATAGTGGAAGATTTCTTGCTCCTGTACCCTTCCGCAATTCTCGTCGTGGGTATGACAGATGCTTTCCTGCTCCCATACCCTTCTGCGGCTCTCGCCGTGGGTATGGCAAACGCTTTCCTGCTCCCATACCCTTCTGCGGCTCTCGCCGTGGGTATGGCTGGCGCTTTCCTGTTTCCATACCCTTCCGTGGCTCCCGCCGTGGGTATGGCTGGCGCTTTCCTGTTTCCATACCCTGCCACGTTTTTCGCCTATTACTCAAAAACAGGGAGCGTGAACAACTTCATTCACACTCCCTGTCTTGTATGATTTCCTAATTTTTAAACCAGTCTTACCGTCTCACGGGCAATTGCAAGCTCTTCGTTGGTAGGAATCACCATGACAGTTGTCTTGCTGTCCGGCGTGGAGATCGCAATGTCCTCGCCGCGCTTGTTATTTGCATCCTGATCCAGCTCGATTCCCAGATAACCGAGATATTCACAGGTCAACGTGCGGACAATCGGCGCATTCTCGCCGACGCCTGCGGTGAAACAGATGACATCCACACCGTTCATCGATGCCACATACGCGCCGATGTACTTTGCCACGTTATAGCAAAATGCCTTCACTGCGCGAATCGCATTCTCGTCCCCGGCATGATACCCGTCCTCCAGATCGCGGAAATCAGAAGAAAGGTTATCGGAAAGTCCCAGCACGCCGGATTTCTTATTCAATATCGTCATAATTTCGTCGATGGATTTGCCTTCTTTATGTGCAAGAAACTCGATGATTGCCGGATCGATGTCGCCGGATCTCGTACCCATGATCAAACCCTGAAGCGGTGTCAGTCCCATAGAAGTATCCACGCATTTTCCGTTTTTCACTGCCGAAACACTGGCTCCGTTTCCGAGATGGCAAACAATGATTTTCAGATTGTCATAGTTTTTTCCGAGAACCTCCGCCGCTCTCTTGGAGACATAAGAATGGCTGGTTCCATGGAAGCCGTATCTTCTGATCTTGTACTTTTTATAATATTCATAAGGAAGCCCGTACATATAAGCCTCCTCCGGCATCGTCTGATGGAATGCGGTGTCGAACACGGCTACCATGGGAGTGTTCGGCATCAGCTTTCTGCACGCATTAATTCCGATCAGGTTGGCAGGATTATGAAGGGGAGCCAGATCGTTGCAATCCTCGATGGCCTTCATAACATCCTCATCAATGACAACGGATTCCGCGAATTTCTCTCCGCCATGTACGACACGGTGTCCGACCGCGCCAATCTCCCCCAGTTCTTTTACCACGCCTGTCTTGGGATTCGTGAGTGCCTCCAGCACAAGTCTGATTGCCTCGGTGTGATCCGGCATAGGGGTGACGGTCTTTTCCTTCTCTCCGCCTGCCGGAGTATAAGAGATCATGCTGCCATCAATTCCGATTCGCTCGCAGATACCCTTTGCAAGACATTTCTCCGACTCGGAATCAATGAGCTGAAATTTTAAAGAAGAGCTTCCGCAGTTGATAACTAATACTTTCATTTTACTATGTCCTTTCTTTTTATGAAACTGGCTGACTAATGTGCAGCTCATGACGTTGCGTGAGATGCACATGACCACAAGCAGTGCACTCTGGAGCCGCCGGTGCTTAGATGCCGTACTGCGGCATCTTATGCACCGCTGCGTGCGGAAGGTAGCGAGAGCGTGCCTGCGGTGATCTGTGCATTTTGCGCAACCGTCGCCTGAAAACGGCTCCCCTCTGGTCTAAGGGCAGCAAGCCGGCTCGTAAAGCTGACGCTTTCCTCGCAGCTTTCGCTCGCTGCTCCTCCCTCTGGTCTAAGGGCAGCAAGCCAGCTCGTAAAGCTGGCGCTTTCCTCGCGGCTTTCGCTCGCTGCTCCTCCCTCTGGTCTAAGGGCAGCAAGCCAGCTCGTAAAGCTGGCGCTTTCCTCGCGGCTTTCGCTCGCTGCTCCTCCCTCTGGTCTAAGGGCAGCAAGCCAGCTCGTAAAGCTGACGCTTTCCTCGCGGCTTTCGCTCGCTGCTCCTCCCTCTGGTCTAAGGGCAGCAAGCCAGCTCGTAAAGCTGACGCTTTCCTCGCGGCTTTCGCTCGCCCTAACGGCACGAGTGAGACTGCTCAAGCAAGCTTGGCAGCTGCACTCGTGCCGTCATGGCTCTGCCCTTAGACCAGTTGTGCCTGGACAGCGGTGAGGGCGACAACGCCGACAATATCCTGCCATGAGCAGCCTCTCGAGAGGTCGTTGACGGGCTTTGCAATTCCCTGCAGCATCGGTCCGTATGCCTCGGCGCCGCCCAGTCTCTGAACCAGCTTATAGCCAATGTTTCCGGCATCCAGATTCGGGAAGATCAGCACGTTTGCCCTTCCGCCCACAGGGCTTCCGGGCGCCTTGGACTTTGCCACACTGGGCACCAGCGCTGCATCGGTCTGTAACTCTCCATCCAATGTCAGATGAGGGTACTGTTCATGGGCAATCCTGGTTGCCTCTACCACCTTGTCCACCAGCGGATGCTTTGCGCTGCCCTTTGTGGAATGGCTCAGCATGGCAATCACGGGCTTAGGTCCGATCAGGGACTTAAAGCTCCGGGAGGATGTGTCCGCTATCGCTGCCAGTTCTTCGGCTGTCGGATCCTGATTCAGACCGCAGTCAGCAAACAGGAAGGTTCCGTTCTCGCCCTGATCCTTAAACTGGGTATCCATAATGAAGAATGCGGAAACCAGCTTGACGCCGGGCGCCGTCTTCAAAATCTGAAGCGCAGGTCTGAGCGTATCTGCCGTCGAATGGCACGCACCTGCCACCATGCCGTCAGCATCATTCGCCTTTACCATGACGATACCGAAGGTCAGATAATCCTTTAAAAGGATTTCCCGCGCCATCTCCTCGGTCATACCCTTAGCTTTTCTTGTCTCATAAAGAAGATTCACATACTCATCCAATTTATCGGTGGTCGAAGGGTTGATCACCTTCACACCGGAGAGGTCTACCTCCAGCCAGCCGGCACCATCCATGATCTTCTCCTCGTTTCCGATCATGATAATGTCAGCAATCCCCTCCTCCATAATTTTCGCGGCAGCCAGCAGTGTTCTCTTATCATTTGACTCCGGCAGCACAATCGTCTTTTTGTCCAGTCTTGCTCTCTCTTTGATTGTGTCAATGTAGGACATTCCTGTTCTCCTTTCCGGCGGTTCCCCGCTTATCCCGTTCTTTCATCCATTTGCAGTATTGTGAAACTGCGCTTTTTATATTATACTAAAGACAAGTGTTTCACACAAGAGAAATGTGTTCGATAAATTGTATATTTTCAAGTACATTCGTCGATTGTGCCTTTGAAATTTTCCTTTTATTTTACACAATGTAAGCTCTTTCATAGTATGTTATTTTTTTCACATTGCCAGTTGATAATTTTTGACGCAATATTGATAATCATTAAGGAGATGCCCATGATTGTAAACGGAATCGTAGCTGAATATAATCCCTTCCACAACGGTCACAAATATCAGCTGGAGGAATCCAGACGCCTGACCGGCGCTGACTACACCATCGTCGTTCTCAGCGGGAACTTCGTACAGCGCGGCACGCCCGCCCTTGTCAATAAGCATCTCCGCACCGAAATGGCATTGAAAAACGGCGTAGACCTCGTCATTGAGCTGCCTGCCATCTATGCAACCTCCAGCGCGGAATTTTTTGCCACAGGAGCAGTCTCGCTGCTCGACCAGTTGAAGGTCGTCACAAATCTCTGCTTCGGCAGCGAATGCGGTGACGTCTCTCTCCTGAACCGCATCGCAACCATCCTCGTACAGGAGCCGGAAGATTTTTCTTCAAAGTTGAAGCAGCTTCTGTGTCAGGGTTATTCCTATCCCAGTGCCAGATCGGAGGCATTGATGCATCATATGCCGTCCCTTGCTGACAGCAACAGCATTTTCCGCTCCCCGAACAATATCCTTGGAATTGAGTATCTTAAAGCGCTCCTGCGCTGCAAGAGCCCCATCAGTCCCGTAACCGTCAGACGTATCGGCGCTGATTATCATGATCCGCTTCCCGGCTCCACCGCTTACTGCTCTGCCCTCGCAATCCGTCAGTCTGTCTGGGCAGGAGACGACATTACAGGGCTGCGCTCCTATGTCCCCGCAAACGCATATGAGCTGCTTGCCGCTCAAAAGGCAGACGGTAAATTTGTCCGTTCGGCAGATTTATCAGCCATTCTATATTATAAACTGCTTTCGGAAAAGGAATACGGATTTGAAAAATATCTCGATGTCTCAAAGGCACTGTCCGACCGGATCGTAAACTCCCTGAATTGCTATCAGGGCTTTGAGAGCTTTTGTGATGTGCTGAAAACAAAAGAAATGACCTATGCCCGAATCAGCCGTTGCCTGCTGCATATTCTGCTCGGGCTCACTAAGGCAGATCTGCATGACTGCACCCGGCTCGGGTACACGCCCTACGCAAGAGTGCTGGGTTTCCGGCGGGATGCCGCTCCGCTCCTCTCCGCGATCAAAGAAAATACAGCTATTCCACTGATCACGAAAGCAGCGGATGCCGAAAAGATATTGGATGCGGATGCCGCTCGGATGTTCCGCCGGGATATGGAAATCAGCCAGCTCTACCACGGCATTTCTGGTGTACTCACCGGCAGCGCTCCCTTAAATGAATACTGTATACCGCTTGTGATTGTGTAGGATGGATATATCGCACACCGTCACCTACATTTGCGCACAAAAAAATTTACTACCTAAAACCTGTAAATTTTTAGGTAGTAAATCAACTTATTATCTACTTTTTATGCTTTCTCATACCCTCCGGTAACCTCACAGACATTGTGATCCGGGTCAAAAATGTGGAAGTAGTAATAGCCCTCATGCACCTTTCGGATTTCCGTCATCTCCCCAATGCCTGATTCTTTCAGCCTGTTATATTCCCGCGCCAGATCCTCCACCCAGAAATTAAGGACAAATTTGTAATCACCCTCATCATAGTGATGACCGATCAAATTGCTTTCATTCATAAGCGAAAGACATTTATTGTCAAAGAAAAACTCCGCAAATTTATTTCCGCAATTTCGCGTTGATACCGTCATTGACAAAAACTTTTCGTAAAAGGAAACGGACTTTTCAAAATCCCTTGCAATCAGATAGATCGAACCGAGATGCACCTGCTGGGGTCTGAGCTGTTTCCTATCCGCATCCTCTAACAGTATTGCATTTGTATCAACGGAAAACACCTTGCTCATAAGGATTACCTTGTCAATCTCCGGCAAAGACTGCTCCATCTCCCATTTTGATATGGATTGTCTCGACACATTCAGCTTTTCTGCCAGTTGTTCCTGCGTCAGTCCGTTATTGATTCTCAGTTGCTGAATTCTAATTCCTATTCCCATATAAACCTCCTTGCATTTTGTATATAGAAATCATAATCGTCAGATTTCCCGAAATCTACCAACTGTGCTTGGAAACTTTGCAACCGGAGGTTGCAAATGGAAACGGAACAGGAATCCCCTATCAAAGCTTAAACTTTGCCGCCTGTACCTCCAGCGAATCGCTCATCTGGATCAGTTCCTTTGTCTTTCCAGTACACTCCTCTACCATCTGGGCCAGATGATTCATATTATCGCTCGCCTCCGCAGTAGAGGAAACATTTCTGTCAGCATCCTCCGCAAGCTTGACAATCGTTGTTCCAACCTCTGTCTTCAATGCATCCAGTTTACCGGTCTGCGTATGGATGTTCTCGGAAACCCTGGAAACGGCTTCTGCCTCTGTTCTCAGTCCGTGGAAAGATTGCTCCGTATCCTTCAGCTGTATCTGCTGGCTCGTCACCTGTTCTTCCACTTCCTTCATCTTGTCCACATTGACCTTGGAGTTTGCAATCAGCTCATTGACAACAGAAGAGATTCCCTGCGCCGCATCATTGGAGCCGATCGACAGATTGCGGATTTCCTCCGCCACAACAGCGAAGCCCCTGCCTGCGAATTACTGCTGAGTGCAATGCCCTGTACCAGCCCATTCACATCCGAAACATTCTTCATAATGTTGTCAAACGCGCTGCTGAAATCGGAACTGTTGCTCTGAATACCGCGAATCGATTTCTGAAGCTCCGCAACAATCTGCCTCAGATTGCTCTGAACCTGTTGCAGTCCACGCGCCATATCGCCGACCTCATTATTGTTATTTAATGTCTTCGCATCGAAATCCACCTTCAGATTTCCATCTGCCAGAAGTGCTGTATTCTTTGTCAGTCTGACAATCGGGTTACATATCCTGCTACCGATCACATAGATGGCAGCACTTCCTCCGACAAGGAATAGCAGGCTCAGAAGAATCAGCCCGATCACCAGCTTGTATGTTCCCGCAAGCGCTGCCTCCTGCTCACCGGTTATTGCGAAGGACCACTGCCCATCCAGAATCGGTGCATATCCGATAAAGTACTTCTTTCCGTCAAAGCTATAGGTATCCACGCCGCTCTCCCCGGCGATCATCTTCCGCTCCACTGCCGCCAGTTCATCATATCTCGCATCAGCAAGGATCGCTTCAACGCCATCTGCCGCCTCTCTGCCCTCACTGTTTGTAATGTCATTCTGGGCATTTTCCACGTCCTCGTAATTTACTGCCGCCATCTTGGTTCCCGATTGATTGATGACAAAGCAGAAACCATTGTTCTCCACATTAATCTCATTTACCAGATCATTCAGCAGCGAAGCATCCGTCACTCCAGTCAACACTCCAATCACTTCGCCCTTCGCGCTAAAAATAGGTGCACTGACACAAATCACCATCTTCAGATCAATTCTTGCGAACAGCACATCCGAGATATTGGAGATTCCTGCCGCAGCCTGTTTGAAGAATGCCCGGTCTCCCGCATTCGCCGTATCACCTGTCGTTGAAATGACATCGCCTACCGCATGTCCGCCTCTCTCATCCACATATCCGACCTGAAAGCGTTCAAAGCCGATTCTCTCCGCTTCCTTGACCAGCACACTCTTCTGGACGCTCCAGTTCATCGTCCTTACGTCCTCTCTGCTGGCGATGTCCTCCACCTGTGCAATACCTGTGCAATATAGGTATTGATCTGCTGCTCCACCAGCTTAGATGCATCCTCTGAACGGTTACTCATCTCCGCCGAGACATAGTTCCTCAGAAGCCCGCTCACAGACACGACCGTTATCACCGCGAAAATCATACAGATCACGGCAATCAGCAAAATTGTACTGAGCAGTAACTATGTTTTAATTGACTTTTTCTTCCGTTTTGCTGCCATACGCTCTTTCTCCTTCATCTAATGTTTCTTCCCGTTGCCTCCTGCGCATCGCTTTTTGTTGCATATGCACATTGTATACAATATTTATCTTACCATAATTAGGATTTTTTAACAAGTCCTATTTACTTTATGTTATACTCATGTAGCAAAAGTATTTACGAAAGCAGGTGGCATTATGACTCTCCAACAGCTAAAATATGTGATTACCGTTGCCAGCGCGGGAACCATCACGGAAGCGGCAAACGCGCTCTACATCTCCCAGCCGAGCCTTACGAATTCAATTCACGAATTAGAAAAGGAAATGAATATCACCATCTTTAACAGGACGAACAAAGGAATCAGTCTCTCCAAGGAGGGCGAGATCTTTTTAGGCTATGCACGACAAATTCTGGAACAGGCTACCATCCTAGAGGATAAATACAAAGGAAACAAGGGTGGAAAAAAACAGTTTTGTGTGTCAACGCAGCACTACTCCTTTGCCGTCAACGCCTTTGTCGACCTGATCAAGGAATACGGGCAGGATGAATACGATTTCAGCCTGAGAGAAACACAGACCTATGAAATCATAGAGGATGTGGCAAGGTTGAAAAGCGAAATCGGTATTCTGTTCTTAAATAATTTCAATGAAATTGTGCTGACAAAGCTTTTTAAATCCCATGATCTGGAATTTCATACGCTGTTTGTCGCAAAGCCCCATGTATTTATCAGCCGGAGACATCCCCTCGCGGGAAAAAGTCTGATTACCAACGAGGAATTGCAGTCCTATCCCTACCTCTCCTTTGAACAGGGAGAACACAACTCCTTTTATTTTTCCGAGGAAATCTTTTCCGCATCCGAGAGGAAGAAAAACATCCGCGTCCGGGACAGAGCAACCCTGTTCAATCTCCTGATCGGTCTGAACGGCTATACCGTCTGTAGCGGAGTCATTGATAAGAAATTAAACGGAAAGGACATCATTGCCGTTCCGCTGGCGGATGAAAGCGATATGCAGATCGGGTATATCACACACCGCAGGGGAATGATAAGCCGGCTGGGTACCTCCTATCTGAATGCATTGCAAAAATATCTGAAGCCGTAATAAAGCGACGAATCCCGTGTTGTTTATAGTTTAAAACTATGAACAACACATTTTTTTTGTATTATACAGCCCATTTCTGATGCCTTATACTGAACCAATAAATTACAAAATATGATCAGGAGGTCATTATGCAGACATCAGTTATCGGTTTTCCCAGAATAGGCGCTTTAAGAGAATTAAAATTTGCTTCCGAAAAATATTTCAAAGGAGAAATAGCTGCGGAGGCTCTGCAGCAGACAGCGGAAACGCTGAGACAGGCACACTGGGTCACGCAGAAAAACGCAGGAATTGATTTCATACCCAGCAATGACTTCTCTTTCTATGACACGTTTCTGGATACTGCGGTATTGTTCGGCATTGTCCCGAAGCGTTATAAGGAATTGAACTTATCCCCGCTGGACACCTATTTTGCAATGGCCCGTGGTTATCAGGGCACGTCCGGCGACGTAAAGGCACTGGCAATGAAAAAATGGTTCAACACCAACTACCACTATATCGTTCCGGAGCTTGAAGACGATACCGACATCCGGCTTTCCGGCGATAAGCTCTGGAAGGAATACGAAGAGGCAAAGGCACTTGGCATCGAGACGAAGCCCGTTGTAGCCGGTGCCTATACCCTGTTGAAATTATGCAGATGCACAGGCGAACGCCCCATCTCCGATTTTATCGACGCTACTATCAAGGCTTATCAGGAATTGCTCGAAAAATGCAACCGGGATCAGATTGCATGGATACAGTTTGACGAGCCTGCCCTGGTGCGGGATATGGAACAGGCCGATATTGACCTGTTCCATCAGATCTATGACGCTCTTCTGCCCTGCGCAAAGCAGTGCCATGTTTTATTGCAGACCTACTTCGGGGATGTGCGGGACATCTATCCCGAGCTGATAAAAATGCCTTTTGCCGGAATCGGTCTTGATTTTGCGGAGAGCAAAGAGACCTCCTCTCTGATTCAGAAATATGGATTTCCAAAGGATAAGCTGTTGTTCGCCGGACTCGTCAACGGGAAAAACATCTGGAAGAACCATTACGAGAAGACCTTAAAAACAATAGAGGAATTAATGACCGCCGGAATCCAGACCGTATTGTCCACCTCCTGCTCCCTTCTCCATGTGCCCTATACCATTAGGCAGGAAAACCGGCTGGCACAGAAATATCTCTCCTATTTCGCCTTTGCGGAGGAAAAGCTCGCAGAGCTCAGGGAACTGAGTGTTCTTGCCGACAGTAAGGACTACACGGCAGATGCTCTCTACCAGAGCAACCATACGCTTTTCACCGCCGACAGAAATTGCAGCCATGCCGGGGTAACGGACAGACTCTCCCATATAACAGAGCGCGACTACATCAGACTGCCCGAGCGGAGCGAACGCCAGAAACTCCAGAAAAAAGTACTGGGACTGCCGGAGATTCCAACCACAACCATCGGCTCCTTCCCCCAGACAAAGGATGTAAAAGCAAACCGCTCCGCCTTCCGCAAGGGTGAAATATCCGAGCAGGAATACAAGGACTTCAACCGCAAAAAAATCGCAGAATGTGTTGCCTGGCAGGAAGAAATCGGTCTTGATGTCCTCGTTCACGGCGAGTACGAGAGAAACGACATGGTAGAATATTTCGGCGAGGCTCTCGGCGGATTCGTGTTCACGGAAAAGGCTTGGGTACAGTCATACGGCACAAGATGCGTAAAACCTCCGATCATCTGGGGTGATGTCTACCGCAAAAAGCCGATTACAATCGAATGGTCGGTTTACGCCCAGTCACTGACAAAGAAAATCATGAAAGGAATGCTGACCGGCCCTGTGACCATTCTGAACTGGTCGTTCCCCAGAGAGGATATTTCCATCAGGGAATCCATCTCCCAGATCGCGTTAGCCATCCGCGACGAGGTTCTGGATCTGGAGGCAAACGGCATCCGCATGATCCAGATTGACGAGGCAGCCCTGAGGGAAAAGCTTCCCCTCAGGGAATCCGACTGGCATAAGGAATACCTTGACTTTGCCATCCCTGCTTTCCGGCTGGCGCACAGCGGTGTAAAACCGGAAACCCAGATTCATACCCATATGTGTTACAGCGAGTTCACGGATATTATCCCGGCAATCGACGATATGGACGCGGACGTAATTACCTTCGAGGCATCCAGATCCGATTTGCAGATTCTGGATTCCCTGCGCGAGAACCATTTTGAAACAGAGGTCGGCCCGGGTGTTTATGATATCCACTCTCCCAGAGTTCCCTCTGTGGAAGAAATTGTAAATGCGCTGAACACCATGCTCACCAAAATCAGCCGGGACAAGCTGTGGGTAAACCCCGACTGTGGTTTAAAAACCAGAGCAATGCCTGAGACAGACGCAAGCCTTAGAAATATGGTTACAGCTGCAAAGCTGGTCAGGGAAAAGAGGACTTCGAGCATGCCGCCGACCTGATCCGGTTTCTGAAGCCGCAGACCGACTTCTGTTTTTTAGGCGCCTGTTACCCGGAATGCCACCCGGAGTCCGGCAGCAGAATCCGGGAAATGAAGTATCTGAAGGAAAAGGTGGATGCCGGCGCGGAGGTACTGCTGTCGCAGCTATTCTTTGACAACGAACAGTTCTTCCGCTTCCACGAAAATTGCAGGATCGCAGACATCAATGTCCCGATCATCCCCGGCATCATGCCCGTCATCAATGCCTCACAGATTAAAAGGATGGTAACCATGTGCGGTGCTACGTTCCCGGAGCGTTTCCAGAAAATCATCTGCAAATACGAGACAAACAAAGAAGCCCTCTTCGATGCCGGAATGTCCTACGCCTTAAGCCAGATCATTGACCTGCTCGTAAGCGATATTGACGGAATCCACCTTTACACGATGAATAATCCGTTTGTCGCGCGCAGAATCTGCGAAGGAATCCGCAATATCATATAGACTACGCATAATATTGTGCCTGTGCGTGCCAGAGCTCATAGTATTTTCCGGTGACATCAGCCACCAGTTCAGCATGGGTGCCCTGTTGAATAACGGCACCCTCATGGAATACGGCGATCTCATCACAAAACTTGCAGGAGGACAGCCGGTGAGAGATATAGATCGCTGTCTTATCTCCTGCAATCTGATCGAACTTGCTGTAAATTTCCGCTTCCGCAACCGGATCGAGTGCAGCGGTCGGCTCATCCAGAATGATGAAAGGTGCATTCTTATAGAGCGCACGTGCAATGGCGATCTTCTGCGCTTCACCGCCGGACAAATCCACACCATCCTTATCATAGTCCTTGTAAAGATAGGTCTCCGTCCCGTTTTTCATTCCGGCAAGTCTGTCGGAAAATCCTGCTTTTTCAAGACAATCAACTACTAGCTCTCTGTCGTAATTGACCCCCGATGCTACGTTTTCTCCCAGCTTCAGTCCGAACAGCTGGAAGTCCTGAAATACGACGGAAAAGATGTCCATGTATTCCCTATAGTTGTACTTGCGAATGTCAATTCCATTCAGCAGGATTTCACCCTCAGTGGGATCGTACAGCCTGCAAAGCAGTTTGATGAAAGTCGTTTTTCCGCTTCCGTTCATGCCCACAACCGCCAGCCGTCTTCCAATTTCAAATTTCATATTGACATTGCGCAGTACATAGCTTTCGCTGCCCGGATATTTGAAAGATACATTGCGGAACTCCACCTGATATTTCCGGTCACGTCGCTTTTCAACGGTAAGGCTTCCCTGATACATATTATTCGGAATATCAAGGAACTCATAGGTCAGCTCAAGGAAAGCGGCATTATTCCGCATATCGCCAAAGGCAGCAACAAGACTTGACATACCGTTGGAAACCTTCATGATGGAGGCAACATACTGCGTTACCGCACCAAGTCCGAATGCTCCGGCTAATGCCTTTAAACAGACGAACGCATAGACAACACCTGTAAAAAGAACCGACACCGCATTGCCTGCCGCAGCATACAGCCCTATCGGCCCCCGCGCCACATGTGCGAACACCCCGTTGGAGCCAAAAGTACCCTCCTTGTTTCGGTTATAACGGTCACACATTTTATCCTGCCGGTAAATCCTGACATCCGGGGCAAGCTCTCTATAACAGCCAAGCCAGCCAAAAAAAGAAAACAGCCGGTTTGCAAGCGTATGCGAATCTGCGTTTTTGGCATAATAACTACCGGCCTTGTTGCTGAGTGTCGGAGCGATAAAGGTAACTGCCACCATAACAACAATCACGCCAATAACGACCCACGGCTCATTCAGAACCGTCAGGGAATCCCCTCTCTCCGGCACTCTGCTGATAAACAGAGAGACCGTCAGGGAAATACCGCCAAGGATCGTCAAAACAGAGGAACATAACACCTCATAAGATGCAAGCCCCCTGAAAAGCCCCCAACCACCGCCATACATATTCTGACGTATGGTAGACAGAAGTTCTGCTGTATGGCTGTCATCAAGACTTGCATAATCCATATCCAGCATTTTTTCAGCGAGAATGTTTTCTGCCTTTAACTCCTTCCCGGCATTTTGTGTTTCCATCCACCGGCTTAAAAGCGCTGAAATCAGTGAAATACCAGCCGCTGCCACAAGCGTGATCAGTACAAGCAGCTGCAGGCGCTCTCTGTTTCTGTTTCCGGCAAGCTCATTAATGATAAGCGCAGAAAGAAAAATTCCAACATAAGGCGTGAGTGCTGTCCAGACGACATTTACCAGCTGCGATAGAAGCATCTGCGGATACCGTTTGTAGAACAGTCGAAAAACTCTGTTATTCAGTTTGAATATTTTGCTCCATGACATCCGTTTTTCCCTTTTCATTCTGTGCGCCCTCTCCTTCCTTGTAGTATTTGCTCTGAATCTCAAACAGTTTGGCATATCTGCCACCCATTTTCAAAAGCTCTTCATGTGTTCCCTCCTCACCGATCCCGCCATCCGCGATCATAATGATGCGGTCACAGAAGCGTGTACTAGCAAGGCGATGGGAAATGTAGATAGAGGATTTTCCACTTGTCATCTCATTGTACTTCTGATACATTTCCGACTCCGCAATGGGATCAAGCGCCGCCGTCGGCTCATCCAGAACAATAAAGGGAGCATCCTTATACAGCGCACGGGCAAGCATCAGGCGCTGCGTTTCGCCGCCGGAAAGCAGGATCGCATCCTCAAAAACCTCCCGGTTCAGATATGTTTCATAGCCATCCTTCAAGGATTCGATTTTCCTGCGAAGTCCTGCCTTTTGAATGCACTCCCTGACACGCTCCATATCAATGCCAACATCATCCTGTGTGACATTGGCTGCGATCGTACCGGCAAGGAGCGAGAAGTTTTGAAATACTGCGGAGAACATCGTATAATAATCCGCGCGGTTAAAGTCCCTGATGTCCTTCCCATCAAGAAGGACACGTCCCTCAGTAGGATCGAGGAAGCCACAGATCAGCTTGATAAGCGTTGTTTTTCCTGCACCATTCAATCCTACCACGGCAAGCTTTTCGCCAGGGTGGATCGTAAGATTGATATTCGTGAGCGTATTTTTATCAGCGCCGGGATAACGGAAGGATACCTTTTCCAGTCTGATCTCATATTTTCTGCCTGCTTCCGCCTTGACAGACTCTCCGTCCTCAAATCGGAACGGATCGGGATATTCCAGACATTCCCGAACCGTGGAAATATCAAGAGATTGCCTGTGAAGCGTATTGAAGCCGCCGAGGATTCCCGTAACCAAGCTTGTAAAGCCTCCTACCGCACTGAAAAACAGGAGAAACTCTGCCACCCCAAGGTCACTTGTCATTACAAGACCAATCAGGTACATATAGGCAATGCCATTGCGAAGAAAAGCTAGAACAATATCCGTAATTTTTGCCCACAGATACACGCCCTGTTCCTTCTGCTTAAACATGATATAAGCGTCCATTGCCTTACCATGCAATTCTTCCAGCCACGGACGCAGACCGAAAATGCGAATATCCTTTGCCGCAGTCAGTCCACTTTCCCTGCGGTTTAGGTATATCATGTGCTTTACATACTCCGCTTCTTCCTCCCGGTGGCGGTAGCCCCACTCGCTCAGACGTTTACTCACAAGGTATGAGATCACTGTCGTCGCAAGGATCACAAGCATCAAAAACACCTGAAACGAGGACAACAGATAAATGTAAGCCGCAAAACCCAGAATATTGGTCGTAAGGTCAGTCAGCGTTCTCCAGATTGCTTCCGTTGCTGCCTCATTGGAATTGACACAGTCCTGCGATTTTGTATTTAATTTCCAAAATCTGTCATCAAACAGGTTGGGATAGGATGTCGTTGCCGCCTTCCTGTTGAGCAATGTGATTACTTCACACCGGACGCTGATTCTACCGTACATCGTATTGGCATTGATATACGCCGAACCTCCCGATATAACCACCAAAGCAAGAACGAAAACAAGGATCGTTCCAAGCAAGTCCGACACAGAAGCCCGCCGTTCCACCACAGAGAGTATGGTCGGGGAAACATACAGATTGATCAGATTATATGCAACCGCAAAGAGTGCGGAAAGCAGACTCAGTATAATAACCTTTTTCTCTCCGGTCGTCCATGCGAGCTTTATCATGTACCACGAGTTCTGACCCATGTTATATTTCACTTTTTCTTTTCTCATGAAAGCCACCGTCCTTTCTTTGCCCATCCTAGCAAAAAAAATCGTCCCCATGTGCTTTTGGGGACGAATCGTCATTCCCGGGTGATGAATCGCAAATTCTCACACCTGTGGAAGCAATATTTCAGTTGTAAACGCGCCATCCTCGCTGTTGCGGCTGATGTACCCTTCCAGCCGCTCCACGATGGCATCAATGCGAATCAGTCCAAAGCCATGACCATCACCCTTCGTACTGTGGAACAGATTTCCTTCTTTTTTCATTTTCCTTCCGGCGGTAAAGTTGGTAAAGGAAATGTAGAGCTGTGTGTTCTTCATATCCATATAGACCCGGATCATCCGCTGTCCCTCGGGCAATTTCACACTTGCCTCGATGGCATTGTCAAAGAGATTGCCAATAATGCAGCACAGATCAATCTCCGAGGATTTCAGTTTCACGGGAATATGCGCATCTGCCACGACTTCAATGTTCTTTGCTTTCGCAAGAGATATTTTGGAATTCAGTATGGCATCGGTCATGGGATTGCCAGTCTTGATGACCGTGTCCACAGTGGTCAGATCCTCGTCCAACAGGTCGAGATAATGCCTGATTGCATCCCAATCCCCGGCGGCCGCATATGCTTTCATTGTCTGGATGTGGTTGCGGTAGTCGTGCCGCCAGCCACGAATCTGACGGTACATATTGTCCACTTCCCGATAATGGGTTTCAATCAGCTCGCGCTGGTAAGAAGCGATTTGTTTGTCTATTTTCTTAGAAAACAATCCCATACGCTTTACCTCATGTTGATAATGGCACGATTGATGCCGTCATACGCTCCCCGCGGAAGCGGAATGGCGGTGCCGTCGCTCAATTTGATTTCTGTTCTGGTAACACGGCTGATCTGCGTCAGGTTGACAACACAGGAGCGCCCCGCCCGATAGAACCGCTCATCAAGCTGCTTTTCCAGCTCGCCCAAGGTCATTTTAACAGTGACGTCAGACGAGGCGTGTATCGTCACATAGTTGCCAAACACATCCGCATACCGGATCTGATAGACCGGCACACGCACCATTTCTCCGCCTGACTCAAGGTTCAGCACCTTTTCATTCCTCGCAAGCTTCTCTGCGGCGCGGTCGAGTACCGAACAGAGCTTTTCTTCCTTTACCGGTTTCATAAGATAATGGAGCGCTGCAACCTCATAGCCCTCTGAGATATAGTCAGAGTAACCTGTAATAAAAACGATCTGGACGGTATCGTTGCTTTTGCGGAGCTGCTTCGCCATTGTCACACCGTCCATGGCTTCCATCTCAATATCAAGCAGCAAAATATCGTAGTCGTTTTCCTCCGAATAATGAAACAGGAAGTTCTCCGCAGAGGAAAATGTATCGGTATGTACCACATGACTGGTCTGTGCCGCCCATGCATTTACCATATTCAAAACATATTGTCTGTCTGCGTCGGAGTCGTCGCAGATTGCAATTTTATACTTCATGCTTTCTTTTCAATTCCAATCAGTTTTTAAAGCTGTGGATCGGAGCGGGGATTCTTCCGCCACGGTTCACGAACGCATCACAGGAGAAGGGATTCACCGGCATGACGGGCGCATAGCCGAACAGTCCGCCGAACTCCAGCTGGTCTCCCGCCTTCTTGCCGATCGCGGGAATGACGCGGACTGCCGTTGTCTTCTGGTTTACCATACCGATCGCCATCTCATCGGCGATCAGCCCGGAAATCGTCGTCGCCTTGGTATCTCCCGGAATTGCGATCATATCCAGTCCGACAGAGCACACACAGGTCATTGCCTCCAGCTTCTCCAGCGTCAGCGCGCCTGCCTTTACCGCATCAATCATTCCCTGATCCTCACTGACAGGAATGAACGCGCCGCTTAAACCGCCGACATAGGAGGATGCCATCACGCCGCCCTTCTTTACCTGATCGTTCAGCAGAGCCAGCGCTGCCGTCGTTCCCGGCGCTCCCGCGTGCTCCAGCCCGATCTCACAGAGAATATCCGCAACACTGTCACCGATTGCAGGGGTCGGTGCAAGCGACAGATCGACAATGCCGAACGGCACGTTCAAACGTGCAGACGCCTCCTTCGCCACCAGCTGTCCCACACGGGTCACCTTGAAAGCCGTCTTCTTGATCGTCTCACACAGCACCTCAAAATTCTCTCCCCGAACCTTTTCCAGTGCAGTCTTTACAACGCCCGGCCCGCTGACGCCGACATTGATAATCTTGTCAGCCTCCGTCACGCCGTGGAATGCGCCCGCCATGAACGGGTTATCATCCGGCGCATTGCAGAATACAACGAGCTTCGCCGCGCCGAGGGATTCCGTACCGTAGGAAGCCTCCGCCGTCTCCTTGACGATCTCTCCCATCAGCTTGACCGCATCCATGTTGATGCCGGTCTTGGTCGAGCCGAGGTTGACAGAGCTGCATACGCAGTCTGTCTGGGCAAGCGCCATCGGGATAGAGCGGATCAGCAGTTCATCCGCATGTGTCATTCCCTTGCTGACAAGCGCAGAATAGCCGCCGATCAGGTTCACGCCGATGTCTTTTACCACCCTGTCCAATGTCTTTGCGATCGTCACAAAATCCTCGGAGGTTTTGCAGGCAGCTCCGCCCACCAGCGCAATCGGCGTTACCGAAATTCTCTTATTCACAATCGGAATGCCGATCTCTCTGGAAATCTCATTTCCTGTCCGGTTGAGATCCTTCGCCGCCTCATAAATTTTATGGTATATCTTTTCATTCAGCTTCTCTAAGTCAGAATCGATACAGTCCAGAAGGCTGATACCCATTGTGATGGTACGCACATCGAGGTTCTCCTTCTCGACCATGTTGTTGGTCTCTGTCACTTCGTACAAATTGATCATATGCTTTCCATGCCTTTCTCTTTTATCAGCTTGATTGCTGTCCCACACATCAGATACGGTGCATCTGATCGAAAATCTCTTCCTTCTGGCACTTGATCACAACCCCGATCTCCTCGCCCAGCGCCGCCATCTCATCCGCCATATCGCCGAATGCCTTTCCGCAGCCGTTGGTATCCACGATCATCATCATGTTAAAATAGCCCTGTACAATTGTCTGGGAAATATCCAGAATATTGATGCCGTTCTCGGCAAGATAGGTACAAACCTTTGCAATAATTCCGACAGTATCTTTTCCCACAACAGTAATAATTGTTCTCTTCATGTTCTTTCCTTCCCTTTCGCCTAACCTAAGCTTTTCGTTACCATTAAACTACATTTATCCATTTATTGCAAGACCGGACTCAGATTTCAACCGCTGCCGTGACTTCATTCCGCTTCGCCACTCGGATGTCGAAATCTCTCGCCCTGTACGGGACATCCCCCATATTAATCTCCATCCGCACCGACTCATAGGCAAGCTCAGGGAGATTGTTCTCCTTGCTCAGATGCCCCAGAAGCACCGCCTTCAGCTTATCGTGCAAAATCCGGCACAGCAGCCTGCCGGAATTTTCATTCGAGAGATGTCCTCTTTCCCCGAGTATCCTCTGCTTCAGATAATACGGATAGGGGCCGACCTGAAGCATATTGACATCATGATTCGCTTCCAGTAAAAGCGCGTCCATCCCTTTCAGGCACTCCACCGTGTAATCGTTGTAGACCCCGAGATCCGTGCAGACCGCAACTCTCTTATTTCCATAGGAGACACGGTATCCGACCGGCTGCGCGGCATCGTGGGAAATATGCATCGGGTTCACCGTGAGATCCTTGATCGTCAATTTCTGATCCTCCTTCACCTCGTGAAAGAGATCGTCCTCCAGTTTCCCGAGGTTCCCGCACCGCTTTATGGCGTCAATCGTCCCCGCCGTGGCATAGATCGGAATCTCATACTTTCTGGCAATCACTCCAAGCCCCGCGATATGATCCGCATGCTCATGCGTCACCAGAATTCCGTCTATGTCTCTTCCCGTAAGCTCCAGCTCCTGCAAACCGCTCTCCACGCGCTTGCCGCTGATTCCGACATCCACAAGCAGATGTGTGGCATCCGAACCCACATAGATACAGTTGCCGCTGCTTCCACTTGCTATACTACATAATCTCATAACTATCCAGACCTCTTTCTCCGCGAAAGATTCCTACACCTCCCAGTATATTTCAAGTACGTCGCCCTCTTTCAGAGGCTCCATATATTCCGCATTCCTGCCGTTCAGCCTTGTCACAATGTTCCGTCCCGCAGGCTTGCTTAAATCAAACTCGATAAAGGAAAAAACATCAACAAAAACATAGTCGACTTTGCCGGTCAACGCAACAGGCATTCCGTTGACTATAACAGTCATCCGCGTATTCTCACCTAAATTCTCCGTTGCGGACGCTGTGCCGCCGCCCTCACCCACAGTACTCTCCTCATGTGTCTCAGGATTCGCTTCTGTCGTGTCTTCCGTCTCAGGCAGCTCCTCCGCTCCGTCCATTTCCGCCTTCCAGCTGAGCGTAAAATTCTCATAAATCCGCGTCTCCGGTTTCGCCGGCGTATCATTTACCAGAATGCCGCCCCCAAGAGGCACATCCATAAAGTCCGCGATCTCACGTACCGTGTAGGAATTCTGAACCGTGATTTCATCCTCCTCGCGGATCAGGTAAAACTCGTTTTCCAGCTTTCCGTTGACGAGCGCCGTCTTCGGCAGGTTAATCTTTGTTCCGTTGACAATCACATGCAGCTGTTCCGACAGTTCAGCCAGCTTTCCAAGCTCCAGCGCTGCCTCGTCTCCAGCCGTGGACGGAACCATCTCAATATGATCTCCGTTATGTACCTGACTGTGAATATCTGCATTCTCGCCGTTTACGCGGATCAGGGCTACTTCCCCCTGAACACCTCTCACAATCCTGCTCTTTCCGTTCACACTGAAGGTGAGCGCCTTTCCTCTCTTCGGGAAAAGGTCTTCATTGGAAAACTCGGACTGGACAGCGGCATCCGCCACGGTCAGCTTTCCGTTGTCGTAGAGCTTGATGCGTTTCCCATTAAACTCCACAAAGATAAAGTTATTACTCTGCACATAATAGCTCAGGCAGATGCCGACCGGTGTTACCATCATGGAATCCTGCCGGGAATCCGCGTTTTCAAACTCGATCGCACGGAGCACCTCCTGCCCACGGATCGCCACACGCTCTTTGACAATTCCGAGTTCCCTTGCCAGCGTCTCCGTATAGCCCGGAATCATGCCGCCTCCGCCGACCACAAACACCGCGCTGACAGCCTTCTCACCGTTCAACTCCCGGATACAGTCTGCCACCTGCTTCGCCATTCCGTTCACATGCTCCTCCAGCAGTGCGGCAACCTCCTCGGCGGAAATCGTCTGCGGCAGCCCCATGATGTCCTCATACTCCACTGTCTCCTTCACGCCTGCCTCGCGCTTAATCCGCTCCGCAGTGTCAAACTCCACAAGGCAGTGCTGGACAAGGATGTCCGTCAGGCTGTCCCCCGCCACGGGAATCATCCCATACGCAGTGATTGTTCCGTCCTTCGTAATCGAAATATCACTGGTTCCCGCTCCTACATCCACAAGCGCCATATTCAGCATACGGAATTTCTCCGGTATCGCCACCTGTATCGCGGCGATCGGCTCCAGCGTCAGGTTCGCCACATGAAGCCCGGCGAGCTCCACCGCCTTGTAAAGCCCGTCCACCACATCATCCGGCAGAAACGTTGCGATCAGATCCAGCGCCATGCTCTTTACCTTGTGTCCATCAAGGTTGCCGATCTGATAGCCGTTCATATAGTAGCGCATGGGGGTATAACCGACACAATAGAACTTCATATCCGTATCATTCGTCTTCTGGAATTCCTCGTATGCCCGCTCAACGCCCATGGTAGAGAGAGAATAGACATCCTCCTCCGTCACCTCATGCTCCTGTTCAAAGCTCTGTTCCACATGTGTCGTCACCGTGCGGAGCACACGTCCTGCGGCAGCGATACACACCTCGGTCAGCCTGCGGTTCAGATCCTCCTCAAGCTGTTCCTTGACCTGACGGATCGTCTCTCCGACCTTTCCAATGTCATGAATCTGTCCGTCCAGCATGGCGCGCGTCTCATGCTCCTTGACCCGCTGTGCCAGAACATGAAATCTGTCACTGCCGAGATAGCCCACCGTTCCCACAATGCTTCTGGTTCCGATATCCAGCCCGAATACAAGCTGTCCCTGTCCTTCTCTTACTCCCGCCATGTAAAAGCCTCCAGTTTCTTATCGATCTGCTTAAAGCTGTCCGCAAGCAAACCGCTGTTATCTATCACAAAATCGCACTGCCTCCGGAATTCCTCCTCCGAAAGCTGCTTTGACATTACGTTGTCGATCCGTTCCCTGCCGTAGCCTCTCGCCTGCTCCAGCCGTCGGCGTCTGACGCTCTCATCCGCGTAGATATACCACATTTCATCTACCAGCGCTCCGTAGCCGCCCTCGATCAGCAGCGCCGCCTCCACGAAGAACAGCTCCACTCCGCCATCCCTTCTCGCCTTCTCAAGGTGAGCGAGCAGATACTCCTTCACCGCTGGATGCACGATCGCATTGACTCTTTCCAACAGCTCAGGATCTGCAAAAATCCGCGCCGCCATCTTCGCCTTGTCAATCTGTCCATCGGCGCCGGTGACATCCGTTCCGAGCAATGCCATCAGCCTTTCATAGCACTCCGTTCCCGGCTCCTCCACCCGGTGCGCGACCTCATCGGCAAGGTAGATTTCACATCTGTAATGTTTTCCGATATAGCTGAGTATCTCGGTCTTCCCCGCGCCGATACCGCCGGTGATGCCGATAAATACAGGTCTATTTGGCTTCATACCAGTTATCTCCCGTGTGCAGATCGATCTCAAGCGTCACGGCAAGCTCCGCTGCCGCCTTCATATTCTCCGACAGAATCTTCCGCACCTGTTCCTCTTCCTCTCGTGCAGTCTCAATGACCAGCTCGTCATGCACCTGCAAAATCAGCTTCGACTTCAGCCCCGCCTCGCGCAAGGCTCTCCAGACCCGGATCATGGCGATCTTGATAATATCCGCCGCCGTTCCCTGAATCGGGGAATTCATTGCGACACGCTCCCCGAAGGAACGCTGCATGAAGTTCGAGGAGGACAGCTCCGGCACCGGTCTGCGCCTGCCGAACATGGTCGTCACATAGCCCATCTCCTTCGCATCTGCAACGAGCTTATCCAGAAATTCCTTCACCTTCGGATAGGTTGTAAAATACTGTTCGATGTATTGCGCCGCTTCCTTCCTGCTGATGCTCAGATCCTGACTTAAACCGAAGGAGCTGATTCCGTACACGATTCCGAAGTTTACCGCCTTTGCATTCCGCCGCTGCAGATCCGTCACCTCATCAAACGGCGTGTGGAACACCTTGGACGCCGTGATCCTATGGATGTCCTCATCCATGCGGTACGCCTCGATCAGCTGTTCATCCCCGGACATATGCGCCAGAACGCGAAGCTCGATCTGGGAATAATCCGCGTCCATAAATTCATAGCCGTCCTTCGGCACAAACACCTTCCGGATGCGTCTTCCCAGCTCCATCCTCATCGGGATATTCTGAAGATTCGGCTCCGTCGAGCTGATCCGTCCCGTCGCCGTGATCGTCTGGTTAAAGCTTGTGTGAATCCTCTGATCCGCGCCGATATAAGCCGTCAGCCCATCCGCATAGGTGGATTTCAGCTTTGTCAGTGTCCTGTACTCGAGAATATCCTTCACGATCGGATAGTCCCCCGCGAGCTTTTCAAGGACATCCGCCGCAGTGGAATAGCCGGTCTTCGTCTTCTTTCCGCCTGGGATATTCATCGTCTCAAACAGCACCTCGCCGAGCTGCTTCGGAGAGTTGATATTAAAATCCATGCCCGCCTGCTCATGAATCGAATTTTCCAGCTCCCCGATTCTCTCCGCAAGCGCGTCGCCGTATGCCTTGAGCTCCTCCCTGCGAACCTCCACGCCCTCGCGTTCCATATCATACAATACCAGTGACAACGGCATCTCGATCTCACGCATCAGCCTGTCCATGCCGGTCGCCTGCAGCTTCTCTTCCAGCACTCCCGCCGCTGCGACTGAGACAAAGGCGTTGTAACAGCAGAAAAGCCTGAATTTCTCCGGCTGCTGCTTTGCCGCCTCCGAAAGGCTCAGCTTTCCGAGAAGCTCACTCCTGCCGGGAAGCATCCTGCCCAGATGCTCCGAGGCGATTGCCTCCACATCATAATCATTCTTGAGCGGATTCAGAAGATATGCCCCGATCAGGATGTCAAAATATCTGTCTGTCCCATCCTGTGCCAGATAGGCATACTGCTTCTTGATGTCAAAGAAGGAGAGACCATGCTTCGCGGACAGCTCACGCAGCGCTTCCGCCAGCGCGGCGACATCCGCCCCGTCCTCCTCCGGCGACGCCTCCTCAAACAGCGACAGCTGTACATTCTCCGGCTCCCTCACCGCGTAGAAAAAGGTCTCTGTTCCGCTGCTGAATGCTACTCCGAGCAGCCGTCCCCCCTCTGTCGCAAGGAAAAGTCCGAGTCTCTCGCTTCCGCTCTCCGTGCTCTTCAGCCTGCCCAGAAGCTCCTGCTGTGTTTTCAGCTCCGTGAAGGAATTTACAAGCTCCTCGCTTTCCTTTCCGGCATCCGCCTTTTCAAAGCGGCTGAGCATATTCTTGAATTCCAGCTGCTTAAATAACTGATAAGCCTCAGGCGTGTAAAAGTCCTCCGCCCTCGCCGCCTCAAAGTCCAGACTGACATCGCAGTCTGTCTTTATCGTCGCCAGCGTTTTGCTCAGCTCTGCCAGAGCCTTGTTCTCGATCAGGGATTCGCGGATGCTCTTCTTTGAGATTTCCTCCACATGCGCATAGATATTATCCAGCGAGCCGTAAGTTACCATCAGCTCCGTTGCCGTCTTCTGTCCGACCTTGGGCACTCCGGGAATATTGTCCGCGGTATCGCCCATCAGCGCTTTCAGCTCGATGAACTGTAACGGTGTCACCTCATATGCCTTCCGCACATCCTCGGGATAATAGTCCTCGATCTCTGTCTTTCCCATTTTCGTCTTGGGAATCCTGATCTTGATATGCTCGTCCGAAATCTGAAGAAGATCTCTGTCTCCCGATACAAGAGCGACCTCAACCCCGGCGCTCTGTGCCTTCTTCGCCAGCGTGCCGAGAATGTCATCCGCCTCAAGCCCCGCCTGCTCCATGATGACGATGCCCATCGCCCGCAGCACATCCTTCATCACAGGCACCTGCTCGCGCAGCTCCTCCGGCATGGGCTTTCTCGTTCCCTTATATGCCGCATACATCTCGTGCCGGAAGGTCGGCGCATGGACGTCGAACGCTACCGCGAGATAATCCGGCTTTTCCTCTTCCAGTATCTTAAACATAATATTCAGGAATCCGTAGACGGCATTGGTATGCAGTCCCTGTGCATTTGTCAGCTCTGGGACTCCGTAAAAGGCTCTGTTCAGAATGCTGTGTCCGTCGATCAGGACAAGCTTTTTGCGATCACTCATTTATAACCCTCACACTTACAATAATATCCAGATAACGATGCCGATCAGAAGGCAGACTGCGATGATCTCCATGGCGATGCCCAGCCGGATCATCTTGCCGTGAACCCTGATCTTGCGCTTCGTCTCATTCATACGCTGATCCAGCTCCTTCTGCAGGTCAAAGGCACTGCCGTCCTCCAGTCTCTGCACACCCTCTGTCACAAGAAACTGGATGATAAGCTCCTCCTTGCAGTTTTCACACTGTTCCATATGCTCACTGAACTTCTTCAGTGTCTGATAGTCCAGCTTATGGTCAATGAAACCGGGTATCAGCTTCTCAAATTCTTTGCAGTCCATAAGCTCCCCTTTTAAATCTGCGCAAGCGCCTGCGCGATGTCTGCAATCAGATCCTCCTTGTCCTCAATGCCGCAGCTGATACGGATGAGCTCCGCTGGAACACCCGCCTCCTTCAGCTGTTCATCCGTCATCTGGCGATGCGTGCTGGACGCGGGATTCAGGCAGCAGGTTCTCGCATCCGCAACATGGGTCTCGATTGCCGCGAGCTTAAGGCTCTTCATGAAGATGCTGGCAGCCTCTCTGCCGCCCCTGAGACCGAAGGATACGACGCCGCAGCTTCCGTTCGGGAGATATTTCTGCGCCAAATCGTAATATTTATCCCCGGGCAGCCCGCAGTAATTCACATAGGCAACCTTGTCATGCCCCGCGAGGAATTCTGCGACCGCCTGACCGTTCTCACAATGTCTCTTCACGCGCACATGCAGGCTCTCCAGACCGAGATTCAGAAGGAAAGCGCTCTGCGGGCTCTGTACCGAGCCGAGGTCTCTCATAAGCTGTACCGTGCATTTTGTGATAAATGCGCCTGCGTTTCCGAAGCGCTCCACATAGGTCACGCCATGGTAGCTGTCGTCCGGTGTGCACAGCCCCGGATACTTCTCCGCATGCGCCATCCAGTCGAATTTTCCGCTGTCAACAATGGCGCCGCCCACCGCCGCACCGTGTCCATCCATATATTTTGTCGTGGAATGCGTCACAATATCCGCTCCCCACTCGAAAGGTCTGCAATTAATCGGCGTTGCAAAAGTATTGTCAATGATCAGCGGAACGCCGTGCTCATGCGCGCACTTTGCGAACTTTTCAATGTCCAGCACCGTCAGCGCCGGATTTGCAATCGTCTCGCCGAACATCGCCTTCGTGTTGTCCTGAAAAGCCGCGTTGATTTCCCCCTCCGTCGCATCGGGACTTACAAACGTGACATCAACACCCATTCTCTTCATTGTCACGGAGATCAGATTGTAGGTGCCGCCGTAGATTGTGCTGCTCGCAACAATATGATCACCACAGCCGCAGATATTAAACAGCGCATAGAAATTCGCCGCCTGACCGCTGCCGGTCAGCATTGCCGCCGTGCCGCCTTCAAGCTCCGCAATCTTGGCAGCCACATAATCATTGGTCGGGTTCTGCAGTCTGGAGTAAAAATAGCCGCTTGCCTCCAGATCAAAGAGCTTTCCCATATCCTCGCTCGTATCATATTTGAACGTGGTACTCTGAACGATAGGGATCTGACGCGGTTCCCCGTTTCCCGGGGTGTAACCGCCCTGTACACAGATACTGTTAATCTTCATCTTAATCTCCATTCCTGTACTGTTTTTTACAACGTCACCATGAACTTATCTGTAAAACTTATGTATAGCATACATAATCAAGTATACACATTCGCACGCCAGAATTCAACTGTTTTATGCCCATTCAGTGCACAGCAAAAACGGGGCAGAATCGGTAAACCCGCATCTGTCCCGTCTCTCATTTCAACCCTGTGCATATCTCGAGAGAAATTGTCTCGTGCGCTCCTCTCTGGGCGCATCGATCACCTGCTTCGCCTCTCCCTGCTCCACGATGACACCATTGTCCATGAAAATGATCTGGTCAGCCACATCCCGCGCAAATGCCATCTCGTGCGTCACAATCAGCATCGTCGTATGCTGCTCCGCCAGTCCCCGGATGACCCTGAGCACCTCTCCCGTCAGTTCCGGATCCAGCGCCGACGTCGGTTCGTCAAAGCATAGAATATCCGGCTGCAGGGCAAGAGCCCTCGCAATCGCCACTCTCTGCTGCTGTCCGCCGGAAAGCTGATGCGGGTAATGCTCCATCCGCTCCGCAAGCCCCATCTGATCCAGAAGCAGCTTTCCGTGCTCCTCTATCTGCTCCAGTATCTGCTTTTTATTGCTCTTGAAATCCGGTCGTTCCTTCGCCAGAAGCTGTTCGGCAAGCGTCACATTCTCCAGTGCCGTATACTGCGGAAAAAGATGAAACGCCTGAAAGACCATACCGAAATGCAGCCGTTTCCTCCGCAGATCCCCCTCCCGTTCCTTCAGCGGTCTCGAGGCGTCGAACAGTGTCTCACCCTTTACAGAGATGGTTCCGGCATCCGGAAACTCCAGGAAATTCAGGCAGCGCAGAAGCGTCGTCTTTCCTGACCCAGAGGAGCCGATCAGTGCAAGCGCTTTGCCCTCCTCGAGTGTAAAGCTGACATTGTGCAGAACGTCCGTCTTGTCAAAGCGCTTCTCTATACCCTTTACCTCTAAAAATGCCATAATCCGTCTCCTATCTGAAATAGTCCAGCTTCCGCTCAATGTAGCCGAACAGCAGCGTCAAAATTCCCACAAATGCCAGATAAAACACTCCCGTGTAGAACAGTGGCCAGGTAAGTCCGTCGGATTTCATGAACGAATATCCGGCGAAGGTCAGCTCGTAGGCGGCGATAATGCGCGCCAGCGAGGTGTCCTTGACAAGGGTAATGATCTCGTTCGACATCGGCGGCACGATCCGCTTAATCATCTGTAAGAGCGTCACACGGAAGAAAATCTGCCCCTTCGTCATGCCGAGCACCTGTCCTGCCTCCTGCTGTCCCTTCGGCACACCCTCGATGCCTCCCTTGAAGATCACCGAGAAATAGCAGGCATAATTCAGTGCAAAGGCAACCACCGTTGCCGTGATTCTTCCTGCCTCGTCACCGCTCCAGATATTATGGTGGAACCACAGTCCCGGCCCGTAGAAAATGATCAGAAGCTGTAGCATCAGCGGCGTCCCCCTGACAACCCACACGATCAGATCAATCAGGTAGCGCAGCGGACGGAACCGGCTCATGGCGCCAAACGCCACGAGCAGCCCCAGCGGCAGGGCAAAAACCAGTGTCAATATGAAAATTTCAAAGGTAGTCGCCAGACCACCCAGCAGCGATTGCGTTACCGTCCAGATCATTCTCTCAACCTTTCACTTTACTTTGCCACAACTACAACCTGTGCATTATTGCAGTATGCATTCGTGCATTCCATGGCGCTCTTCACTTCATCCGTCAGTGTCATGCCGTTCCATACAACGTCGATATTCTTGGAGTTTAACTCCATCGTCTTTGTATCCCAGTCGATCACGACAAACTTCACTTCCACGCCGAGTTCTCCGGCAACCTTCTTCGCCATGTCAGCGTCAAAGCCAATCCACTCATCGGAGCCGTCCTGATAATCCATCGGTGCAAAGTCCGTAATGCCGACGATCAGGCTTCCCTTTCCCTTGATATATTCCACATCGCTGTCCTCCGATGCGACATACTCGCAGTCAGCCTGCTCAACGAGTGCGTCCTGCACACCGTAGGTCGTTGCGATTTCCTTCATGGAGCCGTCGGCATAGCTCTTCGCCAGAACCGCATTGATGTAGGAAGCGAGATCCGAGCCCTTTCTGCATCCGACACCATACTCCTCTGTCGTCAGTTCATCCGTGTGCGTCAGGTTCGGATAGCTCGTCCCCTCACCGATCATTGCGCCCGCCATCAGAAGATCGATGATCGCAGCGTCAGAGGTTCCTGCCGCAACCTCCATCAGGGCATCCGCCTGTGAAGCTACGGAATGATATTCAAAGCCCTTATCCTGTGCTGCAGCCTCTCCCGCGCTGCCGGCTTCCACCGCATACACCATCTTCTTGTCCGCATTCGCCTCGGAAGCTCCGCATCCGGTCAGCATAAGCCCGGAAAGCATTGCCGCCGTAAGTAACATAACGATTTTCTTTTTCATAATCATCCTCCTGCCTTTCAGCAATCTGCAAATTTGTTCTGCCAAAACATTTTCATATTTTACCATGGTAGCACGCTAAAGTAAATACCCAAAAATAAAATCCTTCCGCCGGAAGGATTTTATCACTCTTATTTTACAGACTCCTGCCGTTTAGCAGCCGCCTCCTGCTTTCAGTCCTGTGCCACGATCTCCCTGTAGAACTCCGCATAGTCATGGCGCTTCTCCTTTGTAAACTGGATTGCCGCCCTCGGATGCTGGTTGAGCAGTCCCGTCATCAGATATTGCAGGTCATAGCCCCAGACAACACCGTCCTCTTTCAGCTTATTCATGTAGGTATCAATAAACTGGATTGCGGGATAAACATTATACTTAGGATTCTTCAGGAAGCCGAGCAGCAGTTCCATCGCACAGTTGCCCGCGCCTCTTCCCATGGAAGCGTAGGTTGCGTCCAGCCAGTCCACGCCGTCGCCAACCGCCTCGATCGTATTTGCAAAGGCAAGCTGCTGGTTGTTATGGGCATGGATGCCGACCTTCTTGCCATACTTCGCTGCAATGTTCAGATACATATCCGCCATGCGCGCCATCTGCTCCGGATAAATCGCCCCATAGCTGTCCACAATATAAAGTACATCCACCGGTGTCTGACCAAGGATGTCAAGCGCCACCTTCAGGTCACTCTCCCTCGCATTGGAGATTGCCATGATGTTACAGCTGACCTCATAGCCCTTCTTCGCGGCATCCTCGATCATATCCACCGCCGCCGGAATCGTATTCAGATAAGTCGCCACACGGATCAGGTCGATCGGGCTGTCCGCCCTCTCGATAATATCCGTCTTATAATCGCAGCGTCCGACATCCGCCATGACTGCGATTTTCAGATCGGTGGCATTTTCACCGACGATCGCCCGGATGTCCTCGTCCTTCGAGAACTTCCACTTTCCGAACTTGCTCTCATCGAACATCTCTCTGGAAGCCTTATATCCGAACTCCATGTAATCAACGCCGGAGCGCAGATTTGCCAGATACAACGCCTTGACAAATTCATCCGTAAAATAAAAATCGTTCACCAGACCGCCGTCGCGGAGCGTGGCATCCACCACCTTCACATCCGGCCGATAAGCGATCAGACTGGAAATTTCCTTCATAAGTTCTTCACCTCGTATCTCACTCTCAGCAGTGATCCGCCTCGGGCGAACCTCATGCTCAAGGATAGTTTAGCAGTTTAAAGTGCAAAAGTCAAGCAAAACTTGCAAAAAAAGCTTTTAGTATTACGCCTTCTGACATATAATACTGTTGTTACTTTCCTGATCGGGGGTTTTATTCCATGAATATTGCAATTATAACCGGCGCTTCCAGTGGTCTCGGCGCAGAATATGTAAGACAGCTCGACGCTGCCGGATGCTATAATGAAATCTGGGTCATTGCCAGAAGAAAGGAGCGTCTCACTGCTCTCCAGCGCGAGGTAAAAACCAGACTCCGCCCTCTCGTCTATGACCTGACGGACAGTCAGTCCTTCTCCCTGCTTTCCGCCCTGTTAAAAAAGCACAAGCCCAACGTCCAGATGCTCATCAACGGCGCCGGGTTCGGAAAGATCGGCAGCTACCGCGACATATCGGTTGACCAGTGCAGTCAGATGATTGACCTGAACTGCAAGGCTGCTGTCGCACTGACGCAGACAGTGCTTCCGTACATGCACAGAGGAGGACACATCCTTGAGATCTGCTCCACCGCGTCCTTCCAGCCCTTTCCCTACCTGAATGTCTATTCCGCCTCAAAGGCTTTTCTGTACCGCTACTCCCTCTCCCTCGGAAGAGAGCTGGCAGGCACAGGCATCGTTGTCACCGCCGTATGCCCGTACTGGATCAAGGACACGGAATTCATCGGCACGGCACGGAAGACAAGGGACAGCCACTATATCAACAACTTCGCTTTCTCAACCCGGAAAAAGGATGTTATAAAACGTTCTCTCCGCGCCAGCCAGAAAGGGCTCGCCGTCTCCACCCCCGGACTCGCCTGCACGGTTCACCACTTCATCTCCAAATTCATACCCTACGGTGTGCTGATGAACCTCTGGAATCGTTTTCGGAAGCTATAAGGGAAGCGACAGCTGCTGCCCTGCTTCCTTATCCTCGAATGCATGAAGATAGGCAAAAATCCTGTCCGGTCCATATAGCATTCCCGCCTTATTCGGCTCCAATATCCTGCAAAGCTCCTCATCGTAGGTTGTCAGGGTAATCTGTACCACGCATTTCGTCCTGCGATTAATTCTTTTCAAAAGCTCCATATCTCTCAGAATACGGTCTGACTTCGTCTGTATCGCCAGCCCGAACCCATACTCGTCGATCAGTTCAAGACACCGCCTTGTCAGCCGGTACTTTTCCTCACAGTGCATATAGGGGTCACTCATCGCGCCCGTGCCGATCATGCAGCGCTTGCGCTTGCTTCGCAACGCCTTCTCCAGAAGCTCCGGCGCGTTCCGTTTGACCTCGATATCCTCAAACGCATGATCCATCTGATAGCAGGTACTCCGTGCATCACAATAAATGCACCCGTGAGTGCATCCGCGATAGATATTCATCCCGTTCTGTGCAGAGAGAATCCCCTTCGCATCCACCTCATGCATGCTGCTTTCCCTTATCCAGAAGCTCTTTCAGCGCGTCCTCGCCGACACTGACCCACGCATCCTCTTCCTCAGCGTTCAGTCCAAGGTACTGTGCCAGCGTCCTCTCATCATCGCTCATCCCCCACTCATAGCTGTAATCGTCAATCGCCTCAAACTCAATCTTACCCGCCTGATAAAGCTCCTTAAAATTCTGTTCCATACACATCTCCTTCGTCTTCCCGCCGCCCGTCACTGCCAGTAGGAATTGATCTTCTCCTTGTTCAGCCCTTCCCCGATCACAATGATGATCTCCTGACCAAGCTCTACGGGGCTGACACTGATCTCCTCGTGTGTCGCGTTCAGTGCAATCCATTTTCCGTCGTCAACCGGCAGAAACCCTTTGACACGGAACACCCTTCCACACTCCTTATCATGCAGCAGTGCCTTCGCCTTGTCAACCAGCTCCTGCTCGGAAATGTGCACATTCATAAAATACAGAGAAGAAAACGCTTTGCTCTGGTCAAACCACAGCTTGACATAGCTCTCCGCCCGGTAGCCGCAGGTCAGAAAGCTCTCAAAATCCTTTTCCTCAAGCTCCTTCCAGTCCTTTACCAGCAGCTCCGCCTCCGTAAATCTTCTCTGGCACTGGAATTTTTTCATAACACGGTTCATATGACGGAGCGTTCCCGAAAGCTCCTGTTCCATCGCCTCCTGACTGCGGCTGACAATGACCTGTCCCGCGTTTGCGATCTGCGAGGCTAGCATATAGTCCGACTCCTCCGACAGATCCTCCGGCAGTCTTGCATTGACGATTGCCAGCACATTGCCGATCTCGTACCATGCGTCCAGCGGCTCCTCGTGCAGCACATCAAAAAATTCATCCACATCAAAAATCCCTGACGGCTCAATGAGCACACGGTCAAAGCCCCTCATTCCCATGGAAATCAGCTTCGTCTTCAACCGTCTCTTGTGCGTGTCCTTGTCGCAGCCGCCGGCGATCATCTCCACCTCGCAGCCCGCTCCCATCAGCTCCTGCAAAAGCAGCATATCGACATTGACCGCTCCAAAATCGTTCTCCAGAATGGCAACGCGCTTTCCGCTCCCCATCAGATAAGCCGCATATTTTTTAATAAAGGTCGTCTTTCCCGAGCCGAGAAACCCGGTAATCAAATCGATCGGAATCATAATTTTGCCTCTTTTCTGTTCTTATTCCTCTGGTGAAGCCGTTTCTCCCATCTCCTTCGGGATCTCCGGCAGCGCAATATCCAACCCGACCTCCGTGTTATCCGCGAGTTCTGCCGGATCGGCATACTTCGTCTTCTTCTCCTCGTCATCGTCCCATAGGGAATCGTATTTCTTACGCTTCTTAGCGGTCATATTGTGAAGTGCCGCCGCATTCTTGACCGCCTGATAGAGCTTCGGGTTATACTCCATCAGCTTCTTCTCATCCTTATAAGGCACCTTCGCACCGGAGGCGATCCTCCTTGCCACCTCCATCAGCTTACTGACCTCTCTCGTACTCTCCTGCGACTTTTCCGACTGCTGCTTCGCGCTCTCCGTCTGCATGATCAGGTCACGCTGCAGATTCAGGGCATCCAGAACCTTCTGGTTCGCATCCAGCTTCTCCTGCGTCTCCCGTATAGACAGCTCAAGCGTCGCCGCTGCCTCCGTATATTCGCTGCCTCCCGTGAGCTTTGCCTTCCTCTGTGCCGCATCCCGCTGCTCGGTCAGTGTCCTTGTCCTCTCTGTCAGCGTCTGCCTGTAATTCTGATACCTTTGAAGTGCCTCTCCTATCCTCATAGCTGCTCCCATCCTTGTCCGTTCATTCCTACATCCGTGTAGCTGATCTATTGCAACAAATGTTTTCTATAAACATTATCGTACATTTCTTCAAAATCTTAAGAGGCTTTCCCTTGTAAAAAAGGACATTCTGTACTAAAATGGGTCTGTCAGAAAACAGAAATGAGGTGCAGAATGGAACCGAAAAAAGTGACTGATTCCATGACGGAACAGGTTCATGTTGTCATTTATCCCGATATTAACGGCTTCGGCAGACTCTTCGGAGGTCAGCTCTTACAATGGATCGACGAGGTGGCGGGCGCTACCGCCAGACGACACTGCGGCCATAACGCCACGACTGCTGCCATCGATAATCTACAGTTCAAGGCAGGTGCATTTCTGAACGATGTCCTCGTGCTGATCGGACGTGTCACCTATGTCGGACGGACATCGATGGAAGTGCGCGTTGACACCTATAAGGAAAATGCGGACGGCAGCCGCCATCCCATCAACCGCGCCTACTTCGTCATGGTCAATATGGGTGAGGACGGCAAGCCGTCAGAGGTGCCGCCGCTTCTCTTAAATCCGGATGATCCGGCGGAGCAGATGGAATGGGAAAGTGCCCAGAAGCGCCGTGAGCTCAGACTGTTGCGCAGAAAGGAGGGCTTTTGACAGCCCTCCCTTTTTCATTTGTATTTCGTGTAAATATCCTCTGAAATCTTAAACTCAACACACCCCATATACATCGGGGCGACATCCCCCTCGTTAAAGCAGATGACAAGTCTGCCGTCCTGATCGAGGTAGAACGAAGTATTCTCCGTGATCGACCGGAAATTCCACTCTGGCACCTCCTGATCATCCAGCCAGTAGTACACATTGCTGTCCGCATCCATCTGCTCCCGCATCTGCTTCTTGATGTCCTCACTAATCTGCGAGATATAGTCGTCATTTCCCGGAAACAGATCCGCGAGAGTCAGACGTTCTCCGGTCGACAGGTCGATTGTATAAAAATAATCCCACTCTGCGCCGCTTCCCATCGCCTGAAAGCAGATCAGCTTTAAAGCGAAATAATCCTCTGTCGTCGACAGGGTCTGCGACTTCACCATCATGTCCTGATGCCCCTGCTCCATATTTTCCTCAAACTCCTTGATCAGCTGATCCGTGATCGTCTGAATCTCCGCATTGATCTCGTCGGTCGTCTTTTTCAGGTTCTTCGTCACCTCCGCAGGCACCGCGCCCGCTGCCCCCTCCGGCATCCCTGTAACCTCTCCCGATGCTGTCAGCATGTAAGGCTCCACCACCAGCTCCGGAACCCCCACATTGATTGCATTGTTCTCATCCTCGTAATGATAATCGCGGAAAGTAACCACACTGATCAGCTTCCCGAGAAAGGGAATGTTCTCCATGGCATTCGCCACACCCATGGTCGTATTCGGCAGAATGATGAGCGCTGCGACCAGTGCCGCTGCCATTGTTGAAAGACTGCGTATGCGCACCAGAGCACGCTTCTTGCGCTTCTCTCTCTTAGCTCTTTTAATTTTTCCGCTAAGCTGGCGCACCTGCTCTGAAGTCATTTGCCGCGCCAGATATTCCCCCTTCGCACTTTGCAGTTCTCTGTCGGATTCTATCATCAAAAAAACCTTCCTTTCCCACCGATAGAGCTTCTCTGTCAGGAACCATCCCATATCATATAGCTTCTTCCTGTCCACCCAGCTTCACCCTCAACTTCTTCAGACTTCGGTACAGTCTGCTCTTCACCGTGTTTACATTTTCATTCAGTATTTCCGAAATTTCCTCCAGCTTCATATCCTCAAAATAGCGAAGTTCCACGACAGCCTTGTCCTCCTTTTCCAGCCCATCCAGTGCTTTCCGGAGATCAAAGTTCTCATAGGTATCCTCCACAGAGAGCAGATTCCTCTCCTGCTCCATCTCTTCCAGCGAAACAGGCTGTCTCTCCCTGTAGAAATTAAAGATCTCATTCAGCATAATCCTGTATATCCATGTTGACGCATAATCCGGATTTTTCAGGCTTCCGCTTTTCAGTATCGCCTTGTATGCCCCATTCTGCACAATATCTCCTGCGTCGTCCTCATTATGCACATAGCTGAGCGCCAGGCGGTAATACTTGTCATAATTTTCCATCAGAAGCTGCTCAACCCTTCTTTCGCGCCTCATGTTTCATTTCCCCTCGGGGCGTCCGCTTAGGACGCCCGTTTGCTTTCTTTATTCATTTTCGTCAAGGTAGAGCTGCACCCTGTTCTGAATGAGCTTTGCCACATCCTCAGCGCTCTTCTGTCCATCGAAAAATGCGGGCAGCTCCTCGTTGATGATCTGTACGACAGAATCATTCTGGTAGGTGGTGCGCCTGATGCCCTCCACAAAAGCAACCGCCTGATCCACCTGCTCCTGCGTCAGCTGCGGCAGAACGATCTGCTCATCATTCAGGTAATAGATGTCGTCGTACTCCACCTTCTGTCCCTGCTCATCGATATAGTAAGGCTTCTCCATCGCACGCTGCGCCATTTTCAGGAATGCGTCTCTGTTTACCGGCATACCGCCGATCGTATCGCTCGTCTGGTATTCATCGGTCAGATAATTGCGCACGAACTCCCATGCGACATCCTTGTAGGCAGACTTCGCAGAAATAGCATAGCTGTCCCCGCAGATTACGGCGGAACCGTCACGATCCGCAGATGGGAATCCTACATACACGACATTCTCGCCGAAGGAACCATTGATGCAGGCGCTGAGTCTGCTGAAATCATAGAGATACAGCGGCATCAGCATCGTCTTCCCGGTTCTGTACTGGTTTGCATACACCGTCCAGTCATAATCCTCGTCATAATCGATCTGCTCCGGCAAGGTCGCCGCATATTTAATCAGGTTTACAAACTCCTCCGAATCGAAGCTGCTCTTTCCCGTGTTACTGTCAATATAATCATTTCCACAATACTGTATTGCATACTGCATAAAGGCATCTCTTGTTGTCTCACCGAAGGCGCTCGTTCCTTCACCAAGACTTGTAAGAGTCTTTGTAAACTCTTCCATGTTCCAGCCGCTGATGTCGCCCAGAACGGACTTCTTCCCGATAAAGGTTTCCACCGTAAAGCTGGGAATTACCTGATAAAGCTTTCCGTCAATACGATATGCCTCAAAAACATTGTCCAGATAGGTTTTTCCAGACAGCTCGGCATCCTGCGCAATCAGCTCGTCGATATCGGCAAGCAGACCCTTCTTCGCCAGATTACCCAACGGAATATTGGAATTTACCAGCAGAATATCGGGCATTTTCCCCGCCAGAATGTCATTGTTCAGCTGGGTCGTACCGGCACTATAATCCTCCATGGTTGCATATTCCGAATAGTCCCTGACCGTGATCTTATACTCCGTGTTCGCCTTGTTGAAGTCAATAATCTTTGACTTAATATCCGATCCGATATAAGTACCGCCGAACACGAGAGTCTTCTTATCCGGTATGTCCTCCGGCTTTACCTTGGTAAATATGCCGAGACGGAAGCCGGAACCCTCCAGCTCATAATAGGCAGCCGCAAACTGTTCATCGCTGATCTGCACCGGATAGCTCATGCTGCTTGCCGCCAGATCGGAATCAACCATGTTCATCAGCCGCTTGATGTCGGTGTCTCCCTCTTTCCATGAAGAAACACCGTACTGATCTGTCAGCAGGAAGGTACCGTTCACCCCTGCGGTCAGCTCATAATTCTGAATATTGGCAGGCAGCTCAACCTGACTGCCGAAGGCACCTGCTGCCGGATCATAAATCTGCCCGGTCAGTGCTGTGTAATCATTGTTATAAGTTAAGAAGAGCCATGTTCCGTCTCCCTGAGACACTACCGTATTCAGGTTCTGGAGCTTCGATTCATCCAGATTCTGCTGCTTCACAAGGTTTCCCGCCGCATCCAGCTCTATGAACCGATATGCGGTGTCACCGCCGTTCAAAAGCACCTCCACACCGTTATCGGTCGCGCTGATTGCCACGACGTTCACATAGTCCGCCTCAAGATCTGCGCCAAGCTCCTGACTCCAGAGCATTTCTCCTGCCGGAGACCAGCACTGCAGCTCCTGCTTCTGGTCATAGACATAATTCTCCACATCGACCAGCGTACTGATTCCCAATGCAAGATAAACGTTTCCGTCCTTGGAAACGGCTGCATTGTTCAAATAGGCGTTCTCGGTGTCCGTGGACTCCGGCAGCGGAATATCTGCCACGTTGACATCCGTTCCGTCTATATTGGCAGAGAGAAGCGCTAGATACTCCGCCGTATCCCCCCAGCAGTCGTACAGGGCATATATCTTATCATTCTGATACATGACGCTGCGAATGGACGCTCCCGCCGGAATGGCATCCGTGGAAATGTCCTGACAGCGGTAGACATACTGCTTTGTCTCCACAGCTGCCGCCTCGTTTTCTTTACTGCCGGAAGTGGACGCTCCGCTTTCCCCGGTACCTCCTCCGCAGGCGGTAAGCCCGGCGACCATCGCCGCCGCAAGCACCGCCGCAAATATTTTCTTTTTCCTACTGTTTTTCATACTACTCCTCTTTTCCGCGCACATTTCCTGCGCACACAAAAATTGTGTTATACCCATCTTTCCTAGTACATATTGTTAGACGGTTGAGAAACCAAAAAAGTTTCTAAAATCAGTATAAAATTGAAACCATGTTAGACTGATCCAGCATTCTTCCCATTTTTTCATATTCAATTCTTAATGCCGCCGCTATGTCCGCTGCATCCAGCTTCCTCTGCTCCATCAATGCCATATAGACGGCATTGCGGACAATACTCTTGATATTGCTTCCGCTCAATTCAAACTGCGAGGCAAGATTGGAGATCAGCTTCTCATTTCCGCCCAGCTCCGTGTCCTGAAGCATATCCTCCCAGAGCTGTCTGCGCATCTCTTCATCCGGCATCTCGAACTGGATACTGATTGTGATTCGTCTCATAAAGGCAGGGTCAAAGTTGCGCGCAATGTTCGTTGCCAGAATGACCATACCGTCATAGGACTCAATTCGCTGAAGGATATAGGAGGTCTCCTGATTCGCGTACTTATCGTTGGACTCCTTGACCTCCGTCCGCTTTCCAAACAAAGAATCCGCCTCATCAAAGAAGAGGATCACGTTCGCCTGCTGTGCTTCTCTGAATATCCGCTCCAGATTCTTTGCTGTCTCACCGACATATTTGCTGCTGACCTGACTGAGATCCACGCGGTACAGATCCATCTGCAGTTCATTCGCTATTACCTGCGCCGCCATTGTCTTGCCCGTTCCCGGAGGACCATACATCAGCACACTCACGCCGCGTCCGTAAGGGTACCTGTCTCCTAAGTACTCCTGCGCCTGGAAGCGATACTTCAGATGGGCACATGCCAGCTTCATCGCCCTTGCATTCTCCGGCTTCACCTTCAGATCCTCCCATTGGAATACCGTATGAATCTGCTCCATCAATATATTTTCGGAAAGCTGGCTGCACTCACGGACACAGGGAAGTATCAGCGCATTGTCAATCTGCTGCTCCTCACTCTGCCCGCACCGTCTCTTAGCCCGCACAAATACCTCACAGATGTCAGCCGGAAGCAGACGATATTTTCCAGCTAACAGCTTATAGTCCACGTCCTCTGCGACCTGATACTGACTGCCGATCCTATCCCACAAGGCAAGGCTGTCCTCCACGCTCAGTTCATCCAGAGATACCTTCTGCGTAGTAAAAGACACTGCCTTTGCCAGAATCTGATCCGGGGTTGTCCCGATAAAAATCAGCTTATACTCACTGACAATGGATTCCACCAGATGTCTGGTCTCCATACTCTCCACGTCGCATTCCGTCAGATCCAGATAAGGAATGCAGCCGTTTACCCGGCAGACGAAAAAGCAGCTGCACAGAAGCTCGTGTCCCTCCTGTCTGTCCAGTTCCAATATGTAAGACAGTCTGAACACACAGATCCGGTAGCCGAGCTTTGCCGCACATTCCCTGCTGAAATATTTCTTTCCGGCTCCCGGTCTGCCCTGTATCTCAAACACCAGCCGTTCCCCGGCGCCACGCCCGAGCTCCCCCTCTGCAACGCCACTCACCCATGCAGACTCTTTCACATGAATCGTAGCCGGTTCCTCCATCATTGGATACACTCTGCAGCCACGTTGCATTTCATTGTCCGATCCGCATAGCCACCAGAATACATTTTTGCGAAGAATGAGCCGGGAATCCTCTCTCCGCTCAAACAGATCCGCCTTTTCCCTGCCGTCCGAGGCAAGGCGCATCATACTTTTATCCGCCGCAATGCCCAGATACCTTGCAAACACTTTCACAAGAGAAAGGTCTAACCCCTTGTTCCCGCTGTCTCCCTGCAATACGAGAAACGCTTTTTTATATTTCGGGTCGCTCTGCTCTATAAATGCCAGTACAACTGCCAGCAGCCACACCTCATCCAGACGGTATAGCCAGCGTAATTTCAACAGCCGCGGTGCATCTTCATAGACATCCTCGGTCATCAGGGTATTTGTCAATTCCTCCCACAGGGTACGAAGCCCCGGATCGACATTTACTTCAGGCTGCACCGGCGTTAGGGCATACAGAAGCTCCTGATTCGTCACCGGCAGCCCCGGAAGGTAAAATCTGTTTTCGGGATCACATCGCTGTTCCAATATCTCCTTCAGCAGCAAGTCTGCAAATACATAGATGCTTTGTATCAACTGCTCGTTTTCCAATTTATTTCTCCCTTCTGCCGGTTTACAGTGCAACAGGTGTTTTTAGTGCACTCGCGGCATTCTTTCTTTCAGGGAATGCCTCTTCCTCAAATTTTTTCATTTTCTTGTAGGCATCCGAGTCTTCGTCGAAACCAGCGATAGCCAAATCGGGTAGCTTGCCTCCCACAGCAACACTCTGATACTCCTTCACCATAAAATTCACTGCATGTCTGGCGGCTCTGGCGGCTCCCGCATCCAGCTTCATAGCGTCCTGTACATCATTCCTTAAATTAAATAATCTATGCTCATACTTTGCCTGCTCCCCTTCAACCCTCCTTATTGCGCTTTCAACCTCATAATGCTTTTCCTTTGCATTTATATATTCTACCTTTGAAGTCTCAATCTTATCATCCAGCTTCCTCAGCTCCTCGTTCATATCTATATTTCCATGTGCAACCATATCATCCAGATTTGAATCGAACAACTCCTTAAAAACTTTATTGATATCTACCATCATTTTTTCCCGCTGTGTTGTCTCCACTGCATAATCTTTTCCAAGGAAGAGTCTGCCTAAGAAATTGTCTATCTTATCATCCTTTGATAAATTACCGTTAAAAATATTTTTATATAATTTCGTTTTTTCATCCACATCAAGATTGGGAATTGGCTTGCCCTCTAAGAGATTTCCGGCATCATCACAGGCTCCCTGCGGATAAACCCCCGACATAAGAGCTTTTGCAAAATCGTAATATCTCGTCGTTCTGTATCTAATCCTGTTGCTTTGTGCATCCTTTTCCCTAAATATGGGAAGAAAATCTGTCCGATTACCCTTAGGTATATCCTCCGGCGTCATGCTTTTATACAGCACGTCAAAATAGTTATAAATATTATGTCCATGCTCCTCTGCATTTTTATCGTATGCAAATTGGGTATGATACCGCAGAGTCTCTAGCGCGCCGCCCCATTTAAAATTATCCGTATCATTTGTACCTCGTAAGAACGTCAACTCATCTATATCTTTCATTAACGGATATAGATATTCCTGTGAAGATGTCTTTTTACCCTGCTTCTTATCCACCCGGTTGATAAAGTTCTGCTCTCTGGCATACATATCATACTCATATTTTTGGTCATCCAGTGCTCTATCATAAATTCCAAGTGCTCTGGCAATTGTAAAATCAATTGCAGCCATTTTGTTCCTGTTTTCATTTTCCTTCTGAATCTTTTTTGAACTCATCTCCCCACTTTCCTCTTTGGACATAGGCAGATACTTGTCAAGTGTGAATCCGCCTCTTTGGACATTCTCCATCGCCATCTGCCGGATGGTATCCTGCGCCATACAATGAGCATACTCCCCTCTGGCGTCATCCAAATGCCTCTGTGTCACTTCCTGTTTCTTATACAGTTGAGCCTTATATACCTTAAGAGCGCCCATATATCTGGAAATTTTGTTCTCGACCTTTTCCGTCATCTCGTTAATTTTATTTTGCAGAGCGGCCTTTTCTTCCTCAGTAGTCAGGTAAATATATTTTTCTGACAGTTTTTTCTGACGATTCAGTTCCTCCAGAATCGCCCATGCACTCTCTGCTTCTTCTCCGAGAAGCTTAGCGGTCTCCTCGGACATCGCCAGTTTTTTCTCATCCACCTTTTTTAATTCTTTTGAATCGCGCATTGCCTGAACTATCTCTTGCCCCAGTTCTTTTGCTGACAGCTTCATAGCCTCAAAGTGCCAGCCCTGCATGAGTCCCTCTGCTTCCATATCCCGACTTGCATGTCCCAGAAACGGCTGGACACTGATTTCTTTATTAAATAACTCCACTTTAAAGAGCGTGCCCTTCCAGATAAAAAATTTTACAGTGCTGGACAAGTTTACCTGTCCTTGCAGTTTAATCGTCACGCCGCCGTCCAGATTCAGATCCTTTGTCTGCTTTATTTTCCCATCACGCAGTCCGAGCGCAGTATCTGCCTTTGCCTCTACTCCAATACCTGCAGTCAATTCCGAGCCTACTTTGATATCTACCTTGGCAGAGCCAAGAATTCCCGAAGAGAGTGCAAGTCCGGCTGACATATCCAGTTTACCTTCTCCATTGATTTCAGCTTTCCCCGCCAGATCCATACTCTCACCGGGCTCCAGTTGATCACCGAAGCTCTTCCCGCGATCCAGTGTTGCAGAAAGAGAACCTCCAATACTGACAGACGGAGAAATACATATTTCAAATGCCAGCGGTCCAAAGATAGGAATGCATAGTCCATCCCCCATAAGATTCTGAACCGTTTCGGAGAACAGCTTCGGCTTGTCAGCCTTCTTTTGATCTTCAAACGACACCTCCAGATGTCCCGTAGGATAATCGCCTTCCACATCCAGAAATCCCAGAAATTTAGACACTCCAAACGCACCCAGACTCTTTCTGCCGGGGGCTGCGTGTATTCCTTCATTATCTATGCTGCTGACAGCGCTTGTATTGGCAAAGGTTCCGTGGATTTTTTTCCCGAATAGTTTCTTTACAACTCCCTCGTCTTCGCTCTCTTCCTCTGACCCATCCTTTTTGTCATTATCGTCATCATCATCGTCATCATCCGCTTTGGCTGCCACACCCAGATCAATGCGGATTTTCTCAGCGGTCAGCCGGCTGCCCTTAATAGAAGCACCCTCCAGCACGATGGTGGCAACGATGTACTGTTCGATTTTTTCATTGCCAATAAGCGACAGTTCAATCGGTTCATCAAAATCTACATACAGCTTTCCTCCATAATCCACAAAGAAGTCTTGCATGGTATCCCCAGCCTCTTTGGGCTTTGTCTTTCCCTTGAGTTCCCGCTTATTAAAGAACGGTATCGTATAAGGAATCTCATTGAAGCGAAACTTTGCCTTTCCAAGCTGCCCTTTCGCTCTATCAATCGATACGACCTCCGATTCAGCCTCTCCCATCTCCACAAATTTATCATCTGTAAGATCACCCGGCTTAAATTCTTTCCATTCCCATGGCGTCTCTGGCTCCGGTTCTTCCCTGCGGTCATTTAAGGTCTCCACCACCTGTGTTGCAGAAATATTATCTTCTTTTTGCTTATCCAGCTGGACATCCACATCCCCTAAGGTATGAAGTCCCGTCTCATCCAGCTCCGCCTTACACTCTTTCTCCGTGTTATCCGCTGTAAAGACAAGCCTCGTCTTCCCGAACCTGAGTTTCGGATTCCGATCATTCTTATTTTTGGTATATTCTCCCTCTCCCAGCTCGATACGAATCCCATTTACCGGCTCAATTACGACGGTATCACTTAAATAGGCACTGATTTCCGTCTCATCCGTTTGTACAGGTATCAGCTCTTGCTCCGGCTCTACCTGCTGCCAATTAGAAAAATCCAATGGCGGAGGAGTAATCTCACTCATAACGTAGTGATCGAAAATCATGTTCATCGCCTTCAGGTGCGCCTCTGCTTCTGCGTTCCCAAGATTAGGAACTGCAAACTCGACCCTGCCACCAAACGCAGTAAAGACCACACCCTCTCTTTCCCCGGTATCATAAGCCGATACCTGCGCTTTATCGGGCAAGACACTAACCCCCTCCTGCAATGGCAGAAGAGCGGGCTCTAATATGAACTGTTCCGTGGACTCGCCCGGCTCGATACGCGGATATTGAAGGGATGCACTGCCATTATATACCTGAAATAATTGTGTCGCCCAAGCCGCATTATTCGGCGCTTCCTGTTTCGGAGCAGCCGGGGCCTTACCTTTTTTTAAACCGTTCTTATTTTTTGTTTTTATTTTTTTATTTGTTTTGTTATTTAAACCAGCTCGATCAGGCATAGCGCATCCTCCGTTCAAATTCAAAAAATCCGCAATACTATAGCAATAATAGTATAACGGATTTGGAATAAAAAAACAATTCTATGGTTATTATCCGACAGATTAAATATGTTTTACAGGACAAACAGATCCAGCACCTGTTTTCTCTCGTATTCCTCCTTGATTGCATTGAGGTCCTTCGGCTCTTCGATATGGAATCTCATTCTGAGAAACCGCTCCATATCCGTTTCAATACATTCCAGTGTATGACGGGACGTGGTTCCTTCCTCCGAAAACAGCCTGAATGACCACTTTCCAAGAATATCGCTTCCCCGCTGCCCGTTGCTGTCCTGTACAAAATCCCTGCCAATCTTTATTCCGGTCAGGTCATACCCTTTGCATTCCGCGATCCACCGATAATCCAGCACAATTCTGGCAGCGCCGCAGAACAGCTGAAACAACACATTTCTTACATCCTCCCACCGATAACATTCTTCGATTTCCAACGTATTCAAAAACCATTCAAACTCAAAGTCGATATTCAGTTTTGATTCCTTGCCATTTGCTCCATCATACATAAGCTTTCCGCCTTCCTTCTATATCCATTATGACCGAAATAGCCAGAAATGGTCAAGTAAAAAAACCGCCGAAGCGGTTCTTTGTTGTATCAGGTTTCCTTTGTCTTTTGTACCGTATGTATTTCATATAGCATCTCTTTTCTGCGCCGCCTCGCAAAAATACGTCTCAGCAGGCGATAGAACCATCCGACCGGAAGCAGATATTTATGGCGGTAGAAAAAGGGATAATAATTCTGGTAGAATTTCATTTCCGGGAAAAGCCTTTTCAGATAATATCTTCCCTTAGAAAAAGCGCCATTCTCATCCTTGTATCGTTTCATGCGGTTTTGAATTTTTTGTTCAAAGTTTCCATATACCCCTGAGTTTACACAATATTGCAGCATCTCAAGCTCCCGCTCTGACAACCTGCACTCAAAAAAATCCTGCGCATATTCAAGGGCGGTTTCACGGGAAAACAGCATCTGGCTCAGTCGTCTGCTCACCTCTTCAAAATCAGTGATTCCGAGAGCCCTGCACTCATGCTGCACATAGCCGAAATTCATTTTTTCCTTCTTTTCCCGCAAATACAAATAAAAATCAAGCAGGGTGCGCAGTCCCGTCCCCCCTGCCCGATAATGCTTATAGGCATGGCTCACAATGTAAACATAAAAATCCTCATCCCGCATATGATAGCCGTATAAGCCTCCTTCCGTCAATGTCAGCCGCTCCTTTATGCCGGCATAGTACTCCACCCAGCCCAACTGTTGAGCGTCACCGTATAACGCCCGATGCATCTCAAAATTACAGACCGGCGGTTTATAATAAACATCATGAACACCTTGCCCGAACGCGACTGCCTCATACCCTTGTGAAACCATGTATTTCTTCACGGTGTCAGCATATGCTGCATCAAACAAAATATCATTATCTGACATCTGTCTGGTTCCCGTCCCCGGATATAAGTCTTTTAACACACATCCCTTAAGCGGCAAATACCAGATGCCAGACCGCTCCATAAAAGCCAGTATGCCGGCTCTCTCTGCATCAAAAAGCAATTCCTTCCTCACCGACTTTGCCATGCTCTCCCGCCATTGACCCGGAAGCGTGATTCCGGTCTCCTGAAAAGCCATTCCGACTAAGGTATCCAGATAGTGCGCATGACTGGAACGATAAAGCTCCTCCAGCTTCTCCGGCTCCTCTCTATAGGCAACGAGACACCTCTCCGCAGGCTTGACAGCATTTACTGCACAGGCTGTCAGATACAAAGTATCATAGTATATTTTCTTCAACTTTCTTTCCTCAGCTTTATTTCAATTTCTCCGCTCTCTGTAAAACTCCACTGCCGGTCACACATGGCAGCTGCCGACAATCTATGGGTTACAAGCAATATCGTTTTGTCTGTCAACTGCTTAAGGTTGTGCAGCAATCTTTCCTCGGTCTCTCCATCCAGCGCACTGGTTGCCTCATCAAGGATCAGGACAGGCGCATCCGTGTACAGCGCTCTTGCAATCGCAATCCGCTGCATCTGCCCCTCCGACAGACCGGCTCCCCGCTCCCCGAGCATTGCGTCAAGCCCTCCGGACAGTGCATATATAAATTCCGCACAGGCAAGACTGACAGCCCGCTCGATATTCCCCCCCTGCACGCCAAAGGTAATCGCCTCTCTGACACTTCCGTGCATGAGATAATTGCCCTGTGGTACATAGGCAAACAGGCTTCGCAGTTTACCCACGTCCATCCTCTGCTCCCCCACACAGACCGCATCAACACTTCCGCCCTGCGGTTCATACAGACCGATCAACAGCTTTAGCAGCGTAGACTTGCCGCAGCCTGAACCACCGGTAACCGCTATAGACTCCCCTTTAGGCACAAATAGAGTGACATCCCGCAATACCATTCTCTCCTGATAGGAAAAGCTTATTTTATTCAGTGCAAGGCCTTTAAGCTCCCTGTCATAAATTGCCCTCACACGCTCAGCAGGCTCTACAGCGTGCACACTGTCTTTCTGACAGGCTTCCACTTTCCTGAGCCGCTCTGCGCTGGCAAGCATCGCGTAATATTTGGGAAGGTATCCCGTAATATTGGCAACCGGTCCCTGTATCTGACCGGTTAATTGCAAAAGGGCTGTCAGGGTTCCATAGGTCATCGTTCCATTATAAATTCCAAATGCGCTATAAGCAGCCGCAAGAAGATACGCACCGCTCATAACTCCTCCAAAACCTATATTGCACAGATTGGAAAAATGATTCTTTTTCATTCTGGCTTTCTTATGTTCGTCCATCTTCCGCTCTGCCTCTGACAGGCTATACTCCTCCCTGCCAAAAACCTTTAACACCGCCAGACTTTCCAGATGCTCCTGCAGGAAAATCCGGACAGCGCCATCCTTTTCCTGCATATTCTTGTGGATTCTTTTCAGTTTCCTGCGAAAAAAGAAGCTGAGAATCACGAACAGCACTCCCCCGCAAAGCAGAACCAGTCCAAAGTCCGGCTCGATGATAAGAAGTACCGCCATAGCTCCTGTCAGCTTTGTAACCATTCCCGCAACACCTGGAACAATCGTAACCAGTCCTTCCGAGACGTATGCCGTATCCGAAGTCAGACGATTCAGCCATTCACCGGAATGTGTCTTTGTTATTTCCCCGTAGTCTCCCGACATGATTTCACGGAACAGCCGATACTTGAATAAATTTTCATAGGTGGCTTTGGACAGCTCCTCCAGCCATCTGATCACAGCACGAAGTGCAAGCTGTGCTCCCATAAGACCGGTAAACAGCAGTAGATTTCCACACAGCTGTTCTTTGCTGTGTGTCACTGCTCCGTCAATGATATTCCGAAGAAGAAAGGCATAGAAAATACTGCTTCCTCCGAGAAGCACCTGCAGAAGCGCCAGAAGATAGATATCTATTTTTTGAATGCCGACTACCTTGCCGATAAATCCCAGTGCTGAATTTCTCCATCTGCTCCAAAGCTTTTTTAAAAGAATCCTCAATTTATATGGTTTACACCACAAATTCAAATAGATTCTGTAGGCAAAATCACTTGTGGAATGCATTCTCCCCCTGTGTGTATAATCCGTCATAACTCCTATCACACGATCCTTGGAAATTCGGTATTCTATGCCAATGCAATTATCCCCGAGAATATCATAGCTCTCCTCATGCACACGGATAATGCGGTGAAGAACATACTGCCCGTCATTTCGCCTGTACAGGACAACATCCCATCTGTTACAGCTCTGTCCGGCTTTTACCTCCCGGACTGTGAAGCTGTCCCTACCCTGCTTCAACAGCGGGAGCATACTTACCCCTACGTTTTTGTAGGTAAATGTATGATATTTGTTCAGATACTCCTCGAATGATATTTTATTCATCTATCGCTCCGATTGTCCTCAGCTTTTCAATCACACGCTTTACATCCTCCCGGATCACATCTCTCGACGCATCGTATTCCCGATATACACAATCTACAATTTCCTCCTCCGACACATCCCTTTTCAGACAATCAACAATAAAGGCTGCCGTCCTGTTATTTCGGATAAGTCCTGAAAAATGATTGCTAACGTCAATTAAAATCTGTTCTCCCTCACTGTTATGTGTCATAAAATCAGCTTTCAGCTTCATTCTTCCCTCCATTTCTGCGCACGTCCTTTGCGCATAGCGAGTTTGTGTCAAGCGTGCGCAGACACAAATCTCGTGATTGAAAAATTTTATTTTTCAATCTTCCCTCCTGTTCTTTCTTCATGCCACCGTATGCTGCTTCTACCGCCTCGTACTCCATATTGCAGTACAGCTGATAGATTGGTATCCGCTGCATCAGTCTGTCAATCAGCTGCAGGATAACGGTCAGCTTTTCCGGCTGTAGCGGACGGTGTGTCTGTTGTACTATCATCGGATATGCCAGCCTCCTGTCTGCTGTCTCTAGACGATTGCTGCAATCCCGCTTTAATATGCAGATTCCCTGTAAGGGAACCGCCGCGTTTGTACTCAATCTGTGCTTTCCGTCCCATGGTGTTCCATAGACGATTGCTCCCTTTTCCGTAATTTTCAGAAGAGGTTTGTCATCGTTTATCATCACGGCGCGGTTTCCGAAATATTCCCTCCAGAGTCTCGTATGCGTAGATTTTCCCGTACCGCTCGGCGCTGTAAAAAGATACCCTTTCCCATCCACAGCCACTGCCGAACCATGCATCAGCAGAATATTTCTCTCCAGCAGTTTATCCGCCAGCCTGCGATAGACAGCCAGCGTTTCCAGATATTCCTCCGAAAAGCGCCTGACCGGTCTCCCCTCTCTGACATCCTCTTCCTCCGATTTTCTTTTCTCAAAGGTGATATCTGCCTTTTCCATCGTCAGCTCAAAATCGACAGCTGCTAATTTCTGCTCCGGCAGAAGATATGCCCTGCAATACTCCCAGACATAGCTGTAAATGGAATGAATTTTTATCACACATCCGGCAATTTCAACGTAAAACAGCACCGCTCCAACGATCTCCTTATTTAAAATATCCGCGATAAAGGGCTGCTGACTCGCACTCCGAGACAACAGCCCTTATCAGAATCATAATACCCGTATTTTCCGACTCAGAAAAAAGAATCCTCCGGTAGTTGAACCGCACCGGTGGATGAATTTTCATCTGACGGTACGATATTTCCCGGCTCTTCCGTAGGGGTCACCGGTTCAGAGGTCGCATTTGGCTCGGCAGTCACTTCCGGGTTCGCCGCCTCCGGTTCAACCGTGGCTTCCGGCTTCGCTGTCACTTCCGGTTCAGCCGTGGCGTCCGGCTTCGCTGTCGCTTCTGGCTCGGCAGTCGCTCTCGGGTTTGCCGTCGCGTCCGGCTTCGCGGTCACTCCCGGTTCAGCCGTGGCTTCCGGCTTCGCGGTCACTCCCGGCTCAGAGGTCGTTTCCGGCTTCACTGCCACCGCCAGTTCTTCCTCCGTGATCTCCCCGAAATAATCCGCCTGCGCTATCGGATCTTCACTGTATTCGACCGTTTCGCTACTCGGCTCCTCACTGGATTCAACAGCTTCACTACTCGGCTCCTCACTGGATTCGACCGCTTCCCTGCTCTCCGCAACGGTCTCCACAGAATTCACAGCCGGCAGCGCCGACTCCCCCGTATCGATTACGGCTCTTTCTCCACAGCCGGTTCCTAAAAGCATGGCACCCAATAGTATCAGTGCCGCAATCCCTTTTTTCATAATCTGTCCCTTCTTCGCTTCCGGCAGGGGTGGAACGAAATCCCTCCTGCCGGATATTGATGTACTCGTATCACACAGATTAAAACAGATCATCCGGCAAATCTATTGCACTTGTTGTAATCACATCCTCTGTCTCAAAAAGAATCACTTCCATCTGCGGTGTCTCATAGCCTTGCTTTTTCTGCTCTTTGATTTCCTTACCTGCTTCCATTACTTTATCCATCCTTTCTATTCTGCGGTGTTATGCCTTGTCCCCTGAGCCCTGCTGCCTTTCCCGCCTACTGCGTGTTTGCATAAGCTCTTGCGGCATAACCATAGTCATAAATACCGCGCAGCATATCCTTTAAGCCTTCTTCATTCTTCATCTTGTACACATATGTACCCACACTGTAGGTTACCTTCTGTCCAATGGGTGACTCTCCCTGATAGAGTTGTGCACTAACGGCTGTTTCATACTGCGTCGGCATAACGCCCTCCAGCACAACACTGTAGGAGCCGTTTCCGTTCTCATGGAAGTTCGTGTACTCTTTCTCCTGACCATTCACCGTGGCGCGAACCACAAGGTTTTCTGTCTCCTTCGCATAGAAAGAAAGTACAACCGCTACCCGGTCTCTCAACTGAAGTCTGGCTGACTGCCACTTATAATCCTCTGACGCCGTACCACTGACTCCTCTATTGTTGGATGCGCTGCCGGTAGTGTCCGAGGAACGCCATGCTTTCTGTTCCTCTGTCAGTCCCGCTGTCGTAACAGCCGTCTGTCCGATGTACTCCTGAGCGGCATCGCCATAGTACAGCATGTCTACAAGCAGCGTCCGAAGAGCCGTCAGCTTATAAGTACTGATTCCAAGCGCCTCCGAGTCCTTCTTCAACATGGACTCACAATAGATCTGCACAGAATAATCCTTCTTTGTCGCGCTGATTTCCCCAACGCTGACCGTTGCTTCCACCTTCTCACTCATCTGCTGGGGCAGCAATTCCTTCAGGCTGAAACAATATTCGATAGCCTCACCCGATTCACTGCTTTCAGCCGCTTCCGCCTGATAGGTTCTGCCACCAATCTGGAAAGTCATAACCGGCACCCCGTCCTTCGTCAGTTCATGATTCTTGGCAACAGCTACCCTATAATTCATGGCTATGCTGTCAGTCAGCGTAAGATCAACAGACTTTATCGCCACAAGCGCCGTAAGCGCCATGCTCTCAGTCACGGTCGTCACACGATTTCCTTCACTGTCTACCAGATAGAGATTCTCAGGCACCGTGTAGCTGTCGGCAAACGCAATTTCCGCCGTAGTGGCACCGCTGATTGTCAAAGTCCTGCCCTGATTGCAATAATCGCACTTGCCATCCCCGTCCTGATCCACATGCCCCGGACATAACGCATAAACGGTTGTCCCGCTCTCCGGAATGCCTGTCACCTGACTCTGCCGGCTCTCGTCCGAATACCATGTAAGTTCTTTTCCGTCCAGCAAATCCAGCTCTGTCGGGAAGCTGCGATACTTCACTAACTGCGGATAAACCGCTTCCGGATAGCTTGCCACCGACAGATAGCTCTCTGTCAGGATTCTGCGTTCAATTTCCCGGTAGCTGTTCCCATCCGGGCTGACGATCCGTTTCGTAAAGGACGGCAGTTCTACCGCCGAGGAAAGCTCATTCTGTGAGAAATTGTAAATCGTGGTAGCAGTGTTTCCCTGCGGCAGTTCATTCAGCGTGAGTTGCCCCACACCGCTTCCAATAAATACCGTTGCATTTTCCGTCTTACAATAAAAGGCATTCGTGCCTATCTCTGTCAGGTTATCCGGCAAAATCAGCACGACATCACCCTCGATAGTCCTCCATGTATAAAACGCCTGTTTTTCCACTGTCTCCAGCCCCTGCGGAAGGGATAAGGATGTTCTGTCAATTCCTGTACACTCCGCAAAGGCTGATTCGCCAATACTCTTAAGCGTATCCGGCAAGGTGACATTCTTTAAATTATATAGATTGTAAAATGAATTTTTTCCAATTCGCGTAATTCCTGAGGACAGGATAATATCCGTAATTTTTGTCTGATTGCTGTTCCACGGAGTTTGAAACTGCTCATAATCCTGCATCTCTCCCGTTCCCTGCAGTACCAGCGTATAGGCATCCTCACCGGAACCGATCAGGTACCATTTGACATTTTCCCCCTGCGCCCCACAGCTTCCACAGGCTGACGGATCAATGATATATAATTCCCCTGCATAATTGCTCTTTGCGTAATAATCCACATTTCCCGTAAAGCTTTCCACAGACGAAACCGGGCTTGTACAGTCGGCATCGGAATACCATGTAATCTGAATATCTTCATAGCCCTCTCTGCGTCCAAATTTCTCGTCCAATTCGTTCGGGAAGAAATGATACCGCGCATAGGAAGCTGCATAGTCGCAGTCTGACGCGTCAGCAACCCCATCCGGCAGAATCTTTCTCTTTACCATGGTCTTGGCAAGGTCATCGTAATGTCTGGAAATATACAGCATACCATCATTTGGTACAGGATCTCGTTCATTCATATAACGAGTTTTAAAGGTCTGCTCTGAAAGATTATAGTACTGATATTTACCGGAAGGGAATGCACTATCTCCGATTGTCTGCACACTCTCCGGTACCACAATATAGGAAAACTGATTCTGACCGTCCCAACTTCCACCCTCAAAGGCACTCTCTGAAACAGTATCCAGTCCCGGCGGCAGAATCAAACCTCCGGTAAATTTATTGAATGCAAAGGCACCGTTTCCAACTGCGGTAAGCTTTTCCGGAAGCTTTAATGTACCGGAAAAATAATTGTAGTAAAAAGCCTTCTCTCCAATCCCTGTTACCGTGGAAGGAATATTCAGCTCTCCCTCGAAATAATATTTAGTTTCAGACGTTCCTCCATAATAGCCATAGAAGGCATTCTTTCCAATGTAGGTCACTCCCTCTTCCAGAAAGAGATGACGCAGCGAACTCTTATACTGACTCCACGGTCTGTCCGTCTCCTGTTCATAGTCAGCCATGGCACCGACTCCGCTGATTACCAGAGTATCCGGCAGTTCATCCGCATCATAGCTGTCATACACTGTCCAGGTCGTCTCCCCGCTCGTCCCGGTATCCTTAACAATACCATAGTCAACACCAGTATACCCCTTTCTTCTGCCATAAACCGCAATGTCCGCTGAAAAGCTGCCAATGCTCTGTATCGGATTACTCAGTGCTTCATCCCCGTACCAGTCAAATTCTATGCTGCTCCCATCACCGCTGTCTATCACATCCGCTGCATTCGGAAAGCTATGATACCCGGTAAGATCACCTCTTATCCCATCCGGCAGCATCCTGCGCGTAGTCTCTGCCGTAACCGCAGCCTCATAATGTCTTGTGACGGAGATCACGTTTCCATCCGCAGGCCACGGCAAAAGAGTATTATATACAAATTGTACTTCCGACAGATTATATAGGGTAGAAGTTATCGATGTATCGCGATAACCGCTAAAAACATCCTCGCCTGCCTCCTTCAATCCATATCCGATGACAATGGCTGCACTGTTAAACATAATAGAATGCTGGGGGCTGCAAAATGCATCATTACCGATACTGGTAACTCCGTCCGGTATCCGCAGATCACCGGTAAAGCTATTCCATGCAAAAGCATAAGCTCCAATGCTCTCCACCGTCTCCGGTATTTCCAGTCCGCCTGTAAACTGAAGCGAATAAATTTGCGTAGTATCTACTGTCTTATAGGATGCCTGAAATGCACGCTCACCAATGTGGGTAATGCCTTCTCCAAGCGTCAGCTCTGCCTGCAAAATATTATTTTCCTCCGCGTAGCTGTACCATGGCGCACGATTACTCTCTGCGTCATAATCCTGCATGTCTCCGCTTCCGCTGATTATAAGGGTATACCCCTCGTCCGCACTGCCGATAAATGCCCATGTGAGGTCAACTCCCTCCGCACCGCAGCTTCCTGAGCTTGCCGCCTCCGAACCGGTGTCTGCACTCTCCTCTGCCAGTACTGGCTGTGACATCCAGCCCACACCGAGGGTTACTGTCAGCGCCGCCAGCAATAGTTTCACTTCTTTTTTCACTTTACCCTTCCTCCTAAGAATTTTATGTAACAACGCATTTGCGACCATTCCGCCGAACGAAATATTCTGAATGCTCTTTATCACTCTTTTATCATTATTTCATCTTCATCAGACTCATTTTCCTTTTTGAAAAGATATTCAAGGCTCAACTTTGGAAAATATTTCTTTTGTATTTCAAATGCTTCATCTACACTGAACGGCGTCTCTCCGTTTATCTTATTTGACACGCTGTTACGGTGAATTCCCAGAAACCGCGCCAGCTCTTCGATGGTAATCCCTTTTCTGGCCATTTCTCCTCTTAAATTTGCACATGCCATCTTTTGTCGCCTCCATATACGCATTTGCGTGATACATTTCAATGCTACACCGCGTTTGCGTACTTGTCAACAATATATTTTGCAAATGCGTAATAATTTGTTGATTAACCATTTTCAAACGTGTTATATTCAATTCACAGGATATTGAAAGGTATGGTTATTTATATGGGTATCGGTAACAAGCTTGAAGAACTGCTTTCCGAAAGAGATATGACGGTAACGGAACTGGCGAGAAAAGCAAATGTCGCTCCAACGACAATCTACTCTATTATCCAACGGAACAACAAGAAGGTTGATATTGATATATTGATTAAAATTTCTAAGATATTAGGCGTAAATGCGGAATACTTCAGCGACATAGATGAGCAGCCATATGCCGTAGGTGTCCACTTTGACGGAACTGAGTATACCGCGGAAGAGCTTGAGAAAATCAAGGAATATGCCGCGTTTCTGAAGGCTCGCAGAAAATAGCCTGCAGGAGAACCCGTGCATTGTCAGATGCGTCATGGGCAAAAAAATAAACCGACCTGCGTCGATTTATTCTTTGTTCCTGATTAGATAATGCCGGCAGCGGGACTTGAACCCGCACGATGTTGCCATCAACAGATTTTGAGTCTGCCTCGTCTGCCATTCCGACACGCCGGCATTTGTGAGAGTACCGCTCTCACAACAAAAAATATTTTAACATAGAGTGAACTGCTTGACAAGCAAAAAATAAACTTTTTTGCCGATACTTTTTTAGCGGTACTCCATCCTGATCTCCAGATCGTTTCCTCTGACCTGCACCTCCGCAAGACTGCCGACGACAAGCGGCATCATCGGCGGCCGGTGTCCGAGATCGACATCCATGACAACAGGTACACCCTTCCCGCCGACAATGTCCAGAACTGCATGGAAGGCATCAAGGTTCATGATTGGTTCGCCGTTTGCCGGTCTGCCGATAAGGAAACCCTTTACATAATGGAACCACCCTGCCTGCTCCATCTCCCACATAGCGCGGCGGATGCCGAAGACATTCAGGTCGCACGATTCCAGAAACCAGATGATTCCATCGTCCTTATACTTTTCAATAAATGCCTTTGTTCCGTCGAAGCGGGTTCCGAGAAGGTTCACAAGGCAGTCCATACATCCGCCCAGCAGTCTGCCGGAGAAGCACAGCTCCTCTCCTGTCTCGCTTCCGCCGAGGAAGCTCCGGATTTGCAGTTCCTCTGTCAGCTGATAGGGTGCACATGGGTTGTCCGGCTCCTTCAACGACTCCTTCTCCCATTTTCCATAGCTGGCAACGGTATGCACCTCGCCTGTCAGGACGCCGAGCGCATCCTGCACAGATTCATGAAGCGGCTCCATTCCAAAGGTGGAAGCACACGGTCCATAGACCGCAGCGGTATCGGCAAGCGTAGCCAACGTGTAGGTCAGATTGGTATTGTCCGAATAGCCCATGAACCATTTCGGCTCCAGCTCAGCCAGTCGCCGGAAATCAACGAAGGGAAGGATTTCGCACATCATCTCCCCGCCGCCGCAGGAGATCAGGCTGTCCGCCTCCGATGAGAAAAGCTCCATGACCTCCGCACCGCACTTTTCGGGCGTGTTGCTGATGCCGATTCCCTGCTCCACATAGCAGTTCGATCCGAGCAGCGTCTGATAGTCCATCGACCGAAACCGCGTCAGCGCGCACTGAAACGCCGTCTTATAGGGCTCTGTCGCACAGCCGAAAGACGGCGCGAGGAAACCGATGGTTCCCCCTGCCGGAAGATTTTTCGGGTATCTCATTCTCTCTTATCCTTTCTCGGGAAATAATTTATCAAATATCTCAAAGCAGTCAAAGGTTGCAAAATAATCTCTCGGCGTCTCTGCGCGGCGGATCAGCTGCACACTGCCGTCCTCGTGTAGCAGCAGCTCCGCGGATTTTAACTTGCCGTTGTAATTGTAGCCCATGGCAAAGCCGTGCGCTCCGGTGTCGTGGATCGCAATATAGTCCCCGATCTCGACCTCGGGCAGCATACGGTCAATCGCAAACTTATCATTATTTTCACAGAGTGAGCCCGTCACGTCATATTTGTGATCACAGGGCTGCTCCTCCTTGCCGAGAACCGTGATATGATGGTATGCACCGTACATCGCCGGACGCATCAGGTTCACGGCGCAGGCATCCACCCCGAGGTACTCCTTGTAGGTATGCTTCTCATGGATTACCTGTGTCACAAGATGCCCGTACGGCGCCATCATGAACCGTCCGAGTTCGGTGTAGATCGCCACATTTCCCATTCCCGCCGGAACAAGGACTTCCTCGTAAACCTTCCGGACGCTCTCGCCGATCACGCGGATATCATTCGGCTCCTGCTCCGGCCTGTAGGGTACGCCGACACCGCCGGAAAGATTGATGAAGGTAATGTTCGCCCCGGTCTCCTCCTTCAGGCGCACAGCCAGCTCAAAGAGCTGCTTTGCAAGCACCGGATAGTATTCGTTCGTCACGGTATTGCTTGCAAGAAAGGCGTGAATGCCGAAGTTCTCCACACCCTTTGCCTTCAGAATCCGGTAGCCCTCGAACATCTGCTCCGTCGTAAAGCCGTACTTTGCATCCCCAGGATTATCCATGATGTCGGTTCCCAGAGAGAAATATCCGCCCGGATTGAACCGGCAGCTTAGCGTCTTCGGAAGATAGCCGAGCGTCTTCTCCAGGAAATCAATGTGGGTAATGTCGTCCAGATTGATTGTCGCGCCGATCTTCGCGGCATAGGCAAACTCCTCCGCCGGCGTATCGTTGGAGGAAAACATGATGTCCTCCCCCTTCACTCCCATTGCATCGGACAGCATGAGCTCCGTCATGGAGGAACAGTCACAGCCACAGCCGTAATCTCTCAGAATATCAATCAAAAACGGATTCGGGGTCGCCTTCACGGCAAAAAATTCCTTATATCCGGGATTCCATGAGAATGCTTCCTTTAACGCCTTCGCATTTTCGCGGATTCCTTTTTCATCATAAATATGAAAGGGGGTGGGATATTTTTTTACTATCTCCTCCACCATCTCTTTTGTCACAAACGCTTTCTTTTTCATAATCTCTCCTCTCCGGGTATTCTCTCAGGGTATCTTTACAACAGCTTGCTTCTCATCTCTTCCGCCGTCATGGGGCTCAGGTAGGCAGGCGCAACGTCAAAGACTGTCTTGCAGCCCGTCATTCCCTCCTTCTGCATCCGGTATGCCGCCCTCGCATATGCGATCAGCACACATGCCGTAAATTCCGGGTTGGAATCCAGCTTCAGGCTGTACTCGATCACATGATTATGCTCGCCGTCAAAACCGGTCTTTCCCGTCCTTAAAACAAAGCCGCCGTGCGGAATCCCCGCATGGTCGCGCTGCAGCTCCTCCTCGGTAATGAAATGAACCGTCGTGTCATAATCGGCAAAGTAGTTCGGCATCGTCTTAATCTCGTTCTCAATCCACGCCTGATCGGCTCCTTCCTCCGCCACGACGAAACACTCTCTGGTATGCTTCTGTCTCGTTGTCAGCACAGGGTTTTCACAGTTTCTCACTGCCTCCAGTGCAGACTCCACGGGAATCGTATACTGCTTTGCATTCTTTACGCCGGGAATTCTGCGGATCGCGTCAGAATGTCCCTGACTGACGCCCTTTCCCCAGAAGGTATAATCGCTTCCGTCCCGTAGAATGGCATTTGCATACAGTCTGTTCAGGGAGAACATACCCGGATCCCAGCCGACGGAAATCATTGCAATCTTTCCGCCCTCCTTCGCCGCGAGATCCACGTTTGCGAAATGCTCCGGGATCTTTGCGTGGGTGTCAAAGCTGTCTACCACATTGAAGAACTTCGCATACTGCGCCGTCTGCTTCGGCAGATCTGTCGCAGAGCCTCCGCACATCATCAATACGTCAATCTCGTCCTTCTTATTCAGAAGCTCCTCCACACGGTATACCGGAACCTCTCCTGCCACCTTTACCGTCTGTGGGTCTCTCCGCGTAAACACCGCCACAAGCTCCATGTCGTCATTCTGGCGCACTGCGCTCTCGATTCCTCTCCCAAGATTTCCATAACCCATAATTGCGACTCTGATCTTCATTTTCCCTTATCCTTTCCTTTCGCTTTTTATCTTTATCAGCTCAATTTCATTTCTCATGGCATCCTTAAACACCGTGACGAAATTTTTCTGCGCGCTGTAGAGGCAGGTATCTCTGTCGGTTCCTTCCACCTCACCCGTCAGAACATACTCCGAATCAATAATCAGCCGGACCTGCTTCTTTCTAGCCTCAGCCGCTTCGCCGTCCGTCAGCGGCACATCATAGAAAATAATTCCCTGCCGTTCTTCTCCCGAAAAGATTTTCTCCGTCTCCTCTGAAATCAGAACGACCTTACAACCTCTCCCGACCAGCATCCGTATCTCCGGCTTCCATTTTTCGAGGAAGCAGCCCGACGCAGAAAAGTAAATTCTCTTCTCCGTCCCCATGAGCATGTGATGGATCTTGTCACAGATATGTCCATATCCTTCAACGGTGATATATCCGTCAGAGCCGGCTGCCTTCTTCGGTACATTGCTCTCAAGCACTGCCTTGATTTCCTCGAGATAACGAATTCTGTTATCGCAGAACTCCTCCAGCGGCACAGCGACATAGCGGCTGGGGTTTCCCTCCATCACATATGCCGCACCGTGTTCGACCAGCGCCGCCAGTCCGTTATAGACATTCGAGCGGGAAATTCCCGTCAACTTCGCCACCTCGTAGCCGGTCAGCTCCTCATTCTTCAAAAGGCAGAAATACAAGACAGCCTCCTGCCTTCCCAGCCCAAACAAAAGCAGTCGGTCGATAAATGCCGCTTCCTCCATGCATCCTTCTCCTTGTGTTAGTAGTTCTGTACAGGAACACTATAGTATGCCATGTCTGCTTTGTCAACCGCATTCGCATAAAAAAAGAGAAGCTGAGCTTTTTTCTCAACTTCTCCAGAAATGCTATACGTTTTCAATCTGCCAGTCGATCGGAGCGACACCGTGCTCCTCCAGGAAGCGGTTTGTCTGGCTGAAGGGCTTACTGCCAAAAAAGCCGTTATAGGCTGACAGCGGACTGGGATGCGGCGCCTTAAGAATCAGGTGATTCGGATTGTCGAGCATCCTCTCCTTCGTCTGCGCCGGCCTCCCCCACAATATGAACACGATGGGGCGATCCTGCTTATTCAGCGCCCGTATTGCCGCATCGGTAAACTCCTCCCAGCCTTTTCCTCTGTGGGAGTTTGCCATATGCGCACGCACGGTCAGCACCGTATTCAGCATCAGCACACCCTGCTTTGCCCACTTTACAAGATAACCGTTATTCGGGATATAGCAGCCGAGATCATCATGCAGCTCCTTGTAAATATTTACCAGTGACGGAGGGACATCGACATCCGGCTTGACCGAAAAGCAGAGTCCGTGTGCCTGCCCGACATTGTGATACGGATCCTGTCCGATAATGACTACCTTCACCTGACTCAACGGGGTCAGATGAAATGCATTAAATATATCATCCGCAGGCGGAAATACCTGCGTCGTATTGTACTCGTTCAGGACGAACTGATACAGTTCCCTATAGTAGGGCTTATGAAACTCCGGACCGAGCTCCGTCAGCCAGTCGTTGCTGATCATGCTCATAATCTCACACTCACTCCTCTATCGCGCAGGTACTGCTTTACCTGCCGTATTTCCAGCTCTTTATAATGAAACAGGGATGCGGCAAGCACTGCCTCCGCCCCGGCATCCACCAGTGCGTCATAGAAATGCTCCAGCTTTCCGGCACCGCCCGATGCAATGACCGGTATGCTCACGGCGTCCGCCACTGCTTTTGTCAGCGCAAGGTCATATCCCGCCTTCGTCCCGTCTCCGTCCATGCTGGTCAGCAGAATCTCACCGGCTCCGAGCTGCTCTGCCCTGACCGCCCATTCCACGGCATCCATTCCCATGTCAACACGGCCGCCGTTTTTATAGATATTCCAGCCGCTGCCATCGGCACGGCGCTTCGCATCGACTGCAACAACCACGCACTGACTGCCGAATTTCTCGGCTCCGTCGGAGATCAGCTGCGGATTCATGATTGCCGCAGAGTTGATTGCTATTTTATCGGCTCCCTCGCGCAAAATTGCACGAAAATCCTCCACAGTGCGGATTCCACCCCCGACCGTGAACGGGATGAACACCTTGCTTGCGACCTCGCGCACCCACTCGAGCTGGGTCGCTCGGTTATCCGCCGAGGCATTGATGTCCAGAAAGACAACCTCATCCGCACCCTCTGCGGAATATGCCGCTGCGACCTCCGCCGGATCACCGGCATCCCGCAGATTTACAAAATTGATTCCCTTGACTACCCTTCCGTCCTTCACATCAAGGCAGGGAATGACTCTCTTTGTATGCATAAACTTATCCCTTCGTCACTTCAATAAAATTCCGCAGAATCTGCATTCCGACATCCGAGCTCTTCTCCGGGTGGAACTGACAGGCAAAAACATTGTCCTTTTCCACCGCCGCATGGATCGTTACGCCGTACTCCGTGGTTGCCGTCACAATTTTCTCGTCTGCGGCCTGTAAATAGTACGAATGTACAAAATAGACATAGGGCTTCTCCGGCAATCCCTGAAACAATCGCCCCCTTCCGCCGTCTCTTCCGGGAAAGCGCAGATCATTCCAGCCGATATGCGGCACCTTAAGCCCACCGTCCGACGGAATCCTGACGATCTTTCCGTCCAGAAGGTGCAGACCCTCCACGCCGGGGCTTTCCTCGCTGGATTCAAACAGCAGCTGCAGTCCAAGGCAGATTCCCATAAACGGCGTTCCCTTGTCAACGCACTTATGGATCACCTCGACCAGACCGTAATCCCGCAGCTTCTGCATCGCATCCCCAAAGGCACCCACGCCCGGCAGAACCACGCCGTCCGCTCTGAGAATCACGTCCGCATCCCTAGTCAGGCATACCTCCGCGCCAAGGTACAGCAATGCCTTCTCCACACTCTTGATATTCCCCGCATCATAATCAATGATTGCAATCATTCTACCTGTCTCCTATTTATTGATTATCGATGAAGGTGTCTGTGCCCAGCTCCTCTTCTTCGGGAAGCACATCCTCCATTACGCTTTCGGGAACTTCTTCGGGAGTTTCATCCACCGGCGTCTCCGGTGCATTCCATTCCTCAAAGCTCTTGCCGTTTGCAATCGCTGTCACGATTCTCGTATAATCAATATCCTTCTTCTCATCTGCGATCTGCTGCGCCTGACTTTCCGTCAATCCGAAATTAGCGGAGAGATAGTTCAGTATGGTTGCATATCCCGCAGCCACCTCTGCCCCGGCATTCCACTGATTTGCATATTCATAGAGCTGCGGATAACGGTCAACCGTCTGAATCAGGCTGTCCAGCGCCCTGACCATGTCTCCCTCTCTGGCAAACATCTCGAATTCTCTGATCCAGAGGCGGATGTAGAGAATGCTCTCGGACTTTCCGTACATGACGCTCTCCGTCTCATCCAGATCTTTTCCGAAAAGATTCAGATAACAGGTCTGATAATCCCCGGCATAATAGGCGGCTCTCGCCTCCCGCTTATCCGCATAGTCCGCAGCCGAGTTGATGAACACAAAAAGCAGTACTCCCACAGATACACCGACCAGCACGACCGGCAACACTTTCTTAAAAGAGAGCTTTCTATCCGTAACCAGCGGGATCTCCTTCGGCGGCTTTTCCTTCTTGGGCTTCGGCTGTTTCTTCGGCTTCTTCTCCTGTTTTTTCTTTTCTTTTTCCTTCTTTTCGCCTGCTGCCTTCTTTGCCTTCTTATTCTTTTTCTTCTTGTCGGATTCCTTGTCCAGATCCTTTATGATACCCTTGTTTTCATCCGAGAGGTTGAGATTTTCATTTCCGTTTTCCGAGTCCTCTTCCTCCTCTTCCGTAAAGAAATCAAGCATTCTGGTAAAAAGACCCTTTTTCACCTTCGGCTTTCCTTTTTTCTCCGGCTTTTCCTCCCGCTGCACAGCTTCCGGCTCATCGTTCATGGACAGCAGGTCAGAGAAATCAGAATCAACACCACCGCCTAATCCGTTCAACAGGGAATCATCCGCATCCGTATCGCCAAAGAGATTCCCCATATCCAGTCCAAGATCACTTGCCCCATTTCCCTTCGGTGCAATTTCGTCAAGCGCACTGGTCTCTTCCGGCGTAACCTCTGCAAACTCGTCCACGGGCGAAGGTTCACTTACCTCCCCGATTATGTCAGCGTTTGGAACGGCTTCATCCTCTCCTTTTCCCGTCATATCTGCCTTTGACACAATGGAATCGAGAACATCGGTGTCAAAAAGATTTTCGGCTGTGTCCTGCTCCTGCTGCTCGTTTTTCGTCTGCTTGGCAGACTCCTTCTTTGCCTTCTTCGCCGCCTTTTTCTCAGTGCGTTTTGCCGCAAGCTCTTCCTTACGGCGCTTTTTCGCCTCCGCGCGCTCCTTCTTTGCCTTAGCGCGCTCCTCCCGCTTGCCAGCCACAGGCGCTGCCTCCGCGCCACCAAGCAATGCGTTTCTCTCTTCCTCAGGCTCCGGCTCCTCCGCAATATCCTCAACCGGCTCATGATTGTCAGACTTGTTCAACAGACTGTGTATTTCCTGCATATCGTCATCATCACTCTCAGCCAGCATTTTAAGGACATCCTCATCTGACAGATCCATATCCGATGCGTGAAATAGCTCGTTATTCTCTTCCTCAGCCTGATCATTCTCCAGTCTGGAAGCGTCAAGTCCGCCGGAAAGCAGCTGTTCAATTTCGTCCTCCGACATATCGGACGCCTCCTCCAGCCCCGGTGCCTGCCTGTCCGCAGCCTTCCCATCATTCTCGTCTGCCTGCAGAGCTGTCTCCTGCGTCGGCTGTTCATCCTGATTTTCGCTGCCTATATCCTTTAACAAATTATCCAGATAATCTTCCTGTGAGGGCATCTCTCTTCTCCTACTTTCTCAAATACTTCATTACTTTAGTTTATCACAGGATTTCCAGCCAGGCAATCGCATTCTTTGCAATTCCGCATCCCTTTATGGCAAGTTCCTCCGATAACTGGTAGAGCTTTTCATTCACCCGCACGAAGGTCGCCTTATTGTTAAAGAAAGCAACCTTCTCAAACGGCCAACGGACCACAGTCGGAAAACGCATTCCGACCCCAAGCTCCAGAACCAGAAGTCTGTGGTTTACCGTTCCCTGCAGCCATTTTGTGTAAACCTTCCACTGCTCAAGATAACCGTTCTCATCATAGCCCTCTGCAAAAATATTATTGAGCACCATCGGAGAACCGCATTTCCCGCACCGTTCCAGTTCAGGTACTCCCTCCTGCATGAACTGCCCGAGATACAGCTTTCGGAAAAACTCCCTCATGACTGCCCTGTCATCGGGCGTGACATCTTCAATTGTGCTGTCACCGCTCTTGATACATTGCTTTTTCAACACTGTTCCGCAGGGCATGACCAGTCTGCCCTCCCGCCATGGCGCTGCAGCAACCCGGCTGTCTGTCGCCGTTGCCACAATAAAATAATTCTTCTCATCCAATAACCCGGCTAATTTTGCAAGTGCCGGAGTAATGATGTCCTCCAGCTTTGCGGAACAATATTCATTCCATGCCGGTATGAGCCAATGATACCCTGCTTCCTGCAAAAGCTCTTTGCCTCTCACATACTCGGGAATCTTCCGCAGGCGCATGCTGTCACAGAATTCTCCGCCAAGTCCCACAAGCACAAGCTCGGCTTCCCCGAGCTTATCCCGAACCTCTCCGCTCTCCATCGTATTTTCTCCCCTCATGAAAAGAGCCGGGAAGAATCCCAGCTCTCTAAATCAGTCCTTATTTATCCAGATGCTTTGCATCGACGAGCTGATCCACTATTCGTACCAGATTACCAATTTCAGGCTTTGACAACTGTGCATCCGCTCCAAGCGCCTCGCCCTTTCTCTTCATCTCTTCGTTTACAAGCGATGAGAAAATGATGACCGGAATATCCGCCGTAGCGTCATCCGACTTCACAAGCTTCGTCAGTCTGTGTCCATCCATCTCCGGCATCTCAATATCCGTGATGATCAGGCGCACATGCTCATGAAGCGTTCCATCCTCCTTACACTGGCAGATGACATCATACGCCCTCTGTCCATTCTCGGTATGGATCAGATTATCATAGCCCGCCTTTTTCAGCGAGTCCACAATCAGCTTATTCAACAGAGGCGAATCCTCCGCAATCAGAATCGGCACACTGCTGCGGTGTCTCTCTCCGAGCTCGTTAATCTCAGATACCTTCAAACCGGTCTCGGGATTAATATCCGTCACAATCTTCTCAAAGTCAAGAATGATGATCAGCTTTCCGTCCTTCTTGATAATACCGGTAGACACACTCTCATCCGTCGTCGATATTGTCGCATCCGGCTTAATAATATCACGCCATGATACTCTATGTATGCCGAGTACAGAGTCCACATGGAACGCAAGGTCAAGCTTATTGAAATTCGTCAAAATAAAGAGACCTGTGGGCTCCGATACACCCTTGCCAAGACAATTCTTCAGATCAATAGCAGTAATCATTACATCACGCGGCATAAAGATTCCTTCAATGCTGGGATGTGAATTCGGAACCGGCGTAACTGCCTGATAGTTAATAATCTCTCTGATCTTAGCAACATTGATACCGTATGAATTACCGTCCAATGTGAATTCCAGAATTTCCAACTCGTTCGTTCCATTTTCCAATAAAATTTTAGTATCCATCCTTAGCCTCCACGCTGCTACTGCCATCCAGAAACAGCTTTTTGTTTTTCTCAGGTGAGACGACCCTGTCCCGTGCCGCCTCTTTTTTAGTGTATCATACTTTCAAAGAAAATGAAACTATTATCTGAAAATTTTCCACGAAAAACTATCTACGCCCTATCCGTTTTTCTTCCCGGTCAGGTAATAGATCGCAAGCTGCGTCCGATGTTCAAGTCCCTCCTTGTCCAATATGCCGCTGATGTAATTCTTCACCGTCCCCTCGCTGATAAACAGTTTTCCGGCAATCTCCCTGTTTGACAGCCCTTCCGCAACCGCCTCAATGATCTCCAGTTCGCGCGGCGAATACTGCGACGCATCAAAGTTATGACTGGGACACAGCCCCAAATTCAGCACCTTATCATAAACCTGTTCATCTATGACATTGATGCCACTGCTGATGGAAAGGATCATCTGTTTCAACTGATCGGGGGTGTGATTCTTTATCAGATACCCCTTTGCCCCACATTTGATTGCGCCATGCACAAGCTCATTGTCATCAAAGGTCGTCAGGATAAGCACCTTCCCCAGATCTTCCTCCACAAATATCTTCGTCGCAGCAATTCCGTCCATGACAGGCATCTGGATGTCCATCAATGCAATGTCACACCCTTTTTCTCTGGCGAGGATCACCGCCTCCTCTCCGTTTTCTACACATCCAACCACCTCAAACCGTTCGTCCAACTCCAGAATCACCCTCATACCTTCCCGGACAAACGCACTGTCATCCGCAATAATCACTCTGATCTTATTCATTGCTTCCCCTCCTCATACACTCCCGCCGCAAGCCCTGCAGAAATCTCCCGTATCGGCAGAATCATATTAATCGCAAAGCCCGCTTCACTTTCAATCGTCATTTGCCCCCGCGCACTCCGCACGCGGTTTTTCATCCCCTGAATTCCCATTCCTTCCTCCACATGCACTGCCCCACGCCCATCATCGCGTATCGTGCACCGGACGATCTCATTCATCGCAAGAATATCAATATAAATATTGTGACAGGCGGCATACTTCAACGCATTGGTCACTGCCTCATAGGTATTATCCAGAATGATCTCCCACAGTTTCTCAGGAATCTTTTCCTCCGGATCTGACAAATTGAGATGCACTGCGATCTGATACCTCGTCTCGCATTCTTCACATAATGCCTGTAGCGAAAGCATTGCCATCCTCTTTTTATCAGGACGTTCACTCCGCAAAATCGCCCTGATCTCATCCATGGAAAGTCTCAGCTGATCAATTACCGCCTGAAGGATCGCTTCACAATCCTCCGGTCGCTTTGTGACGAGCAGCTTTGCGGCCTCCAGCTGGTAAAGGGAGCCGTTTATGCTGTGTCCAAGTTTATCATGAAGTGCCTGTGCAATCTGATTTTTCTGTTCCAGAACCTGATTTTCAAACTGCAGATGAGAACGCCTCAGCTGTCTCTCATAGTCGGCACTCTGCTTCACAATGTCTGTCTTCAGCTCCAGCTGGGTTTCCTCGCCCTCATCCAGCAACCTTCGATAAAGCCGTAGAGTGTATTTTTCCTGAATATAGCAGATCACAACAGCCGTAACAAGACCACCCCACATTTCGATTCTCGGTGAAATTTGGAATGCAACCGGCAGAACGAGCAGATATTCTGAGAGATAGGCATACACTGGCAATGACAGCACACTGCAAAAATCAGCCGTAAAAAAGACAATATGGATCATTCCCGAAACGGGAAACAGGAATACTCCCATAAAGGCAAGTATTCCTTCCACGCATAGCACAGCATATTTTATTTTTTTATCCCCTGTCAGTTCAATCCAAACTGCAGCGACCAGAAACACCGCCAAATACAGACTGTGCGTCGCCTTCTGAAGCAACTCCTCATCCACTGCCATCATCTGATAGATAATACCCAGAATCAAGGTAGCCATTTTCGCCAGTACAAAAAAATTTTCTCTTATGTTCTTCTTCACAATAGGCTATTCCTTCTGCGTTATTTTCAATCCCAGCACTCCTATTAATGTTATCACAAGTACATAGGTGATGACTACTATAATTGTGAGCGGATACCCTTCCCCGCTTCCATGTGCAAACAGCGCAATCGCACGCAAGCCCCAGCGCTGCGGCATTAGCAGTGCAATCCGTTTAAATGTATCCGACGCATTGCTGATGTCAAAGTACAGACCACCGAGAAGCGCACTGATCATCCATGTTGTATACACCGTAATGCTGGCAGCCAGAGTATTTTCACAGCAGATTCCCACGCTGACGCTCAATGCATTAAAAATAAGTGCCATGCCAAAAAGGACAAAGGCAAATTGGACTGTACTGATTCCAGTCTCACTGCGGACTAGAAACCGATAGGAAAGGATCGCAGAAAACGTTTCAATCACCGCCGCGAAAACCACAACTATGAGCTTCGACACCGCATAGCTGTACGGCGAAGCATTGGTAAGCAGGATGCGGACATATACCAGATTCTGTCTTTCTGTCATAATGGTTCCAAGAATCATAATACCGGCAAACAGGAACGCAACAGTGTAAAGCGCCAGTGCATTTCCGAACATTCCTGTGTTTTCAAACAAAGTGTCTGCTCCTATCTGCCCATCGAAAACATCTGCCGGCTCTACGACTACTGTTTCAATATCAGGAGTCAGGCTCCGGTCAACTTCCACGCCAAGCTTCATCGCCTGCTGTTCCTCCAACATTGCCAGCAGCTTTGCTTCCAGAAGGCCGGAAAACATCTCGTACCTCGCATCCTCACTGGTTTTATATACCTGAATGCCATCGGTAAGCTCTAGTTTCTCAACCTGCTCTTTCAATGAGCGATCCAGAATCATAATCAGGTCAACCTTATCATTTTCTGTCGTCTGTTCGACAGAATCCATCACTTTTTCCATTGATTCATCGCACATTGTCACAAAGATCTGAAACATTCCCGACGAGGACAGTTCCTCGAGAAGCTGTGTGCTTTTGTCCCACCCACTGAGATCATAGACCTTTATATGATATTTCCACGCATCCTCCTGATAAGCCATCAGCGAATCCATGTCTTCCAGTACGGTTATGCTCACCTGTTCCTCTGTCCCCTCTTTTGTTTCCTCGAACTGTACATTTAACAGCAAGGTCGTCAGAACCGGAAGCACGATTGCGAAAAAGAGAAAGCCCTTGCTCCTCAGCATCTCCTTTATTGTCATCTTTGTCATTTCACATAAATGCTGTATCATATTTTTCAATCTATTCAGCCTCCATTCTGCGATTCATAAGCAGACACCCAAATAGCGCACAAACCAGAATAACGCATATGAGATACCCCACGGCACGCGATGTATAGGCACTATGTCCCATTGTGGAAAATTCAATCAGTGTCCGGTTGACATAATAAATCGGTGACAGTTCCTTTATCCATTGTGGAATACGTGAAAACATATAGGTCTCAAAAGAGCCCCCGACAAAGCCCATTCCCCATATCATCGTAAAAAACAGAACAATGGCGGCCGCAAGATTTTTTACAACATATATAATTAACATTCCAAATGCAACTCCCGCCGCAATATTCAGCAACAGAATAGCAACAGTCCCAAGCGGATTCCCCCACTTTGCTCCGAAGACGATACCAAGCGCCACACTCACGCAAGTGCTAAGAACCGATATGAAAAAACAGGGAATAAATTTTGCAAGGTAAATCGTAAAGCGATTTGTCGGCGCCGCTATGTACCGTTGTGAGATACGGTTTTTTCTCTCGCTTTGAACAACCGCTGTCAGGAACAGCATGCCTGCCCATAAGAAATAGACTGTTTCTGCAATTCCATAGTAGCTTTTTGCATCCGCGAGCTTAATGCCCTCTAGCACTTCTGTAGGCAATGATACCTCCGGTTTCTCCCCGTCAGTCTGCATATTGCCCAGCATTGCTTCATGATAGCCATTTCCATACTCAGTATAAAACCGATCCAGCAGATAGCGACACATTGCTACAGCAAAATCAGCCTCGTCAAGCGTACATATGGCAATTCCGTCCGCCGACTCAACCATCAGAACGTCTATTTCCCCGGTCGAGAGAAGACTTCTGCCCTCTGCTTCACTATAAGGCTGCAGCTGGATTCCGCTCTCCTGTAGCGAAGCATCGCCATTGCGCAGAAAAGTGTCCAGCATACTACCGTCTTCCGCAGCATAGCCGATTTTGACATTCTCTGCCTCATAGCCGGTCTGCAGCAGCTCGTCAAAAGCGTTCGACAGCGCTGCAATGACAATGATTGGCGCAATCGTGACAAGAATCAGCATATAAAAGCTTCGATACATTAGTTTAAAATTATTTTTAGTCATTGTCCAAAGCATTTTATCTGCCTCCTTCTCCGTAATCCCTTAATTTCTTCCCTGTAATGGAAAGGAAAACTTCTTCCAATGTAATACTGTCCTGCGCATTTCCGCTCACCAGCTTTTTTAATTCCTCTTTTGTTCCGCACGCTATAATTTTTCCGTTGTCCATAATGGCAATCCTTGTGCACAGTGCTTCGACTTCCTCCATGTAATGGCTGGTGTAAATAACGGTCGTCCCCTGCTGGTTCGCATATTTAATTCTCTCAAGGATAAAATTTCTGGATTGGGGATCAATTCCGACCGTCGGTTCATCAAAAATCAAAAGCTCCGGCTTATGTCCCAGCGCACAGGCAATATTCAATCTGCGCTTCATACCACCGGAAAAGGTTTTTGCGAAGGCGTCCCTTTTATCCTGAAGCTCTACAAATTTTAATGCCTCATCTACAGCATTTTTCAACTCTTTTCCCTTGACATTATATAGCGCCGTAAACAGCTCAACATTCTCCCATGCCTTCAGGTTACCATGGATCGCCAGTTCCTGTGGGATATACCCTATTCTGGGTTTCACCTGTTTTCCCTGACGCCTTACATCCATGCCAAAAAGTTCGATCCTTCCACTCGTCGGTTTCAACAACGAACAGATCAGGTTCATTGTTGTCGATTTTCCTGCCCCGTTTGGTCCCAGCAAGCCAAAGATCTCACCCTTTTTTATTTCCACCGATACATTATCTACCACTGTCTTACTGTCATATTTCTTCGTAAGCCCCTCCGTCTTCAAAACAATCTCTGTACTCATACCTCTCCTCTTTTCTTTCATTTTACTTTTACCTAATTGTCTTCCAGACATTTTTATTCTAACTGCTTTTCCCCACGATCGTCAGTACCAAAAGACACAAATCCGACATGACTTTTGTCATATGCTTATGACATACAAAAAAGAGAGTGGAATCCACTCTCCTAAATTCTCAAAATATAAATATTTGTACCTTCAAAACCGAACACTGAAATCTTAAATAAAACATCTTTTCGTCTTGGTTAAGCTTTCGATTGATTAGTAAGAGTCAGCTGAACACATTGCTGTGCTTACACCTCTCTCCTATCTACCTTG
>CAKRUB010000002.1 GCA_934402375.1 uncultured Acetatifactor sp.
GCCCAGATAGCTCAGTTGGTAGAGCAGAGGACTGAAAATCCTCGTGTCACTGGTTCGATTCCGGTTCTGGGCATTTCCGCACAAGGCTGTTTGTCAGTCAAGTGCGTTAATATATGCAGGTGTAGTTCAATGGTAGAACACCAGCCTTCCAAGCTGGATACGTGGGTTCGATTCCCATCACCTGCTTACAGGAAGTCTGATTTATAAGATTCCTGTTGCGACCGAAGAGATTGCGCTGAGGTCGGGAACAATTAATTTCATACCTTCAAGCAGGTTTAAACCTGTTGTATGCTTAGGCATACGCATTATGCGATAGTGGCTCAGTTGGTAGAGCGCCACCTTGCCAAGGTGGAAATCGCGGGTTCGAGTCCCGTCTATCGCTCTTTTTATGCGCAAAAATAAATACTATTTTTGATTACCTGTGCAGCTCGCCGCGATCCCATATGGTTTCCGGCTGGGCTTTCGGGGTGGGGCTGCGGAAAAGCAGCTTTTTTAATGCGCTCCGATTGAAGGGGAACAGCGGCCAGAAGTAGCTGAAGCCGCCGAAGGTCGGTGTCGTCGCCATGGACAGCAGGATGAGCGCAAGACTGACCAGAAAGCCGGGCAGTCCCCAGAAGCCGGTCGCAGCGATCAGCAGGATGCGGTAAAGACGCAGGGCATCACTGAACTCTGTGCCGGAGATCGACAGGGACGCCAGCAGTGTCACAGCGCCATAGAATAGGACTTCCACGGATGCCCAGTTCAGGCTGACAGCAATATCTCCTATAATCAGTCCTCCGATCATGGAGAGAGAGCCGGAAAATCTGCCGGAGCTCAACGCCGAGGAATATTTGAACAAATCGAGCATAAATTCCACAGTCAACACATAAAAGAACAGTCTTACAGGTCCGAGGCCGGTATCTGCGAGCAGCCCCCATCGGGCGGAAAAGTCCGGGAAATACGCTGTCAGCAAAAGGAAAAACGGCATCAGGAGCAGGCTGACGGGAATGCAAAGAAACCGTACCAGACGGAAGTAGGTGCCGACGGAGGGACTGTTGTAATAATCCTCCGGGCTCTGGGTAAACTGGAAGATCGTACAAGGCAGGATCAGCACAGACGGGGAATTGTCCACCAGCACGAGAATATGTCCTTCCGCTAGATAGCTGCATGCCACGTCGGGGCGTTCCGTGATCTGAAAGGAGGGAAGCGGGTTCCACCAGTGCTTTGGCAGAAGCAGCTCCTCCAGACTCTTTGTCCCCATCGTCAGGGAGGACACCCTGAGCTGGTCGATTGTCTGCGAGAGCTTTGCCAGCAGAGCCTTGTTGACACTTCCCTCCAGATAGGCGATTGCCACATCGGTCTTGCTCTCCGAGCCGACACAGTGCATGGAAAAGCATAGCTTCGGTGAGCGGATGCGGCGCCGGATCAGGTTTGCGCTGAACAAGAGGGTCTCCACAAAGCCGTCGCGCGAGCCTCTGGTGACACGTTCCAGATCCGGCTCGGAGATTCCGCGGGCGGGGTAGGTTCTCACATCGATAATGACAGCCTGATCGAACCCGTCGATCAGCAGCACGGACGGGCCACTGAGCACATTCTTGATAATGCTCTCCCATGAGTCGGTCAGACTTACCTGCGCATAGCCGATTTTGGAGGACACATACTGTCGGATATTTTCAATGACAGGGTCTTGGACAAACAGCGGATCCTGCAGGTCGGAAAAAATCTGCTGTAGAACGTCCGTCTTGCACAGTCCGTTTACGCCGAGGAAGAAAGCCTTTGTTTTTCCTAAGAGGAGAGGTCTTGCAATAAAATCAAAACTGCTGTCGATTGGCAGCAGCTCTTTCAGCTGTTGTACGTTTTCTTCAAGTTCACCTGACAGACGCATAAGTTTCTCGCTTTCGATTCTTTTTCCTTACCTTTCCCTGAAAGAAAAAGTTTATTCAAAAAGCGAGCTGGAGGATGCCAAGTCCGATCAGCAAAAGCCCGGAGAGCGGGTCGGCGGCGCAGCCGAGAAGACGAAGAAAACGACTCCGGCCAAGCCGATTTCCAGCCAGTAAAAAAGAGAGAGAGCAGATAAAGGTTGCGATCGCAGACGGCAGCAGCGGCAGCCCCGCCATGCTGGCGCTTAAACCGATACCGATATTGTTCAACGACAGGGTCATGCTCAGGATCAGGGTTTCCCAAGCGGAAAGCCGGGGCAGGGGCTGATCGGCTGACATCTCAATCAACTCACCCTTTTCCTTACAGGATAATTTCCGGTTTTTCACGAGGGAAAAAATCCATTTTGTCACATAATAAATGCCGAGAAGGATTAGTATCAGGCTTCCGATACAGCTCCCGAGGAAGGACGGCAGCAGAGGTAATAATCTGCTTCCGATGCAGGCTGAAATACAGGTGCCGAGCAGGGCGATAAAGCTGATAAACAGATTCTGCCATGGTCGGATGCGGACACGGCGCAGACCGTAGCCGATGCCGACCAGCAGGGCATCAAGGCTTGCGGATATTCCAAACAGAAGGGAAGACAGGAAAGACATAATATTCTCCCGTTAGATTATACTCCGGTTTGTATTTACTATATTCCTATTTTTTTAAGGTTGTGATACTATGGAAGAGGTATTTTAACAATAAACTTGGGAGGGATATTATGAGGTTTGTTTATCCAAAGGGACTTAGAAAAGCATTGACCTTCAGCTACGATGACGGTCAGGTCTATGACCGCAGACTGGCGGAGCTGTTCAGAAGCCATGGCATGAAGGCGACCTTTCATCTGAATTCGGGATCGCTGGATCCGCACACCGGAAATGAGACATTTGTCGGTATGGAGGAGCTGAAAACCGTTTATGACGGACACGAAATTGCCTGTCACGGGGTACAGCACCGCAACCCGACAAGTCTGACAAGACAGCAGCTGCTCCTTGAGCTTCAGGATGACCGGAAAGTTCTTGAGAAGCTGACCGGTGGGCTTGTGCAGGGAATGTCCTATGCTTTCGGAAGCTATAATCAGAATGTGATCGATGTTGCGAAGACCGCTGGTATCAAGTATTCCAGAACCGTCAACGGCACCCATAATTTCTTTCCGCCCTCGGATTTCATGCAGTGGCATCCGACTTGTCATCACGACGACAGGCTGCTTGAGCTGGGAGAAAAGTTTCTGGATGTGGCATCCTACTATGAGCTGCCGTTGATGTATGTCTGGGGACACAGCTTCGAGTTCGGATGTTCCGGGGACTGGAGCGTTATAGAAGCGTTTACGGACAAGATGGCAGGAAAGGAAGACATCTGGTACGCGACAAACATGGAGATCTACACCTATATTACCGCGACAAGGCAACAGGAATTTTCGGCGGATGGGCTGACAATGCATAATCCTACCGCGGTCAGCGTCTGGTTGAAGACAGAAAAAGAACTGATGGAAATCAAGCCCGGCGAGACGAGGTATATCGGGGAACACTGAGAGACATAGAGCTTTTGCGGAGGCGGGCTCAGAGCGCAGGAGGAACACAGATGACGGAGGATATGACTTTAATCGGCGAAGAGGCATACAGGGCGGCGAAGGAGCTGCTTGAGATCGCAGAACCGGAGGCGGATCAGATTCTTGTGGTGGGCTGCTCCACCAGTGAGGTCGGCGGTGCGGGAATCGGAACCTTCTCCAGCCCGGAGCTGGCGGAGGTGGTCTTCGGCGGAATCTATCAGGCGACGCAGGAGGCGGGAATCTATCTCGCGGCGCAGTGCTGTGAGCACCTGAACCGGGCGATCATTCTTGAGAGGGAAGCGGCAGAGCGCTATGGCTATGAAATCGTCAATGTCGTTCCCCAGCCGAAGGCGGGCGGTTCCTTTGCAACGGCGGCGTACAAGGCATTCGAACATCCTGTGGCGGTAGAGCATATCAAAGCCCATGTGGGGATGGACATCGGAGATACGCTGATCGGCATGCATCTTAAGGATGTGGCGGTGCCGGTGAGAATCCGTACAAAGGAGATCGGCGATGGGCATGTGGTTTGTGCCAGAACCAGACCGAAGTTCATCGGCGGTGCAAGAGCCGTGTATGACGAAGAGAAAATGTAGATAGGGCAAAAAAACAAACTCGCCAAGGTCAGAACCGACTTTGGCGAGTTTTATAAGATTTAATTCTCCTGAACTTCCTCGAGCAGCTTCATGATTGTGCGGATGGAGTCCATCTGACCGCTGCGGCTCATTGCGTCGTGATAATTCTGCCGGTTGCAGTAAAGCTCGAAAACCCTGTCAACCAGAAGATCCGTAGTCAGGTCATCCTCGTTAATTACGATGGAAAAGCCCTGTGCCTCGAAGGACTTCGCGTTGAGAAGCTGATCCCCGCGGCTGCTGGCAGCAGGCAGCGGAATCAGGATATTCGGTTTCTTCAGCGCAAGAAGCTCACAGATCGCATTTGCACCGGCTCTGGAGATGACGATGTCAGCCATGGCAAAGAGATCCTTCAGCTCCGTCTTAATATATTCAAACTGCTTATAACCGGACGTGTTTAACAGAAGGTTATCCATCTTGTCTTTTCCGCAGAGGTGGACGACCTGAAAATCCTTTAAGAGCTTCGGAAGAGCTTCTCTGACAGCCTTATTGACATTAGCGGCGCCGAGACTTCCGCCGATCACCATGATAACAGGCTTGTTGGCGGAAAAGCCGCACATATCAAGCCCCGCGAGCTTATTTCCCTGTGAAAGCTCCGTGCGGATCGGGGAACCGGTGAGAACAGCTTTGTTTTCCGGCAGAAGCTTTAAGGTCTCGGGGAAATTACAGCAGACCTTTTTGGCGACCGGAATGCAGAGCTTGTTGGCAAGTCCCGGCGTCATGTCAGATTCGTGAATGACACAGGGAATGCCCAGAACGGCAGCGGCACGGACAACCGGCACACTGACAAAGCCGCCCTTTGAGAAGACAACATCCGGCTTGTATTGTTTCAGGAACTTCTTCGCCTCGGAAAAGCCCTTGATGACACGGAATGGATCCGTGAAATTTTTCGGGTCAAAATACCGGCGAAACTTTCCGGTGGAGATGCCTACATAGGGAATATCAAAATCGCCGATCAGCTTTTTCTCGATTCCGTCGTAGGAGCCCATATAAGTAATTTCATATCCGGCGGCCTTCAGGGAAGGAAGCAGCGCGAGATTCGGCGTGACATGTCCCGCGGTTCCGCCGCCCGTCAACACAATTTTTTTCATAGCATCGTCTCCAGTGCTCTTGCCAACTGGTCAGGACAGGAGGTGGATTTCAGACCACATTTGATACCCTTTAATCTTGCAATGGCATCTTCCGGCTTCATGCCCTTTACCAGCGCGCAGATTCCTTTCAGATTACCGTTGCAGCCCCCCACAAACTGAACGGAATCGATAACGCCATCCTTCAGTTCCACATCAATTTCCTGGGAACAGGTTCCCTGTGTCTTGTATTTCATAATCATCCTCTCCTTTTTGGGTCTACCAGTAGTATTTTGATAAAGTATAGCAGATTTAGAAGCCTCTTTCAATCCTTATCAGATGGCTGAAAGGCTTATTTTTCATTGAAAAAATGTAAGGATGTGTCGTTGCTGCCGGGAATTTGTCGATGGAAAAATCTGTTCATCGGGACAAGCATAATTTATAATAAGCATGTACAAAAGCCGAATCCGTGAAATGACGGGTTCGGTTTCTTTTCATCAGGGGATTAAATGAGAGCAGATAGAAGAGGTGTGAAATGATTCGTGTGTTTATGGAACAGGCGGCAATGACAATATGTATGTTTTCCTGTATGGTTCTGGGTATTTTCCTGAAATTATTTCTCGGGATACTTTATGCACATATGATAAAGGAGGCGGACAATATGGCGTCAACGGACAATAAGCTTCTCAAACAGTGCAAGACAAAGTTTTCCAACTGTTATGAGCTGAATAACGGTATTTCCAATGTGTCTGTATTCGTGGATAAATTCCTGAATCGGCTGTCGCTGGGGCCGTTCTCGTTTGAGATGCTCTATCACCTTTCCGGACAGCTGATGCTTCTGTCTGTGGTGTTCTCCGGGGTCGGCATCTGTAGAAGCATTCTGGCGGGGCACACGCTGGGGGCGATTCTCCCCTTTTATATTGTCAGCCTGCTCGGGCTGTATCTGTTTTTTTCCGTGTCAACGATCGCGGATGTCCGCGGGAAAAAGAGAGTCCTCAAGGTGAATCTGGTGGATTATCTGGAAAATCATCTCTCTCCGCGCATTAAGGTCACGAGAAGGGACATGGAGATGCTTTACGGCGATGCGGCGTTTCAGGAAAGTCCGGGTGCGATAGAGAGCAAGGAGCAGGAGAAGACAAGACGTGCCAGAGCGGGGCGGAAGCCGGCGGAGTTTATGTCGGCTGCGGCGCAGAGCGGAAAGAGAGCGGAAATTTTACAGAAGGAAGACAACTATGTGCCGGCGAGAGATGCCGCTGTGACAGAGGAGGAGCTGGAGACGCTCTTAAAGGAGTTCCTGACGGGCTGAAACAGCGGACGCTTAAATGTGCTTTGGGCAGCACGGATATTAATTTTTTCTTGAATTTACAGTACAACTATGATAATTTAGTAACAAGAACAGTGAATGCATGTATGCACTGTCAATGAGAGAAAAAGATGCAGAAGTGAGGAGCAGATTATGAGCAGACAGGTTACATTTGATTATTCAAAGACCGCTTCCTTTGTTTCCGGGGAAGAGATCGGCTATATGAAAAAGCTGGCGCTGGACGCCAAAGAGGTTCTGGTTTCAAAGACCGGAGCAGGAAACGACTTTCTGGGATGGATCGACCTTCCGGTAGATTACGACAAGGAGGAGTTCGCAAGGATCAAGGCAGCGGCTAAGAAGATTCAGAGCGATTCCGAGGTGCTGCTGGTAATCGGTATCGGCGGTTCCTATCTTGGCGCAAGAGCGGCGATTGAATTCCTCGGACACAGCTTTTACAACGTTCTTGACAAGGCGCAGAGAAAGACACCGGAGATTTATTTCTGTGGTAATTCCATTAGCTCTACATACCTGAAGCACCTGATGGATGTAGTCGGAGACAGAGATTTCTCCATCAACATGATCTCTAAGTCCGGTACAACGACCGAGCCGGCGATCGCATTTCGTGTATTTAAGGAAATTCTGGAAAAGAAGTATGGAAAAGAGGGTGCGGCAAAGAGAATTTATGCTACCACCGACAAGGCAAAGGGAAGCCTGAAGCATCTTTCCGACGAAGAGGGCTATGAGACCTTTGTTGTTCCCGATGATGTCGGAGGACGTTTCTCCGTTCTGACAGCCGTAGGTCTGCTTCCGATCGCTGTCAGCGGAGCGGATATTGATAAGCTGATGGAGGGCGCTGCCGCAGGACGCAAGGCTGCGCTGGAAAATGATTTTGAGAATAACGATGCGCTCCAGTATGCTGCACTGAGAAATATTCTGCTGCGCAAGGGCAAGAGCGTAGAAATTCTGGCAAACTATGAGCCTGCTGTCCACTATGTATCTGAGTGGTGGAAGCAGCTGTTCGGAGAGAGCGAAGGAAAGGATCAGAAGGGTCTGTTCCCTGCCAGCGTGGATCTGACGACCGACCTTCATTCCATGGGTCAGTTCATTCAGGACGGCTCCAGAATCATGTTTGAGACGGTTATCAACATTGAGACCTCCCGCGAGGAGCTTATCATCAACGAGGAGCCGGTAGACCTTGACGGTCTGAATTATCTGGCAGGCAAGAGTGTTGATTTTGTCAACAAGAGTGCCATGAACGGAACGATTCTTGCACATACGGACGGCAATGTGCCGAACCTGATGGTAACGGTTCCCGAGGTGAACGAGTTTTATCTGGGAGAGCTGTTCTACTTCTTCGAGTTTGCCTGCGGTGTCAGCGGTTATCTGCTGGGCGTAAATCCTTTCAACCAGCCCGGCGTTGAGAGCTACAAGAAGAATATGTTCGCGCTGCTCGGAAAGCCCGGATATGAGGCACAGAGAGCAGAGCTGCTTGCAAGACTGCAGTAAGTCCATAAAAGAAACAGATTGAGCCTGCGGGGAGATTTTCTCGCAGGCTCATTTCAGATAAGGAGGCATTGGAATTGACATGAAGATCGTGATTCTGGAACGCAACAGTGTGGGCAGTGATGTATCGGTTGATTGTATCAGCGATTTTGGCGAGGTGACTGTCTATGGGAATACTGTCACAAGGGAAGAGATAAAGGAGCGCGTAAAAGAGGCGGACATCATTATTGCGAACAAGGCGCCGCTCGACGGGGAGACGTTGAAGGACGCGTCAAAGGTAAAGCTGATCTGCGAATTTGCCACAGGCTTTGACAACTGCGATCTTGCTTATTGCAGCGCCAGAGGAATCCGGGTGGCGAATGTGAGGGATTACTGTACGGCGATGGTTGCCCAGCACACCTTTGCGATGGCACTGGCGCTGAGCGAGAAGCTGCCGCATTATGACAACTATGTCAAGTCCGGCGCATACAGCGCACAGGACAGGTTTTCTAACTTTGACCTCCCCTTTTATGAGCTTGAGGGCAAGGTATGGGGTATTGTCGGCATGGGCAATATTGGCAGGCGCGTCGCAAAAATTGCGGAGGCTTTTGGCTGCAAGGTGATCTTCTATTCTGTGACCGGAAGGAGTACCTGCACAGAGTACCGGCAGGTGGATTTCGATACGCTGCTGACGGAGAGCGACTTCCTTTCGCTGCATTGTCCGCTGAGTGAGCTGACGATGAACCTGATTGACGAGGCGGCGCTTAAGAAGATGAAAAAGACGGCGATTCTGCTGAATGTGGCAAGAGGCAGAGTGGTGGATAACCGTGCGCTGTATCAGGCACTGGTGGATGGAGAGATCGCGGCAGCAGGACTCGATGTGGTGGAGTCGGAGCCTTTGGAGCTGTCAAATCCGCTTGCCGGCTTAAAGGACAGCAATCAGCTCATCATCACGCCGCATCTTGCATGGGCGAGCGTGGAGGCGCGGACAAGATGTGTCTGGGAGGCTCATGAAAACATTGCGGCATTCCTGCGGGGAGAGAGCAGAAATGTGGTGAACCTTGACAAGATCGGGACATCCATAGTAAATTAATTATATTTCAGATCAGAACATGCCGCCGGAGCTATGGCGTGATCCGGTAAAACATGCGGCGGCAGTAAAACAGAACGGAGAGAGTACATGATAGAAAAAATCAAGGAACTTTGCAAGAAATACGAAGAAATCATTATTTATCTGATTGTCGGAGTTATGACGACCATCGTTTCATGGGCGGCGGCATTTCTGGGCAAGCTGCTGCTGGATGTGGATGTCTCGTGGCAGAATACGCTGAATAATACGATCAGCTGGATGGTGGGTGTGCTCTTTGCCTATCCGCTGAACCGCAAATGGGTATTTAAAAGTAAAAATCCGAAGATACTCAAAGAGTTCCTCGGACTTGCTTCTTCCCGTGTCTCCACGCTGATCATGGATATTGTGATCATGTGGCTGACGGTAAATGTAATCGGTATGAATTACTGGATTGCAAAGATCTTCATTTCCTCCGTGATCGTCACGATAGCGAACTATGTGTTCAGTAAGCTCTTTGTTTTCAAGAAGAAGGAAAATTAAAGCTGTCCGACAAGCTCCTCTACCAGAGCAGCGGAATGCTTCGCGGCAGCAGTCTCAAACTGGGGATAATCCATCTGGGCACTGTTGTCCGCCTTGTCGGAGATTGCGCGGATAATGACAAAGGGGATTCCATTCAGAAAAGCGCCGTGTGCGATGGAAGCGCCCTCCATCTCTGCGCAGTCACCCTGATATTCCCGAATCAGCTTTTCTTTGATCTCGTTGCCGGAGATGAACTGGTCACCGCTTACCACGCGTCCGATGACGGCATGTATATCGGGGTTTACCTTCTCACAGGCAGTCTTTGCCAGTGCGACGAGCTTCTCATCAGCAACGAACTCTCTTACCCCGATTTGGGGAACTTCACCGGGCTTATAACCGAAAATAGTGACATCTACATCATGGTGCAGGGCGTCTCTTGAGATCAGAATATCACCGATGTCTAGAGAAGCGTTCAGCGAACCGGCAACGCCGGTGTTGATGATGTGGGTGACATCGAAGAGATCAACAAGGATCTGCGTGCAAAGCGCCGCGTTGACCTTACCAATGCCGCTTCTGACAATGACGACGGAAGCGCCGTTGAGTGTACCCTCATAAAACTCCATCTTTGCCTTTTTGACAATTCTTGAGACAGTCATAGCTGACTTTAATTCTTCCACCTCGAGCTCCATGGCTCCGATAATTCCGATCTTGCTCATTTCTGTCCTCTTTCTTCTATAATCCTTTCATTTTAGTATTTGAGAATGACATGTTTCCACGAGTGACGTTGCACAGGATGTACAGACCACCGCAGGCACGCTTTCGCTACCTTCCGCTCGCAACGGCACATAAGATGTCAAAGTACGCCATCTAAGTGCCGGCGGCTCCAGAGTGCGCTGCTTGTGGTCAGGTACATCCTGCACAACTGTTATCTGGCATTCATAAATTTTGCAGATAATAAGTTCCGCATTTAATTAGGATAAATCAGCCTCGTATCATCGATGCTATAAAGCACATTATCCAGATACCGCTTCGCCAGCCAGTTTGCCATGCCGAGGTTCATGTCCAGGTAGTTTCCGCAGTCCTTCGGGGATGCGCCAGGAACCTCTCCCTTGAAGTCACGGATAAATTCGTACATCTCGATCATCAGCGGAACAATGTCTCTGGAAGTGTAATCCCCCGCCAGCAGCAGATAGAAACCGGTGCGGCAGCCCATGGGGCCGAAATAGATGGTCTTGTCCTTGTAAACCGGATGGTTTCTAAGGAAGGTTGCGCCAAGATGCTCGATCGTGTGTACCTCGGCTGTATTCATGACAGGCTCCTCGTTGGGGCTTGTCATACGAAGGTCGAAGGTCGTGATCACTTCGGCTCCGACAGTGTCCTTTCTCGACACATAAATGCCGGGTTGAAGCTTGATATGATCAATGGTGAAGCTTGCAATTTTTTCCATAGATAAATTTCCTTTCAAATGATAGGTCAAAAATACCTTAATTCCGCCGCTTTGTCAAGGATTACAGAGGTCTCGGGTTCATCAGGTTTGGTGTTACAATAATAACGCTGCCATACCTAATATAAGCCAGATAACAAGCACCATAAATATTGCTGTTATGGCCTGCCTTTCTAATGTTTTTCTGGTTTGTTCCTCCGCAAGCATTACTTGTTCTTCAGGGTTAGTCGTATGTATTTCCTCCTTATTCATGTCAGGTATGAACGCAATGAATTGAAGCAGCAAAAGAATCAGTACACCATATTTTGAAGCGGTTTCACCATTTCCTATATGGAAAAGGCTGTTGTTTTTAAAGGTGGCAGGTATAAAGCTCCACAAAAGAAAGCCAACTACGATACCTGCAATAGAAACTAAATTCCGAACCATTTTCAGTTGTGTACTTGATAGTCTCTTCATCGTGCATCCTCCTTGTTTAAAATAGCTGTTCCATATCCCATATCTAAGAGTCCCTTTTGCTCTTAAATCATGTCACATATATTCTAACATATTATAACAGTTTGCGCTACGTCAATGTCAACATAAAAGACAAAATCTATAAAATGTAGGTTTCGCTCCTGCTTCTTGACAGGACAGAAAAGAAGCGTTATTATCTGGTTAGCAAAGACTAACCAATAGAAAGGAAGGATAACTATGGCGACAGTTATTATATGCATTATATTGCTGGTGATCTGTATTTTCGGTGTTAAGAGCTATGCGGGAAAGCTCTCCCATGGCTGCTGTGGGGGTGCCAGTGATGCGGTAAAGCGGAAGAAGCCGCAGGATGAGGATATTTCTCATTATCCCTACAGCTATGTAATTGAAATTGACGGAATGACCTGTAAGAATTGTGCGGCGAGGATTGAAAATGCTTTTAATACCGATGACAGCGGAAACTATTACGCGAAGGTAAATCTCGGGAAAAAGAAAGCTTTTGTACATACAAAGCATGAGACTCCCGAGACGGAGTTTAGCAGGATCGTTGCAAGAACCGGCTACACCGCCGTAAATGTGGTAAAGGAATGAGAAAATAAAAGACAGGAGCTGCCCTGGCGTGGGACAGCTCCTTTTTTATGAGGCGGATTTTATTCTGCCAGTGTGAGATGGAACTGGAATGCCTGATATTCCCCGGAAAGTGAAGAGACGGGTATACCGATGGTCTTCAGTACAGCACCGCTGTAGGTTTCCTGTGTCTCTCGGCAATAATAGAGACGGTTTGCGGGCAGCCCCTTGCATTTCACATAGATCGGCAGGCTGTTGCCGTGCGTGTTGGTGGTTACAAGGTTGAGCAGCGCTTCCGACTGATCCGGTGAAACCATATTCCACGCAAAATATTCGTCGTGAATTCTCGGGTCGGTGCACCGGTAATAGCTGCCAGTCTTCCTTAAAGACCTGAATCTGTTTTTTGATCTGTTCCTTTTCGTCACTGCCTAATTTCGTGAGGTCAAGCTCATAGCCGAAATTGCCGGACATAGCGACAACTCCGCGCGTGCGGATATCCGTGGTTCTTCCATTCTGATGGTTGGGAACCGCTGAAATATGGGAACCGATGACGGAGACGGGATAGCCAAAGGATGCGCCGTACTGGATGCTGAGCCGTTCAATGGCATCGGTGTTGTCACTCGTCCAGATCTGTGGCGTGTAGTACATCATGCCGGCATCAAATCGGCAGCCACCGCTGCCGCAGCTCTCGATCAACAGATCGGGATAGCGTGTCTGGAGCTTTTCCAGAAAGGAATAGACACCAAGGTCGATCAGCTTTTTGCCGGTGAAGCTGAAGTAGGTTGCCTCCCAGTTATTTACCAGAATGGGTCTGCGGACTTTCTTATATTTGCCCCGGCATACATTTTCACGGAGAAAATGGTGGAAAATATGTGAGAGCTGTGCAAGACCCTCCTGCGAGTAGCCCATGATAACCTCCGGGGCATAAAAGCATTCGCCGGGGCAGAGGCGGTAATCGAGCAGTTCGTCGGCAATACCCATCTGTATGCGCGTCTAGGAGTATTGATCCTGCTCCGCTTCCAGGAGGAAAATCCCGCTGTACATCAGGGAAAGACCGTAGCAGGCGCCGTAATCCTCGGTAGTGTCCTGTTCTGCGAGAATTGCAAAGGTGTTATGCTGATGGCCGGAGACACCGCGACGGCTTCCGATTGAGACAGTCTCATGCCTCACGGGGGTGCGCTCATAATGCATTTCGTTGTAGTGGCGGCCATAGAAATGGATCAGGTAGGCAGACCGCTTGTTGGGACCGTATCTGTGTCCCGGTGCGCAGTCCTTATAACCACAGTAAATGAGCCTTAGATCCACGCTGTCATTATTCAGATTTCCGAGGCATCGGTACTTGTCTGTTTCGTACAATCCGGATTTCAGTTTCACAGATATTTCCTCTGCTTCCTGCTTGTAATTTCATTATAGCTCTTTTACCCCTGTTTTATATAGCGAAATGTTACTATTACATGGACTTAAGTTAGCATGGAGACAGACAGGCGATTGACAGGATGGTGGACGAGGATGTGCCGTGTGAAGATATACTTTCCCAGTTAAATGCTGCAAAATCCGCATTGCATAAGTGCGGACAGGTGGTGCTGGAGGGGCATATCAAGCACTGCGTGAGGGACGGCATTGAGCACGGTGACGCGGACAGGACAATAGAAGAGTTCACAAAAGCAGTAGAGCGTTTTGCAAATATGGGATAAAAATCGGAAGAGGAGGTCTTATATGAAAAAGTTCTGTAAGAAGCTGGAAGAGCTGCTCGAACTCGGCGGAATTAAGAAGGATGTCACTTTGCTTGTGATTTCCGGCGTTGCGTTGATTCTGAGTCTTGCAAATGTTGTGCCGATTCCCTTTAACATTGCATGGGTGGCGATTCTGCTCTGTGGTGTACCGATTGTTCTGGAGGCGGTTATCGGGCTTGTCACAAGATTTGACATCAAGGCGGATGTGCTGGTATCTCTGGCATTGATCGCGTCAGTCTGTATTGGTGAGGATTTCGCTGCGGGCGAGGTGGCATTTATCATGCAGCTGGGAGCTTTGCTGGAGGATCTGACGGTTGCCCGCGCCCGTGCGGGCATTGAGAAGCTTGTCCGCCTGACTCCGCAGACGGCGAGGATCCTTGAGGGCGGAAAGGAAAAGGTGATTCCGGCGGATCAGGTGAAGGTTGGAGATATTCTTCGCGTGCTTCCCGGAGAGGGAATACCGGTGGACGGCGTGATCCTGTCGGGACAGACCTCGATTAATCAGGCAGTTATGACCGGCGAGTCGCTGCCCGTGGACAAGACTGCCGGGGATGAGGTGTCCAGCGGAACGGTAAACCAGTTTGGCGCGTTTGACATGAAGGCGACCAAAGTTGGGGAAGACAGTTCGATTCAGCGGATGATCCGCCTGGTTCAGTCGGCGGATGCTGACAAGGCGAAAATCGTCGGGATAGCTGACCGTTGGGCGACATGGATTGTTGTGATCGCGTTGACGGCAGCTGCCCTCACATGGGCAATCAGCGGACAGATCATCCGTGCTGTCACGATCCTTGTTGTATTTTGTCCCTGTGCGCTGGTGTTGGCGACTTCCACGGCAATTATGGCGGCGATCGGAAATGCGACGAAGCATGGATTTCTTGTGCGCGAAGGAAATGCGTTGGAGCGACTGGCGGAAGTACGGCTGGTGACGTTTGACAAGACGGGAACGCTCACCTGTGGAACACCGCGGGTCGTGGCTGTGAAGAGTGTTGTAAGCGAGTATACAGAAGATGAGGTATATTGCCTTGCGGCATCGGCGGAGCAGTTTTCGGAGCATCCCATGGGAAAGGCTATTGTCACATCCTATCGCGGTGAGAATCGTGGCGCATTGCAGACGGCGGGCAACTTCAAGATGAAGCTCGGAAGAGGTGTCACGGCTGTCATAAATGGGAAAAATGTTCTTGCCGGTAATGTGGAACTGATGAGGGAGAAAGATATTTCAGTAAATCAGGGCGAGGCTGTCAATGATTTTCTGCGGCAGGGCTGCACGGTAATCTATGTAGCGGTAGATGACACATGTGTCGGATACGTTGTACTGTCAGATGTCCTGCGCTCCGAGAGCACGGCAATGATAGACCGGCTGAATGCGATAGGCATTGAACCGGTACTTCTGACAGGGGACAATGAAAATGCGGCAAGAGGTATTGCGGAGAAGCTACATATTTCGGAATGGCGTGCGAATTGTCTTCCCGAGGACAAGCTGAACAGCATTGACAGCTATGAGGCGGAAGGAAGACGCGTCTGTATGATTGGTGACGGAATCAATGATGCGCCCGCGCTAAAGAAGGCGATGGTCGGTATTGCCATGGGAGGAGTCGGCAGTGACATTGCCGTGGACGCAGCGGATATTGCACTTGTGGATGATGAGATCAAGGAGCTGCCGCATCTTCTGATGTTGTCCAGGCGAATGATGACGACAATCAAGCTCAATATGACATTTTCCATGACATTGAACTTTGTTGCGATCGTGCTGGCAATGTCGGGTATTCTGAACCCGGTCGTCGGGGCGCGTGTCCACAATGCAGGGAGTGTGCTGGTAATTATTAATTCAGCGTTGTTATTAAAATGGAGAAAAAAAGGAGAGTAGATAAAATGAATATCAGTATTATTGGAATGGTGATTGGAGTTATGGTTCTTGGAGCCGGGATTTATTATCTGGTGAAGGAGTGGAAAGATCGTGAATCAAAAAAATATATACGATTGTATTGGTGCTTGGGGTGGTCGTATTTGCGGTGAGTCTCCTGACGTATATTTTGTAAAATTACGGGTTGGAAAAAGAAAAATCCGGTTGATTCATGCAGTCCGTTCGTTCATAATGGGAGACATATCAGGTAATGTCACAGAGGAGAAACTCAATGTACGAATGGCAGAGACAGATTCAGACAGTCGTGGATGAAATCGACAGGGGTATCCGGGAGCACAGGGAGGAGGCGTTGACTTTGCAGACGCTTTCTGCAGGGCTGGGCTATTCCGAATTCCATATGACAAGGAAATTCAGGGAAATTTCCGGTATGCAATTTAAAGAGTATCTGAGAAATCGAAAACTGGCATTTGCCCTGAAGGAGATCAGGGACACCGACAGGAGGGTTCTGGATATTGCGCTTGATTATGGGTTTTCCTCCCATGAGGCGTTTACCAGAGCCTTTCAGTCCGTCTACGGCATGTCGCCGAGCGAGTATCGCAGAAACCCGAAGCCGTTGGTGCTGCGCACAAAGATCACGCCCTTTGACAGATATTTTCTGGGACTTGGCGAGATCGGCATGGTCAGATCTGCAGAGGGTGTCAAGGTGTACTTCATAACGATTCCCGCACATAAATTCCTTCATATTAAAAATTACGAGAGCAATGGGTACTGGGACTTCTGGCAGAGACAGAATTGCATTTCGGGTCAGGATTACGAGACGATATGCGGATTGTTGGACAGCGTGAAGGGCAAGCTGGATGATGCGGGGGGAGCCGAGCCAAACTGCGCCGGTGGGCAGATCATGGCATATATCAATGATCCGGCAGGACGGCTCTGTGATTGGGGGATACCGCGCATAGAATGCTGGGGAGCAAGGCTTCCTGCCGATTATCGGGGAGAGCTTCCGCCGCAGATGCAGCTTCTGGAGGTACCAGAGGCGGAGTATATTGTTTTTGAACATGGGCCTTTTGACTATGAACAGGAAAACCGGAGCGTTGAGGCAAAGATAGAGGACACAATGCGTGACTTTGATTATTTGTCAACAGACTATCGTCTGGACACATTGCCCGGACGGATCATGTATTTTTTCTATAATCCTGAACAGTATTTTAAATATGTCAGACCTGTGCGCAGAGCGCAGGAGAGCAAGTAAAATCAAGCGGGCATTTTCCCATCGGTCTATGCTGTAAAGGACGGAAGGGGGATCATAAGATGGATTATGAATTTAAGAATCTGACAACAGAGAATATAGCGGACGAGCATTTATGCTGTCTGATCCGCAGCCGGACGAAAAATCCGGGAATTGAGGCGAAGCGCGAGTGGCTTGCGGAGCGTCTGAAGGAAGGACATGTCTTCAGAAAGCTGGACGTCAAGGGTTGTGTTTTCATAGAATATGCACCTCTTGAAACGGCATGGGTGCCCATTGTCGGGGACAATTATGTTTACATTTATTGTCTTTGGGTCTCCGGCAGTCCGAAGGGAAGCGGATACGGAAAGGCATTGATGGAATATTGTCTGGAGGACGCGAGGGCGAAGGGAAAGTCGGGGGTCTGTATGCTTGGTTCGGACAGGCAGAAGCTCTGGCTGTCCAATCAGGCGTTTGCCGAGAAGTACGGCTTTGAGGCCGTGGACTCGACGGAGGCGGGTTATAAGCTGTTGGCGCTTTCCTTCGACGGGACGAAACCGCAGTTCACACCGACAGCGAGAAAGAGCGCGATTACGAATGAGGAACTGACGATTTACTATGATATGCAGTGTCCCTACATTTATCAGAGGATTGAAGACATCAGGGAGTATTGTGCGGCAAATGGGATAACAGCCTCCTTTAACAGGGTCGGCAGTCTGCAGGAGGCGAAGGAGCTGCCCTGTGCGTTCAATAACTGGGGCGCCTTCTACAAGGGAAAATTCATTACGGTAAATCTGTTGGATGTGCCCTCCGTGCAGAAAATTCTCAGCAAATAAGCATTGCATTGTCCTCCGTGGGCGGGTATACTGAATGTATAATTACATTCAGGCGAAATACAAATACACTCAGGGAGGACAATATATGAATCCGGCAGCTATCATCAAAATCATGAGCGCAAAGGCGCAGTTCGAGAAAAATCATCCAAAGTTTGTCGCTTTTATCAAAGCGGTTTTTTCTAAACCGATTGAAGAAGGAACGGTTATGGAGATTACAGTGACCCGTCCCGGCGAGGAACCTGTCACCGCCAACATCAAGATCCAGCAGGCAGATCTGGAGCTGCTCGCCCAACTCAAGGAAATGGGGAAGGATGTGCGGTAGAAACATCCACGCGCCGCGCCTGCCGTTTTAAGGCTGAACCGTTATACATTTAGGATAAAACGTTATTTTCATAGTTGAATAATAGATATTCGCGTGTTAGTATATATTCAAAGCATTAATTTCAATAATCCATATCTGACGCTGTCTGCCATGAGCAGGCGGTTTGTTTCTAATTATTGCAAATACATTCTGTATTTGTCTGTAAATGAAAACAGGAGTTTTCTGAAATCCATGCTTTTAAATCACACAAAAACAATTACAAAGCAGGAGGAAAGAAAACGGGCGGCACAGCGGCTGGTATATTTTTCTCCTGCAAAAAGGAGGAAAAAGGATGAACACACAAAGAAACTACAAGGACACAGTCTACAGGATGCTGTTTAAGGAGCCGGCGCATGCACTGTCTCTGTATAACAGCTTGAACGGAACGGCGTACACGGATGAGTCTCTGTTGGAATTCAACACGCTGGAAAACGCAATCTACATGGGCATGAAGAATGATCTTTCGTTTTTTATTATGAGCGAGATGCCGCTGTATGAGCAGCAGTCCACCTACACGCCGAATATGCCGCTTCGGAATCTGTTCTACGTTGCGGATTTATTGCAGGCATTTGTAAAGGACAGACCGCTTTACAGCTCCCGGCAGATCAGGATTCCTGCGCCGCGTTTTGTTGTTCTGTATAATGGAACAGAGGATATACCGGACAGAATGGAGCTGAAGCTGTCGGATGCCTTTGAGACGAAGAACGGGGAGCCGGAGTTAGAGTTGAAGGTGCAGGTTTATAACATCAACCGCGGGAGGAATGAGGACTTAAAGGAGAAGTGCCCGATCTTAAAGGAATACATGATTTATGTGGAGAAGGTCAGGGAATATGTGAAGCTCATGCCGCTGGAGGAGGCGGTGGAGCGGGCGATAGAGGACTGCATAAGGAATAATGTATTGAAGGATTTCCTGCTGAAGCAGAGAGCGGAGGTATTCAAGATGAGTATTTATGAGTATGACAAGGAGCGGGACTTTAAGCTGCTCCGTGAGGAAGAGCGGAAGTACGCACGGGAGGAAGTGCGTGACGAGGTGATTAAAGAAGTACGGGAAGAAATGCGTGACAAGATGATTGAGGAAGTGCGTGACGAGGTGATTAAAGAAGTAAGGGAAGAAGTGCGTGACGAGGTGATTAAAGAAGTAAGGGAAGAAGTGCGTGACAAGATGATTGAAGAAGTGCGCGGCGAGTTGATTAAAGAAGTGCGTGAAGAAATGCGTGACAAGGTGATTGACGAAGTGCGTGAGGAAATGCGCGATGAAGTGCGTGAGGAAATGCGCGATGAAGTGCGTGAGGAGATACGCGAAGAAGCGCGCCGAAATACGGAACGAGAACGTCAGAACGCCGAGCGGGAAAAGGAAAACGCCATAAAAGCGATAGTCTCCCTGTGCTGTGAATATGGGAGAAGTCAGGAAGAGGCAGTAGAAAAGCTGATGAAAAACTGTGCCCTCACAGAAGCGGGGGCACAGGAGAAGGTGCGGTTATACTGGAACGCTAAACAGTAAGCAGCCTGCCGTTGTCAATACGGATCATCTTTGTGCAGCAGCTCATGATAAGCTCTGCATCATGAGTGATGAGGTATACGCTTTTGCCCAGAGCTTGTAGCTTTTTTAAAATATCCGCTACCTGCAGCATATGCCTGTAATCAAGGCCGCTTGTCGGTTCATCGAAGATTAAAGCTCCTTGTCGGCAGCGAGAGCCGTGGCAATCGCAACCCGCTGCTTCTGACCTCCCGAGAGGGACATGGGGTGCAGATCCTTCAACTCGTACAGATCGAGCTGATGCAGAATTTCATCTATCGCAGCATCGTCCTCCTGTGGCATACTGATGCGTATTTCTTCATCGACGCTGTCAGTAAAGAGCTGGTGGTTTACGTCCTGCATGACCTCATAACACACATTCAGCCGGTCGGCGGCAGTGAGCGTCCGACCGTTCATTACGATTTCCCCACTCATTTTCTCAAGTCCGCACAGACAGCGGGCAAAGGTTGATTTTCCGGCTCCGTTTCTGCCCACAATGGCAGTGATCGCTTGGGCGGGGATCAATGCATTGTCGATATGCAGAATTTCTTCCCCGTTCTTATATGAAAAGATAAAGCTTTTCAGGGCGATTTCGTTATGAGCTGCCGCAGGATCGGAGGTCTCGCGGCAGGCGGGGCGTGCCAGCAGCGCTGCGTCGATGGGATAGGTCGTCATAGTTCTAAGTCCAAGAGCATAGCGCTCGGCATCCGACATTGCTTCAAACTGCACAGCGGAGTAATCCCGATGGATCGTACCCTCTCTCATATATACATAGCGGTCGGCAATCCCCTTGAGGTAATACAGCCGGTGCTCGGATATGACGACGGTTTTTCCCTGCATTTTCCATGACCGGATAATTTCCGAAAGGTCTGCGATGGATTCCCCGTCTAAGTTGGAGGACGGCTCATCCAGAACATAAATCTCCGGCTCCGGCATTGTCACACCGGCACAGGCAATCTTCTGCTTTTGTCCACCGGACAGGTCAAATATGCTGCGGCCGAGAAGCGGCTGGAAATGATATTGTGCAGTGACGGCTTCAAGTCTTTCTTTAATTACTTCAGGCTTCATTCCAAGGTTTTCACATCCGAAGGTAATTTCACTGGTGGTGTCAACGTTAAAAAACTGTGAGCGGGGGTTCTGGAAGACGCTGCCGACACTGTGGGAAATTTCATACAGCGGAGTTGCGGTCGTATCCTTGCTGTTCACCTCGACATTGCCGGAGAGCTTTCCCTCATAGTAATGCGGAATGAGACCGTTGATCAGCCTTGTGACCGTTGTTTTGCCACAGCCGCTTTCTCCGCACAGAACCACGACCTGACCGTCGGGAATCGTCAGGCTGATGTCGTTAATGCAATTTTGTTCACCGGTATTGGAATAGCTTACATTCTTGAAAAGAATGCTCCCATCATGATCCCGGGAGCGAACTTTGTCATTATGGAACAGACAGCCAGTAGAAGGAAGGATATAGTCCCGGTCAGATAGTTCACAGTAAGCTGCTCGACGATAAAACATAGGATGTAGAAAGCAAAATATTTACAGGCAGTTTTGAAATGATGTTCGATGAGAAACAGGACAATCGGCAGCAGGCTTAACGCGAGCCTGCACCATTTCATCAAGCCTGTGCTGCCGCCTCCCAGCATGAGCGAGGAGACGACAACAAGAAGCAAAAGCTTTGTCCGCGGGTCAAGCAACAACTGCCTGCGCCTGCCGTTGTATGTAAAAAAATTGAGCGCCATTAAGCGATACCCGCTTTCTTGAAATGCTTTTTAAGCAATGTTTTTCCGATCAGACCGCCGACGATGGCAAACACAAAGATGCTTGCCGCAACAAGGATAAAGCTCCACATGGGCATGACGGACATAACTTTATCGGCGTATTCTTCGCTGAACTGGCTTGCAAAATCAGCTCTGGACTGTTCCGCCATGAAATACATAGGAATATAGGTGCCAACCATCCACAGACTGAACACAGCATATCCGAGGATGCCTTTTTTGATGCTCTTATACTCGCCGGATTTGATGATGAGATCGCCCAGCAAACCGAACACAAGTCCGCACGGAACGCCGAAAAAGCCCATTCCGGTAAGACCCATTAGCAGACCGCTGAGAACAGCCATCAGTGTCACCATGCCGAATGTTTTGACCCTCGTAAGAAACAGCATGAAGGGGATTCCTGTAAGGATGACCCAGAGCGTGCCGAGAATCGGAAGGAAAACCGGAACCATCCCGATGGGGATTGCCACACAGCAGCCCAACACAAAGTAGATTACAGTAAATAAACCGACGTTGATTAAGTTCTTTGCCTGAATTTTGTTATTCATGATAAAACCTCCGGATTACAATAATAGTTAGCGGATGCTGACAATGGTTAGAATAGCATTACAGTACACAGCGCTTCTACCTCGTTTTGACATTTTCACTCCAAATAGCAACATATTTTGTATCAAATGTGTTACTATGATATTCATCAGACAGTTAAGTAAATGGAGAATTCAGATTATGGTAATGAAACAGCTTCTAGAAAAATGCGGTGAGCTTCCGGGAATTCAGACCGTTGACCATGGAGGATACGCGGAACTGAGGTATCGCAATGGTCATGATAATGGCTGTATGGCGTTTGTGCCGGTCTTTCCGGGAATTACCCTTGCCTTTATTAAAATCCAGGCGGGAAGCTGGCCTGCGCCGGATCTGTTCGGAATGCTGTCGTCAGACCGAGGACCTTTTATTATTAATTATTGCGTTTCCGGCAGATGTGAGTTGCATCTCAATAATGACAGTTATGTATATGTCACGGAAAATCAGTTCTCATTGAGCGAGAGCTATGCGAGGAACAGCTATATATATCCGGAGCGGAATTATAACGGAATTGAAATTTTTGTGGATATGGAAGCGGTGGAGCAAAGTACATTTCTGCCGGAGTACTTTGAAATTAATATGGAAGAGTTATCCGGCAAGTACTGCAAAGATCTGAAAACCTAGAGTGTACGGAAGGAATATATCCGACTATATGAACCGGCTCCGTATGGAGAAGGCAGCTGAGCTTCTTGCGACAACCAGTATGTCCGTGCTGGAGGTGGCGGAAAAGGTGGGGTATCAGAACCAGAGTAAATTTGCAGCCGCCTTTAAGCGGGAGTATGCGCTTTCGCCCCGCCAGTACAGGCTGGAAAAAAGTGCAATGTAATTTGGCAGCGAGGAAATACGTCGGCTCTGTCGTTTGGGCATTGTTAAAATTTTCTTGACTTCTCACGACCGGGAGCGTAATATACTCACAGATGGGAATGAAGTTCTCCCAAGGGATAACCTGAACCGCTTTTAAGCTGATGACTTCTGCAAAATACGCAGAAGGTGTCAGCTTTTTTAATGCCCTTTTGCAGGAATGGAGGAAAAAATGTTACTCAGTATTGCATTGATTTTGTTGGTAGGAATGACGATGGGGTGGCTGTGCTCGAAATGTAAGCTGCCTGCGCTGACGGGGATGATTCTGACGGGAATTCTGCTGGGGCCGCAGCTGCTGAACCTGATAGATGATTCCATTTTGACGATTTCGCCGGACTTGCGCAAAATTGCACTCATTATTATTCTGACCCGCGCCGGGCTGACGCTGAAAATGGATGATCTGAAGAAGGTGGGAAGACCCGCCGTGCTGATGTGTTTTGTACCGGCAACCTTTGAAATCGTCGGCATGGTTCTGCTTGCGCCGCTGCTGGTGGGCGTGAGCAGGCTTGACGCGGCAATCATGGGAGCGGTCGTCGGCGCAGTTTCCCCGGCGGTAATCGTACCGAAGATGATCCGCGTAATGGAGGAGGGCTACGGAACGGAAAAGGGCATTCCTCAGCTGATTCTTGCCGGGGCATCGGTGGATGATGTCTTTGTCATTGTCATGTTCACGGCATTTACCTCGCTTGCACAGGGGAACGAGGTCTCAGCGATGAGCTTTGTCAATATTCCGGTCTCGATTGTTCTGGGAACCGGCATAGGACTGGTGATCGGCATTGCCCTTGCGGTTTTTTTCCGCATAGTTCATGTCCGAGATACGATCAAGGTGCTGATTTACCTAAGTATTTCCTTTATCCTTGTCACAATAGAGGACAGTATTTCCATTCCGATTACCTTTTCTGCGCTGATTGCAATCATGTTCATCGGTGTCGGACTCCAGAGACAGCGCCCGGAGGTGGCGGCGCGTCTGTCCGTGAAATTTAATAAGCTCTGGGTGGGCGCGGAGGTGATGCTGTTCGTGCTGGTCGGTGCAATCGTGGATCTCTCCTATGTGCGATCCGCCGGAATAAAGGCAGTGATCCTGATTCTTGGCGCGCTGGCGTTCAGGACGACAGGCGTTCTCGTCTGTCTGATCGGCACGAAACTGAATGCCCGGGAACGACTTTTCTGTGTTTTCGGCTATTTGCCAAAGGCTACGGTTCAGGCGGCAATCGGTGGAATTCCGCTGGCGCTTGGGCTGGGCTGCGGAAATATCGTGCTTGCCGTGGCGATTCTTGCAATCCTGATCACTGCGCCGTTGGGGGCTTTTGCAATCGAATTGTCTTACCGGAAACTTCTTGCGAAGAGAAGCTGAGTTCTGTATACTTTTGGCAGGGATGCATAGTTGTGAAACGCAGGACTTGCAGATAACAGTTGCGCATTTTGCGCAACGTCACTTATAGAACAGTGAACAGGGATTCAGGAGGCGTACATGGAGAAAAATGAAAAATGGCTTCAGTGGGCGGTAGAATTACAGAGCATCGCGCAGGCGGGACTGTTTTATGGCAAAGACAAATTTGACCGGGAAAGATATGAACAGATTCGCACGATTGCGGCAGAGATGATAAGCTATAAGACGGAGATAACGGTGGAAAAGGTAAAGGATCTCTTCTGTAATGAGGAGGGCTACCAGACCCCAAAGCTTGATACAAGGGCAGCGATATTTGAGGGAGAAAAGATATTGCTGGTTAAGGAAAACAACGGAACCTGGTCTCTGCCGGGAGGCTGGGTGGATGTCGATATTTCCGTTAAGGAAAATGTAATTAAGGAAGTGAAGGAAGAGGCAGGGCTGGATGTGACTGCGGATGTTGTAATCGCGGTGCAGGACAGGGAAAAGCATAATCTTCCGGTCTACGCATATAAGGTCTGCAAGGTATTTGTGCTCTGTTCCGTGACGGGAGGTGCTTTTGAACAGAACATTGAAACGGTTGAAAGCAGATATTTCAGGCTGGACGAGCTGCCGATGCTTGCGGAGGAGAAGAATAACAGGGAACAGATTGAAATGTGCTTTGATGCCTATCACTCTCCGAATTGGAAAACCCTGATTGATTAGAACAGGTATGTTAAGAAAAGTAACATTAGGCGCTGCCTTTTGTTACTTTTTTTGGTAGAAAAGGGGAAATGGCTGCATTACAATAAAAACATGAAAAGTATGAAATGAATGAAATACAGGAAATGATGACGTTGCACAAAATGCACAGACCACCGCAGGCACGCTCTCGCTACCTTCCGCACGCAGCGGTGCGTAAGTCTCCAAAGTACGGAGACTAAGCACCGGCGGCTCCAGAGTGCGCTGCTTGTGGCCATGTGCATTCTGTACAACTGTTATGCGAAATTACCTGAATACAGGAAAAAACAGCGAGGAGGGATGGTATGCTGGCGGAAAATATACAGATATTGAGAAAGAGGGCTAAAATGTCGCAGGAGCAGCTGGCGGAGCTGACAGGAACGAGCCGTCAGACAGTGTCGAAATGGGAGCTGGGAGAGAGCGTTCCTGATGTTCTGGCATGTGACAGGATGGCGGAGGCATTCGGCATCTCCATGGAAGATTTGCTTCATTATGAGGAGCGGAGCAAGGAACTTCCGCTGCCGCCGAAGGGAAAGTATATGTTTGGAACCGTGACGGTGGGAGCGAGGGGACAGATCGTGCTTCCCAAGAAGGCAAGGGATGTCTTTCATATCGAGGCGGGGGATTCCATTGTTGTGCTGGGAGACATAGAACAGGGGATTGCGCTGATCAAGGCGGAGGACATGATGGACTTTGTCAATGCGGCAATGAAGATGGCAAATACAGAGCGATAAAGGGAAAGGAAACATAAGATACATGAGAAAACATTATCTGGATAACATACGGTGGATTACAATTCTGATGGTCGTTATTTTCCACATTTTTTATTACTATAACAATATTGGTATAGAGGCAATGTTTGATGGGGCAAAGGCATATACCGGTTCCGTCACCTTTGCCGGATTGTATCAATACTTTGTCTACCCGTGGTTCATGCTGCTTTTGTTCGTGGTGGCGGGAATCAGCGCGCGGGCGGCGCTGGGAAAGAGGACAAACCGCGAATTTCTGCGTGCTCGTGTGGATAAGATTCTTGTTCCGTCGACGCTGGGTGTTCTTGCGTTCGGCTGGATCGGAGGCTATGTCATTTATCTGCACACGGCGAGCACGAACCTGCCGCCGGAGGTGCCCGGCTTTGTGAGAGCAATCATTGTTTTAAGCTGTGGAATCGGCGCCCTGTGGTTCTGCCACGTCCTGTTCGTGGCGGTGTTGATCTTAATGCTGGTGAGAAAGATTCTTGGTCATTTCGGCGTTGACGATGACAAGGCATGCGCGTGCATAGAAAACAGGACAGCCGGCTGGGTGGGATTCGGTGTGGTGATGGTGCTCCTGTACCTCATTTTCTGGGGAGGCTCGCATATTCTGAACATGCCGCTGATTACCGCATACAGAAACGGTATCTATATTCCTGCGTTTCTGGCAGGCTTCTATATCTTTTCAAATGACAGGGTCATGGAGAAGCTGAAGAAGGCGGTGCTTCCGCTTCTGGTATTATGCATCGGAACAGGAATCCTTTACATGATAAGATGCTATGGACTGGCATACTCGGATGTGAATGTACTGTCCCGGTATGATCTGAACTTATATGCCTTCTGCATGGTTCTGTTTATTCTGGGAGCCGGTGCGAGATTCCTGAATTTTAGTAATCAACCGGCGGAATACATGCGGAAATGTTGCTTCGGAATCTATGTGTTCCATATTCCGGTGATGCTTGTGATCAATTACCTGCTGATCGGGAAAAATCTGCCGATGCCCGTTGTGTATCTGGTGGAGCTGGTCGGGGCGCTGGCGGTATCGCTTCTGCTGAATGAAGTTGTCCGCAGGATTCCCATTCTGCGGTACTGGATTCTGGGAATCCGGCGTACAAAGAAAAAGTAATTCTACTTCCGGATTTCCGGCGCGGTTGTCTCCCCCTGCTTTAAGACCGGAAGCGCAGTTGTCGTCTGTACGAGCAGGGAGGGATTTTCAATTTTACGCAAAAGCATCTGGGCGGCCTGTACGCCCAGATCGTAAACATCAATGTCAACCACAGTAGGGGTAGGCTCTATAATCTGTGAATAGGGATAGCTGTCAAAAGTCAGGAGTGCAATATCTCCCGGAATTGACAGCTTTTTTTCATTGATGGCGCGGATCGCACCGATTGCCATCGTGTTATTTTCACAAACAATGGCTCTGGGGCGCTTCGGGAGGGACAGCAGCCGGAGGGCGCACTGGTGGCTGGCAGCAATGGTGTCCTCCGTGTAGCCGATGTAATCGTCAGGAATGTGGTAGCCGTAATAATACATCCCGCCGAGAAAACCGTTTAAGCGGTGCGTGGAGATATAGCCCTTTTCACGGTTTGCAATATAGGCGACCTGCGCATAACCGCACTCCATCATATGATGGGCGGCGAACTCGCCGGCAAGTCCGTTGTCAGTATCGATCCAGCAGAGCTTTCCGCCGATATTGGGATGCCCGATGAGCATGTGGGGAAACTGGCGATCAATCAGAGGCTTCGCCAACTTCTGTGAAAACACAGAGCCATCAATCAGAATGCCGTCCGCGATTTTCCCGGAGGTAATCTGCTCCAGATATTCCTCCAGAGCGCCGTTTTCCGGCTCACTGACAAGCGTAAGTGTATAATTTCTTGCTGCCAGCTCCCGTTGCACACCGCATAGAATATTAAACATATGCGGGTTCGCATAGACACGATCCTTGGAAAGCGCTGCCAGAAAGAGAATGTTCATGGTTGAGCCGCGCGCAAAATTCACCGCTCTTGAATTGGGAACATAATGCAGCTTCCGGATCGCCTCCTGCACGCGGTTCACCGTCTCTGGCGAGATGGTTGTCCAACCGTTTAAGACCTTGGACACTGTAGAGATGGAAACGCCGGCTTCCTTTGCAACTTCCCGAATGGTAACTCCCATAAGACCCTCCTTGTAAAAATAGCTAATTTTAAGAAAATGGTATAGCGTTTTCCTGACAAAGTCAACAAAAACGTGTAAAATGCAATAGAAAACATGTATGTAAAATGCTATAAATAGAGTGTGCACAAGAAAAATACGAAATCTGCAGGGAAACGGATTTTGTATGACATAAAGGAAAACAGTTTCCTAAATGTAAAGAGACGATAAGCGTTTTCATTCAAGAAAGGAAGGAAAATTATGAAAAAGAAAGCATTAGGTCTTACAGCAATTCTCATGACAGTGACAATGCTGGCGGGCTGTGGTCAGCAGGCAGCGCAGACATCAAATGAGGCATCGAAGTCCGACAGCCAGAAGGTAAGCAGCGAGCAGTCCTCCGAGGCGGGGAAAAGCGACGAAGTCAGCGCGGAGCCTGTTGAAGTTGTCGTATGGCATGACAATGACGAGACAATGATGGGAAGCATCGCCGAGGTTGTGAACCAGAAGCTCGCCGATGATAAGATTACATTAAAGTTTGAGAAGAAATCTGACCTTACCAGCCAGATTCAGCTATACGGTACGGATGCGGTAAACGGCCCCGATATGTACCTGTTTGCGCATGACTCTCTCGGAGGCTTTGCGGAGATGGGCATTCTGGAGCCTGTCGGAAACCTGATCAGTGCAGACAAGGAGGCAGACCTTCTGCCGATGACGATTCAGGCGGATACCTACAAGGGCGAACAGTACCTGATGCCGCTGTACTTTGAGACATTGCTGATGATCTACAACAAGGATCTCTGGGAGGGCGAGATTCCCGATACAACAGAGGAGCTTTACGATTACATGGTTGCGCATACCGACGGTGACAACTATGCGCTGGTGAACCAGCATTCCGGCGCCTACAATGTTTCTCCGTTTATCTATGGTTTTGGCGGTTATATCATCAACGAGGATGCCCAGCCGGGTCTGAACGAGCAGGCGACAAAGGAAGCCATTGATTACAATAAGAAGTTTGCAGCTCTGGAGGCGGACGGCGATTACAACACGGTGACAGCTTTGTTCAACGAAGGAAAGGCAGCAGCAATCTGGGGCGGTCCTTGGCTGATCTCCGGCATCAAGGAAGCGGGAATCAATTACGGTGTGAAATCCCTTGCGGACATCAAACTCCCGAACGGAAATGCACTGAAGCCCTTCTCCGGCGTACAATCTCTGGGCGTATTCAAGTATGCGGCAGAGAGTAAGGGCGCGGCAATCACAAAGGTACTGGAAGTGCTCGCACAGCCCGAGGTCGGCATTGTTCTCGCAAAGGAGTATAACTGTGCTCCTGCTAACGTAAAGGCATATGAGGACCCTGAGGTTGCTCAGAATGAGATGATCGTCGCTATGCAGAAGACAGCCGAGACAGCAGTTCCCATGCCTAACATTCCCCAGATGGGAAGCATGTGGGGACCGACGGAATCCCTGCTGGCAGCAGTGAATAAGTCCGGCCAGAATGTTGAGGAAGTGGCAGATAACTTCCAGAAGGAAGCGTTGGCAGCGATTGCCGACATGCAGTAAACAGATAACGAATTACGAAGTTCCATGCGGGAAGGAGAAAGCAGATGAAGAGGAAAAAAGCCACGCCATGGCTCTATAGCCTGCCGTCTATGATACTGGTCGGGATTATTGTACTTTTCCCCATTGTCTACACGGGGTACATATCCCTGACAAATATGAATCTATATCACTGGACGGAATATGATGTGATCGGTTTGAATAACTACGGGCGGGCGCTTCTGAAACTGGATTCCGGCTTCCTTTCCGCAGTGGGCTTCACTCTTTTGTGGACAGTGACGAATATCGTGCTGCAGGTGGTTCTGTCGTTCTTTATTGCTCTGACGCTGAATGCTAAAGGACTGCGGCTGAGTCGGCTGTATAAGACGCTTTTGATGTTCCCATGGGCGATACCCGCATATGTTTCCATTCTTGTCTGGAAGGTGGGAATGTATAACACCGAGTTCGGACTGCTGAATAAGCTGCTGCGCTCGCTCGGACTGCCTAAGATGAACTACCTCGCAGAAAATGTGCCTGCTTTTTTCGCCTGTCTGGTTCTGAATCTCTGGATGGCGCTTCCGTTCATGATCACGACAATTGACGGCGCGCTGAAGAGCATTGACAGCAGTATGTACGAGAGTGCGACGCTGGACGGAGCCGGGTTCTGGCAGAAATGCATTTACATCACGGTTCCTTCCATGAGAGGAATCATTGCGCCCGCGGTCATCATGACGGCCTTTACCACCTTCAAGCAGTTTGACATCGTCTATCTGCTGACAAAGCAGAAGGGCTCTCTCTCGGGGGCGACGATCCAGACGATCATTACTTTTGCACATGAAAAGGCGTTTGTCTCCAACAATTACGGTCTGTCCTCGGCGGTCACAATGGTGATCTTTACGCTGATCATTCTCTTCTCGCTCTGGACGAACCGCTCGACTACGAAGGACTAAGGAGGGACGGAAATGAGGTCACATAAAAAGCTCAGACAGACATTAAAGCTGACAGCATTGAATATTTTCTTTATCCTTCTCTGCGGACTTGCGCTGATACCGATTCTCTACGCCTTTTCCCTGTCCATCGGGGAAGGCAGCGGAGCGCTTTCCTCGGGAAACTCCTTTTTCCCGGAGAAGGTGACGTTGGATAATTACCGCAGGATTCTCAAGGAGGAGCCGTTTTTAATCTGGTTTCTGAATTCGGTAAAGCTGAGTGTGGGAACGATGATTCTTGCCATGGGAACCAGCGTTACGGCGGCATATGCTTTCTCGAGGTTCCGGTTCAAGGGAAGAAACGCAGTGCTGCAGATTCTGTTGTTATTAAATGCATTTCCCCAGATTCTGACAATGTTTGCGCTGTTCCGCCTGTTTAAGCTGATGGGACTGCTGAACTCGCATCTCGGACTGATGATGATTTACGCGGGTTCCATGTGCATTTTCGGCATCTGGAACATGAAAGGATATTTTGACACCATTCCGGTAGAGATTGAGGAGGCTTCAAAGATTGACGGAGCCAGCAACCTTCAGATGATCGTAAGGATCATTCTTCCGCTGGCGCGTCCGGCAATCATTGTGACGGCGGTGATGGTTCTGATCTCCGTATGGAATGAGTATATGTTCTCGACGACATTCATGCTGAAGGAGCAGAGCTATGCACTGGCGGGAGGATTGTACCAGCTGCAGGCGAACGATTACAGCAGGAGCTGGCCTCTGTTCTCGGCGGCGGCAATGCTGGTTTCGCTGCCGATCTTAGTGATCTTCTTCTGTATTCAGAAATATATGGTATCCGGGCTGACTGCCGGAGGAGTAAAGGGTTAATAATGAGCATTCGCCGGAGAGGGCGGATGTGCTCAGGTATGGAGGTAAACATGATTAACAGGAGCGCCGTGCTGCATATACCTGTTTCACAATATGCGTTTGCGCTGAACGAGGAGACAATGACAATCCGTCTGCGGACGGCTAGGAATAATATTGAGCAGTGTCATATTTTCTGGGGAGACAGAGCCTGCGACCATTCACCCGTCGTTTTCACAGAGGCGGAGATGACTGTCCGCTGGCAGGACGAATGCTTTGATTTCTGGGAGATCACACTGCCGCATATTCCCGGGAGACTCTGCTATTATTTTGAACTGAAGGACAGGGACGAGTGGTCTTATTATTATGCGGATCAGTTTTCAAAGAAGCTGCCGGACATTATTACGGAGAACGGCTTTGTGATAGAAGGCCGAAGTGAATATTACCAGTATCCCTATATTCTCCGCTCGGAGATTCTGGAGGTGCCGGAATGGTTCCAAAATGCGGTGGTATATAATATCTTCCCGGACAGCTTTGCCGACAGAAAGGGTCATGTTCCGGGCGAAGGCTTTGAGATTACCGATGAAAAGGGCAATGCTCATATTTCGCGGCTCGGAGGTACGATCCGCGGTATCACGGAAAATCTGGAATACATTAAGGAGCTCGGTTTTAACTGCATCTATCTGAACCCGATCTTCTGTGCCTGCGAGTATCATAAGTACGACATCATTGATTATTACCATGTAGACCCTACGCTGGGAACCGATGAAGATTTTACGGAGCTGACGGATAAGATTCATCAGCTGGATATGCATATCATTATCGATGGCGTTTTCAACCACTGCGGCTGGAAGAATCCGCTCTTTCAGGATGTGATACAAAAGGGAAGAGACTCGGCATATCAGGACTGGTTCTATGGGCTGACGTTTCCCGTGGAGCTGCCGAAGGAGGGGGAAAAGCCTTCCTACGCATGCTTTGCATATGAGAAGAAGATGCCGAAGCTGGACACCTCCAACCAGAAGGTTCAGGAGTATTTTGCAGAGGTCGGAAAGTACTGGATTGAGAAATTCCATGTGGACGGCTGGCGGCTCGACGTGGCAAATGAAATTGACAAGGATTTCTGGCGGAGATTCCGGAAGGCGGTCAAGGAGGCAGATCAGGACGCGGTTCTGATCGGTGAGGTCTGGGAAAACGCTAAGGACTGGCTCGGGTGCGACATGATGGACTCCACGATGAATTACGACTTCCGGAAGCATTGCCGTGAGCTGTTTGCACGGCAGAGTTACACGGCGGAGGATTTCCGGAATGCCATGACGGATATGCTTTTGCGGTATCCGATGCAGCTGATGCAGGCACAGCTGAATCTCCTCGACAGCCATGATGTGCCGAGATTCTTAAGCCTGTGTGACGGTAATCTTGCGAAATGGAGACTCGCCTTTCTTTGCCTGATCTTTTTCCCGGGCGTTCCCAGCGTATTTTATGGAGATGAAAAGGGGATCTGCGGAATTCGTGAGGAGGAGTACCGAAGCCCTATGGCATGGAACACCGGGTCGGATGGGGAAGAACAATTCGTGAAGGACGCCTTAAGGATACGAAGGGAGCTGCTTGCGTCGGATGCGCAGTGGATGCCGCTGCGGGATGTGGCAGAGCCGGAGCTTTTCATCTTTGAGCGGAGGAAGGAGCATACCGTCAGAATTCTTCTTCATGTGGGAGAAGGAGAGATTGACACAACAAAATACCTATGGGGCGGAAGGCTGCTGATGCAGGGTGCTGTAAAGGGTGGCGGCCTTTCGGACTGGGGATACCAGATTTTGGAAATGGAATAAGTGTGTGCCGCAAGGCGCACTGAAACGGACAGAATTCATGGTAGTTCTGTCTGTTTTGTGTACTGTTCTTTAATTTCCAAATCTTTCTGTTGGCAAAAACAATATATTATACTATACTGAGTGGGGTATAAAACGGAATTTTGAATGCAGGAGAGCATTTTGAGGACAAGAGATTTAACGAAAGGTAAAATTACAGGGAATATTCTGCTGTTTGCAATCCCGCTGATCTGTGGAAATCTATTACAGCAGATGTACAATATAGCGGATACATGGGTGGTCGGACGCTTTCTGGGAGCGGAGGCGCTTGCCGCGGTGGGATCTTCTTATACCCTGATGGTCTTTCTGACCTCTATTATCATAGGTCTGTGTATGGGGAGCGGCGCGGCAATCTCGATGCAGTACGGCAGCGGCGATTATGACAGAATGCGCCAGAGCGTTTTTATGTCCTTTGTCCTGATCGGAGGAATTTCGCTCGTGCTCAATCTTCTGGTGTATGTCGGTATGGACGTTCTTCTGTTCGTGCTCCGTGTGCCTGAAGAGATCCGGCCGGGCATGAAGGAATACCTGTGGATCATATTTGCGGGAATACTTGCAACCTTTCTGTACAATTACTTCTCCAATCTGCTGCGCGCCATAGGAAATTCAGTCACACCGCTGGTCTTTCTGGCAGTGTCGGCAGTGCTGAATATCGTGCTTGACCTGCTATGTGTGCTGGTCTTTAAATGGGGCATTGCCGGTGCGGCTGCAGCGACGGTTTTTTCGCAGTATGTTTCCGGCATCGGCATCCTGATTTATACCTTGCGGAAATTTCCGCAGCTTCTGCCGAAGCGGGAGCATAGGAAGTGGGACAAGGCTAACCTGACAAACATTCTGAACCTTTCGGTTATGACCTGTGTCCAGCAATCCATCATGAATTTTGGTATTCTGATGGTGCAGGGGCTTGTCAACAGCTTCGGAACGGTTGTGATGGCGGCGTTTGCTGCAGCGGTAAAGATTGATTCCTTTGCCTATATGCCGGTGCAGGATTTCGGGAATGCATTTTCGACCTTCGTTGCGCAGAATTACGGTGCGGGGGAAAAGGAGAGGATTCGGAAAGGGATTCACAGCGCGGCGGCAATGGTCGCTCTGTTCTGTGCGCTGGTCAGTAGCGTTATTTTCTGTCTGGCAAAGCCACTGATGCAGATTTTCATTGAACCGGAGAAGACGGAGATCATAGCGGTCGGCGTGCAGTACCTACGCATTGAGGGAGCCTGTTATATCGGAATCGGTATTCTGTTTCTGCTGTACGGCTATTATCGTGCCGTGAACCGTCCGGCAATGTCGGTCATTCTGACCGTCGCTTCACTCGGCACAAGGGTGCTGCTGGCATATCTCCTGTCTGCAATTCCCGCGATCGGTGTTATCGGCATCTGGGTAGCTGTTCCGATCGGCTGGGCGTTGGCGGACATGATTGGAATTATTGTTTATTTACGGAAGAGGACATAACGTCCTGAAGAAATGGGGAAAAAATGGAGTTAAGAGAGAAGTACATACCGAGAATTTTATTAGTCTTTGTGATTGGAGGCATATTTGGATTCATCTACGAGGAAATTTTTTACAGAATTGATCTCGGTTATTTCGTGAAAAGGGGGACGACCTACGGTCCATGGATACCGATTTATGGCTTTGGCGCGGTTGCGATTCTCCTGTTGACGAGGAAATACCGGAATTCCCCGCTGAAGGTTTTCTTCCTATCCCAGCTGATTACCGGGACGATTGAACTGCTGACGGGATTTATTCTGCACCGGAGCTTCGGCGTACGGCTCTGGGATTACAATGTTGAAATCTGGAATTGGCTGAATATCGGAGGCTATATCTGTCTGCGGTCGGTGCTTTTCTTTGGTGTCTCCGGGCTGCTGTTAAGCTATGTGGTCTATCCGCTGCTTTACTATGTCACGGAGCCGATGGAGAAAAAGAAGGTAATTGCGCTGGCGGTGCTGTCCTCCACCCTGTTTATTCTTGATATTCTTGTCAATCTGATAAAGGTTATCCGGTTCGGGTATTAAAATACATAAAAAAAGTATTATACATGAAAAAGCTTTCAAAGGTGCTGGAGAGGGAGCTGGGGATAAGGGAGAATTGATGACATGGATATTGTTTTATTCAGTTTAATGGTTTTGATCTTGTTGGCCGAGATTCTTTTCTTTCAGGGAAATACGCTTGCACTGATTTTCGCGGTGGTGTTCTGTGTGCTGTACCTTATACTCTGCATTTTTCTCAGAAAGAAACTCCAGGGTGTGAAGGGTGTGATTGTCCGCTGGATTGTGCTAGCTCTGATCGGAGTCTGCATTTTCCGATTGGGCATCAAGGGAACCGGCGGCGGTTTCATTCTCTATGCACAGGATATGGATGCTGTATGTGAGTATCTTCATCAGGAGGAATACGGCAAGGCGGCTGATCTGCTGGAGGAACAGAGAGCAGATTACGGCGAGACGGATTCGGTGCACATGCTGTCGGCAATCCACCATCTTTCTGCTGGACAGAGGGATGAAGCATATCGGGAATATCAGAGTGTTTCAGACAAGGATTCTATGGTCGCGGTGGTAATTGCGGAACAGATCTATCTGTCGGATGACAGTGGGAAGTCGACGGACGAGCTGTATGATCTGTATTGCCGTGCGGCGGACAGATACCCCGAATGGGAGTATATCCAGCTCTGTGCAGGTGTCATGAAGATTGATTTCAAGCAGTACAGTTCGGCACTCTGTTATTTATACAATGCTTATGCTGTGAATCCGGAAAATCCACAGACCCTGTATTTCCTTGGAGAGGCGAGCTATAAGACCGGGAAAAAGGAGAATGCGCTGGATTTCTTCAATGCTTCTGTGGAAAACGGTGCAGATGATAAAATCAGGTCTCTGATTAAGAATTATCTGGATGAAATGGATTATTAAAATGCTGGAACATACCAGGGGTGTGTTCCAGCATTTTAGCGTCAGGGTTTTATCGGGACAGCAATCTGCGTGATATAGTCCTCAGAATTTTTTCCACGGTTTGGCGGTCCCTCCAGATAGATTGAGCGGAAGGGCCCTGTTGTGCAGATATTATTATCTTTTATATGCTTTGCCAGCGTGCGGATCGCATTGCCGGTATCCTCGTAAGCGCCGCGGAAATAGATACAGAGTGCGGGTGTTTCTGCGAATTCTACCCGCTCTTCTCCCTCAAAGCTGTTTTCAACAGGAATGCAGCACATCAGATCAAGTACATCACAGTCCTGCGACATCCGCATCGTAAACATCCTTGCAATCATAGACATCTGACCGGTTCTTGCGGCGGCAATATAGGTATCATGCAGGCTCCTTGTCGCCTCGGCAACGTCCTTGCACTGATACCGGCGGCAAAAGCATACCTGCTGCGGAAGTGTTACGCTGTGAATAGTCATATCGCCGGGCTTGGATGCCCGTATCTGCAACAGCTGGATATTGCGGTCAACAATCGCCCGCAGCTCCAACATCTTTTTCAGAGGGACATCAATATTGTCCACCTGATAATAATATTCCGCAATTTCGTCCAGAGACAGACCGAGTGCCTGCAATGAGCGGATGGAGCGGATCTGCGTCATATTGTCTGCGGTATAGTAACGGTAGCCGGTGTTTTTATCCTTGACCGCAGGAGAGAGCAAGCCCTTTGATTCATAGATCAGAATCGTTTTTCGCGTCACGCCGAGTAGTTTCGCTATTTCACCGATCTGAAATAAACCTTCGTATTTCTTTACCATTTTTTCAATCTTCCCCCTTATCAGATTGCTTGACTTGTCCCCGAAGGGACGTTACCCTATTAGTATAACAAAAAGCAGACAGAATTACAAGAAGACTACCCATAAAAAAAGAAGAAAAAAGGAAAATACCTGAATTAACAATTCTGAAACAATTCTCAAACATTTTGCAAATGATTACCCGATAGGATATGTTATAATTTCAGTGTTAGGGAGGTCATAATGGCTATTTACGCTTCTTTTCCGCAGCCGGTCAGTATTATCCTGTATGCTTTTGCGGCAGCGGGATTTGTATGTACCTGTACTTTAGGGGTGAAAGGAATTCTATTTTTTGTAAAAGTGGTGCTGTTGCCCTTTACGAAAAAGAATCGGATAGCCAACACTTTGATTACCGATACCAGACTTCGCACCGTATTATTTACAGTGCCGGGAATGGGACTAAATCTGATCTACGCTATTTTCAATGGTATCATTGGAGTCACGAATCGTTCCGCATGGTGTGGCTCTTTGTCGGCATATTATATTCTGCTGTGTGTAATGCGTTTTTTGTCAGTTTCTTATGCAAGAAAGGTGTATGATGGAACAGTTTCATGGGGGAAAGGGCATACGGAAAAAAATAGCCGCCGGAAAAAAGAAGATAGTCTGGAAGTAAGGTCATGGAGAGTACATAGAAATTGCGGAGTCATACTTTCAATTTCAAGTATAGCCTTAGGAGGAGCAGTTATTATGCTTGTGTCAGGGCAGGGAGGGAAGTCATATCCGGGACTTATGATTTACGCAGTAGCAACATATACGTTTTACAAGCTGGGTATGGCAATCGCGAATATGATCAAGGCACGAAAGGAAAAATCCATTCTTTTAGTGACCCTTCGCAATATCAGCTATGCAGATGCCCTGGTTTCCATATTGTCCCTGCAGACAGCAATGTTTGCAGCCTTTGGGCAAAATTCAGGAACAATGATTCCCATTACGAATGCGCTTACAGGTGCGGGAGTCTGCCTGATGATTTTTGCTTTGGGCATCTACATGGTTCATAAATCAAAGAATACATTAAACAGAAAAAAGGAGAATAACAAATGATACATATCCTTGTAGTTGATGATGACAAAAACTTAAATCAGGCAGTTTGCACTTATCTGAGTGACTGTGGGTTTGAGACAAAAGGGGTATTAAGCGCAAATGAGGCTTATGATGAAATGTATAACAGTCTGTATGACCTGATTATTTCGGACATTATGATGCCGGACGTGGATGGCTTTGAGTTTGCAGAAAATGTGCGTCAGGTAAACCGGCATGTCCCGATTCTTTTTATGTCGGCAAGGGATGATCTGCCCTCCAAGAGAAGAGGTTTTCAGCTTGGTGTAGATGATTATATGGTAAAGCCGGTAGAGCTTGCAGAGCTGGAAATGCGCGTGCGGGCACTTTTAAGAAGAGCAAATATTGAGATGGAACGTAAACTTACCGTTGGAAATCTGGAGCTGGATGCGGATGGAATGACGGCTATGGTAAATGGAGAGGAAATTCCGGTTACAACAAGAGAGTTTAATATTCTGTACAAAATATTGTCCTATCCGAATAAAACATTTTCCAGGGCACAGCTTATGGATGAGTTCTGGGGCATTGATTCCGGTACAAGTCTGCGTGCCGTGGATGTGTATGTAACAAAACTGCGAGATAAGTTCTCAGAGTGTAATGGTTTTGAAATCAAGACGGTCAGAGGTCTGGGTTATAAGGCGGTGCTTCTATGAATGGGAAGAAATCTTTTGAAAACAAAGTGCGGGAGAGCAGATTTCCTCCCTCTCTCTTTTTTGTATATCTGATTGTTTTATTGCTTATGAGTGGAATTCATACCGGCTTGATTGTCGGAATGAATACGCTTGGATGGAATAAATTGGTGCAGACGTTGACTCCGATCTTATACTGGTCGGCGGTGGCGGTGGGACTGACTCTTTTCACCAGAAAGCAGATTCGGAGAGTCTATGAAGAACCGATGCACAAGCTGGCGGAGGCTACGAAAAAAGTGGCGGAAGGGGATTTTTCGATTTACATTGCGCCACTGCATATATCGGAACATCTGGATTATCTGGATTATATGCTGATGGATTTTAATAAGATGGTAGAGGAACTGGGAAGCATAGAGACTTTGAAAACAGATTTCTTTTCCAATGTCTCTCATGAAATCAAGACACCGCTTTCTATTATTCAGAATAATGCGGAGCTTTTATGTGGGGAAAATTTGGAAGAACAGCAGAAAGAATATGCGGAAATGATTTTCCACACATCGAAACGGCTGGCAGATCTGATCAGCAATATCCTGAAGCTGAATAAGCTGGAAAAGCAGACCATTACTCCTGTTATGCAAAACTATGATGTTTGTGAGCAGCTTGCGCAATGTGCAATCAATTATGAATCTGCATGGGAAAAAAAGAATATGGAATTTGACGCAGATATGGAGGATTACGCGGAAATATCGGCAGATCCCGACCTGATGGAGCTTGTATGGAACAATCTGTTTTCCAATGCGGTAAAATTCACAGAACCGGGTGGAAGGATTACATTAACGGAGAAATCGGATGGAAATGAAATCCGGGTTTCTGTCACGGATACCGGGTGTGGGATGACGGAAGAGACAAAAAAGCATATCTTTGAAAAGTTTTATCAGGGGGATACCTCCCATGCCACAGCGGGAAACGGCTTAGGACTGGCGTTGGCTCTGAGGGTATTGCAGTTAAATAATTATAAGATTGAAGTGATGAGTAAGCCGGGAGAGGGAAGTACCTTTACTGTTATCATGCCAAAGGCAGAAAGGGAGGAGCGTTTATCAGAGCATGAGTGAACATATAATTGACAGTTTCGATTATTTGAATGTAACTGTGGATGAACAGTTGTGTTCTCAATATATGGATGGTTATCGGAGGTTTGGATGGAAGCAGGATGAGAATATGCAGTCGGAGAAAAATATGGGAAAAGTCACGCTTCATATGAAACGGAGCAGGCACATTATCAACAAAGTTGAATTAGCACGCTTACAGCAGCATTATGAATCCTGCATGAAGGAGATTGCGATGCTGGAGGCTTCCAAAGATTCAGTTCCGGCAATGGTATCCATAAGCTGCGGGTTGGTGGGCTGTGGATTTGTGGCAGGCTCTGTCTTTGCAGTGACCAACACACCGCCAATCGTATGGCTTATGATACTGCTTGCGATTCCGGGCTTTTTTCTCTGGGGAGCGTCGTATTTTAGCTACAAGATGGTAAAAAAGCGGAGAATAAAAAAGATAAATCCGCTGATTGAGGCAAAGTATGATGAAGCATACGAGGTCTGTGATAAAGCATTCCGGCTTTTGGGGTAAAAGCCCCAACTGTCTGAAATTGTCGGAATTGTTTTCAGGGTTTCCACACATTCAGACAATTTTAGACTAGCGGAGCTTTTGACCTCATTCGATACTCCGGCAAGCTATCACAAGTGTACGGTTTATTTTCCGGTTACATTCTCTGTTGTTCCGTGTTCTGTGTCAGTTCTATAACCGAGAAGCGTTCCCATGTTATCCCGATAGTAGTTATAAATGTTCTGAACGCGCTCCCAGATCTGTTCGTCAAAGTAAACATCGCTCCTCTGGCTAACCATGCTTTCTACATACTGACGGAGATCGGAATAGAACAAGTCGCTGACATCATAGCAGACATACTGTTCGTCCCCATAAATCTTGTACTGCTCCATCTGTTCAAAGGTCATAAGTTGGCCGCGAATAAAGGCATAGTCCTGTGAGGTTTTGATTTCATTTTTTTCGTATGTGAAAACATAAATCAAGGGTATATCCGCGCCGCCGTCGATTTCACCTTTGCGCTGCGGGATGTAGGCGCTTAAAACCATCGCACATTCTTCAGAAGAGGAGCCAATCATTTTGTCATACCCGTCTGTTGACCGGCGATGTAGACCAGTTAGCTGTAACTGCATATCCGTAGGCACAGTAGGGTCAAAAAGGACGTTTTCATCGCTGTCAACCAAAGTCAACTCGTAAGGAGACACGGAGGGTATGATGGTTACATCCAGTTGTCCCAGCAACTTCTGGCATAGTTCCAGATATTCGTCAGCAAGTCGGTCTCTCTCGTTAACATCCAAGGTGTAGCTTTCAAAGTATGGTCTTAATTCCTCTGTAATTTTTGCTACGAGTTCCGCGTCAGCGTCAACGGGAGTAATCGGTTCTGGATCAACTTTGACGGTTGGGATAGGTTCTGCAAACTCAACAGTACACATCCAATCCTGTCCGAACATGAAATTGTTGTTTGTCAGCACGAAATAGTACCAGTCATCGTCTAAAATCGGCGTTTCCAGCAGCGTCATATCGTAGGCATCTGAAAGGTCAATTATCATCGTACCGCTTGAGTTAGTGGGTATCTCGGTGTTACTGAAAGACACCTTTCCCGAAAGCGGTTTAACTTCCTCGCTGGTAGACCAGCGCATTAGTTTAAGTTTCGATTGAAAATTAAGCTCTTTGTCAGACCTATTTTCTACTTGAACGGAAACCACACCGTTCCCCTCGTATGTGGCCGACAGGGAAAGGTCATCCCCGGATAGGGAGGAAAACGAACCGATTGCAAAGGCAGTCATAGAAAAGAAACAAAAAACGGCTGCTGCAACTACTCCCCATTTCATCCATACTGGCTTTTTCTTCACCCTCATGCAGGGGGCGGCTTCTTGAATATGCTTTGTGCTGATGTTACCAACAGCCTCGGAAATATCTTCACGTTTCATACTGTAATTCCTTCTTTCTTCAAATAATTCCGTAGTTTGTCCCTAATGCGGGAAAGTCGTACTGACACGGTATTGCTTTTCAAACGAAACTGTTCCGCAAGCTCTGAAATAGAACAGGAATACCAATATCGACGGACAAAGAGTATTCGGCTTTCTGCGTCCAATGTATCAAGAAATAAGTCAATCAGCCGGGTAAGCTCCTTTGCGGAAATCTCCTCCTCTACGCTTTCAGAGGATGATAAACATTCCTCCAGTTCGTCTAAAGCTGCATCGTAAAAGCTGTTGCGCTTGACTGATGTATTCGCATGATATTTTTTTATGGAGAGGTTGCGGACAATTCGGCAGATATAGGTAAGCAATGGGTTTGGATTTTGAGGCGGTATTGTATTCCATGCTCCTAAATAAGCGTCATTAACACATTCCTCCGCGTCGAGGATATTGTTCAAAATATTTTTTGCAATCTTGTTGCAGACATTTCCATACTTCGCGGACAGCTCCATGATTGCCCGTTCAGAGCGCGCATAGAACAAATCAATAATTTTGCTGTCGTTCAAATCATCACTTCCTTTCTGCCTCACCCATATACTACGGATTAAGCACGGGATATTACAAGAAATACAAAAATTTCGGAATGAGCCACATAGAGGCGTTTTTTGAAACATCCGGTATGCGGTTTCCTCGCATAGCAATGCAACTAAATTATATGCGGACAACCCCGTAAGGGTATAGTCCAAATCCTCCGGCAAGGACAGCATTGTGATAACAGTCCCTTTGCCTTTAGGGTCAGCAGTATTGTATTTAAAAAATTTGTATATTAACAATTCGGAAACACATTTCAAACGAATCACAAATAAACACAGTCTATGATATAGACAACATCAAAAAAGAAAGAGAGGATTTCAAAATGGCAAAATCAAAATTGGTCGCAGCCAATAAAAAGATTGCGGAAGGAGTGGTAGGAGGTTACAAAAAAATTGAGCAAACAGTAGTCGGAGGTTATAAAAAGATCGAAGATGCATTTGTTGATCAGTATCTGACACACGATGGTGAATCAGTTGAAGATGCAAAGAAACGGCTTCGGGAAGATCAGGAAAAGCGTCAGGCAGCAGCTATAACAAAATAAGAAAGAGAGGATATTAAGATGAAGAAGAGTAATTTTGCAGCGTTAATTTTAGGAACGATCAGCGGGGTATTTTTTGCGCTGGGAATGTGCATGGCACTCTTGCCGGAATGGGGCATGAGAAATCAGGGAATTGTCAGTGGTGTGATTGGTCTGGTACTTATGCTTGTTACAGTAGGTGTCTGGAGAAAAATGGAAGGCAAGGCGCCTGTTAAACTTAGTGGAAAGACAATCGGCGCAACTCTGTTAGGAGTCATCGGCGCATTACTTTTTGGTGTGGGAATGTGTCTGTGCATGGTATTTGCAAAGATGGTACTTGGTATTGTCATTGGAATTGTGGGTATTGTGGTACTGCTCATGTTGATTCCATTGTTAAAGGGATTACATGACTAAAGGTTCAATAAAAACAATACAACTCTTAAATGGGGCGGGGCGACTCGTCCCGTTTTTTTGAAGCCGGAGCAGATTCATAGTTGACTAATAGATATTCGCGTGTTAGTATATATTCAAAGCATTAATTTCAATAATCCATATCTGACGCTGTCTGCCCGGAGCAGGCGGTTTGTTTCTAATTATTGCAAATACATTCTGTATTTGTCTGTAAATGAAAACAGGAGTTTTCTGAAATCCATGCTTTTAAATCACACAAAAACAATTACAAAGCAGGAGGAAAGAAAACGGGCGGCACAGCGGCCGATGTATTTTCCTCGTTTCGGATTTATTGCAGGCATTTGTAAAGGACAGACCGCTTTACAGCTCCCGGCAGATCAGGATTCCTGCGCCGCGTTTTGTTGTTCTGTATAATGGAACAGAGGATATACCGGACAGAATGGAGCTGAAGCTGTCGGATGCCTTTGAGACGAAGAACGGGGAGCCGGAGTTAGAGTTGAAGGTGCAGGTTTATAACATCAACCGCGGGAGGAATGAGGACTTAAAGGAGAAGTGCCCGATCTTAAAGGAATACATGATTTATGTGGAGAAGGTCAGGGAATATGTGAAGCTCATGCCGCTGGAGGAGGCGGTGGAGCGGGCGATAGAGGACTGCATAAGGAATAATGTATTGAAGGATTTCCTGCTGAAGCAGAGAGCGGAGGTATTCAAGATGAGTATTTATGAGTATGACAAGGAGCGGGACTTTAAGCTGCTCCGTGAGGAAGAGCGGAAGTACGCACGGGAGGAAGTGCGCGACGAGGTGATTAAAGAAGTAAGGGAAGAAGTGCGTGAGGAAATGCGTGAGGAAGTGCGTGAGGAAATGCGTGAGGAAATGCGTGAGAAAATGCGTGAGGAGATGCGCCGGAATACGGAGCAGGAACGTCAGAACACGGAGAATGAACGCCGGAAGGCGGAATTAGAACGTCAGAACACCGAACGAGAAAAAGAAAACGTCATAAAAGCGATAGTCTCCCTGTGCTGTGAATATGGGAGAAGCCGGGAGGAGGCGGTGGAAAAGCTGATGAAAAACTGCACACTCACAAGAGAGCGGGCGCAGGAAAAGGCGGAACTGTATTGGGACAAGCCTTCTACTGGCAGATGATCAATCTGCCGTCGTGCCGGGCGATCAGTTCCCGCTGTCTGACATCCAGTTCACTGTCTGCGTAAATGCAGCGAAAATCCCTGACATCGTTGTATTTGATCGGATTTTTCTTCCCGAACTTTGTGTGGTCAGTGAGCAGATAACAGTTGTCGGCACATGCGTAAACGCGCGATTTGACGGCACCCTCCATCTCGCGTGTCGCGGAGACGCCAAAGGCGGCATCAATGGCAGAGGTTCCGAAAAAGGCCTTATCATAATGAAACTTGCCGACATAATCTGCAGTAGAATAGTCCAGAGGACCGCCATACTGGGTCTGATAGCAGCCGGGCGCGATATGCAGACTGACATTAGTGTTGCGGTAGAGCTGCTCTACGACCGGCAGAGAGTTTGTAATCACGGTCAGCCGGTAATCCGGTAGGAACCGGAGCATCAGCAGAATGGTGGTGCTTGCGTCCAGAAAGAGAGTATCATGCCGCTCGATTTTAGTTGCGGCTGTGCGGGCAATAGCAAGCTTATTTTTATATAATTTTTCCTGACGGTTGGAAAAGTCCTGAAACATTGGACGGTAATTACAGAGACTGGCACCTCCGTAGTGTACGACGGCAAGCCCCTGTGCCTCCAACAGGTGTAGATCTCGGCGTATAGTCATTTCAGACACACAGAAGTCCTTAGATAAGGCTTTGACAGATACTTCTTCCTTTTCCTGCAAAAGCTGTAGAATGCGCTCCCGTCTGCGCGCCGCTGTCAATTCTGAATAATCATTCATGTTGTATCCCTTTTCTGTAAGCACTTATAATGTTCTATGTAACATCCATATGATTAATTATAATCAAAAACGAACAGAAAGCAACACATAGGAATGTGTTAAAGTGTGATATTTTTGAATCAGGAAACGGATAAAGCGGGTGAAGCCGTAGAACGGATGATCAGGAGGAAGCGGATTTGGAATACAGAGCGATATTCAGTGATATTGACGGAACGCTGTTAAATTCGGAGCATGTCGTCACGAAGAAAACAGCGGAAGTGATCAGGGAAAACATCAGCAACGGAATACTGTTTGCGCTGATTTCAGCAAGAAGTCCTGCCGGGATCAGACCAATCATGCAACAGAATGGTTTTAAATGCTGCATGATTGCCTGCAATGGCGCTCTGATCATGGATGAGGAAGGAAGACTATGCTATGAAAAAGGGTTGTCAGTAAGGGAGGCGTGCGATATTGTGTCTTTTATGGAAGCTTTTTGGCCGGGTGTGACATGGAATCTTTACACGGCAGAGGAATGGATCATAAAATCAAGGACAGCTCCTGCCGTTGTGCGGGAAGAGGGAATCGTCGGAGTGAGGGCGCGGGAAGGAAGAGTGAAGGAGCTGGACGAGACGACGAAGATAGCGAAGATACTGTGCATATGTTCTCCGGCGAGCATTGAGGCGGTGGAAAAAACGGTGCGTCAGAGGTTTCCGAAATATACTGTTGCGAGATCGTCTGACAGATTGCTGGAGATTACACAGGCGGGAGTGAATAAAGCACAGGCGATGAAGCTATTGTGTGGAGCAAGGAATATTCCGATGGGGCAGACACTGGCATTTGGGGATGGTTATAACGATCTCGAGATGCTAAAAGCTGCCGGACAGGGCGTTGCCATGGGAAACGCCCCGGCGGCGGTGCAGGCTGAGGCGGATGCGGTGACGCTTGACAACGACCGGGACGGAATCGCTGTGTTTCTGAATAGAAACTTTAAAGTTGGCAAGGAGGGCTGGTTACTTTATAATAATTAGTAGATGAATCGTTTCCAAGGAGGAACACAATGAGAAGTGAACAGAAAATGTATCAGTTGTTTCGGGAGATAGCCGATAAAGATGACAGAATTCTTGCAATTTACATGAATGGGTCACGGACAAACCGAAATGCCGTGCAGGATATCTTTCAGGACTATGATATTGTATTCGTTGTGAAGGATATAATGCCTTTTATTAATGAGGGGGAAAAATGGTATACAAAATTCGGAGAAGTATTGTATATGCAATTTCCGGATGAATTTCAGGGGTCTCTCTCTGAGAACAGAGATCATTACGGTTGGCTGATGCAGTTTACGGATGGAAACAGGGTTGATCTTACCGTGCAGTCGCCGGAATATGCGGAAAAGCATATTCTTGAGGACAAGCTGTGCAGGATTCTTCTTGACAAGCATCATATTTTACCCGAAATCCCTGAGGCGACAGATGAGGAGCATTATGTGAAGAGACCTTCAGAGGCGGATTTTCTGGCATGTTGCAATGAATACTGGTGGTGCAGCAATAATATAGCCAAAGGACTGTGGAGAAAGGAAATGCCATATGTGCAGGACATGACGAACATGGTTGTCAGAAAGCAGCTGGAAAAGCTCCTGTCATGGAAGGCGGGCGTTAAAACGGACTTTACCGTCAGTGTGGGAAAATCGGCAAAATATCTGTACAGATGGCTTGATGAAGGAGAGTATGACCGCTATCTCAGCACCTACTTCGGGGGAGATGTCGAGGAAGCGTGGGAGGCAGTCTTCCGTATGTGTGACATGGTGGACAGTGTCGCGCGAGAGCTTGCGAACCGGCTAGGCTTTACCTATAACGAGAAGGAGGCAGCGGCGGCGCGAGGTTATCTGGAGCATGTGCGGGAGCTGCCCCCGGATGCGAAGGAGGTATATTAGACTATGCGCAAAGAGCGTGCGCAGAAATGAGGAAAAAATGGAAGCGAGAAAACTAATTGAAACACTGGCGGTTGCGGAGAGGCTGAAGGATGCCACGAGGCATTGCTATACCTCCGGCGGACGGCATGAGAGCGTTGCGGAGCATTCGTGGAGGCTGGCGCTGATGGCGTACCTTGTCAGTGATGAGTTCCCGGAAGCGAATCTGGAAAAGCTGTTGAAGATGTGTCTGATCCATGACATCGGTGAGGCGTTCACCGGGGACATTCCGGCATTTGATAAGACGTCTGCCGATGAGGGCAGGGAAGAAGCTTTGCTAAAGGAGTGGGTTCAATCACTGCCGGAACCCTTTGCAGCGGAGATGACCGCCCTGTATGCGGAGATGGCGGCGAGGGAAACGCTGGAGGCAAAGATTTATAAGGCGCTGGATAATATCGAGGCACTGATCCAGCACAACGAATCTTCGCTGAGCACATGGATACCGCTGGAATATGATTTGCAGATGACCTATGGAAACGATAAAGTGGGCTTTTCGGAGTACATGACCGCGCTGCGGGACATGGTGCGAGAGGACAGTAAGGCAAAAATTGCGGAAGGGAAATAACCCGTCCGCAATTTTCAGTGCCATATATAACTGCTTATCTGCCGGAATATAAGCATTTGCAGTAGACTACATATAGTGATATTTCTTCCGTTTAGCGATCAGGAAGATCGCAGAAATCGCAAAGGCGAAGACTTCCGCAAATGCGTTTGACAGCCAGATGCCATCGACATTCAGGATGAGCGGCAGTATCAGAACAGCCGAGGTCTGGAAAACCAGCGTCCGCAGAAAGGACACCGCTGCGGAAATCGCGCCGTTATTCAGCGCTGTAAAGAAGGACGAGCAGTAAATATTAAAGCCGGCAAGCAGGAACGAGAAGGAGAACAGCCGGAAGGCATGGCTTGTCAGCGCATGAAGCTCGGCATCGTAGCCCACGAAGATCTTTGCCAGCGGTTCTGCGAGGCAGAAGGCGAGTGCAGAGAGCAGGATCCCCAGCGTTCCCATGAGCAGCATACTCTTTTTCAGCATATTTTTTACCTCCGGGGAGTTCCCTGCACCGTAATGGTAGGAGACAATCGGGGCGCAGCCAATGGAGTAGCCGATAAAAATGGCGACGAAGATAAACTGCACATACATCAGCACTCCGAAGGCGGACACACCGTTCTCTCCGATATATTTCAGCAGCTGGAAATTGTAGATCATGCTGACAATCGAGGAGGAAATATTGCTCATAAGCTCTGAGGAGCCGTTTCCGCATGCCTTTAAAAGCGGAATAAGCTCGAGTCTTGTCCGTGTAAGCCGCAGCAGGCTCTTATTCGGTAACAGGAAATAGATCAGAGGGACAAGACCGCCCGCGCACTGACTTAATCCGGTGGCAGCGGCAGCGCCAGCGACACCCCAGCCGAAGACACCGACGAACAGCCAGTCAAGAATCATGTTGGTCGCACCGGCAATTACCGTCACGACCAGACCGAACTTCGGCTTCTCAGCGGCGATCAGGAAGCTTTGGAAGACATTTTGCAGCATGAACGCCGTGGTAAAGCTGATAACAATCCGTCCGTACAGAACGCAGTCCGCGAGCATTTCTTCCGTGGCGCCGAGAAGGACAGCGATGGATTTCATAAAGGTAAAACCGAGCACAGAGAGGATCACGCCCATAATGACAGTAAGGTAAATCATCATGGAGAAATAGCGGTTTGCGCGCTCGTGATCCTTCTGACCCAGAACGACGGATACCAGTGCGGTGCCGCCGGTGCCGATCATAAAGCCCATTCCTCCGAGAATCATGATGAAGGGCATTACAAGGTTGACAGAGGCAAAGGCGGTTTTCCCGGCATAGTTTGAGATGAAATAGCCATCTACAACGCCGTAGATGGAAGTGAATACCATCATGACGATAGAAGGCAGCGTAAATCGGAACAGCTTCCGATAGGTAAAATGGTCTGATAGTTGAATTTTTGCGGACATTTTCAGTTCTCCTTTCCAGTTATTGGCTTTCAGTGTGACCGGAGGGTTCAAGGCGCCTCGTCTCGTCGCGGAGCTCATTCAGAAACCTTTCGGTCAGCATAAGATATTTTTCCACATCAGCAGGTTCCCACGAAGACAGAATTTTGTTTTCCGCCGCAATGATCTTTGCGACGGTTTGAGCGGCATAAAGCGCACCTTTATCAGTAAGACGCAGACGCTTGCTTTTAGCATCGGCATTTTCCGTCCGGAGAATGCCTTCTTGCTCGAGCTTGCGGATGGCAGAGTTGAGCGTCTGCTTGCTCATGCCCGTCAGATAGCAGATGTCCCACAGCATACAGCAATTACCGTTTTCATACAATGTATATAAGATTCTCATGCAGCTGTCGGATAAGCCAAGCTTCAAGGACATTTCGTGGTAGGCGGCCTCTGTCTCGCTGATCAGGTAGTTAAACCGTCTCATTTCTTTGGAAGCATGTGTCATAAAATCCCTCCTTTTGTCAGTTCGTCCGAAATCGTACGTTTGTCAAGAAAAGAATATGAAGGGACTGGAATACTATTGTCTATCTCTGTTTTTACGGTATTCGGTGGGAGTCATGCTATAGTATTTTTTAAAGGCTTTGCAAAAGTAATCAACGCTTTCAAATCCGACTTCTTTTGAAATAACGTGTATTTTCCTTTCGGTGGAGGAGAGCAGCTTTGCGGCTTCCTGTAAGCGATAATTGATCAGATAGTTTATAGGCGTGATATGCAAATATTTTCGGAAAAGATTGAGCGTGGTACTCTTGCTTACCATTGCATGTCCTGCTATGTCTTCCAGTGAAATATTCATGGAAAATTGCTGATGGATATACTGCATCATTAGCTGCAGTCTTCCCTGAGAAGCAATAGATGCGCCATTGTTTTCCCTGATAGGTTTGTCATTAACGTTTCTGTATAATAAATCCCACATCCTTTGCACCAGAGAAGAAGTGATGAGTTCTATACCGGATTCTGCCTCCTGGACATAGATGATTTCATTCATGACTGCCAGTACCTCAGCCTGCCATGGAATTTCAGGTGCGAAAACCTGATAATCCAATGAAGAAGACAGAACTGGCAGAATATATTTCTTGTAAATTAAACTGTTTTGGACAGCAATATAATCCGGCATAAATACAAAATTCGGAACAATCGCCTCTTCATCAGAATAGTAGCGGTGTAAAACCTTTGAATTGATGAATACTCCGGAACCAGCTGGTAAAGAAAACTGTTTTTCCCCAACTCCGAAAACTACAGTTCCTGATTCCACAAATACAAACTCAAATTCTGTATGCCAGTGCCATTCCACACAATGAAAATCGTAGAGTGACAGATTATCGTAGTAGAAGTGAAAAGGATAATCACTTTCACCATGTTGTATTGTTTCCATTAATGTCTCGTCAGTAATAATTTTATTATAGAATGTATTAAATTTCATTAGCGTCTCCCATATCGTTCTCTTTACGATATTTTACAATAAATCTGCTGTTTTTTTCAATGCATTGTTTAGAATTTAGAGATATTATACAGACAGTTACAAAAAACTCATAAATAAAAGAGGAAAGGGACGGATATTATGAGGAACAAATACCAAAAAACTTTGATAGCCTGTTATCTTGGATTCATTACACAGGCAATATCAGCAAATTTTGCGCCATTACTGTTTTTGACGTTTCACAGAACCTATGGGATTTCGCTTGGAAAAATTGCTTTTATCTCAACTGCTTTTTTCTTCACGCAGCTTTTGGTGGATTTGTTTTGTGCAAGGTTTGTTGATAAAATCGGTTATCGAAGGTGCGTCGTTACATCGGAAGTATTGTCGGCCGTCGGTCTGATTGGTCTTGCCATTTTACCGGATCTGCTGGCAGATCCCTATCTGGGAATTGTACTCAGTGTGGTGGTTTATGCTATGGGAAGTGGCCTGATTGAGGTACTGGTAAGTCCGATCGTGGAGGCATGTCCCTTTGAAAATAAGGACAGTGTCATGAGCCTGCTTCACTCATTTTATTGTTGGGGAGCGGTAGGAGTGATTTTGCTTTCCACTGCATTTTTTGCCGCTTTCGGAATTGAACATTGGAAGATTCTTGCGTGCATATGGGCATTGATTCCGTTATTTAATGTATACAATTTTATCACATGCCCAATAGAACGTTTGACAGAGGAAGGAAAGGGACTTGGCATCGGGCAGCTATGCAAAATCCCCCTTTTCTGGATATTTCTTGTTCTGATGGTATGCGCAGGGGCAAGTGAACTTTCTATGGCGCAGTGGGCATCTGCGTATGTAGAATCTGCATTAGGACTATCAAAGGGCGTTGGAGATATTGTGGGTCCGTGTCTGTTTGCAGTTGCCATGGGTATAAGCAGATTATTTTATGGTAAGTATGGCGAAAAGATCGATTTAATGAAATTCATGCTGGGATCGGGCATTTTATGTCTCATCTGTTATTTGCTTGCTGCTCTGGGCGGATACCCATTGCTGGGGCTTGCGGGATGTATTGTCTGTGGGTTTTCGGTCGGCATTATGTGGCCGGGAACCATCAGCATTGCGTCAGTTAGGATTCCCCTTGGCGGAACCGCGATGTTTGCTTTGCTTGCTATGGCGGGGGATATGGGAGGATCGATCGGTCCATGTCTGGTTGGATTTGTAACACAGAATGCAGGCGACAATTTAAAGGCAGGGATGCTGGCAGGCTGTGTCTTTCCGGCAATTTTGCTTGTTTCTATAGGACTGATGAAGATGAAGGAAAAAACAAGAGCTCTGGTAGAGAGGGGGTAGAAGACATTGAATATCAAGGAACAATTCGATGAATGTGGAATGACTGGCAAGCCCTGTCAGTTTAGGGTGGAAGAGAGCTATCTGCCTATGTCAGACAGCACGCGTCTTTACATGATGATATATAAGCCCGAAACATGTGGCAGTTTTCCCATAGGGAAAACTGGCCGATTACATCTAACAAAACAAAAAAGTATTTTTTAAACAGCGGTAGACGACTGGATACATTACCCGGAGATAAGGGTGAAATTTCTTTTGAATATGATCCGCAGAACCCGTGCCCGACACACGGTGCGGAGAGTGTGCTGACTATGATTGCAGAAGCGGGATCGCTTTTGCAGCCGGAGGAAAACTATCGTCCGGACGTTATTAGTTTTGTCAGTGAACCTTTGGAGGAGGAGCTTTCGTTAGGCGGACAGATAAAAGTACACCTTAAGGTTCGCACGGACGTAGACGATACAGCTTTTACGGCTAAACTCTGTGAGGTATTTCCAGATGGAAGGGCATACAATATTCGCAGTGGTATTACAACTATAGCGGCTGATATGCCGGAAAATAAAACGTATTTACCGGGGGAATATGTAAATGTCTGTGTGGATTTCTGGGACATTGTGTGGACAATTCAGCCGGGAAGCTGTATTCGCCTGGATATTTCATCGTCAGACTTTCCACAGTATTGCATTCATAGTAATTATGCGGGCATTTGGGCAGATCAGGCAAAAACGCGGCTGGCTCATCAGGTGATATGTACCGGGGATGAGGGTAGCTATATAGAACTTTCAGAGCTTTGACGATTGTTTCCGCTATAAGGAGAGGTACTTTGTCATGTGTGGCAAAGTATCTTTTCTTTTTATTTGGAAATAACTATTGACATTGCACTGATTATGCTGTATATATAACACATAAACAGTTGAAGGGGTGATAACATTGAAGCTATTGCAGAATTCAGGAATACCGATCTATCAACAGATAGCTGACCAGTTGAAGGCAGACATTCTTGCGGGGAAGCTGAAGGAGGGTGACTACCTTCCCTCGATCCGCGGGCTGGCAAGGGATTTGAAGATCAGCGTTATTACAACGATGAAGGCCTATGAACAGCTGGAGGCGGAGGGACTTGTGACGGCGTCACAGGGCAAGGGCTTCTATGTCAATGCGCAGGACAGTGAAATGCTGAAGGAGCAGCACATGCGGAAGGTGGAGGAAGCCCTACAGGAGGCGATCCACGCGGCGGATCTGGCGGGGATGTCCCACACGGAGCTGAAGCAGACGCTGGAAGCGCTGTTGAGTATAGAAGACTAAAGATATATATGAAATTGTGCCTGCACAAGGTACGGAAGTAGCTAAAAGTTTGCAGATCACGGAAAGGTATGGTTATTCATATGGAGACGAAACAGGTAATACAGGCAACCAACTTAAAAAAGAAATTTAAGGGCTTTGAGCTTTCAATTCCCGGACTACAGATTCCGCAGGGCTTTGCCACTGCCCTGATCGGAGAAAACGGTGCGGGCAAGACGACGCTGTTGAATATTCTGGCGGGGATCCGGCTGGATTTCAAAGGGGAGGTCAATTATTTCGACAATGAGAGGATGCTGGATGGCAGGGTGCAGGAAAAGATCGGTTACACCGGACCGGGCGGCTATTTTCTTCCCCACTGGACGGTAAAGCAGGTGGAGGAGATCAGCGGACTGCTGTTTGAGAATTTCCACAGCGACAGATTTCATGCGATCTGTGAGGAACTGGGAATCCCGACGGATGTGAAGAAGAGTGTAAAGGAGCTTTCGGACGGAAACAGGATGAAGCTGATGCTGGCGGCAGTTCTTGCCAGAGATACAGAGCTTCTGATTCTGGATGAACCGGCATCTCCGCTTGATCCGCTGATGCGCGACAAGCTCTGTGACCTGATCCGGGAATATCTGGAGCAGGGGAACGGCAGCCATTCCGTATTTTTCTCCACACATAATATCGCCGACATGGAGAATGTGACGGATTATGCGATTATCATGGAGCACGGGACGGTTGTGGAGCAGGGCTTCGTTGAAGATCTGAAAGAGAAATATCTTCTCGTGAAGGGCGAGGCGGCGGACGCGGATGCGGCAAAGAAGGTATTGTATACCATGTCTAAGACCTCCTTAGGCTTTGAGGGAATCTGTCTTGCAGAAAAGCTGGATCAGCTGGCGGGAATGGATGTAGTGATCGAGACACCGACCTTGTCCCAGATCAGTGTGGGAGTCATGAAGGCGAACACAAGCCTGAAATTTGCGTAGAGGGGATGTGCGGTATGAGATGGAAAATAAAAAGCTACCTGGTTTTTACTTCGTTCTGGTATAGAATATTGGTGTTCGGTGTCCTGCCTGTTTTGCTGATCGGACTGCAGTTTCTGCCAATCGGTGAATGGGCTGCAATAAGGAACATTGCAACAGTCATGGTTTTGATCATGATCGAGACGGTGGCAGACAACTGGTATCTCGGGGGAATACAGGATAAGGATGTGGAGAAGATCGATTACCTGAAGACATCTCCGAAGGGAATGGATGTTATGCGGAATGCGCTGCGGTTCGATCTTGTGAGAAGGCTTCTGGCAGCGGCAGCAGTACTTGGTGTGTCGGAGCTTGTGGGCTGGGGAGGCAGAGAACGGAATGTGCTCGGTGGAGTCGGCATATGGCTGCTTCTGACGCTGATCTGTTACACCCTGTCGGTGGCGGCGACGCTGATTGCCCGGTTCAACAGTTATCTGTGGATCAATTACCTGACAGGATATGTCGGAATAATCATCGCATTGATTTTTTATTTTATCCTGTGCGTGTGGACGGCATGGGAGACTATGGTAATTTTGACGGTTGTTTTTCTTGTGCTGGCGTTCGGCATCAGCTTTCTTGCAGTGCGGGCCGCTATGAAGAAGGTGGAGGGAAGTTATTATGATAAATGATTTGAAGCTGGGCATAAAACTGATGCGCTATGCCTATATGGTAAAGGCAAACGTTGCCATCGCAATTCTGATGGTGGTATTCGGAGTGTTTGTGACCCTTGGGGTAAATCTGTCCGGAGTAGCAAGTAATATGCCCGGCGGGTATATCGTTATGATTGGTCCCCTGTTTCTGACACAGATGCTGAGCTCCGTCAGTGTCACCAATATGGCACAGGCATCCTCCGCGAAAAGGCGTCTGCAGACATCGGTGCCGACTGCCATTAATCTGTTTTCAACGTTGCTGGGTTATTTCATCGTTTCTATCGCAGAATTTATCTGTGTGGCAGTCCTGCCTGAGAGGAGGGACATCATCTGCGGAGAACTTTTTTTCGTAGCGGCATTATCTGCGCTCCTCATTATATTTGCATCGGTGGCTTATAAGTTTTTTGTGATTTCAATCCTCCTGTTTGTGCCTGCCCTTTTGAGCAGCGTTTATTTCAGAAACGCAATTGGGTGGGGGACAGAGCTGTTTGCGGGAATGAAGCATTTATTTGCATTCACGGTGTTTGCAGGAATTGTAATCATCACGGCAGCCTGTGTGCTGCATTATTTCATCACGCTCGCCCTGTATAAGGTGCCAATGTCGAAATATGCGCAGGCGGCTCCGCTGCGGCGTCAACTGTAGCTTAAGAGCTGTAGCCCTTGCGCTGGATCACGGCGAACGCGGCGACGCAGATCAGGACGGATACGAGCGAGCCGGTAGCCGTGGCAAGTCCCATCGGAAGAAGTGTCGTCGGGAAGAGCTGCGAGGTCAGGTATACGCCGGGAACGCGCACCAGCATGATGGCAATAATATTGTGCAGAAACGACAGTCCCGATTTCCCACAGGCGCAGAAGTAACCGCTGAAGCTGAAATGTATGCCTGCAAAAATACAGTCCCAGATGTAGCCGCGGAGATACTGTCCGCCAGAACGGATGACATCGGCTCCTTCTGCCGCGTTCCTGTCCGTAAACAGTGAGACGACCGGCTCCGCAGCAAACTGCATTACAATAGAGACAACGAGACCGAAGCCTGCGGCGATCAGGATAGCGAAGCGCAGGGTCTGCACGGCACGCTCCGGCTTCCCCGCACCGACATCAGCAGGACGGAGACGATCATAAAGAGAATCACAGTATTTCCGATGCTCTGCGCAGCCTGTTTCCGGTTGCCGCTGCCTACGGCCTGTCCGATGCTGACGGTCGTTCCCATGGCGAGACCGACGATCATGACCGTGAGCATGTGCATGACCTGTGAGCCGATGGAGACGGCGGTGGTGCTGGCGACACCCTCGAACTGACCGATGATGAACAGGTCTGCCATGCCGTAAAGTGTCTGTAAGAAATAGGATAACAGATAAGGCAGGGAAAACAGGAGTACATTTTTATAAACGCTGCCGGTAGTATAATTCTTTTCCATAATCATCTGACCTTTCCGACTTTGAAATCATGTCACCAATATTATGAACTCCACAATAGATGTAAAGTCAAAAAAAAATTAATGAATGCTCCGGGGTTGAACTGTTATTTATTCTTTCCATTGACCGCCGGCGGGCTGTTGGTGTATATATAAAGTAGATGTTTATGCGGTAGAATTATATTACACTGACGACGGAAAGAGGGATTTGTATGGGCAAGAGTGTTTTTTCAATAAATGAGTACGCGAAGAAGGCGCGAGAGGCTGTAGCGGAGGGAATTGTTCTGCTGAAAAATGATGGGGATGTCCTTCCCCTGCCTGCGGGCAGCAGCATTGCGCTGTTTGGAAGAAGCCAGTTCTGCTACTATAAGAGCGGCACGGGGTCAGGAGGTCTTGTCAATACGGCATATGTCACGGGCATCCGGGAGGCGCTTGAAAAGGATGGGCGTTATCGGCTGAACCTGTCCTTACAACAGGTGTACGAGGCGTGGCTTGAGGAGCATCCCTTTGACACAGGGGCAGGCTGGGCAATGGAGCCTTGGTTTCAGGAGGAAATGCCGGTATCCAGAGCGCTTGCGGAGGATGCGCGCAGGGAATCCGACACTGCGGTCATCGTAATCGGCAGAACGGCGGGAGAGGATAAGGATAATCTCGTGGAAGCGGGAAGCTACCTCCTGACGGCGGTAGAGGAGGAGATGCTGGAGACAGTGTGCAGCGTATTCGACCGGACGGTTGTGCTGCTCAACGTCGGTAATATCATCGACATGAAATGGGTGGAGAAGTATCAGCCTTCCGCGGTGCTCTATGTATGGCAGGGCGGTCAGGAGGGCGGAAGCGGCGTCCTCGATGTTTTAAGCGGCGCGGTGTCTCCGTCGGGAAGACTTTCCGATACGATTGCCTATGACATTACGGATTATCCGTCCACAAGCTGTTACGGCGATACATACAGGAATTTTTATAAAGAAGACATCTATGTGGGCTACCGCTACTTTTCCACCTTTGCGCCGGAAAAGGTACTGTATCCCTTTGGTTTTGGACTTTCCTACACGACCTTTGAGACAAGTGTGCGCATGAGCGGTTCGGTCACAGAGACACTGACTGCGGAAATTACCGTAAAAAACACAGGAAAAGCGTCCGGCAAAGAGGTTGTACAGGTGTATTGTCAGGCACCGCAGGGCGCACTCGGAAAGCCTGCGAGGGTTCTCTGCGGGTTTGCGAAGACGAAGACACTTGCCGCCGGAGAGAGCCAGACCCTTGAGATCAGGGTTCCGGCAGACAGCTTTGCGTCCTATGACGACAGCGGGATTACCGGAAAGAAATCCTGTTTCGTTCTGGAGGCGGGAGAGTATGTCTTTTATGCCGGGGAGAATGTGCGGGATGCTGAAAAGGCTGCGGCGTTTACGGTTCCGCAGACAACGGTTCTGTCGGAACTAGAGGAAGCAATGGCGCCGGTTACGGCGTTCGACTGTATGAAGCCGGGGGAGCGAAAAGCTGACGGTACCTATGAGCTTGTGTGGCAGCAGGCATCGCTCAGAACGGTAGACCCGGCGCAGAGACGTCTGGAGAGACTGCCTGCGGAGAGGGCATATACCGGGGACAAGGGCTATCGTCTCTCGGATGTCGGCGGCGGAAAGGTCTCTATGGAGGACTTTGTGGCACAGCTGACGGATGAGGAGCTTTGCTGCATTGTGCGCGCGGAGGGAATGTGTTCTCCGAAGGTCACGCCCGGAACGGCGAGTGCGTTTGGCGGAGTGACGGATGGGCTGCTGCACTACGAGATTCCGCTCGGCTGTTGTGCGGACGGCCCGAGCGGAATACGGATGGACTGCGGTACAATTGCGTTTGCAATGCCGAACGGAACCTGTCTGGCGTGCAGCTTTAACGAGGAATTGTCGGAGCAGCTGTATGAGTGGGAGGGACTGGAGCTTCGCAAGAACCAGATCGAATCCCTGCTCGGTCCCGGTATGAACATCCACAGAAATCCTCTGAACGGCAGGAATTTCGAGTATTTTTCCGAAGACCCGCTGCTCACGGGTAAAATGGCGGCGGCACAGCTTCGGGGAATGCATAAATATCAGGTCACGGGAACAATCAAGCATTTTGCCTGCAATAATCAGGAGCACAGCCGTAATCTGGCAGAGGGCGTTGTCTCTGAGAGAGCTTTGCGCGAAATCTACCTGAAGGGCTTCGAGATTGCGGTAAAGGAAGGACAGGCAAGGTCAGTGATGTCAACCTACGGTCCGGTGAACGGCTTCTGGACGGCGGGCTGCTATGATCTGCTGACAACGATTCTCAGAGGAGACTGGGGCTTCACGGGAATTGTCATGACCGACTGGTGGGCGAAGATCAATGATGAGGGCAAGCCCGCGACGGTAAACAATACGGCGGCGATGGTTCGCGCACAGAACGACCTGTATGCGGTCGTTGCAAATGCACAGGAAAATTCCAATGGGGATAATACCCATGAGGAACTGAAAAAGGGAAACCTCACCAGAGGGGAGCTTCAGCGCTGTGCGGCGAATATCTGCCGCTTCCTGCTCGATACACCGGCATTTTTACGGATGACCGGAAGGGAGACAGAGCTTGACAGGGAGCTGAAGCAGTGCACGGAGCAGGAGAATGCAGCGATGGGCGAGCTTCTCAAGCTGGAGATGGAGGATGAGCTTAGCATTGACCCTGCACTGATCGATACGGCGAAGGGAAAATCGACGACGATGCAGGTAGTGGTCAAGACGAGGGGAACCTTCCGGCTGGAGATTGTCTGCCGTGCTTCTGCGGAAACTGCCGATCTGGCACAGCTTCCGCTCTCGGTATTTCAGGATAAACAGCTCATGGGAACGGTGACGCTCTCGGGAGCAGACAAGGAATGGCAGACGAGAATTGTCGACTTCCCGACACCGCTGTTCCACTATACCTTTTATGTCAAGCTGTTTTTCGGCATGAGCGGTATGGAGATCAAGGAATTGAAACTCGTAAGAACCGGAATCAGAGTGGATTAGTAAGAGGAGGTTATGACATGGAGAGATGGGCGAGAGCAAAGTATCAGCCGGTACTGCCGCTGGGAGAGGACGGCCGTCGTGTGACAGCCAGCCGGGAGCATATCGTACTTTCCAAGGAGGCGGCGAAGGAGGGCATGGTTCTCCTGAAGAACGAGGGGAAGGTTCTGCCGCTTGCGAGGGGGAGCAGGATTGCACTCTTTGGAAAAGCAAGCTTTGACTATGTAAAAGGGGGCGGCGGCAGTGGTGACGTTACTGTCAGATATATCCGCAACCTGTATCAGGGTCTCAAGGAAAAGGCGGAGACGGTAGAGGTGTTTGAGGAGCTGGCGGAGTTCTACAGAGAGAATGTGAAAAGCCAGTATGCGCAGGGGAGAGAGCCGGGAATGACGGTGGAACCCGAGGTGCCGGAAGTGCTTGTCAAGAGAGCGAGGGCATACACTGACACGGCTGTCATAAGCATATGCAGGTTTTCGGGAGAGGGCTGGGATAGGAAGAGCATCTATGACAGACAGGGCAAGGAGGATAATTTAGCGATTGCCGGTCAGGAGGAGAAGGAAGAAAAGGAGGATGTGCTTTTCGAGGACGGTGATTTCTATCTGTCCCATGCGGAGAGGGCAATGGTAGAGACCGTGAAAGGCTGTTTCCCGAGAGTCATTGTCGTTCTGAATGTGGGCGGCATGGTTGACACGGACTGGTTCGTGCGGGATGAGAAAATTCAGGCGGCGCTGATGGCGTGGCAGGGAGGCATCGAGGGCGGTCTGGCAGCGGCGGAGCTGCTCATCGGCGAAGGAAATCCGTGCGGTAAGCTGACCGATACCTTTGCGAAGTGTCTGGAGGATTATCCCTCCACGCAGGGCTTCCATAAATCCGATGATTATGTCGAATACAATGAAGATATTTATGTGGGCTACCGCTATTTTGAGACCATTCCGGGTGCTTCGGAGAGGGTTAATTATCCGTTTGGCTTCGGACTTTCCTACACGGAGTTCTCTCTGTCCGGATATGAGGTGAAAAGAAGAGGACAGTATATCGAGGTCAGGGTCGATGTGTGCAATGTCGGAGAAGTGGCGGGCAAGGAGGTCGTGCAGGTCTATTACAGTGCGCCGCAGGGCAGGCTCGGGAAACCCGCCAGAGAGCTTGCAGCATTCCGCAAGACCAGACTGCTGCAGCCGGGCGAGACGCAGACGGTGATCCTGCGATTTGAAATAGACGAAATGGCATCCTACGACGATCTCGGCAAGGTTGCGAAGTCAGCCTATGTTCTGGAAAAGGGCGGGTATCATTTCTATGTCGGCACATCTGTGCGGGACACGGTCGAGAATGATTTTGTTATGATGCTCGATGAGGACGTTATCACACGGCAGCTGGAGGCGAAGATGGTTCCGACCCAGTTGGAGAGACGTATGCTTGCGGGCGGACAATACGAGGAGCTTCCCACCGGGATGCCGGTGGACACGGATGCAAGCATCTTTCCCGCGAAGCTGACGCCGGAGGAGGCGGACGGTATGACGCCTGTCGTGCGGCGGCAGGACAGCTATCACCTGTGGGGACATCCGGACACCAGACAAAAGCTGATTCAGGTTGCGGAGGGTGAGAAGACGCTGGATGAGTTTGTGGCGGCACTGCCGGATGAGGCGCTTGCCGTGCTTCTCGGCGGACAGCCGAATACCGGCGTTGCGAACACCTTCGGGTACGGAAATCTGCCGGAGTACGGTGTGCCGAACATCATGACGGCGGACGGCCCGGCGGGCGTGCGCATCAGCCCGTGCTGCGGGGTCTGCACAACGGCATGGCCCTGCTCGACCATGCTGGCATGTACATGGAATCCCGAGCTGGTGGAGAAAGTGGGAGCCGCGGGCGGAGCCGAAGCGAAGGAAAACAATATCGGCGCATGGCTGACACCCGCAATCAATATTCACAGAAGCCCTCTCTGCGGCAGAAACTTTGAATATTACTCGGAGGATCCTCTGGTCACGGGAAAGCTGGCTGGCGCAATGGTAAGAGGAATACAGAGCAATCATGTGGCGGCTACAGTGAAGCACTTTGCGCTGAATAATAAGGAGACGAACCGCCGTGAGAGCGATTCCAGAGCCTCGGAGCGGGCGATCCGGGAGATTTACCTGAAGGGCTTCGAGATTATTGTCAGGGAGGCAAAACCCTGGAGCATTATGTCCTCCTACAACATTATCAACGGCAGACGGGCGTCGGAGAACCGGGAGCTTCTGGAGGATATTCTCCGCGGAGAGTGGGGCTTTGACGGAATGGTTACGACCGATTGGTGGACGTGCGGGGAGCATTATAAGGAGACGAAGGCGGGAAACGATGTCAAGATGGGTCTTGGCTTCCCTGAGCGGCTTCTGGAGGCGAAGGAAAAGGGTGCGCTCACGCGGGAGGAGATGGAAATCTGCGCGAAGCGGATATTAGCCCTGATTTTAAAAATTGACTGAGTTCAGGTTCAATGTATGGTGAGTGAGAGGAAGCGGAAGTAATTATGCTGATCATAGTATTTGTAGGAGTTATGTGCGCCTATGTCGCAATCAAGATTTTCAGCGCCACAGAGCGGACGGAGGTTTTCAACAGAAGACCGATCGAGGTGCAGGATGTGAAAAAATATAACCGGTTCTGCGGTTATCTGGTAATCGGCTTCGGTGTGGCTGCGGAGCTGACCCTGACAATAGGCATCCTCTGCGGCGGAGCCATCAGCATTATCTGTATAGCGGTTATGCTTCTGGAGGCGTATATCGTCCTTCGGATTTATAGTAAAAATGAGATCAAAATGATCAGGAAAAGGTAGCAGTTGGTTGTATGAAAAAAAGGGCAGTTGTTGTATTTCTTGCCGCGGCGGTGTGCTGGACACTGGCGGGCTGCGGAGATGATCTGGAGACTGTCGTGCCGACGGTAAATCCGGTGTTTCCGTTGGAGACAGGCGGGCAGTCAGAGAAGTCGGAGCAGAAAATGCCGGAGGATGCGGCGGAACAGGACAACACGAAAGAACAAGGCAGTACGGAAGCGCAGGACGGTGCAGAGAAACAGGGCGGCACGGAAGAAACGGATGGTGCAGCGGCAAGCGGGGAGGACTCTACAGAGCCTGAGCCGGAGGAGGTTCATATCACGATCTCTGCCGCCGGAGATGTCACGCTCGGCAATTATTTTGGACAGGAGTATTCGTGGTCGTTTCGGGAAATGTGGGGAAAACAGCAGAATCCGGCATATTTTCTGGAAAATGTATATGATATTTTCAGCAGCGACGACATGACGATCGTGAATCTGGAGGGGCCTCTCACAAATGCCGAGGAAAGAAAAGAGGAGCAGACTTACTGCATCAGCGGCGATCCCGAGTATGCCGACGTTCTGACGGAAGGCAGTGTGGAAGCGGTCAGCATGGCGAACAATCACAGGCTGGACTACTACGAACAGGGGACGGCGGATACCGTCGAAGCTGTCAGCAGCCGCGGCATCTCCTACGCCTATGACAAAAACCTCGGACTCTATGAGACAAAGGGAATCGTTATCGGCTTTGTCTCGGTCAATGAGGTCGGTCAGGGGGCAGGCGTGGAAAAGATTCTCAAGGAGGGAATCGCGCTGCTGCGCGAGCAGGGTGCCGATCTGGTGCTGGCAAACTGCCACTGGGGAATAGAGAGAGAGAACTACCCGGAGGAGTACCAGCTAAGTCTCGGCAGGAAATGCATCGACTGGGGCGCTGATCTTGTGCTGGGGCATCATCCTCATGTGCTGCAGGGAATCGAGGAATATCAGGGGAAGTACATCGTCTACAGTCTGGGAAACTTCTGCTTTGGTGCAAACCGCAATCCTAAGGACAAGGACTGCATCATCTTCCAGCAGACCTTCACCTTCCGGGGCGGAACCCTGCAGGAGGGCACAGAAGCGCGAATCATTCCCTGTTCTGTCAGCTCGGTCAGCAACCGCAATGATTACCGCCCCACGCCTGCCGAGGGGGAGGACGCACAGCGGATTATAGAGCGCATGAATGAGTACAGTGCGGATTTCGGGGTGTATATTGACGAAGATGGCAGCTTATAGTAGTGGCGAGTTGGGAGACCAGAGATTTTCCAGTAACAGTTGCACAGAATGCACATGGCCACAAGCAGCGCACTCTGGAGCCGCCGGTGCTTAGTCTCCGTACTTTGGAGACTTACGCACCGCTGCGTGCGGAAGGTAGCGAGAGCGTGCCTGCGGTGGTCTGTGCATTTTGTGCAACGTCACTTGCGGAAACCCTGATTGGGGAACTTCTGGGGTTTACAGATAGTTTTCAAATATTTGGGCACTGACATAAGGGATTATATAGAGATAAAGGGATTGTGTAGGAATAAAAATTTTTAGGGACAAAATAAGAAGGAGAGGTATGTGTGTATGGAAAAGAGAGCTATGGAAAAGCTTGGGATCGAGACTTCCCTGCTGGGCTTCGGATGTATGAGATTTCCGATGACGGCGGATGGAAAGATCGATGAGGCAGAGGCGGAGAGAATGCTGGATCAGGCATATGCTGCCGGTGTGAACTATTATGATACGGCTTACCCGTACCATAACGGAGAGAGCGAGCGCGTGGTCGGCCGTGTCATGAAGAAGTACGACCGCAGTAGCTTCTTCCTTGCGACGAAGCTTCCCTGCTGGCTGATCAAAAATACGGATGACATTGAGAGGATTTTCAAGGAGCAGCTTGAGAAGCTCCAGACAGATTACATAGACTTTTATCTGATGCACGCCCTGAATAAGGACAGCTTTCAGAAAATGGTTGATATTGGATGTGTGGAAAAGCTTGAACAGCTGAAAGCGGAGGGTAAGATCCGCTACCTCGGCTTCTCTTTCCATGATAAGTATGAGGCGTTCGAGAGAATCATTAATTACCGCGACTGGGATTTCTGCCAGATCCAGCTGAATTATATGGATGCCGGGGAGAGAGAGGAATTCCAACAGGCGGGCATGAAGGGCTATCATCTCACTGAGGAGAAGAACATCCCGCTCATCATCATGGAGCCTGTCAGAGGCGGTTCCCTCGCGGCTTTTCCCGAGGATATTACGGAGGTCTTTCACGGTCTTAATCCCGATGCGTCGATCGCAAGCTATGCGTTGCGCTGGGTGGGAAGCCTGCCGAACGTCAAGGTGATTCTGAGCGGCATGTCCACGATGGAGCAGCTGACGGACAATCTTAAGACCTTTGATAAATTTGAGCCGCTTTCGGAGAAGGAAACGGAGACGATAGATAAGGTCGTTGCGATGATCAATAGCCGTATGCAGAACGGCTGCACTGCATGCAGATATTGTATGCCCTGTCCGGCGGGAGTCGATATTCCGAGAAACTTCCGCATCTGGAACCTCTATCATATGTATGGCAACTATAATGCCGTGAAATGGGATTGGGAAGATGGTCTTGGCGAGGAGCACAAGGCGAAGAACTGTATCAAGTGCGGAAAGTGTGAAAAGGCATGTCCCCAGAAGCTGTCGATTCGCGCAGACCTTGAGCGGGTACAGGCAGATCTGGACAAAAAGGAGTTTGTGATTTCCTGACGGAGGGTGATTGATGGAAAAAGCCTTTAAGCTGGATTTTGAGAATGACAGACAGGGAAGTCTGTATGTGAACTGCTGCGGGTGCTCCCAGACGGAGAGCCTGCACAGCTTCGGGCCTGCATCCAAGCCGCATTATCTGATCCACTATGTCCTGAGCGGCAAGGGACTTTTCCGCTTTCACGATAAGGAATACCGTCTGGAGGCAGGCTATGGATTTCTGATTCAGCCAAATGAGCTGGCGTTTTATCAGGCGGATGCGGACGACCCGTGGAGCTACCTCTGGGTCGGCTTCGGGGGAAGCCGCGCCGGGGAATATCTGACGAAGATGGGGCTGTCGGCAAGGCATCCGATTTTTTCGTGTGACCGGGATGAGGAGCTGTATGCGATTGTCCGGGATATGATGGAGCATAATACCTTCGGCATGGCAAATGACCTGCGCAGGAACGGACAGATGAGTGTCTTTCTGTCCGTGCTTGCGGAGAGCGCAGGTGTCATTGCAAAAGATGAGGAGGATAAGGGAAACCAGTATGTGAAAAAAGCGGTGTCCTTTATCCAGAGCAACTATTGTAACCCGATCAAGGTGACGGACGTGGCGGATTATGTCTGTATCAACAGGAGCTACCTCTATACCCTGTTCCAGAATTACCTCGGAATGTCCCCGCAGCAGTTTCTGACAACATTTCGCATTACAAAAGCGAGGGAGTTGCTGGATTCGACAACCTATCCGATCGAGAGCATTGCTCTTTCCTGTGGTTACAGTGATGCACTGGTCTTCACCAAGGCCTTCCATGCCATGAAGGGAATGTCCCCGTCCCAGTATCGCAAGCAGAGCCACCGGGAGAGCACAAAAGAGCAGCTGCATGAGGTGGAGGGGCTGATTGCGAAGCTTCTCGGGCAGCAACAGGGCTAGAAAAGACCTAATCTAACATTTTAACAGGTTCAAAAAACAAATGGATGTAGTAATTCATTTGTTTTTTTTATATAGTGGAAACATAAGGACAGTAAACCGTACACGAGAACAGGCATAGAAAGGAATCGGAATATGAAGGATATTATTTTAAAAAAGTTTGAAGAGGTATTTGGAGACAGCAAGGATGCGAAGGTATATTTCGCTCCCGGACGTGTCAACCTGATCGGTGAGCATACCGACTACAATGGCGGACATGTATTTCCCTGCGCGCTGACGATCGGAACCTATGGCGTCGCAAGAAAGAGAACCGACAATAAGCTGCGTTTTTACTCCATGAATTTTGAACAGCTCGGTGTTATCGAGTCCTCACTGGAGGATCTTGTTCCGGCAAAGGAAGCGGACTGGACAAATTATCCCAAGGGAGTTATGTGGGCGTTTGGGGAAAAGGGCATGAAGGTTCCCTTCGGTATGGATCTGCTGCTCAACGGTAACATCCCGAACGGCTCCGGGCTTTCCTCCTCCGCATCGGTTGAGGTGCTCACCGGCTACATATTGAGAGACTTTTTCGGCTTTGATGTGACGAATCAGGATCTCGCACTGATCGGACAGTATTCCGAGAATCATTTTAACAAGGTAAACTGCGGTATCATGGATCAGTTTGCCATTGCCATGGGCAAGAAGGACAACGCAATCTTCCTCGACACGGCAGATCTGTCCTACGAATATGCGCCCATCGTGCTCAAGGGGGCAAAGATCGTGATCGCATGCAGCAACAAGAAGCGTGGGCTGGGCGATTCCAAGTATAACGAGAGAAGAAGCGAGTGCGAGACGGCGCTTGCTGAGTTACAGCAGGTTGTAAAGATCAAGACGCTCGGCGATCTGGATGAGGCAACCTTCGAGAAGTTTGCAGCCATTATCAAGAGTGATGTCCGCAGAAAGCGCGCAAAGCACGCGGTGTATGAGAATCAGCGCACCATTCGTGCGGTGGAGGCTCTGAAGGCAAATGATGTGGAGGAGTTCGGAAAGCTGATGAATGCTTCCCATGTCTCCCTTCGTGACGATTATGAGGTTACAGGAATCGAGCTGGATACTCTGGTAGAAGAGGCGTGGAAGATCGACGGTGTGATCGGCTCCCGTATGACCGGCGCAGGCTTCGGTGGATGTACCGTCAGCATCGTAAAGGATGAGACGATCAATACTTTCATTGACAAGGTTGGCGCTGCCTACAAGGAGAAGATCGGGTATGCGGCAGATTTCTATGTAGTTGAGATCGGGGATGGACCGGCTACGTTGTAAAATGTGTTTCTGCAAGTGACGTTGCACAGAATGTACAGACCACCGCAGGCACGCTCTCGCTTTGCTTCGCACGCAGCGGCGCATAAGATGTCGCAGTACGCCATCTAAGCGCCGGCGGCTCCAGAGTGCGCTGCTTGTGGTCAGGTACATTCTGCACAACTGTTATCTGGAATTTAGGATATTCTCAATAGTTATTGTAATAAATGTAATCAATGTAATCAAGTAAGGAGAGAGAAGAATGGCGATACAGACGGATATAAGGAAGCTGGTGGCTTATGGCGTGAGTGCAGGACTTGTTCCCACGGAGGACATTGTCTTCACGACCAACAGGCTGCTGGAATTGTTTGAATTGGATGAACTGGAAGAGACTGACAATAGTGTCACAATGGATGCGTCTGAATTGGAAGCGGTTCTGGGACGGATGTGTGACTATGCTTATGAGAAAGGACTGATGGCAGAGAACACAGTGACCTACCGCGACCTGTTCGACACAAAGATTATGAGCATGCTCATGCCAAGACCCAGCGAAGTCATCCATAAGTTTTGGGAACTGTATGAGAAGGAGTCACCGGAGGCGGCTACAGACTACTATTACAGCTTAAGCTGTGACTCCAACTATATCCGCAGATACAGGGTCAGCAGGGATAAGAAGTGGATCGCCCCGACGAAGTACGGCGATCTCGACATTACAATTAACCTTTCCAAGCCCGAGAAGGATCCCAAGGCGATCGCTGCTGCGAAGAATGCGAAGCAGTCCGGCTATCCGAAGTGTCTTCTCTGCAAGGAGAATGAGGGCTACGCAGGAAGAGTGAATCATCCGGCGAGGCAGAACCACCGCATCATCCCGGTGACGATCAACGGCAGCCAGTGGGGCTTCCAGTATTCGCCCTATGTCTATTACAATGAACACTGCATCGTGTTCAATTCCCAGCATGTGCCGATGAAGATTGAGCATGACACCTTCTGCAAGCTGTTTGATTTTGTAAAGCAGTTCCCTCATTATTTCGTGGGCTCTAATGCCGATCTTCCGATTGTCGGCGGCTCTATCTTAAGCCATGACCATTTCCAGGGCGGTCATTATGAGTTTGCCATGGCGAAGGCGCCGGTTGAGAGGAGCTTCACTGTAGAGGGCTTTGAGGATGTGGACACAGGCGTTGTACAGTGGCCGATGTCTGTCATCCGCCTGAGCGGGGAAAACATGGAGCGCATCATCGCGCTGGCGGACAGAATTCTGAAAAAATGGCGTAGCTATACAGATGAGGAGGCGTTTATTTATGCCTGCACGGACGGGGAGCCGCATAACACGATTACCCCCATCGCCAGAAAGCGCGGAGAGAAGTACGAGCTGGATCTTGTGCTGCGCAACAATATCACGACGGAGGAGCATCCTCTTGGCGTTTACCATCCACACGCAAAGCTGCATCATATCAAGAAGGAGAACATCGGACTGATCGAGGTAATGGGACTTGCCGTGCTGCCCGCGCGTCTGAAGGATGAGATGGCGCATCTGAAGGAGGCAATGCTTGCGGGTAAGGATCTCAGAGCGGATGAGGAGCTGGCAAAGCATGCGGACTGGGTTGACGAATTTTCAACCGGATATGAAAAGATAGATGCCTCCAACATAGATGCCATTATTGAGAAGGAGATCGGACTGGTCTTTATGCAGGTTCTGGAGGATGCGGGAGTCTATAGGAGAACAGAAGAAGGACAGAAGGCATTCGACAGATTCCTTGCGGGTCTGTAGGAGACAAATGGAAGAAGTTGCGGTTGGAATGCAGTCTTATGTCAGTATTGACTTAGAGACAACGGGATTGAATCCCAGGACAGACAAGATTATAGAAATCGGCGCGGTGCGCATTGAACAGGGAGAGGTGAAGGAGACCTTCAGCAGCTTCATCAATCCCGGGCGAAGGCTGGAGGAGCGGATTGTCGAACTGACGGGAATCCGGGATGAAGAGCTTGCGGAGGCGCCCGCGATCGATGAGGTCTTTCCCGAGTTGCAGAAATTCTTAGGTGAGCTGCCGCTTTTGGGGCATAGTGTGCTTTTTGACTATTCCTTTTTGAAAAAAGCGGCGGTGAATCTCGGACAGAAATTTGAAAAACAGGCGGTCGACACTCTGAAGCTGGCAAGGAAATATCTGCCGGACTTAGAGAGCAGACGGCTTGATTTTCTATGCGAATATTATCAGATTCCACACCATGCTCATCGGGCGCTTGCGGATGCGGAGGCGACGGACAGACTATACCGGTGCCTACGGGGGCATTTTTATGTGCCGGAGGAAGGGCTGTTTCAGCCGGTGCCGCTGATTTATAATGTCAAGAAAGATCAACCGGCATCAAAGCCACAGAAAGAAAGGTTATATCGGCTCAGGGAACAGCATAAACTGATTATGGATGTGGAAATAGAACGGCTCACCCGAAGTGAGGCAAGCCGTCTGACAGACAAGTTACTGATGCAGATAAAAAATGTCAGGAATAATTCTTCTGGAGATGCCTTAAAATAATGTCGCGTGAACTGGAGCGCAGATTTCCGGCGGCATCCCGGAGACGGCGGATTTCGTCACTCTGCCCGGTTGAAGTATAGTAGTCAGCCAGCGCATAATAGGTGCGGCTCACATCGGAACCGGTCGTCACAGCGAATTCCATCAGTGGTACGGCCTCCTTCCGGTAGTCATTCTGGATGAGCAGATCAGCCCACTTCTGCAGGGTACGCACCAGTACGGTATAGTTCTGGTCGTATTCGGAGAGAAGGGTCAGGTTGGCTGTGCCGTACTCCAGCTTCAGATCCGTGTTCGACCATCCTGTGAGATTTACTATCTTCTGGGAAGTGAGGCTCTCAAGGATTTCGATACATTCCATCACATCCGAATTATCATTCATGAGATGGGTCGGGAAGGTCTCCAGCGGAATCTTTACATAGGTCAGATTGTCGAGGGATTTCCGCCTGACGGAGTTGGACTGCCGTTCGCGTTCCCAGAAGGCTTCTTCGGTCGCTGAGCGTGCCTTTGACTGTTTTTTTATGTTATAGGAAATAAAAACCACAAGAACGATTAAACTTGCCAAAAGAAACAAATTCATATATAATATCCTTTCAGAGTTTGAGCTTTTGCCCAGCGGGCAGTAAGGAGTCTGTCATGTTTAATTTGAACAACCAAAAGACCAAGCGGAGGATTTCAGCAGCCATTATTGTGATTCTGGTGCTCGCTATGGTTATTCCTACTTTAGCATATTTCTTCTATTAATTCAATCAGGGAGAGGTTTGCAGGGATTGTTTTTCGTGTCAAGCGAAAATGAGGACAATTATGGGAAAAATATGGAACAGAGTGCGCTTCCTTTTTCTTGTCTTTGCGTGTGTCATGCTGTCCGGCATGAGCGTGTGCGCGAAGGAGGATGCGATAAAGACCGGTATCTATGCCGGGGATATTGAGCTGTCTGGAATGACGGCGGAGCAGGCGAGAGCCGCTATAGAGGAGTATATAGAAAGCCTTGGGACGACGGAGATCACGCTGCTGGCAGCCGCCGGGAACGAGGTCGTTGTCACAGCCGGAGAGCTGGGAATATTGTGGGCGAATCCGCAGCTGGTCGATGAGGCGGCAGAGATCGGCGCACACGGAAATGTGATCGAGAGATATAAGGTTCTGAAGGATCTCGAGCATGAGAACAAGGTCTATCCCATATTGCTCAGCTTCGATCTTCAGGCGATCAATGATGTTCTGACGGAGCAATGCTCCAGATATGACGTCAAGGCAGTGAACTATTCGCTGAAACGTGAGAACGGCGAGTTTCAGGTAATAGAAGGACAGACCGGCTATATGCTGGATGTCGAGATTTCGATTGACAGGGTGAATGATTATCTGACGCAGAACTGGGATCACCAGCCCTGCCGCATTGAGCTGGATGTTGCGGTGGAGGAGCCGCAGGGAAGCGCAGAGGAGCTTGCGCAGGTGAAGGATGTTCTCGGCAGCTTTACAACGGCATATACATCCTCGGGAGCGTCGAGATGTGCCAACGTGGAGAACGGCTGTAAGCTTGTCAACGGAACCGTGCTTTATCCCGGGGAAGAGTTCTCTTTTTACAAGGCAGTTGCACCGTTTTCTGAGAAAAACGGTTATTATATGGCAGGCTCCTATGTCAGCGGCAAGGTGGTTGACAGTCTGGGAGGCGGCATTTGTCAGGTATCTACCACGCTTTACAATGCGGTTCTGCTCGCAGAGCTCGATGTCACGGAGAGACATAATCATTCCATGGTGGTAAGCTATGTGGCGCGTTCGGCGGATGCGGCGATTGCGGAGAGCGCGGGCAAGGATTTCCGGTTTGTAAACAATCTGGACTATCCTGTATATATCGAAGGCTATACGAGCGGAAAGAAGCTCACCTTCAATATCTATGGAAAAGAGACAAGAGATCCCAACAGGACAGTGAGCTTCGAGAGTGAGGAGCTGGAGGTAATCAATCCCCCGGCAGATCTTATCTATGCAGATGCCTCCAAGCCGGTCGGCTATATTGTGTCGGACAGTGCACATATCGGATATAAGGCAAGGCTCTGGAAGATCGTGAAAGAGAATGGTGTGGAGGTAAGCCGCACGCAGGTCAACAGCAGCAATTATAAAATGGTGCCGCGATCCGCTACGGTCGGGACGGCTACGGACGATCCGGCAGCTTATGAGCAGATTATGGCAGCCATCGGCACCGGCAGCGTTGCCTATGTGAAGGATGTCATCGCCATGCTGACGGCACAGGCCGCCGCGAACAGCGTGGAGATCGGAGAGCAGTAGAGACAGAGGGTCAGGATCATGAAAAACGGTAAGGTACCGGAGAACGTTTTGAAACGCTCCGTTTTAAGGCAGATCAGGACAAAAAGAGAAGAAGTAGTAAATGGCGCAGGTGTAGGGGTAGACTGCGCCGTTTTTTCATCCTGCGGCCGGAGTACCTTTCTTTCCTGTACACAGACAGCGGCAGTGCGGGCAGCAGCTCCTGCGGAACCGGCAGATGGGGCGACGGCGTTGACAGAGCCGGTATACAGTACTGCAATTCCCCCGTGGCAGCTGATTCTTCGCTGTACAAATAATCTGGCGGCAGCCGGGGCAGAGCCTTATGCCGTGACGCTTGCACTCATGCTTCCGGAGAATACGGAGGAGGCGGAGCTTAAGTCACTGATGGCGGAGGCGGAGAAGGCGTGCAGCGGTCTGGACATACAGATAGCGGGCGGACAGACCTGTATCAGCAGTGCGGTAAACCAGCCGGTGCTGACCGTCACGGGTTACGGAAAGCCGATCAGGGATGGATGGACGGAGCACGGAAAAATCAGTCCCGGACAGGATATTGTTTTAAGTAAATGGATTGGAATGGAAGGTACGGCGATTCTGGCAAAACGAGCCAGAGAGGGGCTGTTACATAGATACCCGGCGTACCTTGTAGATGAGGCGGCATGTCTTGACCAGTGGATGTCCGTGATACCGGAGGCCGCCACCGCCGTTAAGTCCGGCGTTTGTGCCATGCACGATGTCTCAGAGGGCGGAATATTCGGAGGACTCTGGGAGCTTGCGGAAAGGACGGGCGTTGGACTGACCATAGATCTGAAAAAGATCCCTCTGCGGCAGGAGACGGTAGAGGTATGTGAATATTGTAATGTAAATCCCTATGAGCTTCTCTCGGGCGGATGCCTGATCATGGTGACAGAGGACGGAGCCGGGCTGAAGGCGGCGCTGGAGGCAGAGAGGATTCCGGCGGCTGTCATCGGAAAAGTCACCGACAGCAGGAACCGCATTATTTGCAACGAGGACGAGGTGCGGTACATGGACAGACCGAAGAACGATGAAATCTACCGCTGGCTGCTGGAGCAGAAGGGATGAAACCGGAAACACAGGACGTTGCCCGTGCGCACCGGGCATAGATTGTTGATAGAAACAGTGTGCAGAAATGAGGATTATGATGAGAGACGAATTACTTGCAATTATCGAGAAGAACAGCCGGATCGACTTAAAGGAGCTGGCGATCATCCTTGGCGTGGAGGAGATTGATGTTGTTAATGAGCTTGCAGCGCTTGAAGGCGAGGGAATCATCTGCGGCTATCATACGCTGATAAACTGGGAAAAGACGGATATTGAAAAGGTTTCCGCGCTGATCGAGGTTCGCGTGACACCCCAGAGGGGACAGGGCTTTGACAACGTGGCAGAGCGCATTCAGAAATACCCCGAGGTGCGCAGCGTTTACCTGATGTCCGGCGGCTACGACCTGATGGTTATTCTTGAAGGAAAGACACTGAGAGAGGTTTCCTCCTTTGTCTCCGACAAGCTGGCAACACTGGAGCCTGTACTGAGCACGGCGACACATTTTATCCTGAAAAAGTATAAGGATCACGGAACCATGCTCTCCCAGAAAACTGAAGATGAAAGGGAGATGATCACGCCATGAGAAATCCGTTAGCAGATAAAGTAGTAGAGATCAAGCCATCCGGCATCCGAAAGTTTTTTGACATTGTAAGCGAGATGAAGGATGCCATTTCCCTCGGCGTCGGCGAACCCGACTTTGACACCCCGTGGCATATCCGGGACGAGGGTATTTATTCTCTGGAGAGAGGAAAGACACATTACACCTCAAACGCAGGACTGATGGAGCTTCGTGAGGAAATCTGCCGGTACCTTTACAGAAGGCAGGGACTCAGCTATGATCCGGTCAAGGAGGTATTGATTACGGTGGGAGGTTCCGAGGCAATCGACATCGGACTGCGCGCAATGTGCAATCCGGGGGATGAGGTGCTGATTCCCCAGCCGAGCTATGTTTCCTATGAGCCCTGTGCGGTGCTGGCAGGCGCAAAGCCCGTGATTATCAATCTGAAGGCGGAAAATGAATTCCGTCTGACGGCACAGGAGCTGGAGGATGCTATCACAGAGAAGACAAAGCTTCTTATCCTGCCGTTCCCGAATAATCCTACCGGAGCAATCATGGAGAAGAAGGATCTGGAGGCGATTGCCGAGGTTATTTTGAAACATGACATCTTTGTCATGTCGGACGAAATTTATTCTGAGCTGACCTATAAGGACAAGCATGTCTCGATTGCAGAGCTTCCGGGCATGCAGGAGCGGACAATTCTCATCAACGGATTTTCCAAGGCATATGCCATGACCGGATGGAGACTCGGCTATGCGTGCGGACCCCGCGAGATCATCCAGCAGATGACAAAGATTCATCAGTTTGCGATCATGTGCGCTCCGACGACGAGCCAGTGTGCGGCAGTCGAGGCGCTGAAGAACGGGGACGGGGATGTTGAGCAGATGCGCACCGCCTATAACCAGCGCAGACGCTATTTAATGAATGCCTTCCGGGAGATGGGGCTGGAATGCTTTGAACCGTATGGCGCATTTTATGTGTTCCCCTGCATTAAGGAATTTGGTCTGACAAGCGATGAATTCGCGGAAAGACTGTTAAAAGAAGAAAAGCTGGCTGTCGTGCCCGGCACGGCATTCGGTGACTGCGGCGAGGGCTTCCTGCGAATCTCCTATGCGTATTCGCTGGAGCGCCTGAAGGAAGCACTGAGCAGAATGGACCGCTTTATCCAGCGCCTGCGCTGACCATGGGGACGCTTCTTCCTGTCACGAAGAGCGTCCCTTTGTCATGAAATGCATTTTTGAGAGGAAAATCGGATGAACATTATCTTACATCAGCCGGAGATACCGGGAAACACCGGAAATATAGGAAGAACCTGTGTCGCCACGGGAACATCGCTGCATCTGATCGAGCCGCTCGGCTTCCGTCTGGATGAAAAGGCGATCCGGCGTGCGGGCATGGATTACTGGAAGGATCTTGACGTACACAGGTATATGAATTTTGAGGAATTTACAGAGCAGCATCCGGGCGCTAAGATCTGGATGGCGACGACAAAGGCAAAGCGCTCCTACACGGAGGTGAGCTTTGCACCGGACGACTATATCATGTTTGGCAAGGAAAGTGCCGGAATCCCGGAGGAGATATTGGTAGAGAACGAGGAGAACTGCATCCGCATTCCCATGCTTCCGACAATCCGGTCACTGAATCTTTCTAATTCTGTCGCCATCGTGCTCTATGAGGCGCTTCGCCAGAACGGCTTCCACGATATGCAGAGGGAAGGGCAGTTACATAGATTACATTGGTAGACAAGGACAAAATGATGGGGTCAAAAGTTCATCAGAGCTTTTGACCCCATCATGACAAAAGAAACGTCCCTGTGGCTTACTCATCTCTGTGGCTTACTCGGAGAGGAAAATGCCGATTTTTGAGCCGGTTGCGGCAACGGCGTCTTCCAGAGCGCGGTCGCCGGTAAAATAGGGCCACATCTCTTCGCTGATGATCTGGAAAAGCTCTTTATAATTCGGATTTACACTTTTTGCCCCTTCTACCATCTGCATGATAAGTGATCGCTGTTCGTCTGACAGCGCCCATGTCGTTCCATCGGGCAGCTTCTGTTCCTTGCCGGCTTCCTCCAACTGCAATTTCAACGCTGTTTCGTTCGTAGCCCATTCTTCTCCCGGGTAATACTCTTCGTAATGATCATAGTAGAATCGCAGGAAATCCAAGGCTTTCTCTCTGTTATCGCTCTGCTTTATAAGGCACATTGCCCTGCTCGAGACAACGGATGCAAACTGTCCGTCCGCCGTAGGATACCCGAGCAGAGAGACATCTGTCCCCACTCTCTGGAACAAAGCTGCCGTCTCTTTCGGGTTAGAGAGGTACGCCTCACCAAACAGGGAATCCTGACTCTCCAGCAGTTCTTCCCAACATTCAAAATATCCCTGCTGATCCGTGTGCAGATTCTTGATGGAGAGGCAAAGCTCCTTAAATGTATCAGTCTGAAACTGTATTGATCCGTCTGCCCCGGTGAGATAAGTCTCCAGATTACCGTAGAGGCATAGCCGGAGTATCTCCATGTGGAACAGCCCGTTTTCGCTCTTCAGCTCCGGGTGGCTTTCCAGCAAGGCCAACAGCTCCTCTGCTGTAGAGGCGTGTATGTTGCTTTCCCCGGAAATCCTGACATAAGGAACAGAAAGCGTTACGTTTTTCGGAATACCGTACGTTTCTCCGTCCACCTGCCAGCAGGCAAGGAACGCGGGAATTATTTCGTCCGTGTTTTGCCCAAGACTGTCCAGATAGGGATTAAGCGCTTCCAGATACCCAGCCTTTTGCAGAAGAGGAAATTCTGTTCCAACAATAACCAGATCAATGTTTTCCCGTGAGGCGAGACGCAGATTCCATGCATTCTCATCGTAATCCAGGTGTTCTATGACGATTTCAGTGTCTTCACTCTGACGGTTAAATGCAATCGCCATTGCGTCGAGCGGCTGATCGATATTCTGTGTCACAACCGTGACTACTTGCTTCTCGGTGGCAACTGTACTTCCGGTATCACTTTCAATCGTGTTACAGAATAAGGGTGCTTTTGCATTGGTCATCCAGCTGCTTGTCCATACATAATACTTGTCCTGTACTGCGGCAATGTCTAAAATATCTCCCTTTACGATGCCAAGCTCGTTCCATGGCAGGGAATATTCATCTGCCGGAGTGGTTTCCGCTTCCAGCTTTTTCGATCGCTTTACAGAATCTGACCCGGCGGACACCTCCAGCAGCCAACCGGAATTTTTGCCTGTATGGAAGGTGCTTACCAGAAATTTACCGTTTTCTCCACCTGATAAATTGAAAATGTTTTCATCCTCCAACAGAAGATTTCCGATAGAATTCCCCTGCGCATCCCACATTGCGAGGTTGTTTCCGAAGAGAAGCGCCAGATCGCCCGCCGAATTAAGACACATGCGCTGGGGAAGCTGACCGTTTGTGACGGTGTCCTCTACAGACAGTTCGCGGAGCAATTTACCATCGGCATCGAGGAAGCGCACCGTGCCGCCGTTTTCGGTTTGCAGATAGCACGCGAGCTCCTGACCGTCAGGATGTACACAAAAGCTTCGGAGTGTCTCGTGGCTGAACAGTTCGCGGGGGCGGAGTGTCGTCACGGAGACAGCGATAAGGGAGCTGCCGCCTTCGCTCATACTGATATAATATGCCTGTTCCCCTGCCGCCTGAAATGTTCCCGGCTGCATGGGATAGCTTTCAAAGCCCTGCACTTCTTCTGCAGTATTCTTCCAGCGGGAAGCATTCTCCTCCTGTGTCTCCTCAGCCGATGAACAGGCAGTCAGCAACAGGAAGGCACAGATGAAAACGACTTGGCAAAGTATTTTATAACAGCTCTTGTTCTTTAATTTCATAGGTATTCTCCTTGATCTTTCTTTTTTCTTTATTGGAAGCATCCCTGAATTCCTTCGGGGTAACGCCGTATTTCGCTTTGAATAATGCGTAAAAATGAGTGCGGTTTGAGAAGTGCAGCTTAGTGGCTATGGAACTGACAGATTCGTCGGTTTCTGACAAGTACTGGGCTGCTTTTTTCAGGCAGAAGGTCATGCCGTAGTCGAAAAGGCACAGACCGGTGTAGCGGTTGACGATGCGGTTCAGATAGTCACCGCTGTAATTCAGAAGCTGTTCCAGTTGCGCCCGGGGCATTCTGCCGTCACTTTCCTCAAATAAGTGGCTGATGCGTGCGAAAATGAGAAAATCACTGTTGTTATCGAGCTTTACGTTGGTGCAGTGATAATATTGCGGCGAGGAGAGATAGGACAGAAAGGAACAAAGCAGACCGCGTATCTGATAAGCTGCACCAAAGGAAGGGTAGAGCAGGGTCTGGAGCATGGTTTCCGCCATGGCGTGCAGATGATCGGCGTTCCGGTTATTCTGGTAGGTTGGAATAAAGTCGATGTATTCCTTTTTCCCCGGATTTTTCAGATCAGAAGTAATGAAACGGTAAATATCACTGTTATAAAAGTCTTTCTCGCACTGAAAGGAGGAATTTTGTGCGGAGCGGAACAGTTCCATCGCAAAGTCGGGAGACATACCGATAAACAGAACCTTGCTCCGGGAGTGATAATGCTCCAGATGGCAAAGACTCCGATTTAACAGACAGCAGCTCCCGGAGGTGTACAGATATTCCTTTCCCTCTATGACCTGCAGGATGCTTCCCTCCAGAACAACGGCAAATTCAAAGTAATCGTGAAAATGGGGAATTGCCTTTGTGCGGCAGAGGTTTTTTTCGGGCAGAGTTTCCTGATAAAGGATAGAGCGCTCGGGGGACATTGTGACAATATTTACATAGTCCTCAAAGCCGGTGCCGCTGCAGTATTCCAGTGTGAGCTGAAAGGGAGCATTCATTTGGTACAGCTGGATCACTTCGCTGTCTGCGTTTTGTATTTTGATTGAAGATTCGGGGCTGCTCAGAGCTTCCGGCATATGTAACAGCGTACTTTCTTTTTTCATAATTGCCTCCGCGGTAATCGTGAATATGATACAAATGCGTGTACGAAAATCGTTATGCGACATTGCTGCTGTTTGGGTATTTTATATATAATGTAGAAGGTAAGCAAGATAATTATAGACAAAAGTGATGAAAATGTAAAGCATAACGAGAGTGAGTTGTTACATTCGCAGGGTATAGAGGGAAGTCCTGCGGTATATAAACAATAGAAAGGTGAGCTATGCCGGAGAGACAAATCCTACAGATTTTCAGGTAAAGTCGGATGACGCACATGATGGGGAGACAGCGTTCCATTTCTATTCCACAGAACCGATGGAGTTCGAGATTCAACAGACGATCACGGGACTGGAGGACGGCAGCTATCAGCTTTATGTATTCGCCCAGGGGGGAGATATGTCGGAGGATGCAGAACTGGAGCTGTACGCTGTCACCGGCGGTCAGGAGCAGACAGCCTCTTTTGCACTGACCGGATGGGCAAACTGGAAAATGCCGAAGATTTCAAAAATCGAGGTTAAGGATGGAACGATTACGATCGGTGTCCGCATGAAGTGTAATGCAGGAGGCTGGGGAACCGTGGACGAATTTGTGTTGAACCGTATTTTTGACGACGGAAGTGCGGATGAGTCGGAGACCTCCGAAAATCTGCTTTTGAATCCCGGCTTTGAAGAGTCTGACACATCCATGTGGAAGCTCATCAACAACGGTGCAGATGGCGCAATCTGGTTTGGAAATGATAATGTCAAGACAGGAAACGGTGCCTTCCGGTTCTGGTCTGAGTCGGATCTGGACTTTGCTATCGAACAGGAGCTTAACGGTCTGGAGCCGGGAAACTATAAACTCTCCGTATTTTCACAGGGTGGGGATAGCATGACGGATGATAATTCCAACCTAGAGTTGTATGCTGTGTCCACAGACGGAGGTGAAGTGACGGAGTCCTTCCTGCTGACCGGATGGGAGAACTGGAAAAATCCTGTCATCCAGACAATAAAGGTCGGAGATGACGGCAAGCTTACTATCGGTATGCGTATGAAGTGCCCTGCGGGAAGCTGGGGAAGTCTGGATGATTTTGTCCTGACAAATCTCTCCGAGTAATGAGTAGCTGACAGGAAATAAAGACAAAAGGCGGTATAATTTTAAACGGTTATATCGTCTTTTGCTATGAAATAACAGGTATAAGTTTCTGTTGCATATTTTTTGTGGATGATATATACTTTCTGTACAAGCAGATTTTCTATAAGTCACAAGTCCATCTATATCGGCAGCCGCCGATGTCTATCGATTTTCCGAAAATTCCTGCTTATAGATACCCTGATAAATTTAAGTGGGAGAAACGGAAAAGGCGCAATGCGGTAACGCAAAAGCTGCTTTGATAATGGATTCTCCTGCTATCGGCCACCGGTCGAGGAAAGAAAGGAGAATGCCTATGGCAAAGTGTTATGAAGAGTTACAATTTACAGATGACTTTATGTTTGGCAAGGTGATGGAGGATAAAGAGCTATGCCGTGATGTCCTGGAATGTCTGCTGGGGCAGCCGGTCGGAGAGCTGCGGGATGTGCATACCGAGAAGCAGTTGCAGTATACTGCAGATGGGAAACCGATCAGGCTGGATGTCTATACCAGAGATCATAAAGCTGTTTATGATGCGGAGATGCAGAATCTCAATCACAGGAGACTGGAAGAGTTGGAACTGCCGAAGAGAAGTCGATTTTACCAGTCCATGATGGATGTAGACTATTTACAAAAGGGAGGCTCTTATCAGCGCCTGCCCGAGGGAAAGGTACTGATTATTTGTACATTTGACCCATTCGGGGAAGGAAAGGCAAAATATGTGTTTGAGAATAGGTGTGAAGACAAGCCGGAGCTTAGTTTAAAGGATGGAACGGCGAAGATATTCTATAATTGTACCTGTCTGTCGAGGAAAATGCCGGAAGAATTGAGGGCATTTTATGATTTTATTCTGACCGGAGTCGGCAGTGATGCGTTGACAAGAAGAATAGCTTCCGCTGTGAGCCGGGCAAGGCGTAATGAGAAATGGAGGAGTGAGTATATGAAAGAATTACTGTTGAGAGCAGATGCACGGGCGGAGGGAAGAGCAGAGGCAATCCGAGGCTTTGTTCAGGATAAGCTGGAGGATGGGATAGACAGGGAAACAATTATTCGCAAGCTCGAAAAGGTTTATTCCATGACGAGGGAGGAAGCGGAGAAATATCTTTCGTAACATAAAATGTTACATCGGTTGTCGAAAAAGCACATAACAAATGTGAAATAACAACTATAACAATTATATGCAAAAATTGACTTGACCGTGACAGTTTGGAATGCTATACTGATGGAAACTGCAACAGCAGTTGCGAAAGGAGAGATGTGTTATGAGAAAATTCAGAGAGGTGCTTTTTGCATAACTGAATAAAGGGTGATTTTGATTTAACCTTTCGTGTATACTATAACTGACCGGTTATGGCACACCTTAGGGTGTGCTTTTTTTGCACCCTTTTTTCGGACAACGGGTGATGATGAGATTTATAACTTCTAAGTGACGTTGCACAGCATGTACAGACCACCGCAGGCACGCTTTCGCTACCTTCCGCACGCAACGGCACATAAGATGCCACAGTACGGCATCTAAGTGCCGGCGGCTCCAGAGTGCACTGCTTGTGGCCATGCACATGTTGTACAACTGTATTCAGAAATATATGGGTCTCACATTACCAAAATGAATTTAACCAGACTAACGTAATGACAATGGAGGATTGTATCAATGAATTTGGAAAAATATGGGTTCCCGGACGAAATAAGGGAAGAACTTATAAACAGCGGCGAGACAGGACTGATACCGGCGAGAGTGACAGCTGTTTACCGGGAACGATATGAATTGGTGTGTGAGCATGGAGCAATCTATGCGAGATTAAAGACAAAGGAATATTATGTGGGAACCGAAGAGTTTCCGACAACGGGGGATTTTGTGCTGATCCGCTATGTGCCGGACGGTGACAGCCGGATTGTCAGAACCCTGCCGAGGAAAACCTTCTTCTCGAGACTTGACCCGACACCCGGGCGCGGGGAGCAGGCAGTGGCGGCTAATTTTGACTATGTATTTATCATGCAGTCGCTCAATCATGACTTTAATGAGAAGCGGATGGAGAGATACCTGACGCTGGCATGGCAGTCCGGCGCCTGTCCCGTCATTGTTTTGACAAAGGCGGATTTGCAGACGGATTACGAAGATTACATTGTGAAAATTAAAGCAATCGCGCCTGAGATTGAAATTTGTGTGGTCAGCTCTAAGACCGGCTACGGAATGGAAGAACTCGGAAAATGTGTACAGCCGGGCAAGACCATTGTTTTCTTAGGCTCTTCCGGCGTCGGCAAGTCAAGCCTTGTCAATGCACTGGCGGGTGAGGAAATTATGGACACCAACGGCATCCGGGAGGCTGACAGCAAGGGGCGTCATACGACAACGCACAGACAGCTGATTATGTTGAAAAATGACGCAATGCTCATCGATACGCCCGGTATGCGGAGCCTTGGAATGTGGGATGTCTCCACAGGTCTTGGCGAGGCATTCGGGGATGTCGAGCAATATCTCGGAAAGTGTCGGTTTGCCGATTGCAGACATGAGACGGAGCCGGGCTGCGCCATAAAGGAGGCAATCAAAAACGGAAGCCTGCCGGAGGCGAGATGGAAGAGCTATTGCAAGCTGAAAAAGGAAGCGAAATATACGGATGCAAGAGGGAAGGTACATATGGCAAAGGCAGCGGGCAGCAGAAAGAAGGTGCGGTAATGGAAATTGTGAGATTTGAAGGGCAGCATATCGAGGAAGCGCGGGCGCTCGCATTTGTGAATTATTGTGAGGAGAGACAGGCAGGCAGTAGCGGAGCTGTTGGTGAAAACGGAAGGAATCACCTATGAAGAAATTTCCCCGCAGGAGGCTTTTCTGGTTCGTGAATTCCGGAGAAGAAAGAGACGAAGAAAAAATAATTGCCTTTATGGAGCTGAGCGACAGTGCGGAGAATTTTGTGACGGAGCATATTGTCTGCCGGAGTATCGCGGGAAAAATATTTTCCAGAATCTGCTCAATTATGTTATTCTTATTTTAAGCCATGAGGGAAGCCTGTATCTGGGCGTGGATTATGAGAGCATGAATCCCACGGCATACTATTTCTGGAGAAAATATTTTAAGCCTTACACCTGCAGTGTGACAAGGCGGATCGATGGAGGAGAGGACAGATGCTGAGACTGAGACCTTATAAAAAATGTGATGCAGCGCATATATGCAGCTGGATCAAGGACGAGCGGACATTCAGAAGATGGAGCGCCGACAGATTTGACCATTATCCCGTCACTGCGGAGGACATCAATGCGCACTATGACGCTGCCGCTGACAGCGACTCCTTTTTCCAGATGACGGCATTCGACGAGACAGGAGCGGTCGGGCATCTCATCATGCGTTTCACGGATGAGGAAAAGCAGGTGCTCCGGTTTGGTTTTGTCATCGTTGATGACTCAAAGCGGGGAAAAGGTTATGGCAGGGAAATGATTGCGCTGGCATTGAAGTACGCCTTCGAGATTCTGAAGGTACGGAAGGTGACAATCGGTGTCTTTGAGGACAATGCACCGGCATACCATTGTTATAAATCCGTCGGTTTTCAGGATGTTGCCGGAAGTGAACCGGAGATCTATCACATCATGGGCGGGGACTGGAAATGTCTGGAACTGGCGGTTGAGGCATAGCTTGAAACCGGAAAGGCGGATGTCGTTTCCAATAATTAGTACGGGGATTTTCGCGGATTTCATGTATAGTAAAAAAGGTAACATGAAAACTAATAACAACCTGTTAAGGGAGGAAACGATAGATGCAGAATACAGAAAAAATCAAGACTTACCTAAAGCGCCTGGGTGCCGGAGAGAAGATAGACAGCGTCCGCGAGGATTTTGTCAGGGAGTTCAGAGAGGTGGACCCTGCCGAGATCATGCAGGCGGAGCAGGAGCTCTTAAAGGAGGGCACACCGCTGGAGGAAGTGCAGAAACTTTGTGATGTCCATGCTGCTCTGTTCCACGGAACAACGACGGAGGAAAAGATTGCCAACGCGGAAAAGTCGGTTGCGGAGGCAATGAAGGAGAAGAGGATGACGACGACGGCGGAGCTGGCGGAAATTCCCGGGCATCCGCTGCACACGTTCACGCTGGAAAATGAGGCGCTCGAAGGGATTTTGAAAAGATGCGGAGAGGCAGCGAAAGGCGGTGAGGTGGATGCGTCTCTGCTGGAGGAGCTCCGCCAGCTCGCAATCCATTATGCGAAGAAGGGCGATCTGCTCTATCCGCACCTGAAGGTGAAATACGGGATCAGCGGCCCTTCGGCTGTCATGTGGACGGTGGATGACGAGATCAGAGACGAACTGACGGCGCTGGCAAAGGCAGAGAGGCGGGATGAGGAGTGGATGAAGCGCTTCGAGGCTGTGTTGGTGCGCATCGACGAGATGATCTACAAGGAGGCGAATATCCTCTTCCCGAACTGTGCGCTGAATTTCTCGACGGAAGAATGGTATGACATCTACAGGGATTCCAAGGATTATGCGGAATGCTTCGGAGTGCCGAACGGAATCTGGGCGGAAGCGGAGAATGCGGAGCGGATGAAGGCGGGGGCAGTGACCGACGGGGAGATTGTGATGCCCGGAGGACATCTGACTGTCGAACAGCTCACCGCAATGCTCAACACGATACCGTTGGAGATTTCCTTTGTGGATACAGACAATATCAACCGGTTCTTCAATGAGGGGCCGAAGGTGTTCAAGCGGCCGGGCATGGCGATCGGCAGAGAGGTGTTTTCCTGTCACCCGCCGAAGATTGAACAGCGGGTCAGAAGAATCATCGAGGAATTCCGAAATGGCACGCTTGATCAGGTTCCGGTCTGGATGAACAAGAACGGCAGAACCATGCTCGTAACTTATATGGCGGTCAGGGGCAGAGACAATAACTATCTGGGTACCCTGGAGCTTGTGCAGGATATGGAATTTGCAAAAAAGTACTTTGAAAAATGAAAAGGACTATATCCCTATTGATAATTCTTCCGTATAGAATTATTCTATTATAAAGGGAGGGATAACATGGTTAAAGTAGATTCGCCAATCAGCATTGGGGGTCATACAGTCAGGAACAGAATAACCTTTGCTCCAACTGTAAAGTTTGATTATACGGATGATTCCGGGAGAGCTACAGAGAAACACGTATCCCATTATACGGAGAGAGCAAAGGGAGGCTGTGGTCTTGTGTGCGTGGAGGCAACAGCTGTGACTCCTGGTGGTAGATTCTGCAGATCGCATATGGGTCTGTGGGATGACGGGCAGATTGAGGGACATAAGGCAATCGCGGGGGGCTGCCATCAATATGACACGGTGGTGATTGTCCAGCTGAATCATACGGGTTACGAAACGAATCCAGAGCTTGGCGCTGCTATAGGACCATCCCGGATCAGAAAAAGCGGCCACCATGGAGAATATATGACGGTGGAGATGAGCCCTGATGAGATTCACCGGATGCAGGATGCATTCGTTAGTGCGGCATTCAGGGCAAAAAAGGCAGGATATGATGGCATACAATTCCATGGCTGTCATAGTTATTTAATCAATCAGTTTATGTCGCCGGTGGCAAATCTGCGGGATGACGAGTACGGCGGAAGTGTGATAAACAGAGCACGGTTTTGCAGCGAAATGATCCGTGGCGTGAGGGAGACGTGTGGTTCAGATTTTTTGATTTCCGTGCGCACCTCCGGTTACGACAGTAATCTGGAGGAGGCAATTGCAGTAGCCGAGGAATATGTAGAGGCAGGCTGTGATTATCTACAGGTGTCATCAGGACTGACACCGCTGGGGAGTCTGAAGCCCTTTTCTGATAAGCTCGTCTCGGACATACAGAGTCTTGGAGTCCGTTTTCATGAACATTTTGCGGGAAGAGTGCCAATATCCTGTGTGGGTGGACTGCGTAACCCGGAGCAGATAGAGTATCTGATCGGAAAGGAATATGTCGACACAGTTGATGTGGCAAGGGCGATTCTGGCAGATCCTGAGTTTGCAAATGCGGTATTGCACAAAAAGAATTTTACAAAATGTTTTGAGTGTAGGGCTTGTCAGTATGGTCCCTTTACGGCTCATAAATGTCCTGCTGAACTTATACGGAACCGAAAATAATTTATATTTTATGAGAGAAAAACAGGCAGCTTTGTCTGTTTTTCTTTTTGCGAAAATATACCTTGACAGGCGAGGTATTATAATGTATGCTGTATCTCAAGAAAAGGGAGGTGACACGCTACGTCCATTACATCAGATATTATACGCGGGCATACAGAGGCAATTATCCTGTCACATCTTCTGGAGCAGGACAGCTATGGCTATCAGATCAATAAGGACATTATGAAGAAGACAGACAATAAGTATGAGCTGAAGGAGGCAACGCTGTATTCTGCATTCCGGAGACTGGAGCAGGCGGGTTATATCAGAACCTACTGGGGTGATGAAACGGTAGGTGCGAGACGCCGTTATTACGCGATCACGGAATCGGGAAGGACTGCATATCAGGGCTATAAGCAGGAGTGGAACGAGGCAAAGGAAATGATCGACCAGCTTTTAAAATAGTATGCACAAGGCTTGCAGATTACAGAAAGGAATGATAATTCATATGAGAGACAAAATAGTAGAAAAATTTAACCAATTGTTTGAGGATGCACCGAAGACGAGGAAGGCGCTGGAGCTGAAACAGGAGATGCTTCAGAATGCGTTGGATAAATATGAGGATCTGGTTCAGGAGGGACACTCCGAGGAGGATGCCTATCAGAACGTGATTCAGTCGATCGGGGATGTGACGGAGCTTTTTGAGGAGGTTGAGGAGAAAAATCTGCTGAGCCTGTCGGAGAGCGATAGAAAGAAAAAGGCGCTTTTGCAGGCGATTGCCGTGGGATTGTATATTCTGGCGGGTGTCGTATTTTTCGGTTTTGCGCTGATCGGTGAAGTGGCGTATGGCTATAGCGATGTTACTACCGGTATCGGTCTGGTCTTAGCGGGACTCATCTGTATTCCGCCTACCGTCATGATGGTCTATGCGGCGAATATGTATCCTGTATACAAGAAGAAGGAGAAACAGGATATGGTGGAGGAATATAAGGAAGAGAAATATAAGAACAATAAGGATGAGGCAGTCCTGGGATCGGTCAGCACGCTGATCTGGATGCTGGTGCTGGTTGCCTATTTCATCATCAGCTTTAAAACCTGGGCATGGTATATTACATGGGTTATTTTCCTGATTGGCGGCAGCATTCAATCAATTGCTTCGTTGGTCTTCAGTTTACATAAGGATAAGAACGGGAGGGAATCATGAAGGGTTTAAAGATAACATTAATTGCGGTTCTGGGTGTAGTTGTTTTGGGGCTCTGTGTACTGCTCGGCTACAGCCTGAGCAAAACGGATGCCGGACGATTCGAGATTGTCAGCAGCGATGCCGGGCTGGTTCAGGAAAAGGAATTTCCGGTGGCAGATATTGATAAGCTGGATATCCGCTATGACAAGAGCAGTAATGATGTCACGATCTATGAGTCGGACGGCAGCACAGTGATCGTAAAGGAATTTGCAAATTTTTCTGTCAAGGATTCCGAGCTGGCTGAAATAAAGCTGTCCGGCAGCACCTTATCGGTCAAGGGACCGAAGCGTACGAACAATATGATTAATTTCAACCGCTATATGTATACAGAGATCTGGCTGCCTGCCGGTTATGAGGGCGAGATCAGTGTCAAAACGGTCAGCGGTGAGATCAGGGTGGACAGGGACTTACCGCTACAGCAGAAGCTGAAGCTGTCCAGCACGAGCGGTGATATTACGACAAAGAATGTTACCGCGACACAGGTGTCGGTCGCATCGACCAGTGGCGAGGTACGGCTGGGAGAGGTTACTGCGAAGGAAATCGAAATTTCGACGACCAGTGGGGATGTGAGACTGGATAAGGCGGACGGCAGGCTTTCAGCTGCATCGACCAGCGGCGAGGTGACTGTCTCAGACGGAAATGGCGAGAGAAAGGTGAATACCACCTCCGGAGACATCAGAATATCAGGTGTTGACGGCAGGTTTTCAATTTCTTCAACCAGCGGTGAGGTGACACTCGAGGGTCAGAGCGGATTCGGAGCCGCCAGTACAACCAGCGGAGACGTCCGGCTTTCCGTTGCACAACTCACCGGTGATCTGGACATCGATACATCGAGTGGAGAGGTGACACTGCAGCTGTCCAGGGATGAGAGTCTGCAATTCAAGGCAACTACCTCCAGCGGCGTGATCAGTACCTTCTTTGACGATGCGCTGGCGTTTTCCAAGAAGGGCGACCGTGCGGAGGGCAGCGTAGGCAATGACAGCAAAAATAAAGTAACCGTCACCACTACCAGTGGTGACATTCGCGTGCAGTAAAACGCAGTCTGGACTTGTTTTTTATTATTAAAAGAGATGTGCATATTTCCTCCATTCCGTGGGATGCTAAAGGCAAAACGCATCGCAGGATGGAGGATTTTTATGTCTGAAAATAAGGAGAAGCGGCCGTTTGGCTTTAAAGATAAGATCGGGTACATGTTTGGTGATTTCGGGAACGATTTCAGCTTTCTTTTTGCCAGCAATTATCTGATGGTGTTTTATACAAAGGTGCTGGGGCTGAGCGGCTTTGTTGTTGGGCTGCTGTTCATGGGGACGAGGATTGTGGATGCCTTTACGGATGTCACGATGGGAAGGATTGTGGATCATATGCAGCCGGCGAAGGACGGAAGGTTCCGGCCGTGGATAAGACGCATGTGCATTCCCGTCGCCGTGGCGAGTACGATCATGTACTTATACTTCGTGCGGGACTGGGCATATCCGGCGAAGCTTGCCTACGTCATTGTGACTTATCTGCTGTGGAGCAGCTTCTGCTATACAGGTATCAACATTCCCTACGGTTCCATGGCATCCGTCATCAGCCCGGATGTCAGGGACAGGGCGTCGCTCTCGACCTTCCGGGGAGTCGGAGCCAGTCTGGCAGGATTGGTCATCGGTGTGCTTGTGCCGCTGGTAATCTATGAGACGGACGCTGCGGGAAATCAGGTTGTGTTGCCGATGCGCTTCACGCTGACCGCGGTTGTATTCGGCGTGCTTTCGGTAATATGCTACGGACTCTGCTATTTCCTATGTCAGGAGAGAGTCGTTCTTGAGAAAAAGGAGACGAGGCGCGAAAGTGCAGGCGAAATGCTGAAGGGGCTGGCGCGGAACAAACCTCTGCTGGCACTGGTTTTCGCGGCACTGATCCTGCTGCTGGCATCCCTGCTGAGCCAGACGATGAATAATTATCTCTTTCTCGATTATTTCAAGGACGCGAAGGCATTGTCCATCGTGAATCTTGTGGGAATTGCGGGAACCTTTCTGCTGGCGCCGTTTATTTCAAAAATAGCGGCGGACTTTGGAAAAAAAGAGGCCGGAGCGTTGGGAATGCTGTTGGCGGGAGTCATGTATACGCTGCTGTTTATTCTGAGAGTGAGAAGTGTCTTTCTGTTCATGGTTCTGATTTTCTTCGGCACAGCGGGCGTCGGGCTGTTTAACCTGATTATCTGGGCGTTTATCACGGACATTATCGACTATCAGGAGGTCACGACGGGAAAAAGAGAGGACGGCACGGTGTATGCGGTTTATTCCTTTGCCAGAAAGGTTGGGCAGGCGCTGGCGGGTGGTCTGGGCGGTTTTGTCCTCACCGCAATCGGCTATGTGTCTGAGGCGGCAGCCCAGACAAAGGAGGTGTCGGAGCGCATTTACACAGTGGCAACACTCGTCCCGGGAATCTGCTATCTGATCGTGTTCCTCATCATGCAGTTCCTCTATCCTCTCGGAAAAAAGGAAGTGGAGAAAAATACGGCAATTTTGCAGGAGAAGCGCGCCGGAAAGCAGTAGCGGCTCCGGGTTGTTGCTCCGCTTTTCACACAATTTTCATACAACCTTCACTTTTTGGTGACATTTATTCTCTAAGATACCAGTGTCAGGTAATCACGAAACTTCTGTTATTGCAAGTGACGTTGTGCAAGATGTACAGACCACCGCAGGCACGCTCTCGCTACCTTCCGCACGCAGCGGTGCGTAAGATGGCACAGTACGCCATCTAAGCACCGGCGGCTCCAGAGTGCGCTGCTTGTGGTCAGGTACATCTTGTACAACTGTCGCATGAAATGTGGAAGTTTCGTAATTACCTGCACCAACAACCCGGGAGATTCCCGTGAGAGAGCCGCACGGCGGCGGAATGTGAGGATGTATGATCGAAGTAACGAATCTTACCAAAAGATACGGTGATCACACGGCTGTGGATCACTTGTCTTTTCGCGTGGAAAAGGGACAGATTTACGGTTTTCTGGGGCCGAACGGCGCCGGAAAATCCACGACAATGAACATGATCACCGGCTATCTGGCGCCATCCGAGGGAACGGTGACGATTGATGGAAAAGACATCCAGAAGGAGCCGGAGGAGGCAAAGAGAAAGGTCGGATATCTGCCGGAAATCCCACCCCTCTACACGGAGATGACGGTGGAGGAATATCTCCTCTTTGCGGCGGAACTGAAAAAGGTGCCCGCGAAGAAGCGCAGGGAGCAGGTGGACAGCGTGACGGAGATGACGGGAATAAGTGATGTCCGTGGCAGACTGATCCGCAACCTGTCGAAGGGCTACCGTCAGCGAGTCGGTCTGGCACAGGCAATTCTCGGCGATCCCGAGGTTCTGATCCTCGACGAACCCTCCGTCGGACTTGACCCGAAGCAGATTATTGAGATCCGTGACCTGATCCGCAAGCTCGGCGAGAGCCACACGGTTATCCTAAGCTCACACATTCTTTCCGAGGTCAGCGCGATCTGCGACCATATCATGATTATTGCGCACGGACAGCTCGTGGCAAGCGATTCGCCGGAGGGACTGCAAAAGAGGATGGCGGGCGGCGCCGAGCTGGAGCTTACCGTGAAAGGCGACCCGGAGCGGGTGAAGGAGCTTCTGGAGACGCTGCCGGGTATTGCATCGGTCGAACTGCTGAATACCCCGGAGAAAGAATTTGCAAAGTTAAAGCTGCTGTCTGAGGAGAACAAGGACGTCCGCGAGGACATTTTTTACGCCTTGGCGGAGGCGAAGCTCCCCATCATGGAGATGATACATAGCGAAAAGTCTCTGGAGGACATCTTCCTTGAACTGACGGAGGATGTAAAGCCGGTCACAAAGGAGAAGAAAAAGCTCTTCCACGGAAAGCAGAAGGCGGATGTGCCTGACAAGGCGGAAGAAAATACAAGCGGGGAGGAAGCACAGAATGCTGGCAATATATAAAAGAGAATTAAAGTCCTACTTTCAATCCTTTATCGGACTGCTGTTCATTGCGGTGACGCTCTTCTTCGTCAGTCTGTATTACTTTGTTTATAATATGATGAACGGCTATCCTTATCTTTCCTATGCAATATCGAGTGTCATCATCCTCTTTATGATCAGCGTACCGGTGCTGAGCATGAGGATTCTGGCGGAAGAGCGCCGGAGCAGGACGGATCAGCTCATCCTGACAGCGCCCGTGTCGGTCGGCAATATTGTCGTCGGCAAGTATCTCGCTCTGATGACGATCTTTGGCATACCGACGGCAGTTGTCTGCATTTATCCGCTGATCATGAGCGCCTTCGGTTCAGTGCCGATGGGCGAGGCGTATCTGGCGGTTCTTGCATTCTTCCTCTATGGAATGACCGCAATCGCAATCGGCGTCCTGATTTCTTCCCTGACGGAGAGTCAGGTCATTGCCGCAGTTGTCACCTTTATTGTTCTGTTCCTGGGTTATATGATGTCTTCCATCTGTTCCCTGATCTCTTCCACGGGAAATCTGCTGACAAAGCTGTTAGGCTGCTTTGACATGGCGACACCCTTCACGGAGATGCTGAACGGAACGCTCAATCTGCGTTCGGTGCTCTATTTCCTCTCGCTGACGGTGCTGGCTTTGTTCCTGACGGTGCAGTCGATCCAGAAACGGCGCTACAGCGTTTCCGTGAAGAGCCTGCGGTTTGGCGCATACAGCACGGGCAGCATAGCACTGGGGATAGCTGCGGTCGTGATCGTCAACATCATTGCGGCAGAGCTTCCGACCACATGGACATCCATTGACGTCACAGCCGATAAAATTTACTCTCTCACAGACCAGACAAAGGAATTTCTGGCAAATATGAATGAGGATGTCACGATCTATGTAATTGTGGCGGAGAAGAGTCAGGATGACACGCTCGGGCAGACTCTTCAGAGGTACGAGGAGCTTTCCGACCATATCAAGGTCGAGTATGTTGATCCCAATGTGAACCCAAGATTTTACAGCCAGTACACGGACACCATTTCGATGAACAGCCTGATTGTCGTCAGTGAAAAGAGAAACAAGGTCATACTTTACAGCAGCATTTACGAGAGCGAGTACGACTATACGACAGGCTCCAGCACAACGACCGGCTATGACGGAGAGGGACAGATCACAAGCGCTCTGGACTATGTGCTTTCGGACGATATGCCGAAGGTATATATGACGGAGGGTCACGGTGAGTATGATTTCAGCAGTAGCTTTACAAGCGCCCTGAAGAAACAGAATGTGGATTACGAGACGATCAATCTGATGGACTATGACAGTCTGCCGGAGGATGCGGCGAGCCTGATCATCAATGCGGCGACAACGGATTTTTCCGCAGACGACAAGGATAAGGTGCTGGCATATCTGGAACAGGGCGGAAATGTTGTTCTGATTACCGGTGTCACGGACGAAGCGACACCGAATCTGGATGCCATTCTCGACTATATGGGGCTGAACAGGACGGAGGGTCTTGTCGTGGAGCAGAATGCCGAAAATTATTACAGAAGCCCTTACTTCCTGCTTCCGAAGCAGAGCTACAGTACATATACAGCCGGGTTGTACGGACAGTATTACATCTTTGCGCCCTATGTGCAGGGAATAACGATACAGGACGAAGCGGCAGAGGATATGACCTACACAACCTTCCTTTCAACCTCTGACGATGCCTTTTCCAAGACCGGAGATATCAATCTGCAGAATTTTGATAAGGCGGAGGGAGACATCGACGGGCCGTTTGCGATCGGTATTTCCGCGGTGAAGACCATAGACGAAGACACGGAGGCAACAATGGTAGTCTACGGCTGCGAGCAGCTGTTTACGGACGAGGCAAACGAGATGGTCAGCGGTGCAAACCAGGTGCTCTTTACCAACACGGTCGGCAGCTTTGTCGATGCGGAGGGCAATGTCTCGATTCCGGTGAAAAATTATGAGATTTCCTACCTTACTGTGCCGCAGTCCAAGGCGGTTCTCGTAGGGCTGTTGACGGTCATTATTGTGCCGGTAGGCTGTCTGGCAGCAGGCTTTATTGTGTGGTTCAGGAGAAGGAGGCGCTAGTGGGATGAAAAAACAGCAAAGACAGCTTTTTATACTGGTCGGAGTGCTTGTGGTTCTGCTCTGTGCCTTCCTCGGACTGAAGCAGTATAATAAGGTACAGGCGGATAAGCCCGCCGCGGAGGAAGAAAAGATTCTTGTGATAGATGCGGCTGCGGAGGAGGTGACTCAGCTTGCCTATGACTATGAGGGCGAGGACTGTGTCTTTGAAAAGGAGGAGGACACATGGTATGCCGCGCAGGATCATTCCCTGAATATCAAGCAGACCAGAATTGCATCCATGGTAAACGGCATAGCGCCGCTGGAGGCATCACAGGCCATAGAGAATGTGACGGATCTCGCGCAATACGGACTGACAGAGCCGCAGAGGACGATCACGGTAGAGACAGCGGCGAAGAGCTATATCCTGCATGTCGGGGATAAAAATGATCTGACCTCAAGCTATTATGTGTGCTTCCCGTCCACATCCACCGTGTATGTTGTCAGCGCGACGGACATTAACCGCTTTAACTACGGTTTGGATGAGCTGGTCGAGGAAGAGACGGAAACAAGCGCGGAAGAATCAGCGTCCTCGGCGGCGGAATAACAGGTTTTTTACCCCTAAGTACAACTAGAGCTTTTGACTCCAGTATTATAATAGATAGGGAAAATACTCCTAAACGCACGAAAACACACGGAAATGCAGGTGTGTTTTTTGTGCGTTTTTTATTGTTAATCTAGTAAAATCTTACAAAAATGAGCTTCGGATTTTGTCGCGGGTTATGCGCTTAACCATTGCGAAAGATGTGTCTCTATTGTACGATGTAATCAGAATCTCAGGAAAAGAAGGAATGTGCATGGAACAGAACAGGGTCCGGATTGTGGATGTCGCAGATGCATTAGGTCTCAGCACAGCGACGGTTTCAAATGTGATTCATGGTAAAACCCAGAAAATTTCAGACGAAACCGTAAAGCGGGTTCAGCAGGAGCTCGAGAGGACCGGATATATCCCCAATATGGCAGGCATTTTGCTCGCAAGAAATAATTCAAGAATCATCGGAGTGGTGATAAATGACCATGTTAAGTATGAGGGCAGGGTTTTAGAGGATGGATTTGTGATGTCATCCCTAAATGCCCTTTCTCACGAGGTAAACGAAAAAGGATATTTCCTGATGATAAAGACAACAACAGACGTCAGCGAAATCCCGGTTTTTGCTTCCATGTGGAATATGGATGGTCTGATTCTCATGGGGTTCTGCGAAGCGGATTATGAAAAGCTCCGAAATCAGATGAGAATCTCCTTTGTTGTATATGACGGATATTTTGAGAAATGTTCCAAAGGGATTATCTTTTCATGATTATGCCGATTCTAATCAGTGAGTTTCTATGGAGTCTGGGGCAGAATGTGGAATCAGCGGTATATGGTCATCTTGGCACCGCGAACCTTGCAGCTTACACTCTTACATGCCCCATTCAGGGACTCATCGTGGGCGCATTGAGCGGTCTGTCGGCTGCGGCCGGGGTTATGGTTGGTAAGAGGCTTGGAAAGAAAGAGTATGACGATGCGTATAGGGAATCCAAGAAAATTATGGTTGCCGGATTAATAGGTGCAGTCCTTGTGTCGGCAATGCTTATATTGCTGGCGGGAGCCTATACCGGATGGTATCGTGTGGAGTACAGCGTAAAAGAGCTTGGAAAAATTCTTCTTATTGTCTTTGCGTTGTATGCTCCGGTCAAGGTTGAAAATATGATTCTTGGCGGAGGGATCATAAAAAGTGGCGGAAATACCAGAATTATAATGATTATTGATATTGTCGGCACATGGTGCATCGGAATCCCGCTGTGTCTGCTTGCTGCGTATGTGTTCCAATGGGGAATTGTGGGTGTATATGCCCTGCTTACCACAGAAGAAATATTCAGGCTGATGGTATCACTTGTTATTTTCAGAAGGCGGAAATGGATGATTAGTTTATCATAAGGATGATGGGGAAAAATATGGATAATGTAAAAGAAAAGTTATATCAACAGCTGGCAATAGATTATTGCTGCACGGTTTCAGATGTCAAGGACAATAGAAATCATTTTACAGAGTATAAAAAGCTGGAAGGCAGAAGGCAATTTGAGGAGGCAGACGATTGTATATTAAAGGTAATTGCCGTAAACGGAAAGCTTATGTTTACCGGAAAAAAACAAGTGGTTGATGTGTGTAGGGAGAAATTTTCCAATAAATCGGGAAGCTGGTTTATGGATGTTGCAACTTTCAGGGAACTGGATGATATTTTAAAGGCAGAAGAATACCGGATTAAAACAGCGCATCCGTTTTTTATTCCCCGGGATGATAAGTTGTGTGAAATGAATGGGGTTGAAATAAAAAAATATAATCAGGAAGAAATTCTTCAATTTAAGGATGATGACAGATTCGATGAGGCATTCTGCTTTAGTGAAGAGTCACCGGATGTACTGGCGGTTGCGGCAATGGTAGAGCATGAGATTGTCGGTATGGCTGGAGCCAGTGCCGACAGCCCTGCTTTTTGGCAGATCGGAATCAATGTGAACAAGGAATTTGAGGGCAGGCATATCGCCTCGGGACTTGTTTCCATACTGAAACGGGACATTCTTCAAAAAGGGATTGTGCCGTATTATGGCACGAGCTTTTCTAATCTGGCATCCCAGCATGTTGCTGCGAAAGCAGGTTTTGAGGTTGCGTGGGTTGAACTGATCACTGAAAAAATAGGGTGATGTGTAAAATTTATTCTTAAAAATATAGAATTGGAGGGGAAATAACGGTGAGTACTAGGACAATTATGATATTTCCGGAGATTGAGGATATTAAAATCATAGATGCTATCAGGGAAAAATATGATCTGGGACTAGGCTATAAACCACATATGACAGTGGGAAAGCTGCCAACAGCGGAGGCGTTAGAGACCGCATATGAAGAGGTGAAGGCGGTTGACATTAATGTAAGAACCATAGTGAATAAAATATCTGTTGAAATGATTGGAGAAAATGAGGAGTCAATCATTATCATAGAACATGCGCTATGAGATGATTGTATGAATGAGGGGTGATATTGAGATATTATAAAACAACAATGAATAAAATATAAAGGTATTTTAGCCCACCTTCTACAATAACAGCCCTCTCCATACACATAATGGAATGGATAGGGCTTATATGGGAATAACCGAAATAGAGGACAGAGAACCGATTCACATAGGCATAGTTGAAACAGATCCATCCGGCAGAGCGCAGAATTAGCACTCTGCCTTTTGACTATTGTTTGATATCGAACAAATGGATAGGGTATTTCAAAAAGAAAGTTCGACTTATCAAAGGAATCATTCATAATTTTGTTGATGAAATAGTGTATATATGGTAAAATAGTCACCATGAAGAATCGTATAGGTAAAACATACGATAAAAGCTATATAGATGGTGATTAAGAAAACAAAGAGGTAGTGTATATGTCAGTATCGTATAACGGATTGTGGAAGCTATTAATTGACAAAAATATGAAGAAAGTGGACTTGATCAATGATCTCGGAATAAGCAGCAGTACGATAGCCAAGATGACAAAGGGTGAGAAAGTTTCTATGAATATTTTGGAGAAAATTTGTGACGAATTAGACTGTGATTTTGGTGACATCATCCACTATGAAAAGAATACGGATGATGGTGTAAAGGTAAATTAGGCGAAGTTCCAAGGCGTGGAAGTGGCACAGGAAGGTAAGAAAGCATTGAAAGTGGACTTGTTGGAAAAGATATAGATAAAGGATGGTGAGATAGATGTATTTAAAAAAGATTCATATGGAGAATTATAAGGCAATTGAAAAATTAGATATTGACTTAAAATCAGGAGTGAATCTGCTTATTGGTGATAATGGAGCAGGAAAAACTTCTGTCCTTGAGGGAATTGCGGTAGCTCTTGGAGGTTTGCTTGTCAATGTTGCAGGTGTTAGCACTAAGAATATTGTAAAAGATGATGTACGTATGAATATAAAGCCAATGGGAGATTCTTCAACAACGATTGAATACTGTGAACCTGTATTGACTGGCTGTACACTTTGCGTAACGGAAGAACAGGATTTTACATGGAACAGAATTAAGGAAGAAGTATCTGCTACCCATACCAAGATTGATGATAAGAATGTGTGTGTATGGATGAAGAAACTTACTAATAATTCAGATACTACCCTGCCGTTGATTAGTTTTCAAAGTGCTGCCAGAGCATGGAAAGTAAGAAAAGGCGATTTTGGAACGGAATTAAAGAAGAAGTTGGATGACAGACGATGTGGGTATATCGGATGTTTGGATTCTTCAATGGATGTAAAATCTATTCAGCAGTGGTGTCTCAAGCAGGAAGTAGTGCGGTCAAATAAAGGAACAGTGCGAGAATATGAAATGTTTAAGAATATTGTGGCTTCGTTTATGAAGGAAATCAATGAACTGACTATGGTCCCGTCAATTTACTATTCTCCGCAGTTTGATGAGTTGGTTTACAAGGAAGATAAGACAGAAATGCCGATTTCAAAGCTGAGTGCTGGTTATCAGTCCCTATTGTGGATGATTATGGATTTGGCATATCGTGTATGTATGCTTAATCCGGAATTAGAAAGCAAAGACCAGATTATGGGCATTGTGCTTATAGATGAAATTGATTTGCATCTTCATCCAAAGTGGCAGTGGAATGTGACTGATGCATTGCGAAAAACATTTGCAAGTGTTCAGTTCATTATTGCAACACATTCACCAATCGTAATTTCTGCATCAAAAGAGGCAAATCTTATTCTTTTGGACGACACCAGGACAGTAAGCTATTTACCAGATTGTTATGGATACGAAGTAGAGGATGTATTATGTTACCGTCAGGAGAGTGTATCAAGGCCAAAGAAAGTAAAGACATTGATCGATGAGATAGAGAATGCGATTGATGATATTGACTTTAATAAAGCAGATGCCGCATTGGAAAGATTAAAGAGTATGCTGGGCGATGATAATTCAGAGTACAAGAAGATGGTGGGGATGATTTCGGATGCGAAGTTGATAGAGGAGTGCTGATATGCTGTATATAGAAAAAGAGGGCTTGCCAAATGATGTAAACAGAAAAATCATAGAGTTGAGTAAAAGCGAAGAATGGAAAAACGTTAGTGAGGATAATACAACAGCAATCCGTGAAGCTTTCGACAATGATTTTCCGAAGAATGAGGTAAAAGAGATTTTGCTTCATGAACAACATGGAATTTGTGCTTATTGTATGAGGCGGATCCGCATGGATAATCATTCCAGAGTGGAGCATCTTGTACCATTGAGCGGAAACAAGGAAAAGGCAATTGATTATTACAATATGCTTGGAGTATGTGATGGTGGTGAGAAAATCACTGGAAATCAAGGACATATTCTTTGTTGCGATGCACATAAAAAGAAGACAGAAATTACGATTAGTCCTTTCAATAAGGCTCAGATGGATAAGATTGCATACGATTCAGAAGGGAAAATTTATACAAAGCCAAAAGATGAAGATTTGGAAAGAGATATAAATGAAGTTCTCCTGTTGAATGGAATTCAGAAAAAAGATGGGACAGTAAGAGATACATCTACGGAACTGTTAAAGTGCAGAAAAGATGCCTATGGCAGAGCAAAAAGAATGATGGAAACATTGAACTCAAAAGGAAAATGTACATCTGCAACGCTTAAAAAGATAATGGATGAATTATACAACAGAGAAGAAAGAGATGAGTTTGTCGGTGTTCAACTCTATTATTTCAGAAAGCATTACAATTCGCTGATTCGCAGAGGTATGTAATGTGATTTAGGGATAATATATACGACTTTTTCTGTATGGTACATACGTTTGACTTTTCAGAACGTAACGACAGGGTAACATTAAAGCTGGAAGTTGGACAAGTGGTATACATTCCAGGTGTTGCTGATATAAGGAGCATCACGGAGAGTAGTGAGGTAAAGACGACAAAAGCTATGGCGAAAGAAGATAAGATGATAAATGCTGGATTAATAGAAAAAGTTGGTCGAAATAGAGAAACGCATTATAAAGTAAAAGAATAAATTACCAGTCACTTTTTATAACCGACTAACCGGTAAATGACCAGTAAGCGGTTCCTTTTATGGTTAATTGACCAGTGAATGACCGGTAAGTGATTACTTTGTAGACCTTTACAACAAGTTGAAAGGATTGACATACTATGAGAGAAATCAAGATTAAGACAAAGAGAATGACTTTGCAGCCTATGTCCGATGAAGAGACTGAGGCTCTGATGGAGCACATGGAGTCAGAGGAGCTTCGCGCCGCTTACGGTGAAATGCTGGACGGGTGCAGGCGCGATTCGGAGAACAGAATCTGGTATGCACCGTGGAAAATGACGCTGAAAGACAGTCAGGAATATGTTGGTGATCTCTGCTTCAAAGGTCCGGTCACGAATCATTCCGTGGAGATCGGGTACGGCGTTCTGTCGGGGCACGAGGGGAACGGCTATGCCACAGAGGCGCTTCAGGCCATGACACAATGGGCATTTGGGCAGAAGGATGTTGTGTTTGTAGAAGCGGAGACCGAGCCGGATAACAAGGCTTCCCAACGCGTTCTTGAAAAGTGCGGTTTTGTACCGGATGGAACAGGAGTGGAAGGACCGCGCTTTGTGCTGGAAAGCCCGCTCACTAACTGGACATCGATTTATATGCTCTTTGGTATAAGCATTGGTATGGCAATGGGGCGGTTACAAGATGAAATGCTTTTTGGTATGACCATCGGCATGGGGCTTGGTGTCAGTCTCGGTGCGCTGCTGAACAGTTCCGAAAAGAAGAAACGCGAAACTCTCCGGCAGCAGCGGAAAGCTTCAGAAACTCCGCTCAATTAAACCAGCCGCGTAAAGGTTTCCACTCTGCTTTCCTGCGCGTCGAGTCCCTGCAGCAGATGGCGCAGCAGCTGCTCGGACGGCTTGGTGACGGCATCCATCAGAACCGGTGTTTCCGGCGGCAGTGCAGCGCCGGCGTTATTCAGACTGAAGTGGAAGAGCGCGGGCATGTATCGGATACATTCCTGCGAAATGTAGGTGTTTATCAGTTCTAATCCGTTATTTTGCCGCGCGATTGCCGTAAAACCGCCCAGAAGATTATCAGAGGTCAGGCAGAAGCCGCTGAGTTCAGGGTCGATTTCATCGAGGTCAAGGAACAGGAGCCGGTCAGGCTCCTCGTAAACCATCTGGTTATAATTTCTCAATGCCCGACCGGGCAGCTCGCTCATCGGATAGATATTCTGTATCGGGACATCTGGCAGGGACATTCCGCCGAGCTGTTCCAGAGATGCCCGAAAGCGCGGAATTGTCTGTATGCAGGTGAAGCCGAGCGCGGACAGAAAGTCTGCCAGTCCGGGAACGGCAGCCGTCTCACAGACAATTTGCAGACGCTTTACTCCCATACGTTTCGCGGAGGCTGACACGCCTTCCAACAGAGCACGTCCCGCGCCCTGACGGCGCTTGCTTTCAGCCACAAACAGCGAAAGCACATCGCCGACCTCTGTGTCGAAGGCAACGCTGATCGCACCGCAGCCCAAAGCGCCATGGGCTACACCGACGGTCAGAACATTGGGATCGTCCACGGCAGCGGCGGCCTCGGAGGTCAACAGACCGGAAAAAAGCTCCAGATCCTTTGGCTTGATGAGGAAAAGTTCGTTTGTATTTTCCATCCCTTATGCCTCCCCCTGTGCCGGGTGGTATGCTTTCAGGGCGGTCTCGCGGTTTTGCAGTGCGGCTTGAATGTCCTGATCCATCTCCTGACGGAGAACTGCAAATTCCTCCTCGGTGGTCGGCTGCATTCTCATGCCTATTCCGGAGGTGTCCAGACCGCTCATCTCGCTGGTATTACCGATCCATGTGCTGAGAACGTTCGCAAGAGAGCGGGTTGCATTCCACAGCTCCCTTGTATCGTCGGGAAGTGACTCGAAGTAGTCGGCGTGCAGACTGCTCAGCTGTGTCATGCGCATGAGACGTTCATCCAGCCTCTTCAATTCCGCAAAATGAGCACGGATATAGACGGGAGAGAACATTTCGCCATTCAGGCTTACGGTGCACATTTGCCGGACAATCCGATCGAGCACGGCGCGCTGTGCCTCCGGCGTTCCATACAAGTAATCCTCCGCCTGCTTTTGCGCCTCCAGAGCTGTACGCGCGTCCCGTTTTGAGAGAGGGCGACCCTTTTTGTCGCGCTTATAGTCAGGCAGATATGCCAGAGCAACGCGCTTATTTACCGGCTCGATGGCAGGCTCCTGCGGGTGCGCTTCCATGACCTGTCTGAGCACTGCATTTCGGGCTCCCAGATTAGTTGTATATGTGCCAAAATCTTTCTTGAGCTGTGCGGTGTGCTCATCGGCAAAATTGCTGTACCGACGTCCTTCCTTGAGCGCTTTTTCTCTCTGCTTGGCGAGCTTACGGCGCTGCTTGCGGCTCATGCCTGCCTCCTGAGGGGGCTGCCCGTTCTGGACAGCACCGGCGGGAACTGCGTGTTGTGCCCAGAAAGCGGCTTCCTCGCGCCTGAGCTTATCCGCCATAGATTCATGCTGCGTCTGCTGCTCCTGCTGTGCCTGCTCTTGGACATGCTGCGTCTGCTGTTCCTGTTGTTGCTGTTCCGTCTGTATTTCCTGATACACCGGTTCCTGCGGTTTTGTCAATGTCTGATTAATATCTCCGTCTCCCATATTTTACCTCATTTCTGCGCGCGTTCTTTGCGCATAGCGAGTTTGTGTCAAGTGCGCGCAGACACAAATCTCGTTGATACCTTCCCTTTCTGAATCGATTTTTATTGCGAAAGATAACCTTAAAATGTAGAATCAGTATACCAGAAGTGAAGAGAATAGTCAAACGCCGTTTAAATTTTGATTGACGCGCAGATTTAGTTATGTTATAGTACGGCTGTATGGAAAGTGTGAAAAGAGATGTGTCTCTTAGAGTCTTCCATGCAAATATTTTTTGGCAACCCCGTTGCCTTATTGATTGAGTTAAAAGCTCAAATTTTATAAGTTGGTTACTATAAACCGGTGCTGATGCACATCTAACTTGTGAAACGGTCAATAAGAGTAGTAAAAGTAAAATATTTGCTATATAGACTCTAAAAACCACATATCCGATCATATATTTTCCGACGGCTGGAAATGCCACAGGAAACGTTGCTCCGACGTGGGCAGTGAAGCCCCGCGCAGATGCGGGAATATATTGAGAAGAGTTTCAAAGCAGGTGATGATTTGCATTGCCTGCTTTTTTGATGTTGTCATGCTTTATAAACCGCAAAACAAAAGGAGAAAGTGATGGGTGACAAAATTTCCCTGTACGGGTTCAACAATCTGACAAAATCCCTCAGCTTCAACATCTATGATGTGTGCTACGCAAAGTCACAGAGGGAGCAGAAGGACTATATTGCCTACATTGATAAGCAGTATAACTCCGAGCGACTGACGAAGATTCTGACGAACGTGACGGATATGATCGGCGCAACGGTTCTGAATATCTCCAGTCAGGATTACGAACCGCAGGGAAGCTCCGTGACCATCCTGATCGCTGAAAACAGCATGGTTCCCGTGGGAGATACAACGGTGGCTCATCTGGACAAAAGCCATATCACGGTGCATACATACCCCGAATATCATCCGGAGACCTGTCTGGCGACCTTCCGCGTGGACATCGATGTGGCGACCTGCGGGGAGATCACGCCGCTGTCCACACTGGACTATCTCATCGGTTCCTTTGACTCGGACATCATTACCATGGATTACCGCGTCAGGGGCTTCACAAGGGATGTCAGCGGACAGAAGCTGTTTATCGACCATAGGATCACGTCGATTCAGGATTATATCGATACCGCCACGCTGCGCAAATATGACGCTGTGGACATCAATGTGTATGACGCCAATATTTTCCATACAAAGATGCTGATTAAGGAGATTGACCTCCAGAATTACCTTTTTAACAGCGACGTCTACGAGCTGCCACCGAGAACGAGGCTGGAGATCATGGATAACCTCCGCAAGGAGATGATTGAGATTTTCAGCGGGAGAAATGTCTACTAGGAGATTGTCATGGGACGTTATAATCAGGAGAGAGCGCCGATTTATGAGGCGCTGGAGGAATTTCGGAAAAACAGAATCGTGCCCTTTGATGTGCCGGGACATAAGAGAGGACGCGGAAACCCGGAGCTTGTGGAGCTGCTCGGACAGCAGTGCGTCGGCATCGATGTAAATTCCATGAAGCCGCTGGACAATCTCTGCCATCCCGTGTCGGTCATCCGGGAGGCGGAGGAGATGGCGGCGGAAGCGTTTGGCGCTGCCTATGCCTTCCTGATGGTCGGGGGAACGACCTCCTCCGTGCAGAGCATGGTGCTGAGCGTCTGCAAAAAGGGCGACAAGATCATCCTTCCGAGAAATGTACACAGAAGCGTTATCAATGCGCTGGTGCTCAACGGTGCGATACCGATTTACGTCAATCCCGATATGGACAGCAGGCTTGGGATTGCGCTGGGCATGAAGGTGTCGCAGGTCGAGCGCACGATATGCGAGAACCCGGATGCGGTAGCAGTTCTTGTGAATAACCCGACCTATTACGGCATCTGCTCCGACCTGAGAAGCATTGTCAGGCTCGCCCATGCAAACGGCATGAAGGTGCTGGTGGATGAGGCGCACGGAACCCATTTTTATTTCGGGGAAAATATGCCGGTTTCGGCGATGACGGCGGGAGCGGACATGGCATCCGTCAGCATGCACAAGTCCGGCGGAAGCCTGACGCAGAGCTCCTTTCTGCTGACAGGGCCGTCGATGAACCCCGGCTATGTGAGACAGATCATTAACCTGACGCAGACGACAAGCGCATCCTATCTGCTGCTGGCAAGTCTGGATATTTCAAGACGAAATCTGGCGCTGCGGGGCAGGGAGGAATTTCGGAAGGTGACGGCGCTGGCGGAATATGCGAGAAATGAGATCAACCGGATCGGCGGCTATTACGCCTATACGGCGGAGCTGATAAACGGCGACAGCATCTTTGATTTTGACAGGACAAAGCTGACAATCAACACGCTGGGGATCGGACTGGCCGGGATAGAGGTCTATGACATTCTGCGCGATGAGTACGACATTCAGATGGAGCTGGGTGACATTGCGAATGTGCTGGCTTATATCTCCATTGGAGACCGGGAGAGGGAGATCGAGAGACTGATCGGCGCGCTCGTCGAGGTGCGCAGGAAGTACAGCAGGGACAACGCCGGTATGTATACGCAGGAATATATCGAGCCAAGGGTGGCAGTTTCGCCGCAGAATGCATTTTATGCGGAAAAGGAATCGCTGCCGCTGTCCGAGACAAAGGGACGGATCTGCAGTGAATTTGTCATGTGCTATCCTCCGGGCATTCCGATCCTTGCGCCCGGCGAACAGATTACGGGAGAGATTCTGGAGTACATTCTCTACGCGAAGGAGAAGGGCTGCTCCATGACCGGTCCGGAAGACCCCGGGATTGAGAGGTTAAATGTGTTAAAGGAGGTATGGGCTTAATGGAATTATGGTTTTCGGAACCGCATACGCCGAATGTAAAGCTGTCGATCAAGGTAGACAAGCAGCTTTACAGCGGACAGAGCGAATTTCAGAGAATTGACGTTTTTGAATCGCCGGAGTTCGGCAGATTCCTTGTGCTGGACGGCTATGTGATGCTGACCGAGAAGGACGAGTTCATCTACCATGAGATGATTGTTCATGTGCCGATGGCGGTGCATCCGAACGTGCGTCGCGTGCTCGTCATCGGTGCCGGAGACGGCGGCGCGGTCAGGGAGCTTGTGAAATACCCTGAGATTGAGCATATTGACCTTGTGGAGATCGACGAACAGGTCATTCAGGTATGTAAGGGCTTTCTTCCCGGGATTGCCTGTAAGCTGGAGGATGAGCGGGTTCACATCCATTATGAGGACGGTCTGAAATTTGTCCGCAGCAAGGAGGACGACTATGACCTCATCATCGTGGATTCCACAGACCCCTTCGGACCCGGCGAGGGACTCTTTACCAAGGAATTTTACGGCAACTGCTATAAGGCGCTGCATGAGGACGGCATCATGGTAAACCAGCATGAGAGCCCCTTCTATGAAGCGGACGCGACAGCATGTATGAGGGCACATAAGCGCATCGTCGAGAGCTTCCCCATCAGCCGCGTCTATCAGGCGCATATCCCGACCTACCCGTCCGGACACTGGCTGTTCGGCTTCGCGTCAAAGCAGTATCACCCCGTACATGATCTGGACGCAGAGCGCTGGCTTGCGAGAGAACTGGACACCCGCTACTACACCCCGCGCCTCCATGAAGGAGCCTTCTGCCTCCCCGCCTATGTGGAAAAACTTCTTCGCCGCGTCGAGGTACGCTGAGGTTCAAAATAGAATTAGCCAATTGTGAAATCCCACAATATAGCTTAGTAAAAAATATATGCAATTAGGGCACTCACAAATTTGCAATCAACAGTTGCAAGAATGCACCTGACCACAAGCAGTGCACTCTGGAGCCGCCGGTGCTTAGTCTCCGTGCTATGGAGACTTATGCACCGCTGCGTGCGGAAGGTAGCGAGAGCGTGCCTGCGGTGGTCTGTGCATTCGACGCAACGTCACTAGACCCAATTTTTAAAAGGAGGAAAATTCAATGAGCAAAATTTTAGTCATCGGCTGCGGCGGCGTTGCATCCGTCGCAATCCAGAAATGTGCGGCAAAGGCAGACGTATTTTCGGAGATATGCATTGCGAGCCGCACGGAGAGCAAATGCATCGCATTAAAGGAGAAGATCGAGCAGGATTTCCGAAAGACGGGAAAGAAACTGCCAGTCATCACCACGGCGAAGGTTGACGCAGACAGCGTGGAGGAACTGACCGCACTGATAAAAAAGGAGCAGCCCAAGGCCGTCCTCAACCTTGCACTGCCCTATCAGGATCTGACCATCATGGATGCCTGCCTTGCCTGCGGCGTGGACTATATCGATACGGCGAACTACGAGGCAGAGGACACCGAAGACCCCGAGTGGCGTGCAATCTATGAGAAGCGCTGCGAGGAGAAGGGCTTCACGGCATATTTTGATTATTCATGGCAGTGGGCATACAGGGAGCGCTTTGAGAAGGCGGGCATCACGGGACTGCTCGGCAGCGGCTTTGACCCCGGCGTGACAAGCGTATTTTCTGCCTATGCACTGAAGCATTACTTCGACGAAATTCATTATATCGACATCATGGACTGCAACGGCGGCGACCACGGCTATCCGTTTGCGACAAACTTTAACCCGGAGATCAACCTCAGAGAGGTTTCCGCGAACGGCTCCTACTGGGAGGACGGCCACTGGGTAGAGACAAAGCCCATGGAGATCAAGAGAGAGTACGACTTTGCACAGGTCGGGAAGAAGGACATGTATCTGCTGCACCATGAAGAGATAGAGTCTCTGGCACAGAACATTCCCGGCATCAAGCGCATCCGTTTCTTCATGACCTTCGGACAGAGCTATCTGACACATATGAAATGCCTTGAAAATGTGGGAATGCTGCGCACCGATCCGGTGATGTTTGAGGGCAGGGAGATCGTACCGATCCAGTTTTTGAAGGCGTTGCTTCCCGATCCGGCATCTCTCGGACCGCGCACCGTGGGCAAGACGAATATCGGCTGTATCTTTACGGGCGTGAAGGACGGCAAGGAGAAGTCCATCTATATCTACAATGTCTGCGACCATCAGAAGTGCTATAAGGAGCTGGGCTCACAGGCAATTTCCTATACGACGGGTGTTCCGGCGATGATCGGGGCAATGCTTGTAATGAATGGGACATGGAAGAGACCGGGCGTCTTCAACGTGGAAGAATTTGATCCCGATCCCTTCATGGAAGCCCTAAATCAGTATGGATTGCCGTGGGTCGTTGAGGAAAATCCGGTGCTGGTGGATTAAGGCGTGATTTCCGTCACGGTTCCGATAAAGACGGGCAGCAGCTCTTCACAGTCGATCAGCATATAGACAAAGGGACGGTCGAGATAGACAGACTTTGCCTCGCTTATCATTGCAAATTCGCACATTTCTACGGCAGTTGCGGCGCCCGCCTTCGTCCCTTTTTCATCGACCTCGATGAAGGTTTTATGCAGCACACGGTTGATGTAAAGCTGCTTGTCGGGGGCGGAGCAGATGCCGTTGAAGTCGGCAGTCTCCGGGTCAAAGGCATCCGTCATCCCGAGCTCCTGAAGAATGTCCTGTAAATTGACGGAGTACTCTTGCTTGAATTTCGGGATGGCAGTTTCTACTTTAATATCCTCAGCATTGACAAGAAGCTGATGGAGCTGTTCGCCTGTCAGGGAAGCGAGGTAATCATCCAGACTGACACCTTCGTCAGGTAGCAGTGCGGCGAAGGCATATTTGCCGTCGGCATAGTATTTCAGGAAGCCCTGTGCCTGACTGTCCTGAAGGTATTTGTGTTCTTCGGAATACATCAGCTCCGCATCCTGCTCTGTGCCGTCAAAGCTGGTAAAAGTGCGGTCATGCACCTGATCGGAACGATAGATGGACTGCCACCTGGCGTCGAAGGCAAGCGCGTTCACGAGATACATGACAGCATCGTCAGGAATCTGATCCAGAATCTTCGGGATCATTTTGTCTGTGTTTTTGGAGACCCAGCTGTTGATGTCCTTTAAGGTCGTGGAATCAAAAGGGCACTGGAAGATGTCGGCGTGGAAGTAGTCGGTGTCCGCCTGCAGGAAGTCCGGCTCTACCTTGAAATCTTCATCATCCTTGATCCAGACGGAGTTGGCGACGTGCAGCTTGTATTTGTCACCGGAGGGGAGCGCGTCGTTATAGGCGCTTAAGTATTCACATAGAGAGGTAAGGTCGGAGCCGAACACGTTCTCCATCTGTGCAAGTGTTTCCTGTTCTGCACCGCATGCCGTCATGGCGAGTGCATTGAGCACCGACAGCGGTGAGATCAGTGTACTTTTACCGGGTTCCGAGCATTCCCGGAACAGGCGCAGGGCGAAGTCGGTGTAGGTGACGGCATCTGCCTTGGGGAGAGAAGTGTTCTCCGCTGCCGTGTGAGAGGCGGATGGCTTCGATTCCTCCGCTGCAGCGGGGGGCTGCGCAGGCGTGGTGATGTCTGTCAGATTGGTTGCATGGTATTCGCCGCTGTCACTGCCGCATCCGGCGAGGGTGAGCGGCATGGACAGTGCGAGGAGCGCTGCGAGTATCTGTTTTGCTGATTTGTTCATGGTGGTATCCTCCCTGTTGTTCTGTTATCTCTATAGACGAAAAAAAGAGCGAAAGGTTTCAAAGAATATGAAATGGTCAGAATTGCCGACGCCATGCTATGTCGTGGATGAGACATTAATAGAAGAAAACTTAATGGTGCTGCGGGGCGTCATGGAGCGGACGGATGCGAGAATCCTTCTGGCGCAGAAGGCATTCTCCATGTATGCGCTCTATCCGCTGATAAGCCGCTATCTCTGCGGGGCGACGGCGAGCGGGCTTTACGAGGCGAGGCTGTGTGCGGAAGAGATGACAGCCCCCTTTGAGAACCATATCTATTCCCCGGCATTCCGCGAGGAGGATTTCGGGGAGATTCTGAAATACAGCGACCACATTGTCTTCAATTCATGGAGGCAGGTGGAAAAGTTCGGCGAGCGGGCAAAGCATGAGGGGAAGAGCATCGGACTGCGCGTGAACCCGGAGTGCTCCACGCAGGAGGGACATGCGATTTACGACCCCTGCGCGCCCGGCTCGAGGCTTGGCGTGACGGCGCAGGAGTTTGTGACAAGGCTTGACACCTCGGAGGGGAAGCGGCTGCTGTCGCTGCTGGACGGAATCCATTTTCACACCCTCTGTGAGCAGAATTCCGATGATCTGGAAAAGACCCTGGATGCCGTGGAGGAGAAATTCGGAAAGTATCTGGCAGATTTCAAATGGATCAACTTCGGGGGCGGACATCACATCACCCGGCAGGATTATGACATACCGAGACTGGAGCGCTGCATCCGGCGGATGCAGGAGAAGTACGGACTGACGGTGTATATAGAGCCGGGCGAGGCAGTTGCGCTGAACGCAGGCTTCCTTGTGACGACGGTTCTTGAGACGCGCCGGACAGAGGTTCCGGTATTGCCGCATGGCGCGTCTGACGGGGCGATGCTCCGGCTTGCCATTCTGGACGCCTCCGCCGCATGCCATATGCCGGACGTGCTGGAAATGCCCTACAGACCGCCCCTGCGCGACAGCGGGGACGCGGGAGAGAAAGCTTTTACCTATCGTCTGGGCGGGCCTACCTGTCTGGCGGGGGACATTATCGGTGACTACTCCTTTGACAGAGAGCTGGGGGAGGGGGACAGGCTGGTTTTTGAGGACATGGCGATCTACTCCATGGTGAAAAACAATACGTTTAACGGGATGCCGCTCCCGGCGATTGCGCTTCAGAGGCGGGGCGGGGAGTGCGAGGTTGTGAGACAGTTTGGGTATCAGGATTTTAAGGAGAGGTTGTAAGATGTGTGAGTGCGCTGCTTGTGGTCAGGTGCATCTGCGCAACTGTATTCTGAAATTGGTGGTTTCTGCAGACAGAGAGAATAAGAGGGAAGCAGTATGAGAATTATTAAGGATTCTGTGCCGCGGGAGGATGGGTTCCGCATGCCGGCGGAGTTTGAGCCTCACGAGGGCTGTATCATGATATTTCCGGAGCGCTCGGACTCATGGCAGTACGGCGGCTATGCGGCGCGCAGGGCGTTTGTACAGATCGCGGAGGCAATCGCAAGATCGGAGAAGGTGACGGTCTGCGCCGGTGAGGCGCAGTATGACAATGCGCGGGCGATGCTGCCGGAGCATATCCGTGTCGTCGAGATGAGCAGCAACGACGCATGGGCGAGGGATTATGCGCCTACCTTTGTAAGGAACGCGGACGGTGAGGTGCGCGGCATTGACTGGGGCTTCAACGCATGGGGCGGGCTTTATGACGGGCTATATTTTCCGTGGGACAAGGACAATAAGATGGCGAGGAAGCTCTGTGACCTGCTGGAAAAGGACGTTTACTGCAAGCGGGATTTCATTCTGGAGGGCGGCTCCATCCATGTGGATGGCGAGGGAACCTGCATAGTGACGGAGAGTTGTCTGCTGAGCCGCGGGCGGAACCCGGAGCTGACGCGGGAGGAGATTGAGGATAACCTGAAAAACTATCTGAATGTATCCACAATTCTCTGGCTTCCCTGTGGAATTTACCATGATGAAACGAATGAGCATGTGGATAACATCTGCGCCTTTGTCGCGCCCGGTGAGGTGGTTCTGGCGTGGACGGAGGATGAGAGTGATCCGCAGTATGCCATGTCGAAGGCATGTCTGGAATATTTACAGAAGGCGGTGGATGCAAAGGGAAGGCACATCCGTGTGCATAAGCTGCCTTTACCGCAGCCTGTCACCATGACGGAGGAGGAATGTCTCGGGCTTGACACCTGTTGGGATGAGCCGACCCGCACGTCGGGAGAGCGGCTTGCAGCTTCCTATGTGAATTTCTATATTGCGAACCGGAGCATTGTCATGCCCGGCTTCGGAGACCCTGCGGACGAGCCTGCGAGGAAGATTCTGCAGGGGCTGTTCCCAGACAGGGAGGTCATTCAGATCAATACAAGGGATATTCTGATCGGTGGGGGGAATATTCACTGTATTACGCAGCAGATACCGAGGTAAGGGGGGTGTGGTTTTCTGCGAGTGACGTTGCACAGGATGCACAGACCACCGCAGGCACGCTTTCGCTACCTTCCGCACGCAGCGGCACATAAGATGCCAGAATACGGCATCTAAGTGCCGGCGGCTCCAGAGTGCGCTGCTTGTGGTCATGTGCATCCTGCACAACTGGTATCGTAAATGGAAAGAGCTGAAACGTGATAAACGATGAGCGTCTATCAGAAATAAAGTACATGATAATAAGAATACAGACCGGGAGGCAATGATGAAAAAGGTTACAGTGGCGGCGGTGCAGATGTACTGCAACCGATCGAGGGAAGAAAATCTGGAGGCGGCGGAAAGGGCGGTGCGCGACGCGGCGGCGGGCGGGGCGCAGATCATCCTTCTGCCGGAATTATTCGAGACATGGTATTTCTGTCAGGAGAGGAACTATAGTTCCTACGGTCTGGCGACGACGCTCGGTGAAAATCCGGCGGTGCAGCGTCTTTGCCGGGTCGCGGAGGAACTGAAGGTCGTGCTGCCGGTCAGCTTTTTCGAGCGGGACGGCAATGTGACCTATAATTCCATTGCCGTGATCGATGCCGATGGAACCGTTCTCGGCGTCTACCGCAAGACGCACATACCGGATGATCATTTCTATCAGGAAAAATTCTATTTCACTCCGGGAAACACCGGATTCCGCGTATGGGACACGGCCTATGGCAGGATCGGTGTGGGGATCTGCTGGGATCAGTGGTTCCCCGAGGCGGCGAGGTGCATGGCGCTCATGGGCGCGCAGCTTTTATTTTATCCGACGGCGATCGGCTCCGAACCCATCATAGAGTGTGACAGTATGCCGCATTGGCGTCGCTGTATGCAGGGTCATGCGGCGGCGAACGTCGTGCCGGTGATCGCGGCAAACCGTGTCGGCAGAGAGGTGGTTCAGCCGACGAAGGATAACAACAGCCAGTCCTCGGAGCTGATTTTTTACGGCTCCTCCTTTATCACGGACGAAACCGGAGAGATAACAGAGGATGCGGGAAGGACGGAGGAAGGGATTCTTTTGCACACGTTTGATCTGGATGCCGTGGAGGACATGCGTTTCAGCTGGGGCTTGTTCCGGGACAGACGCCCGGAGATGTATGGTACAATAACCTTATTCTAAAACAGATGGACATCAATCCCATGATTGAGAAACAATCATGGGAAAATAACGGAATAGAGGAAGCAATAGAAAAACGGAGGGAATCAGTTCCAAAGATTCCCTCCGTTGCTGTTTCTCAGACGGATACGTTCCTTTTCCATGATATATTTATCCAGACCCTGAATCGGATTGTTCAGCCTACAGCCGAATAAGCGCTTTCCGTTTTCCAGCTCCTGAATTCTTGCCACCAGTCCGTAGAGCTGAAAGGAATAGGAAACGCCGCCGTCGACTGGCCTGTCATTCAGAACGGTGTGAACCAGTTGTCCCGATTTCAGCGAGACGTTCGGGTCGCAGACAACGGCAAAGCCGGTGTAGCTGATGTCCCTTATGATGGCGGCGTGCGCGGCGGTGTTGCTGCCGCACTGTATGGAGCTTTCCAGTCCTATGTAGCAGCGGAAATTTTCGCGCCGGTTGTAAACATGCCCTTCCGAGACGGAGGTAATACCGTAGCAATAATCGCCGCTGCCGCGCTTAAATAGCTTGGTGGAGACGTTCTTAAAAAGAATCGGCTTCTCCTCGTCGAAATAGACCAGCAGGCTGACCATGATATTTTTGCCCCGGAAGGACACGGGCTTGCCGTTGCTCATGACAGCCTCAGCAAAAATCAGATTCTTCAGGGGAGTTACTTCCTGAATCACTGATTCAAAGGTCAAAAAGGTGCCGTTCGCATTTACCAGCAGGGTAATATTCTGTTTCGGTTTCAATTCTCCTATGCGCATAATTTTCCCCTTCATTAGTCCACAAATTTAGCATTGGGATAGATCTTTTCCATTCTGTCATCATTATAATGCCGGTCGAGGAAATCATTCAAGGCTGATAAGCCGTCTTCGGAGTCTGTCGTTTCACCGGAAGCCTCTTCGCCGGAGCTTTCCGTCCATGCGGATACCGTTTCAGACTGCCTCTCTGTATAGCGGTAGAGCGCGAGAGAGGAGATTGCCATGTCCGCAAGCATGAAGACAATCAGGCAGTTAAACACAATCGTTCCGGTTCGCTTCGGTATTTTCTCGATCAGTTTCGATATCCGCGGGTAGATCAGCTTCAGCCAGATCACGGCGGCAATACCCCAGAAGAAGCAGTACAGCAGATTGATGCGCCCGCCCAGATTGAATGCGAAGCCGCTGTAGTCCCAGAAAATTGTTCCGAAGACCAGCTCTGTAAAAACGCTGCAGATATATTCGTAAGCGCCGCCGAGCAGTGTGCCCGCAAGAAAGATATGCCGGTCATTTTTATTCCGGTAGCGGTACAGAAACAGAGTCAGGAAGGAGCAGCCCAGTCCCCAGACAATGCTGAAGGGACCGTAGATCACGCTGCTGCGGCTCATCAGTCTGCCTGTTGTAATCAGACAGAATATTGTTTCCGTGATGTCGCCCAGAAATGCGCCGATGAAGAACAGCGAGACCAGCTTGTAAAAGCCGCAGCCCTCCGCAAAGACCGCACGCTCCTTTTTCGCCTTGCGTTCGCGCAGACTGATTTCAATGCTCTCTCGGCTGATCGAAGGGAAGGACTTCACCATTCGTTTCTGTACAGCTGCCGTCAGCCGGTTTTCCAATAAATGTGAGGTGTGCTGTATGCCCTCTGAGAGGGAGGACAGCTGCTTCACATTGACCTTCATGCCGCGGACAGCCATTGCCGTTGTCACGAAATCCAAAAGAAGAATGCCGATGGCAATCCATAACAGAACCGTGGACAGCGTATGCGGAATCCTGTCAAAAATGCCGCAAAGAAACGGATTGACATACATCATCGTCAGGACGGCAAGCAGTCCCCAGAGCAGGGAATAGCGCAGGCAGACATAGCCGCCGAGATTGAATTTAATCCTGGAGTAATCCCAAAGCTTTTTATTAAAGATCTTTTCCATCAACATTCCGGTGCTGTACTCCAGAAGCGTGGCAAGAATCATGCCGCCCAGAAAGAGAAAGAACAGATTTCCGGTCAGCTCAGGAAGAAACAGGCAGAACAGAACGGCGCCGAAGCCGTATATCGGGCACAGCGGGCTGCTTACAAAGCCTCTGTTGATGAATTTTTTCCGGCGTATGGCAGCATAGCAGACCTCAATGCACCATCCCACGAAGGAATAGAGCAGAAAAAGCCATGCCATATCTCGAAGTGAGTATATCATAGGTTTGTATCCTTTTATCTGATGTCAAATGTAAAGGTTTCGTCCGTCATTGCCAGACGGATGCGGTAGAGGTCACTCTTCCATGCGGTCTGCAGGCGTGCGTCGGTGATGGGAAGTGTCTCCACTGTCAAAAGCGAGGCACCTGAAAATTCCATGCTGCATTCGGGAAGCTTAATGCTGTTTTCCTCGATTTTGGGCTTTTCACTGACAATAAAATTCAGAATGACATCCCGGAAATCGGTTCTGTCTGTCAGCAATACCCGTCCGGCGATCTTGTCCAGCAGGACAGTCCGGCAATAGTACGAGCCGCCGTCTGACGGAGGATAGGCATGTGCAAGATCCATGGAAACAGAAGCGCTTCCGGCTCCGAAGGAGGTCTCCACGTCGACTGCCCTGTACTCTGCTCCGGCACATTCATCCTGCCCATCGAGTGTGGGGAGGTTGTGGTAGCCGGACTGCATCGTCCAGATTTCGTATCGCTGCGCGGAGAAGGTTTTTCCAGTATAACTCTCCACGCCGATGTCCGCAAGCACAGGCTTCCCATTCTTATAGAGCGTCAGGCTTCCCGTGTCGTTGTGATTGTGGTTGTCGTCATTGTCCCCTGCCTTGACGGCGAGGGCGAACAGCGGGCTTCTTGCAATGAAGAGACCGATGCTCGGATAATAGATGTCTCCGGCAGACAGCGGCGCGGAGGTGTCGTAGGACATGACCTCGCGGTAATAAAAGGCATTCTGCAGCCGGTAGTAAAGGCTTAACTGATAAATTTCTTCATCATATATTTCGTCCTGCGCCGTCTGGAAATCCTTCGCGGCGAACAGCATCAGCGAGGGCTGTGCGGTGTGCTTCCCGAAGAGATAATCGCGGACACCCGCCCTTCCCGGAACGGGGGAGCAGTCGGCAAAATTAAAGTAGTATGCCCCGTCAACATGCATATTTTCAATGTAGGAGGCGACATTTTTCATCTTCTGCCACTCGTAGAGATGGCGGAACGCCCCACCTGTCACGCCCATACCTGTTCTCCTTTAAGAGATGCTTGCTTATTTATGCTAAGTATAGCATAATATAGAGAAAAAGAAACAGAAAATGAGTGCAGAAAAAGGAGAAAAGTTTTATGGAAAAGAAATTCGAGGCTTACCCGGAGATTTCGTCGGAGGAGATCAGGAGTGCACTGGATTTTGCGTGCAGGCAGATTCTTCATGTGCTGCCGGAATTTACGGACAAATTCCAGCAGGCGTACAGCGAGAACGGCTTTTATCCGCCGGTGGAGAACAGGGACTGGACGACCGGCTTCTGGACGGGTGAGATCTGGCTGGCATACGAGTTCTGCGGAGATGAGAGACTAAAGAAAGCGGGAGAGATTCAGGTTCACGACTTCCTTGAGAGAATCGACAAGAAGATTTCCGTGGATCATCACGACATGGGCTTCCTGTACTCGCCCTCCTGTGTGGCGGCGTACAAGCTGATCGGAAGTAAGGAAGGCAGGGAAGCGGCAATCAAGGCAGCCGACCAGCTGATTACCCGGTATCATGCAAAGGGAGAATTTATTCAGGCATGGGGCGCGATGGACGAGCCCGGAAATTACCGCCTGATCATCGACTGCCTGCTGAACCTTCCACTGCTGTACTGGGCATCTGAGGAGACCGGGGACAACAAGTACAGGGACATTGCAGAGAAGCATATACATACGGCTGTGGCAAACGTCATCCGGGAGGACTATTCCACCTGGCATACCTTCTTCTTCAACATGGAGACCGGGGCGCCGGATCACGGTGCGACCTGTCAGGGCTACCGCGACGGCTCCGCGTGGGCAAGAGGACAGGCATGGGGCGTCTACGGACTGGCGCTCGCCTACAAATATACAGGGCGCAAGGAATACATTGAGCTGTTCCGCAAGGTCACGGAGTATTTTCTGGAGCATCTGCCCAAGGATCTTGTTCCCTATTGGGATCTGGAATTTACGGACGGGGACGACCAGCCGAGAGATTCCTCTTCCGCATCCATCGCGGCGTGCGGTATGCTGGAGATGAGCAAGTATCTGGAGACTGAGGAGGCGGAGTATTACAAGGGACTTGCAGCGAAGCTCATGAAGTCGGTCTATGACAATTATGCGGTTAAGGACTTCGAGACCTCAAACGGGCTGGTTCTTCACAGCACATACTCTAACCATTCGCCCTACAATACCTGTGACCACAAGGGCGTGGACGAGTGCAACGCGTGGGGTGACTACTTCTACATGGAGGCGCTCACACGGATGCACAAAAAATGGGAACTGTACTGGTAAACAGCTTAATGCAATTTTAATATATATAGTGCATGTCAAGGCAAAAAGTGCTATGATATAAGAACGACCAGTTTTACAAACAAAACTATACTTTACTAAGGAGAGAAAGATTATGCAAAGTGAAGGGAAGAGAAAGTTTAACATCAAGATGAGACTGCTTCTGATGATTTCACTGCCGGCATTTATTATCTCGATGGCACTGATGTTCTATGCATGGTACAGCCTGTCGAGCGGCCTGAAAAATGAGGCTGTCGAGGCGGTAAGCCTTCTGGCAAATTCCGTCAAGGCTTCATATGATAATATGAAGGGTGAGTTCAGACTTGATGAAAACAACAACCTCTGGAAGGGCGATGAGAATCTCACCGAGAAGATGGAAAATATCGATGTCTATACGGACGGCATGGATGCAGAAGTGACGATCTGCTACGGTAAGGCGAGAATGCTGACCTCCCTGAAGGATGCTTCCACCGGAGAGCGTATTATCGGAACCGACATTGATGATAACGTATGGGCGACCCTGCAGGCAGGTGAAGTCTACACGACGAAGGATATTGTAATCAACGGAAGACCCTATATGGCAAGCTATGTGCCGATGTACGATCAGTCGGGCAAGGTAATCGGTGCGGCATTCGCCGGTCAGCCGCTGACAGCGATTGAGGCGTCTATTAATGTAAAGGTTCGCGGCTTTGTCGCAATGGCAATAGTTTTGCTGATCGTGTCGGTTCTTCTCAGCCTGATTTCTGCGACGAGTCTGGCGAAGTCCATTGTTCTGGCGGAGAGCTCCATTCAGGAGATGTCCACCGGAAACCTGAATATACAGGTAGACAAGAAGATTCTCCACCGCACGGACGAGATCGGCGATATGGCGAGAGCGGTAGACGGTCTGCTCCAGAGAATGACTGCGATTATGAGCAAGCTGAAAGCATCTGCGGATCATCTCTATGAGGAGGGCAACAGCCTTGACGAGATGGCGAAACAGTGCAGCAATACCACGGATGATGTAAGCCGTGCTGTCGAGGAGATCTCCAAGGGCGCTGTATCCCAGGCGGAGGAGATTCAGAATGCTTCCGGACAGATTGCCCAGATGGGTACTGTGATAGAAGATATTGTGACCAATGTAAATAACCTGACTGAGGCGTCTGACGCGATGGGCAAGGCGGGGGATGAATCCACCGAGACCATGAGGAACCTGAGCGCTTCCAACGACAAGACCTCGGAGGCAATCGGAATGATCGGCGAGCAGATTCGTCTGACAGATGAATCCATTAAGAAGATCAGCGTTGCGACAGAGCTGATTACCTCCATTGCGTCCCAGACAAATCTGCTGTCACTGAACGCTTCCATCGAGTCTGCGAGAGCGGGTGAAGCGGGAAGAGGCTTCGCAGTGGTTGCTACTGAGATCCAGAAGCTGGCGGTACAGTCGAATGATGCGGCGGTAGAAATTCAGCAGATTATCGGTAAGCTGATCAGCGAGTCCCAGAAGACAATGGATGAGATGAAGCAGGCTGACGTCCTGATGAAGGAACAGCAGGAGAAGCTGAACGACACGAAGATGAAGTTCGGCGAGGTAAGCACCGGAATCGACGTATCCAAGGACGGAACCGAGAAGATTCGTGTCTGCGCGGATTCCTGCAACAGTGCGCGTACAAAAGTTATCGATGTGATTTCAAACCTGTCCGCAATTTCTGAGGAAAATGCGGCATCGGCAGAGGAGACAACAGCTTCCATGGAGGAGCTGAATGCTACGATCAATATGCTTGCAAACGAGGCAACAAAGCTGAAGGAAATTTCGTCCGATCTGAATGAGGACATGAAGTTCTTCAGAGTATAATCAATTAAGCTGTCGTACCGATTGTGGGAATGCAGGCATCGGAAAGGCATGGTTATAGAAATGAGAATAGAACGTGTTGACGACAGGACAGTGAAATGCTTTCTGTCAAATGAAGAGCTGGAAGAGTACGATATTGATTACAAGGATTTTGTGACCCGGAGTGAAAAGGCGAAGGAAATCGTACAGGAGATTATTGAACAGGCAACCGAGGAGGTGGGCTACAAGCCGCCTAAGTTTGCCTTTGATCTCCAGATTATGATGGTGCCGGACGAGGGACTCGTTCTCACGTTTTCCGATAAGGATCCGGATGTCAGCGATACCGGACAGTTTCTGGAATGTCTCAAGGAGATGAAGCGGATTCTCCAGAAGACAAGGGAAGCAACGGAGCAGGCAGCCGCCGGACAAAATAAACCGACAGAGGCACAGCCGGATGAAGGGGACGCGAAGACAAAGCAAAAGACGCAGGCGGATCAGCAGCAGAATGCAAAACCGTCTGAGGCAGTATTTGTCTTTTCGAGTCTGCGCAACGTGATGAATTACGCGGCGGGACTTCCGGGAAACCTGCGCGTGGACAGTACGCTCTACGAGATGGAAGGCTTCTATTTCCTTCACCTTATGAAAGGGCATGCTTCCTATGAGCGCTATAGCAGAGCATGTATTCAGGCACTGGAGTTTGCTGCGCTGTATACGGCGGAGGAAAACAGAATTATGCAGCTGAAGGAGCAGGCGGCCTGCCTGATTTCCGAGAAAGCGCTGAAAAAGCTCAGAGGATAAGCTCTGATTTTTAAAAGACCTTACCGAAGCAATCGGTAGGGTCTTTTTGTAAATAAAGCTTAAAACCTATACTTTCGTTTAGTTGACGGTGCAGTTCAGCTTTAATATAATAGAGCTAATTGAAAACAACGAATGGATTCGTAAGATAAACGGAGGTTATTATGGGATTATTTTCATTTTCTAAGAAGAAGGATAACTATTGTATTTTCTGTGGAAACGTTCTGACAGACGGGAAATGCCCTGCATGCGGCCGCGAGGATAAGGCTATGGTTCCGCTGTCAGCCTTTGCTTTCGAGCAGGTTCCGACATCCGTGGCAGATGAACTCGGTGTCCAGAAGAAGCAGCTTTTCGGCAATCCGATGTACGACATACAGGAAATGATCAGAAGCGGTGGGCTTGCAATCGCGGATGTCCACATTGACGGTGTATACGAGAGGAGATCGGAGCTCGACGAAGACGATCCGGACGATTTCTACTACATACAGTTTTCCAGACCGGATCTCACACCCTGCGAGATGGATTGCGAAGTGAGCGAGATGTTTATAGATTCCGTGGAAGAGCTGCTGAGAAGGGGTGAACACTCAGCAAAGCTGCTCCGTGGTGTCCTGAGGAAGAAGGAATATTACTATGTATTCGTGCCCGAAGGCGATGACCTTGCCGAGATGTTGAAGGGCGATTTTGCCATAGAATTTACTCTCTACGGAACGCTGTACACGGAGCGTAGGAAAGCGCCCAAGAGGAGATAAGATACCGATGAAAAAGGCGATTAAAACAATTCTTATAGTTATTGTGGTGCTTTTTGTGCTGCTGATGCTATGGCCGGAGGACGACGAGGAGTATCAGGATGCGTCCTCACAGACTGCGCAGACGGTATCGGATGAGAGTACAGGGAGTGAGGAAACGACGGACAGTGCAGAGCAGTCTGCGTCGGATGAAGGCAGCGCAGAACAGCCGGCAGCTGTAGAGCCGATACCCCAGCTGGAGACAGACGAGAGCACGGCGGCTGAGTCGGACGATGCCGAAGCGGTCTGGAACGGTGATTCCTCCATGGATTTCTCAGCCCAGACAAATCTGGGAGACAGCTTTACGCTCTCTGAGCAGGCGGGAAATGTCGTTCTGATTAACTTCTGGGCGACATGGTGCGGACCCTGCGTCGAGGAGATGCCCGCATTGCAGGATTTGTATGAGGAATACGGCGATTCGGACAATGTCGAAATCATTCTGATCAATGCCGGGGAGAGTTCCCAGACAGTTCACAGATTCCTTTCACAGAACGGCTATACCATGCCGTGCATTTATGACACGGACAATGCAGTCAACGATCAGTATGGGGTGATGGGTATTCCTTATACGGTCATCTTTAACAAGGACGGCACAGTAGCCGAGACCTTTGAAGGCTCTTACGGCTGTGAGAAGCAGTATGAGCTGTATAAGGAGGCGATTGAGGAGGCACTGTCAAAATGAGAAGGCTTCGTGGGGGAACAATCGTTGTTTTAGGTCTGGCTTTCATTTTGATTGTTGTCGGGATTATCTGCGGTGATCCCGTCAGCGTATTAAACAAGGCGAGATATATCTGCCTTGAATGTATAGGTATTGGCTGATGAAGAAGAGTTGGAAGGAGCGCCTGGGCGATCATAAGAGGAGATATATTCAGCTGTTGGCGGCGGTTCTCATGAACGCGCACATAACAGGCTTTTATGATGGGAAAATTTATCAGGGAAAGCTCAAGGCGGTCTGTACGCCGGGGCTGAACTGCTATTCCTGTCCGGGCGCGTATCTCGCCTGTCCTCTCGGCAGCTTTCAGAGTGCGCTTGTGTCGAACCGGAACAGGGTTCCGTACTATGTGCTGGGCACGCTGCTGCTGTTCGGGGCGCTCTTCGGGCGGTTTATCTGTGGCTTTTTATGTCCATTTGGGCTGATTCAGGAGCTTCTTTATAAGCTGCCGGTGCCGAAGATAAAAAAGAGCAGAGTGACGGCGGCTCTGAGCTGGCTGAAATATGTGGTTCTGGCTGTCTTTGTGATTGGTATTCCGCTGCTCTATGCAGTGCCGGGCTTCTGCAAATATATCTGTCCGGCAGGTACGCTTGAGGGCGGGATTCCTCTTGTGCTGGCGGGGGAAAAGCTGAGAAAGCTGATCGGGGTGTTGTTCGGATGGAAGCTGTTTCTGCTGATTGTTATTCTCGTGGCTGTGTGCTTCTGTTACCGGGCATTTTGCCGGTTTTTATGCCCTCTCGGGGCATTCTATTCCTTCTTCGCCGGGCATTCCGTGAAGCGGGTCGAGGTGGATGAAAAGCTGTGCACGCACTGCGGGAAATGCACAGCGTTATGCCGTATGGATGTCAAAAAGGTCGGAGACAGGGAATGCATCTGCTGTCTTGAGTGCAAAAAGCATTGTCCCCATAATGCAATCAAATAAGCTCAGGCTGCGGCTCGAGAACGCGGCGCATATCGTCGGGCAGAGGCGCGGTAAATTCCATCCTTTCCCCGGTGATGGGGTGGGTGAAGCACAGGCGGTGAGAGTGGAGCGCCTGTCTTGTCATAAATTCCATGTCGGGGTTATACAGATAATCCCCGATCAGAGGAAAGCCGAGATATTTCATGTGAATACGGATCTGGTGTGTGCGGCCGGTCTCCAGCTCGAGAGAGAGGAGGCTGTGCCCATTTTTTTCTTCTATGACTCTGTAATGTGTGACGGCATGCTCGCCGTGCTCGAAATCCACCACACGCTCTATGACGGAGCCGGGCTTTCGGGACAGAGGCGCATTTACAGTGCCCTGCGGAGGCTGTACGGAGCCGCGGACAAGGGCGAGATACTCCCTGCGGATGGTCGGCGTGCCGTTGTCGGGATTTCCGGTCGATTTTGCCGCGACCATGGCGGACAGGATGCCGGCGCTGACATAGTGCTTTGCGATGAGGGTGAGCCCGGAGGTGTCCCTGTCGAGGCGGTTGATGCAGCGGAAGACAAAGGGAATGCCCTGTTCGTGAAAATACCATGCGAGAGCGTTGGCGACCGTGTTGTCATAGTTCCCCATAGATGGATGGATCGGCATCCCGGCGGGTTTATTGATAACCATGAGGTCTTCATCCTCGTAGACAATATCCAGCGGAAGCTGCACGGGGGGAATCTTTTCGGAGGAAGTCTTCTCCCGGATGCATACCGTGAGAACATCGCCGTCGGACAGCCGGTGCGTCATGAAGGCGGGCAGGCGGTTGACGAGAACATTTTCCGGCTCCTTCTTTAATTCGATCATGCTCTGGGAGGAATAGCCCTTCGCCTTCAGATATTGCTTTACCGTGTAGTCTGCTTCGTTTCCTGTGATCAGATATTCTAAGCGCCGTTCCATTTTCCGCCTCCCCTGTAATGAGACAATGATAAACTCTTTCCCATGAAAAAGCAATGTGCTATGATAGGGGTAAGGTAGGAATAAGACAGGAAAGAAAGGATGACATTATGGAGTATATTTTGGATAACGGACAGTTAAGGGCTGTCATTAAGAGCTTTGGAGCGGAACTGAAGGCCCTGCAGGACAAGGCGACTGGTCAGGAATATATGTGGGAGGCAGATCCTAAGTTCTGGGGAAAGACTTCACCGGTGCTCTTCCCGTTCATCGGGAAGCTCGAGGGAGCCGGATACCGGTACGGAAATACCTTTTACAGCATTGAGAAACACGGCTTTGCGAGGGACATGGAGTTTACAGTGGTCTCTCAGGGGGAGGCTTCCATCACCTTTGCCATTGAGAGCGACGAGGCGACATTGAAGAAGTTCCCGTTTGCGTTCCGGCTGGAGCTTTCCTATGCGCTTGAGGGGAAAAGCCTGACCGAGACATGGAAGGTGATTAACAACAGCGGAGAGAGCATGTATTTCTCCTTCGGCGGTCATCCGGCATTTGCCTGTCCGCTGAAAAAGGACGCACAGTCTGCCGGAAGAACGGACTGCTTTATCAGGCTGTATGGAGCTGAAGGTGCGGCGCTGGCGGCGAAGGAGCTTTCGTCAACCGATATCGGTGTGCCGGACGGTCTTCTGACGGGAGAGCAGACGAAACTGGAGCTGGCAGACGGCTTCCTTCCCGTGACGGAGCATATTTTCGATCAGGACGCACTCTGCTTAGAGCGTCAGGGAATCGCGGCGGTCGGTCTCTGCGACAGCACGAAAAAGGAGTATGTACGTCTTGAGGCGGACTGCCCTGTTTGGGGTATCTGGTCCGTGCCGGACAGCAACGCCGGTTATATCTGCCTTGAGCCGTGGTGGGGCATCTGTGACAGCAAGGGCTATGCCGGAACGCTGCAGGAGAGACCGTACACCAACATGGCGGCAGCAGGACAGAGCTGCGGAGCAGCGTTTAAGATTACTGTTCATTGACGCATTCCGTCTTGACAAAGGCGGTGCACTTGCACTACAATCATCTACATAAGAAGAGACGTTGAAGAGGAATAGTACGGATTTGTCAACATTTCAGAGAGAGAGCGTGGCGCTGTCCGCAGGATGGCGCGGCTGAAAGGCTCTTATGCGGACGGTTCGGAACCTGCCTTGGAGTTCTGTGCGAGGTGAGTGCGGACGGGAGTGTCTGCCGCGTAAGCACAGCGTAATCCGGCGTTAGCGGAAAATGAGATGGATGTTCCGGTTTGTCAGACGACCGGGCGTCAATTAGGGTGGTACCGCCGAGCTTTCGGTCCCTGTCGGGATGGAAGGCCCGGCGTTTTTGTATTTGCGAACAAAGCAGACGAGGAGGAAAATTATGGCTGAGAAAATGGTTCAGGAAATCACATCGATGGATGTGGATTTCGCACAGTGGTACACAGATGTTGTGAGAAAGGCGGAGCTTTGCGACTATACGTCCGTAAAGGGATGCATGGTGATCAAGCCCGCAGGATATGCAATCTGGGAGCTGATCCAGAAGGAGTTGGATGCAAGATTCAAGGAGACAGGCGTGCAGAATGTATATCTTCCCATGTTCATTCCCGAGTCCCTGCTCCAGAAGGAGAAGGATCATGTGGAGGGCTTTGCGCCCGAGGTTGCATGGGTGACACACGGCGGCTTACAGCCCCTGCAGGAGAGAATGTGTGTGCGTCCTACGTCCGAGACGCTGTTCTGCGATTTCTATAAGAATGACATTCACTCCTACAGAGATCTCCCTAAGGTTTATAACCAGTGGTGCTCTGTTGTGCGCTGGGAGAAGGAGACGAGACCCTTCTTGAGATCGAGAGAGTTCCTGTGGCAGGAGGGTCACACCGCACATGCGACGGCAGAGGAGGCAGAGGCAAGAACGATCCAGATGCTGAACGTCTATGCGGACTTTCTGGAGGAGGTTCTGGCGATTCCTGTTGTCAAGGGACAGAAGACAGAGAAGGAGAAGTTTGCCGGAGCGGAGGCGACCTATACGGTTGAGGCTCTGATGCACGACGGAAAGGCATTGCAGTCGGGAACGAGCCACAACTTCGGCGACGGCTTTGCGAAGGCGTTCGGTATCCAGTTTACGGATAAGGACAATACCCTGAAATATGTTTACCAGACCTCATGGGGCATGACGACGAGAACAATCGGCGCCCTGATCATGGTACACGGTGACAACGAGGGACTTGTGCTTCCTCCCAGAGTTGCGCCTATTCAGGTCTGCATCATCCCGATTCAGCAGAAAAAGGAAGGCGTTCTCGACAAGGCATACGAGCTGCGCGACCTTCTGAAAAAGGATTTCCGTGTCAAGGTTGATGACAGTGAGAAGACGCCCGGCTATAAGTTCGCGGAAGCGGAGATGAGAGGCTACCCGATCCGTGTCGAGATCGGTCCTAAGGATATCGAGGCAGGAAAGTGCATCATCTGCCGCCGTGACACCAGAGAGAAGCTGAAGGTTTCGCTGGATGAGCTGGAGGCAAAGGTTGCAGAGCTGATGGAGACGATCCAGAAGGATATGCTGGAGAGAGCGAGAAAGCACAGAGAGGCACATACCTACACTGCAGCGGATCTGGCGGAGTTCGAGAAGCTCTTTGCGGAGAAATCCGGCTTTGTCAAGGCAATGTGGTGCGGAGACAGGGCATGTGAGGATAAGATTAAGGAAAAACTCGGCGTGACAAGCCGTTGCATGCCTTTTGAACAGGAGCACATCGCAGATACCTGCGTATGCTGTGGAAAGCCTGCGAAGAAAATGGTATACTGGGGAAGAGCGTATTAAGCAGATTGCGGGAGCGCAAAGCGTGCAGCAATCCAGTTATTATTGGGACAAAAAACTATCAGGAGGAGTTACTTATGATTCATCAGACATTTCCGATTCAGATGCCGGGATCACATTCTGATTCGAGACTGATTACCTATATTCAGGACTACAGCGAGGATGTGAACGTGAACAACAGACCGCTGATCCTGATCTGTCCGGGCGGCGGCTATGCGTTTAACTCGGAGAGAGAGTGGGAGGCGCTGGCGTTTCAGTTTCTGGCGATGGGCTGTCATGCGGCGGTGCTGAAATATTCCTGTGCACCGGCGAGATACCCGGTGGCATTGACGGAGCTGGCGGCGTCGATTGCGCTGGTAAGGGAGCATGCGGAGGAATGGCATGTTGATTCCAAGGCGGTTCTCGTGCTGGGCTGTTCCGCGGGAGGTCATCTCGCGGCAAGTCTCGGCGTGCTCTGGGAGGAACCGTTTCTCGCTGAGACGATCGGTATTTCGGGTAAGGAGCAGGAGCTGCTGCGCCCGGATGGCATGATCCTATGTTACCCGGTGATCACGGGAGGAGAGTTCGCACACAGGGGCTCGTTCGAGTGTCTGCTCGGAGAGGAAGAGGGCAGTCTGGAGAAAGCCGCTGATCCGCAGAGTATGCTGTCAAGGCTGTCTCTGGAAACAAGAGTCACGGAGAAAACACCGCCCACGTTCATCTGGCATACCTTTACGGACGGCTCCGTTCCGGTGGAAAATTCACTGTTGTTTGTGAGCGCGCTGAAAAGGGCGAATGTCTCGACGGAGTTTCATATGTACCAGAAGGGTGGTCACGGACTGAGCCTTGCGAATCACCTGACGGAGGGCAGGGATGGGGGCGGCATCCAGGAGGAGTGCACGTCGTGGATTCCGCTTGTCCGCACATGGATTACGAGCAGATACCCGTTTTGAGGTGCCTGAATGAATGACAGGATCATTGAGATTCCGAAATTTTACGGAAGTTTGCAGGGAATGCTGCGGAAATATGAGAAGTATGCACGGCAGGATGCCTTTCGGGGAAGTACGCGGGAGGAGCTGGAATGCTGGCAGGAGAGTGCCCGCGCGACCCTGCGGGAGCTGATCGGCTGGCGCTATATGGAGAGCTGCGCGCTTGACCCGAGGATCGAGGAGCGCATAACGCTGGATAACGGCATTGTCCGAGAAAAGGTGATTCTGCAGGTGGAACCGGAGGTCTGGATGCCGGTCTATATCCTGATTCCGCCGGATGCCGGGGGAGACTGCTATCTCTGCCTTGCGGGGCATCAGGGAGGCGGAAAGTACAGTGTCGCCGGGTGCTATGACATCCCTGCTGTGAAGGAAAAGATAGAGTATTACAATTATGATTACGGTATGCAGCTCGCAAAGAGAGGTTTCGTGGCGATTTGTCCCGACAGCCGCGGCTTTGGGGAGCGGCGCGACGAAGCGTTGCAGAAGCAGGACGATGAGAAGGCGTTTCTGACCGGAACCTGCTTTCACCTGTCGCATATGGCTGAGGCACTGGGAGAGACGGTCATCGGAATGCTGACATGGGATGTGTGCCGCCTGATCGATTATGTGTACGAACGCGGGGAGTGGAAGACGGATACGCTCGGTGCACTCGGCTTTTCCGGCGGAGGTATGCAGACGCTCTGGGCAGCGGCGCTGGACGACCGCATCCGGAAGGCGGTTATCAGCGGTTATCTGTACGGTTACAAGGATTCTCTGCTTCGCCTGAACGGTAATTGCAGCTGTAATTATGTGCCGCATCTCTGGGAACACTTTGACATGGGGGACATTGCGGCATTGATCGCACCGCGTCCTCTGGCAGTACAATCCTGCCGGAATGATCATCTGAATGGTTATCGCGGACTGGATAATGTGCTGGAGCAGCTGGAGACAGTCAGACATGCATACAATCTGTATGGTATCGGGAAATATCCCTTCCATGACATCCGGGAGGGCGGTCACTGTTGGCACGAGGAGATATTGGATGAACTATATCGTAATGGATTTGGAGTGGAATCAGAGCAGTACGCGGCAGGAGGAAGAGGTTGCGGCGCTTCCCTTTGAAATTATTGAGATCGGCGCGATAAAGATGAACGACGCGAGGGTTATGATAAGCGAATTCAGCCGTCTGATCAAGCCTGAGGTTTATCATGAGATGAACCAGATTACGAGTAATTTGATTCATTTGCAGATGCAGGAGCTTGAGCGCGGGGAACCCTTTGCGGAGGTTACGGAGAAATTTCTGGAATGGTGCGGAGGGGAGAGCTATCTCTTCTGTACCTGGGGAGCGATGGACCTGACAGAGCTTCAGACGAACATGAAGTTTTATAATATGACACCACTGTCAGACAGACCCATAGCCTATCTGGATGTACAAAAGCTGTTCAGCCTTGCCTTTGAGGATGGAAAGTCGAGACACACACTGGAATATGCGGTTGATATGATGGCGGTAGAAAAAGATCTTCCGTTCCACCGTGCTTTCAGCGATGCCTATTACACAGCGCGGATTCTTGCGCTGATCGCAGAGCAGCACGAGGAGGTGTTGAAGTATGTTTCCTATGACATTTTTCATCCCCCTACGTGCAGGGAGCAGGAGATTCATGCCCGGTTTGACAATTATGTCAAGTATATTTCCAGAGAGTTCAGCTCTAAGACACAAGCGTTTGAGGACAGGGAGGTGTGCTCCAGCAAATGCTTTGAGTGCCACCGGAATCTGCGAAAGAAGCTTAGATGGTTTACGCTGAACGGGAGACATTACTACTGTCTGGCATATTGTGAGAAGCATGGTTTCCTGAAAGGAAAGATCAGAATCCGCAAGTCTGACAACGGAAAAATTTATGTGGTAAAGACGGTCAAGCTGATTTCGCCGGAGGAGGCGGAAAAACTTAAGGAGCGCAACCAGCATGCCAGAAAGATGCGAAGAGGGTATTAAAAGGTCAGGGATTACGAAATTAAAAGTCGTAATCCCTGAATTTGTCTGAGCGTCTGCGTCTGTGCCAGCGTCTGCGGCGGCTTCTTTTCCTTATGGGTGATGAGAACTGGTAATTCCGCAGGATGAGGCGGACAAACAGCACCACGAGGAGAACCCCTGCGGCGATGCCTGCCACGATCAGTACGCGCATGGTATTGATAAATACAACGGATTTTTCTTCTGCGTCGGTTTCCGGTGCAGCCTGTTCCTCAGGGAGGGTATCGAAGGAATAGCTGCTCTCCTCCATGGAGAAATTGACATGAACCGTTCCAATCGTTACTCCGTGGTAGGTGTAGGTAATGATAGCGGCGTCCTCCTCGCTGCCGGTATCGTAGGAGATGGATGAGCTTGTGTCCTCAAAAGAGGCGGTGCGTGGGAGGATGATGTAATCATTTTTGTTCAACGTCAGCAGAGGCTTGGAATTTCCGAAAATGTCGCTTCCGCCGTAAAAACGGTTGGAGTCCTCCATGTTATATTTTGTCTCTGATTGTGAGACATTGACCTTTTCAAAATTGCTGAAGCCGTAGTTAAACAGTGAGATCGTGTCTTCATACTGCAAGGGGGCTTCATCACGCAGGACAACGCAGATGAGCCGCATGCCATCCTTTTCCGCACAGGATACCAGACAGCTCCGGGCGGCGTTGGTGTAGCCGGTTTTGCAGCCGACCAGATAGTCGTAAGCATATTTTCCGCCCGGTATTATCTGCATGGCATTATTCTCGATCTTTGCCTCGGGAACAGTATCGGATGCAGGAATCTCAAGTCGTTTCGAGAGACTGATCTTACAAAGCATTTCATTGGCGAAGAATGCCCGCCCGATCATTGCGAGATCATACGCGGTAGTGTAATGGTTCTCGTCGGGCAGACCGTTGGGGTTTACAAAGTTGGAATTCAGGCAGCCGAGCTCCTTCGCCCGCTCGTTCATTATCCCCGCAAAGACGCTCCAGTCCGTTGTCCCCGTCATATGCTCCGCGACGGCAAAGCATACCTCGTTGGCAGAGCGGATCAGGATCGCGTTCAGGCATTGCTCCATGGTCAGCGTCTGCCCGACATCCATTGCAATTCCGCTGCTGCCGGGCGGGTTGTCAAAGACGGCATCGTGGGAAAAGGTGACGACCTCGTCGAGGGAGCATTGTTCGGTGGCAATCAATGTCGTGAGAATCTTTGTCGTGCTGGCGGGATATTCCTTCTGGTGAATGTTTTTGGAATACAGGATGGTTCCGGTGTCTGCTTCCATGAGAATGGCGGCTTCAGCCGATACCACAGGCCCCGCCGGCCAGTTCGGTGTTTCATTCGACTGGATCGCCATGGCGCGCTGCGCCTCCAGACGCTCCTCGTTGCTCTGTGTGTCGGCGCAGACGGAGAGGACTTGAGAGCAGAACAGGCTGCCGCTCAGAAGCAGGGCGGCGACAGAGCGGATATATTTTTGAAACAGAAGTTTTTTCTTTGTTGAAATCATCGGACACCTCATTTCTGTGAACTTCCTTCCAGTATACACTATTTTAGGCGATTGCGAAACGGCTAATATAAATTCTGCGTTGCCACTAAACTCCGGGTGTAATATAATAAAATTATAAATTCAAGGAGGAGGTTATCTTATGCAGAAGAGCAGGAAAAGCTGGGTATTGGGAATTGGCGGTGCAGTGGTGGTCTGTGCGCTGGTATGTGGCGCGGTGATCCTGAATCAGCGGGCGACAGGCGATCACCTGATTCGTGAAATTGTGCGGGATGAGAACTTTGTTGATCTTTTTCTGTGCAACGATACGCTGCTCGCGGTGGACGGTCTGAGAGGGAAGTCCGAAGCACTGGATGAGTTGCTGAGCCGTGAGGATGCCGGAGAAATCCTCCTCCGGAAAATTCAGGAATATAAGCCTACAGATAGTGCGGATGAGGAAATACAAAAAGACGGACTACAGATTATTTTAGACTATGTACAGCGTGACGGCAGACAGCGATAAAAAAGCAATATTGTCCGAAAACTTCCTGCATTGACAAGTCTGACAAGATAAAGTACAGTGGAGAAGAACAATCAGACATGGAGGAAGCTATGAGATTACGCAATATAACAGGCTCCAGAGAGGTCATTGCTGAGAGCCCTTATGTCGTTAAGGAGGCATCGCAGCCGGAATGCCCCGGAAAATGGAAGGAAATTTTCGGAAATGACAGACCGATTCATATTGAGATCGGTATGGGAAAAGGAAAATTCATACATACTATGGCGAAGGAGCACCCAGATATCAACTATGTCGGTATCGAAAAGTATTCGAGTGTTCTTTTGCGTGCAATTCAGAAGATGGAGCAGGAGGAGCTGCCAAACCTGAAGTTTCTCAGGATGGATGCGGAGGACATCACAGAGGTCTTCGGAGCCGGTGAGGTGGACAAGATCTACCTGAATTTCTCCGACCCATGGCCGAAGGACAGACATGCCAAGAGAAGGCTTCCGTCCAGAGAGTTTCTGGCGCGCTATGACAAGATTCTGAAAAAAGACGCAAAGCTGGAGTTCAAGACGGATAACAGGGCGCTGTTTGACTTTGCCGTGGAGGAGCTGGAGCCAGCGGGCTGGAAGGCGGATGTCATTACCTATGACCTGCATGCGGATGAAAAATTAATGGAAGGAAATGTCATGACAGAATATGAAGAGAAATTCTCCGCAATGGGGAATCCTATCTGTAAATACATTATATGGAGGTAAAAGCTATGGAATATCGTTTCACAACGGATAATTTTGAAAAAGAGGTTCTGGAGTCCCAGATTCCGGTGCTTGTGGATTTTTATGCGGACTGGTGCGGCCCGTGTAAGATGATGGCACCCGTGATCGAGAAGATGGCAGAGGAGTTCGACGGCAGGATCAAGGTCGGAAAGTGCAATGTGGATGACAACATGCAGCTTGCGCAGAAGTATCAGGTTACGAGCATCCCCGCGTTTATGATCTTCGAGAACGGGAAACCGGCGGCATCCTTTGTCGGCGCAATGTCTACGGCTGAGATGAAGCAGAAGCTGGAACAGGCTTTGCATTGAGATGAAGAAGGAAGAAGTAATTTACGAAATTAAAAGAGGTCTGATGAGCATCCTCGGCGCATTTCTCTATGCGGCGGGGATCAACCTTTTTGTCGTACCGGCAGGTCTTTACACAGGCGGGCTGATGGGTATCTGTCAGGTTATCCGGACGGTTCTGACAACCCTTCTGGGGATGGATTTCGGCAGTCTGGACATTGCGGGTATTATTTACTATGTCATCAATATCCCGATTTTCTTCATTGCCTTTCGCCGGCTGGGGAGAAAATTTTTCTTTAAGACGCTGGTTTCCGTCACCGCAATCACCCTGTTCATGTCACTGATACCGCCGGTCGTCATTGTGGAGGACATTATGGCGGCATGCGTGGTGGGAGGCATTGTTTCCGGCGCGGGTGTCGGGATTCTGCTGCGTATGGGCTCATCCGGCGGCGGGATGGATGTCATCGGAGTACTGCTGACGAAGTGGAAGAAGAATTTCAGCGTGGGAAAGGTAAACCTTCTGATGAATCTGGTTCTGTACGGCACCTGTCTTTTCCTGTTTGACATCGGAGTTGTCGTTTATTCCGTGATCTATGCGGCGGCATACTCCCTTGCGATGGATAGGATGCACACACAGAATATCAATGTCGAGGTCAATGTTATCACGAAGGCCGACACGACGGAACTGGAGAAGGAAGTCTTTCATGAGCTGGGGCGTGGAATTACGAAGTGGTCGGCGCTGGGAGCGTATACCTATGACCGCTCGCACGTCCTCTATATCATGCTGTCCAAGTATGAGGTGAACCAGCTCAAGGCGATTATCCATAAATATGACCCCAACGCTTTTATTGTAGTAAACGAAGGGGTCAGTGTAGACGGTAATTATTTGAAAAAATTATAAGCTGTTTAACTTATTTTCCAGAGCAGCAGCGACAAAGCCCTTGAAGAGCGGGTGAGGTCTGTTGGGTCTCGACTTCAGTTCAGGATGCGCCTGTGTTGCCACATAGAAAGGATGCTCCGTGATTTCGCACATCTCAACAATCCTGCCGTCAGGAGAAATACCGGAGAGACGCAGTCCTGCTTCCGACAATGCGGCGCGGTAATCGTTGTTGACCTCGTAGCGGTGACGGTGGCGCTCATGGATCGTTTCCTCGCCGTACAGCTGGTACGCTCTGGAAGCTGTATCAAGGACACAGGGATAGGAACCGAGTCTCAGTGTTCCGCCGATGTCTTCGACACCATTCTGATCCGGCATCAGGGCGATGACAGGGTGCGTGGTGTTGGGGTTGATCTCGCTGCTGTGGGCATCGTTATATCCCAGCACATAGCGTGCGTACTCGACAATGGTGAGCTGCATTCCCAGACAGAGTCCGAGAAGGGGCTTTTTATGGGTGCGGGCATAGTTTATGGCAACGATCATTCCCTCGATACCGCGGGAGCCGAAGCCGCCGGGAATCAGAATACCGTTGACATCCGAGAGGATTTCATCCGCATTCTCTTCTGTCACAGTCTCGGAGTCTACCCACTTGATATGGACGGTGGTGTGGTTCGTGATACCGCCGTGCTTCAATGCCTCAACAACACTGATGTAAGCGTCGTGCAGGGAGACGTATTTGCCGACCAGTGCAATCGTCACCTCGTTTGTGGGATGACGCAGGTCGTCAACCATCTTTTCCCAGTCTCGCAGATCGGGTTCCGGGCAGTCGAGGCGCAGACATTCGCAAACCGCCTGGGCAAGATGCTCGCGCTCCATGGCGAGAGGCGCCTCGTAGAGGTATTCCACGTCCAGATTCTGCAGAACGCGGTTGCTGGGCACGTTACAGAACAGTGCAATCTTATCCTTTAAGCCCTGATCCAGAGGGTGCTCACTTCGGCATACGATGATGTCCGGCTGGATTCCCATTCCCTGAAGATCCTTTACGCTCGCCTGAGTCGGCTTTGTTTTCAACTCCTGGGAAGCGCTCAGGTAGGGAATCAGTGTAACATGGATCAGGATGGCGTTTTCGTGGCCGACATCATGCTGGAACTGCCGGATGGACTCAAGGAAGGGCTGGCTCTCGATGTCACCCACCGTTCCGCCGACTTCAATGATGGCGATGCGCGTATCCGTATCGGTGAAGTTGCGGTAGAAGCGGCTCTTGATCTCATTTGTGATGTGCGGGATGACCTGCACGGTGCCGCCGCCGTAATCGCCGCGGCGCTCCTTCTGTAAAACGGACCAGTAAACCTTACCGGTGGTCACGTTGGAATTTTTGTCAAGACTCTCATCGATGAAACGCTCATAGTGACCGAGATCCAGATCGGTTTCCGCGCCGTCGTCGGTGACAAAAACCTCTCCGTGCTGGATCGGATTCATGGTTCCGGGGTCGATGTTGATGTAGGGATCGAATTTCTGCATGGTTACCTTAAATCCTCTGGCTTTCAGTAACCGTCCAAGGGATGCGGCAGTGATTCCTTTTCCGAGACCGGACACAACTCCGCCTGTTACGAATACGTATTTTACTGGCATAAACTCCTCTTTTCCGCACTGCCTGAGGATGTGTCTGTGCCGGGCAGTGCAGGGGACACAGACAGGTGGCTTGTTTCTAGTAACGTTTTTTAGTTGTTTGTACAGGCTCACTCGTAAGATCTACGCCAAGACGCTTATATATCTTGATATCCACCTCGGAGAGCATGACCGAAGTGTGTACCTGACATCCTTTTAAATTAGGAAGCTGTTCCAACGCGCGTTTTGCATTGGAATCTGTGACGGCAGCGAGGGAAAGCGCGATCAGCACCTCGTCCGTGTGCAGACGCGGATTTCTGCCGCCGAGATAGCGTACCTTCAGATCCTGGATCGGCTCAATGGCAGCGGGCTTGATCAGGCGCGTGTCATGGTCGACACCGGCAAGGTACTTCAATGCATTCAGCAGCAGTGCGGCGGATGCACCGAGGAAGTCTGAAGTTTTTGAGGTGATGATCTGACCGTCGGCAAGCTCGATGGCTGCGGTGGGAACTCCCAGCTCCTCGGCACGCCGCTTGCAGGCAACCGTCACGCGGCGGTCGTCCGTGGAAATCTTTGCCTGCTTCATGAGCAGTTCGATCTTGTAAACCTCGTTTTCCGAGGCTTCGTCCTTCATGACCTTGTTCAGGGCGGTGTAGTACCGGCGGATGATCTCCATGTTGGACGCCTGACAGCAGGCTTCGTCATCGATAATACAGTTTCCTGCCATGTTGACACCCATGTCAGTGGGCGATTTATAGGGATTGCTTCCGTAAATGCCCTCAAAAATGGCATTCAGGACAGGGAAAATTTCAATGTCACGGTTATAGTTGATCGCTGTTTTCCCGTAGGCCTCAAGGTGGAAGGGATCGATCATGTTCACGTCGTTCAGATCTGCCGTCGCCGCCTCGTAGGCAAGGTTGATCGGGTGCTTCAGCGGAATGTTCCAGATCGGGAAGGTCTCAAATTTCGCATAGCCGGCCTTGATGCCGCGAAGGTTATCGTGGTAAAGCTGGGACAGGCAGGTTGCCATTTTGCCGCTGCCGGGGCCGGGAGCCGTGATGACTACCAACGGGCGGGTCGTCTCGATATAATCATTTCTCCCGTAGCCGTCCTTGCTGACGATCAGGGGGATATTGGAGGGATAGCCCTCGATGGTGTAATGGATATAGACCTTGATATTCTTCTTTTCGAGCTTAGCCTTGAACTGATCTGCGCTGTTCTGACCGGAGTAATGTGTGATGACGACGCTGCCGACGTAGAGTCCCTTCTGGAGAAACTCTTCGCGCAGACGAAGCACATCTACGTCATAGGTGATTCCAAGATCGCCACGCACCTTATTTTTCTCGATGTCGGCGGCGCTGATGACAATGACGATTTCCGCATAATCGGAGAGCTGCATCAGCATGCGCAGCTTGGAGTCGGGAGCGAAGCCGGGGAGAACACGGGACGCATGATAATCGTCGAAGAGCTTTCCGCCGAACTCAAGGTATAGCTTGTCCCCAAACTGGTCGATGCGCTCCTTGATATGTTCAGATTGCATTTTCAGATATTTTTCATTGTCAAAACCGCGTTTCATGTGTTTGTCCGTGCCTTTCTCTCGTTTGTTTCAAAATACGAAAGTAATTCTACCACAAAACTGTATGCGTTGGAATAACAAAGTTTAGAAATCTTTAAGAGATGCTACCGTTTTTTCACATTTATGCTATTGATTTATCAACCTTCAATCTCTATAATAAAATAGATTCAGTATCACAAGAGACAGAATTCATATTATTTTTATAGAAAAAACAGAAATGGAGCTACTATGGACAAGCGACTCAACAGATATGACAACGGTGGGGGCTATAATAACGGAAACCGCGGAAATACACCCGGCGGGAACGGCGGAAATAACGGAAACGGTGGAAACAACGGTAATGAACCGCCGAAGTGGCCGAATATTGTAACGATGCTTCTGGCAGGGCTGACGGTTGTACTTCTGGTTCTCTTTTTCGTGAACTTCATCTTTGGCGGAAAGACGGACGGAGAGGAGATTCCGTACACCCAGTTCCTTCAGTACATCGAGGAGGACAAGGTCGAGGATGTGGAGGTGCGATCTACGGGCGAGATTTATTTTAGCCTGAAAACAGAGGAAACCTCGCAGAGCAGCAATAGTGACGGACAGTACCCGGGGCTGCTTCCGGGCTTCGGACTGTACGGAATGCAGTCTACCCAGAAGACCTATTACACGATATTGATGGAGGATCTGGATACACTGACGGGACGGCTTGAGGCGCACGGCATCGAGGGACACCGCGTTCCGAGCGATAATTCCGGATTCTGGGAGATTATTATTTCGATTGTGCTGCCGATTCTGCTGATGTGGCTGCTGCTCAGCCTGATGTTCCGCAAGATGGGCGGAGCGGGCGGACCGATGGGCGTCGGAAAGAACAACGCCAAGGTCTATGTGCAGAAGGAGACGGGAGTTACCTTCAAGGATGTGGCAGGTGAGGATGAGGCGAAGGAGTCTCTGGTGGAGGTTGTTGATTTCCTTCACAATCCTGGAAAATACTCAAAGATCGGCGCAAAGCTGCCCAAGGGAGCGCTTCTCGTCGGACCGCCCGGAACAGGTAAGACCCTGCTGGCGAAGGCAGTTGCCGGCGAAGCACATGTTCCCTTTTTCTCATTGACAGGCTCTGACTTTATCGAATTATATGTCGGCGTGGGTGCAAGCCGTGTGCGTGACTTATTTAAGGAAGCAAACAAAAATGCGCCATGCATTATCTTTATTGACGAGATCGATGCCATCGGGCGCAGCCGTGACTCGAAGTACGGCGGCGGAAACGAGGAGCGGGAGCAGACATTGAACCAGCTGCTGTCCGAGATGGACGGCTTCGACACCTCAAAGGGTATTCTCGTGCTGGGAGCGACGAACCGTCCGGAGATTCTGGATAAGGCGCTGCTGCGTCCGGGACGTTTCGACAGACGGATTATCGTGGATAAGCCCGACCTCAAGGGTCGTGTGGAGATATTGAAGGTTCATGCAAAGGATGTCAGAATGGACGAGACGGTAGATCTGGACGCGATTGCGCTTGCGACCAGCGGTGCGGTCGGCTCCGATCTTGCCAATATGATCAACGAGGCGGCAATCAATGCGGTCAAGGAAGGCAGAGAGTATGTGTGCCAGAAGGATCTGTTTGACGCCGTGGAAGTAGTTCTGGTCGGTAAGGAGAAGAAGGATCGCATCATGAGCAAGGAGGAGAGACGGATCGTCTCCTATCATGAGGTCGGACATGCACTGATCAGTGCGCTCCAGAAGAACTCCGAGCCGGTACAGAAGATTACGATTGTGCCCCGTACAATGGGAGCACTCGGCTATGTCATGCATGTGCCGGAGGAGGAGAAATACCTGAACACCGAGGCGGAGCTGCGGGATATGCTGGTAAGTCTTGTGGGCGGTCGTGCGGCGGAGGAGGTTGTCTTTGACACCGTGACGACGGGTGCGGCAAACGACATTGAGAAGGCGACAGACATTGCCCGCAACATGATCACCCGCTACGGTATGAGTAAGAGGTTCGGACTGGTCGGTCTGGCAACGGTGGAAAGCCAGTACCTTGAGGGCAGAACAGAGCTGAATTGCAGTGATAAGACGGCGGCGGAGATTGACGCCGAGGTGGTTGAAATTCTTAAGGAGAGCTATGAGAAGGCACTTTCCATGTTGCGGGAGAACCGTGACGTCATGGATAAGCTCGCGGAGTTCCTGATCGAGAAGGAGACCATCACAGGCAAGGAATTCATGGAAATCTACCGCAGGGAGAAAGGAATCCCGGAGCCGGAAGCGGCAAAGGAGGAGAATGCAGCGGAAAGAAGTTCCGCGGAGGCGGAAAAAGAGGTTTCTGCGGAGGCTGCTGGAGCGCAGGAGAGTCCTGCGGAAGCGCCGGCAACAGGAGCAGTCCAAATGCCGACGGAACCGCAGCTTCGTCAGGGTGAGCCACGACCGCAAAATGTCGGCGCTCAGAATTCCCCGCAGGGCGGACAGCCGCAGGGGCGTCCCCCACAGGCAGATAACAGACCGACAGGCAGATTCTCCAACGGAAAGATAGACTAATTGGATGAGACACATTGCGGGTGCTTGCGCAATGTGTCTCAAATTGTAAAAGGCGGCGGGCGAGGGTATAGGAGGAAAGAATGAGCCGCCATACCCAGAGGCAGACGATGGTAAAGAAGCAAATAGGAGCAGCGCAGAAATGTTTAACTTTGAAGAGGAATTGAAGAAGCTCCCCAAGGAACCGGGAGTCTATATCATGAGGGATGACAGGGATGTCATTCTGTATGTGGGCAAGGCAATCAACCTGCACAACCGCGTGCGTTCCTATTTCAGGGAGAATATCGGCAGAGGCCCGGCGATTGATAAAATGGTGACTCTGATCGCGCGGTTTGAATACATTGTGACCGATTCGGAGCTTGAGGCCCTTGTTCTGGAAAATAATCTGATTAAGGAGTATTCTCCGAAATATAACACACTTTTGAAGGATGATAAGACCTACCCTTATATTAAGGTAACGGTCGGGGAGGAATATCCCCGCATCCTTTTTTCGCGTACCATGAAAAAGGATAAATCAAAATACTTCGGTCCCTATACCAGTGCCGCAGCAGTGAAGGATACGATCGAGCTGCTGAACAAGCTGTATTTCTTAAGAACCTGTAACCGCACGCTGCCGAGAGACATCGGGCTGGAGCGTCCCTGTCTGAACTATCATATCAAGCAGTGTCTCGCGCCCTGTCAGGGATATGTCAGCAAGGAGCAATACCGGGAACAGGTCGATCAGGCGCTGGACTTTTTAAACGGAAATTATAACGGTATTCTTAAGGATCTTGAGAGCAAAATGCAGGCGGCGGCGGAAAAGTTGGACTTTGAGGCGGCGGCAGGCTACCGGGATCTGTATAATAGTGTCAAGCAGGTATCCCAGAAGCAGAAGATTACCGACAGCATAGGCGAGGACAAGGATATTATTGCGCTTTATCAGGATGAGGCGGAAGCGGTGGTGCAGGTGTTTTTTGTCAGGGACGGCAAGCTGATCGGCAGGGAACATTACTACATGACACATGTGTCGGGAAACAAAAAGCCCGAAATTCTGGGAGATTTTGTGAAACAGTTTTACGCGGGAACTCCCTTTATTCCGCGGGAGCTGATGCTGCAATATGAGATCGAGGACAGTGAGCTGATCGAGCGCTGGCTTTCCGAGCGCAAGGGCGGGCGGGTACATATCCGCGTGCCGAAGATCGGTGCAAAGGAGAAGCTGGTGGAGCTGGCGGCGCAGAATGCAAAGCATACACTGGGGCAGGACAGGGAGAGACTGAAACGCGAGGAAGGGCGGACAATTGGCGCGGTGAAAGAAATTGCGGCAATTCTTGGGCTGGAGCACATCGAGCGGATGGAGGCATTCGATATTTCCAATATCAACGGTTTTGAAAATGTCGGCTCCATGATTGTCTTTGAAAAAGGAAAGCCAAAGCCGAGCGATTACCGTAAGTTCCGTATCAGAACCGTTTCGGGACCTGACGATTATGCATGTATGCGGGAAGTGCTTACGCGAAGGTTTACACATGGCATGGAGGAGCGGGCGGAGCTTGAGGAGAAGGAGCTGGATAAGAGTTACGGCAGCTTTACGAAATTTCCCGATCTGCTGATGATGGACGGTGGCAGAGGTCAGGTGAACATTGCGCTTTCCGTACTGGAGGAGCTGCACATTGATATTCCTGTCTGCGGGATGGTAAAGGATGATAACCACCGAACCAGAGGACTTTATTTTCACAATGTGGAACTGCCGATCGATACGCGGTCGGAGGGCTTTAAGCTGATTACCAGAGTACAGGATGAGGCACACCGCTTTGCCATCGAGTATCACAGGTCGCTCCGCAGCAAGGCGCAGGTGAAATCGGTGCTGGATGACATCCCCGGCGTCGGACCTGCGAGACGGAAAGCATTGATGCGCCATTTTAAGTCCATTGAGGACATTAAGAATGCAACGGCGGAGCAGCTTGCGGAGATTCCCGAGCTCAACCGGAGGGCGGCGGAGGACATCTGGCTCTTCTTCCATAAAAAAGCCGCCTCGGACGAAAAATAGGGCATACGTTTCCTAAAAAGAAAACTTCACATCCCCACCCCAGTGTGATACAATGAACGCATAAGCGACTCACGCATCCCGGCAGCTACCGGCAGTCCCCGAACTGCTTGCAGAATCGGGGCTGCCGGGATGCGTGAGTCGCTTTACTTCACTAAACAGGAGGAAACATATGGAGCATGTTGCATTGACCCGTCTGATAGACAAGATGAAACTGGTGAACCTGACCCCGGAGATCGAAGTCAAAGGCATCAAGATTAAACAGCCGGATATTAACCGCCCGGCGCTGCAGATGGCAGGATATCTGAAGCATTTCGATGCGAGCAGACTGCAGGTTATCGGTTTTGTGGAATACAGCTATTTCAGTGATCTGGAAGAGGCGAGAAAGAGAGAAGTCTGCGATGAGATGATGAGCTATGACCTGCCGGCTTTTGTCTTCTGCCGTGAATTGGAGCCTGATCCGATTTTTCTGGAGGAAGCGCTTGCCCATAGAATTCCCGTACTCTCGACGAAGAAGACGACATCCTCCTTTATGGCGGAGGCGATCCGCTGGCTCAACGTAAAGCTCGCTCCCTGCATTTCCGTGCATGGTGTGCTGGTGGATGTCTACGGTGAGGGCGTGCTGATCACCGGTGAGAGCGGTATCGGTAAGTCGGAGGCGGCTCTTGAGCTGGTAAAGAGAGGACACCGTCTTGTGACGGATGATGTGGTAGAGATCCGTAAGGTGAGTGACGATACCCTTATCGGTTCCGCACCTGATGTGACAAAGCACCTGATCGAGCTGCGAGGCATCGGCATCGTGGATATCAAGGCATTGTTCGGTGCATGTTCCGTAAAGGATACCTCCAACATTGATCTTGTAATCCGTCTTGAGGACTGGGATAAGGATAAGGAGTATGACAGGCTCGGACTTGAGGAGACCTATACCGAGTATCTGGGCAATAAGGTTGTCTGCCACAATATACCGATCCGCCCCGGCAGAAACCTTGCGATTATCTGTGAATCCGCAGCGGTAAACCACCGTCAGAAGAAGATGGGTTACAATGCTGCACAGGAGTTATATGCGCGTGTGCAGCAGTCGCTGGCAAAGAGACGCGACGAGGATGAAGACGAGTAAGCCTATATACAATATAAATAAAGAGAGGATATGTTATGAGTAAGTATGCATTTGGAGTTGATGTGGGGGGAACCACAGTAAAACTCGGTCTGTTTGACAAGGAAGGAAATGTTCTGGACAAGTGGGAGATTCCGACCAACAAGGCAAACAAGGGAGAAGCCATTCTGCCGGATATTGCGAAGAGCATCCTTGCGAAAATGGACGAAAAGGGAATTAAAGAGGAAGATCTGGCGGGCATCGGGCTCGGCGCACCGGGAGCGGTGGACGACAACGGCACGCTGGTCGGAGGAGCTGTAAATATTGGCTGGGAGCCTTTTAACATACCCGACGCGATCCATGCATATATTAATGTACCGGTAAAGGCTGCCAATGATGCCAATGCAGCGGCATTCGGCGAGATGTGGCAGGGCGGCGGCAAGGGCTATGACAATATGGTTGCTGTCACGCTCGGAACAGGTGTCGGCGGAGGAATCATTATCAACGGCAGACTCTTAAGCGGTGCGACCGGCGCCGGCGGAGAGATCGGTCATATCCATATGGAGGATAATGAGACGGAGGAATGCGGCTGCAAGAACAAGGGATGTCTGGAACAGTATGCGTCAGCAACCGGCATTGTGCGTCTGGCGAGAAGACGTCTGGCTGAGGACGACAAGCCGAGTGTGCTCCGTGGGGAGGAGCTGTCCGCAAAGGCTGTATTTGATGCGGTCAAGGCGGGCGACGAAGTTGCCATTGAGATTGCAAACCGGTTCGGAGAGTACCTCGGAAAGGGTCTTGCAATCGTGGCAGGAGTTGTAAATCCCGAGATCTTTGTCATCGGCGGAGGCGTTTCCAAGGCGGGAGAGATTCTGCTTGGATTTGTGGAGCCTGTATTTCAGAAATATGCGTTCCAGCAGTGCCGCGGTGCGAAGTTTGCACTGGCAAAGCTCGGAAACGATGCGGGAATTTTTGGGGCAGCAGGGTTAATACTCAGATAGGGAAGTAAAATAAATGATCAGTGAAGCAGTCATTCAGGCATTAAGGAAGTTTGTACCGGAAGAGAATATCTGCTTACAGGAGTCAATGGCAAGCCACACAACCTTTCGTATCGGTGGGCTTGCCGATTGCTTTGTGCAGTTGGAAAATACAGAACAGCTGATAAAGGTTCAAAAATATCTGAGCCAGGTGGGCGTGCCCTTTTTCATTCTGGGGAACGGCAGTAATCTGCTTGTCAGTGACGCGGGCTTTCGCGGCGTGATTTTGCAGATTGGCCCTAAAATGAGCAAGGTGACAGTCGAGGGCAACGTCATTGTCGCGCAGGCGGGGGCATCCATGGCACAGATCGCGCGGACGGCAATGGAGCACGAACTGGCGGGAATGGAATTTGCATCCGGTATTCCGGGAACAATAGGCGGCGGTGTGGTCATGAATGCCGGTGCCTATGGAGGAGAACTGAGCCAGATTGTTACACAGGTCAATGTCGTAAACAGCGAGGGCGAAATTATGGAGCTGGATAACGAAACCATGGAGTTTGGCTATCGGACCAGCACCATCAGAAATAATCCCTTTACGGTAACGGAGGTCACTCTCCGGCTGGAAAAGGGCGACAGACAGCAGATCAGGGAAAGAATGGAGGAGCTGGCGGCAAGGCGCCGTGAGAAACAGCCGCTGGAATATCCGAGTGCGGGAAGCACTTTCAAGAGACCTGCGGGATACTATGCCGGACAACTGATCATGGAGGCAGGACTCAGAGGTTTCCAGTGCGGCGGCGCGAAGGTTTCCGACAAGCATTGCGGATTTGTCATCAATACAGGAAATGCAACGGCAGAGGATGTCAGAACGCTGATCCGGGAAATACAGACACGGGTCAAGGATCAGTTTAATGTGAATTTGGAGACAGAAGTCCTGTTTTTAGGCTGGGAGAAGAACAGATGAGATTTGTAATTGTAACAGGAATGAGCGGCGGCGGAAAAAGTACTGTTCTAAAGATGCTTGAGGATGCAGGCTTTTACTGCGTGGATAATCTGCCGATTTCGCTGGTGGAAAAATTTGTTGAACTGATTTCGATGCCGAACAGCGAGGTCAGCAAGGTGGTGCTCGGTCTGGATGTGCGTTCCGACCAGTCCTTCAAGGATGCGACCAGGGTTCTGGAAACACTGAAAAAGAAAGGCTATCAGTTTGAGATCCTTTTCGTGGATGCGGATGAAAATGTGCTGATTAAGCGCTATAAGGAGACGAGGCGCGTCCATCCGCTTGCGCCGGACGGAAGAGTGGAAGACGGAATCCGCATGGAGCGCAAGGTACTGGAAAATATCAGAAAGCAAGCCGACTATGTGATCGACACGACAAATTTGCTCACAAGGGAATTAAAAGAGGAGCTTCACCGTATTTTTGTGGAGAATGAAGAATATAATAGTCTCATGGTAACGGTGATGTCTTTCGGTTTTAAGTACGGTATTCCGGCGGATGCCGATCTGGTGTTTGACGTGAGATTTCTGCCGAATCCCTTCTATATAGATGAGTTGAAGCATAAGACAGGAAATGACAAAGAAGTTCAGGATTATGTCATGAACAACGAGGAAGCAACTGCCTTCATGGACAAGCTCACCGACATGATACAGTTTCTGATCCCGAACTATGTCAAAGAGGGTAAGTACCGTCTGGTCATTGCTATCGGCTGCACCGGTGGCAAGCACAGAAGCGTAACGCTGGCGAATGAATTATTTAAGCGAATGAGGGATACCGGAAATTACGGAATTAAGCTCTATCACCGGGATGTAGACAGCAGGACGATTTGACACGAGAGGATTCGGAAATGTCATTTTCAAGCGAAGTGAAAGAAGAACTGGAGAGACATATCAGCCCTGCAAGGCACTGTCAGATTGCCGAGTTATCCGCGATCATGCATTATTGCGGACAGTACGGAAGAGATGCTGAGAACAGATATACCATCGGGTTTCAGACGGAAAATGAGGCAGTTATCAGAAAAGGCTTTACATTGCTGAAGAAAACATATAATATAGATGGTGATGTTGCCCTAAGCGGACAGGAAATGCAGTCCATTTTACAGAAGCTCGGGAATCTGGACGAGCCGGTCAACAAGACGGTGATCAAGAATTCCTGCTGTAAAAGGGCGTTTTTGCGCGGCGCATTCTTAAGTGTAGGCTCCATGAGCGACCCTGCGAAGGGGTATCATCTGGAGTTTGACTGTACAGATGAGGCGAAAGCGAAGCAGTTGCAGGAAGTGATGGGGGATTTTGACATTGAATCCAAGATCATTCTGCGCAAGAAATATTATGTGGTCTATCTGAAGGAGGGGTCAGGCATCGTAGATCTGCTGAATGTCTGCGAGGCGCCGGTTTCCCTGATGAATCTGGAAAATCTCCGCATTCTGAAGGAGATGAGAAATTCCGTCAACAGAAGAGTGAACTGTGAGACGGCGAATATTACGAAGACTGTGAATGCCGCTGCCAGACAGGTAGAGGATATAGAATATTTAAAGCTACATTACGGATTTGAGAACCTCCCTGAAGCTCTTCGGGAGATGGCGGAAGTTCGGCTGGAAAACCCTGATGCACCGTTGAAGGAGTTAGGAGAATACTTTCACCCACCAATCGGGAAATCAGGTGTCAATCATAGATTGCGCAAATTGAGTGAGCTTGCCGACAAGGCGAGGGAAAGTTGCGGTTCCAAAAAGAGGAGGACAGATTATGACAAAGAGGAGTATCCGGATTAACCTGGAGAGTGGGCTTGAAGCCAGACCGGTGGCATTGCTTGTGCAGGAAGCGAGCAAGTATGAAAGTACGATCTACATTCAGTCAGGTGAAAGAAGAGTGAATGCAAAGAGTATCATGGGCGTGATGAGTCTCGGACTCAACAACGGAGAAGAGATGGATGTTTCCGCAGAGGGTGTTGATGAGCAGGCAGCCGTTGAGGGAATTGAAAAGTTCCTGAGTGGAAAAGAAGCGTAACTGAAAGTAAGGCACAGTGGAGGGCGGAATCAGCGATTATTGATTCCGTCTTTTTGAGTTCGCGCGTTGCAGACGCGCATTTTTGACAGGTGAGGAAAATGGCTAAAAAACTTCTTTTTGTCTATAATCCCAAAGCGGGAAAGGCGCAGATCAGGTTGAAACTGGCGGACATACTTGATGTCTTTGCCGCAGCGGACTATGAGATCACGGTTGCACCCACGCGCAGGCGCGGAGATGCGAGGAGGATCGTGAAGGAGCGCTCTGCGGAATATGAGCTGGTGGTGTGCAGCGGCGGGGACGGAACGCTGGACGAGGCGGTAACGGGCATGATGCAGAGCGGTTTTCGCACGCCCATCGGCTATATCCCTGCGGGGAGCACAAATGATTTCGGCGGCAGTCTGGCGCTGCCAAAGAATATGGTGCGCGCTGCGGAGACGGCGGTGAACGGCACAGACTTTCCCTGCGATATTGGTTCCTTTAATAAGGATGTCTTTGTGTACATTGCAGCGTTCGGCCTGTTTACCGAGGTATCCTATGAGACGGCACAGGATGTGAAGAATGTGCTGGGACATATGGCATATCTGCTGGAGGGAATGAAGCGGCTTTCTACGATCCGGTCGTACCAGATGAAGGTCACGCACGACGGCGAGACGGTGGAGGATGATTTTATTTTCGGGATGATTACAAATTCGGTGTCGGTGGGCGGATTTAAGAATATCACGGGAAAGAATGTCAAGCTCGATGACGGCGTGTTTGAGGTGACACTGATCAAGAGACCGAAGAACCCGATGGAGCTGAACAGCATCATGGTATCGCTTTTGAACCGTGACATTGACAGCAGCTATATGTACTGCTTCCGGACGGCGGCGCTGACGCTGGAATCTGAGGAGCCGGTCGCATGGACGCTCGATGGGGAAAACGGCGGTAGCCATAGCCATGTTGAGATTAAGAATCTCTGCAAGGGGATTGATATTAGAGTGAAATTGTGATATATTTAACGAGAACGCAGTTATTCCGTCAATGGGACACAAAGGCGGGATAATGAAGATAAAAATACAAACGGAGGTAAGTAAACATGTTAGTTTCTGCAACAGAAATGCTGAAAAAGGCAAAAGCAGGCCACTATGCAGTAGGTCAGTTCAACATCAATAACCTTGAGTGGACAAAGGCGGTTCTTCTTACTGCTCAGGAGTTGAATTCTCCCGTTATCCTCGGTGTATCTGAGGGTGCAGGAAAGTACATGACCGGATTTGAGACAGTTGCCGCTATGGTTAAGGCAATGGACAAGTCTCTTGGAATTACTGTTCCCGTTGCTCTGCATCTGGATCATGGTACCTACGGCGGATGCTATAAGTGCATCAAGGCCGGATTTACATCCATCATGTTTGACGGTTCCCACTACGCAATCGAAGAGAACATTGAGAAGACAAAGGAGCTCGTTGCTGTAGCTCACGGTCTTGATATGTCCATCGAGGCAGAGGTTGGTTCCATTGGCGGCGAAGAGGACGGCGTTATCGGAATGGGCGAGTGCGCAGATCCGAACGAGTGTAAGGCAATCGCTGATCTCGGCGTTGATATGCTGGCTGCCGGCATCGGAAATATTCACGGCAAGTATCCTGCAAACTGGAAGGGACTGAGCTTTGAGACGCTGGACGCTATCCAGCAGAAGACAGGTGAGATGCCTCTCGTTCTTCACGGCGGCACTGGAATCCCGGCTGACATGATCAAGAAGGCAATTTCTCTCGGCGTTGCAAAGATCAACGTAAATACAGAGTGCCAGCTTTCCTTCGCTGACGCTACCCGTAAGTACATCGAGGCAGGCAAGGATCTGGAAGGCAAGGGCTTTGACCCTCGTAAGCTTCTGGCTCCCGGCTTTGAAGCAATCAAGGCTACCGTTAAGGAGAAGATGGAGCTGTTCGGTTCTGTTGGAAAAGCCTGAGACGAAGTTATCTTCGGAAGAATTTAACAGAAATATTAGGAGGACGATGCGCGGGAAGCGTACCGTCCTCTTTTCATGGAATTATTGCTGATGATATGTGGCATACGCTATATGAAATAGTGCGAGCTAAGGAAACACCGCTTGCCTTTGTAAGCGGATTGCGTATGACAGGAAAATTCTGTCGGGTAAGGTCTAGCCAACTGTCCGTATCGAATTCTTGGAATCGAAGCGGCAATGACAGATTTAAGTGTAGGACAGGGAGCAACAGAGCCGAAACAAAAGTGAAGCGATGCAGTTGGAAAATTAGTGTAAGGTTGTAAATGGTTGGTGCTCTTATATACACAGCAGACAATACTGTTATGACAATTGAAGGAAAGTCATAATGACATCACTCGGTTTGAAAAATCACCGGAAATGATGAATGAATATACAATACATAACAGCTGGCGGGGCGTTATGTTCTCATTGGAGGTGTGGAAATCAAACCGAAGAAGTGCGATAGAGATCTGAACAGATAACAGGAGATCCGATACGCTCATAGTACCGAAGAGACTGTTAATCGCAGCGGAGAGAGGGGACATACATTTTATAGCTTCAAGTAAATTTGAATCATGCAGACATAGGAGCAATTCAGTGATATGTTAAGATAAATTTGGAAGAGATTTCGATGGGAATTTTTGCTCAAAGAGGATGCAATAAAATTATGGATTGACAAAATAGAGACAATGGTATATTATATATAATGCCGGCAATAAAATAGGAAAAGGAGAAAAAAATGGAGCAAAACAATAATATGTTAGATATGGAAAATATGGAGATAGATGTTAATGGTATTGAGGAATGCTTATCTCCGGAATTGCCGGAGAATGTGGAAGCCTATATGATTAACTGCGTTGATAAACCATATTAGTTTAGGAGAACTACACAAATGATTTATGATGTGCTTATTGTTGGGGCAGGGCCATCAGGGCTATATGCTTCATTAATAATTCAAAAGGCCACACCTGTTCAAAATGTATCCGAAGACTTTAAAATAAAGATCATAGAGAATTCCACATATCCCGGTGGGTTAACCAAATTCGGATTTATTCAAATTACAAAAAAGTGGGCTTTTCATGGAAAAAATTTGGTAGGCTCTTTGTATAGTGAGTGTCTAGAAGCGGGAATTGAATTTGGTTTTAACGAAAAAGTTATACAGATTGAGAAGCTAAATCCGTTTTTTGAAATAACGACGACTCGAAACAGCTATCAGGCCAAATATGTGATTATTGCAACGGGAATAATGACTTATCCGGACGTTTTGTTTCATCCAGAAAAAACTAATATTGGATTACATACACCGAAGGAAATGGCAAAGGAGTTCAGACAAAATTATGCATGGAAATCTGTACTTGTTGTAGGAAATCACGAAAAATCAATTATGGATTTATCAAATAAGTTGAGTATTTATTTTGATAAGGTAGGTAACTATATAATTGATGATGCAACATCAACTGACACGGGCTGCGGAATACCGAATGATTTATATAATAAGTATGATGGCATTGTTTTTGACTATAATTCTTATAAGCTAAGAAATGGTACTACGAGTTTTTTGAGTAATTTACAACTTAATATGAAAAACGGATATCTCGTGACAAATGAATTTGGTGAAACAAATATTAAGAATTTATTTGCGGTCGGAACTGTTACAACACCGACCTCTGGGGTGATGGCTGCAATATATTCAGCGCAAATAGGTGCATTTACAATAGGAAGACAATTGCGAAAAACTACGAAAGCTGACAGCAGTGGGCGCTTTCCTTTTTTCCCTAGAGAAATTTTTTGGGGTGAGTCGTACCAAAAGCGACTGATGGAAGATAAGTAATCATATTTCATGGAGGAGCTATGGAATAGCAGTGTGCCATAATTTCGTGGATACACTGCTATTTCATTATTGTATTTAAATGAGTGAAAAAATAAAAAAGGAACTTATAGAAATTTTAAATTCAATCTCTGCTGATTATATAGAACCTTATATAATTTATTCTAGGAAAATTATGAAATTAATTGTTCAGGAAATTATCGATATTTTGAATGAATGCGGCAATGTTAAATGCCTATATTCGGTTAAGGCAAATTTAAATGATCATGTCATTTCTTATTTATCTGAATTTGTAGATGGATTTGATGTTGCTTCTTGGGAAGAGTATACACACGTAAGTGGCTATAATAAAATAGTTTCGGCCTCTGGGTATGCGTTTACGCACGGACAAATACAAGAAATAGTTAAAAGTCATCAGTTCGATTTCATTTCAATTAATCAATTACAAAATGTTTGTAAAACAATGGATTGTAGAGACATTGCTATAAGGATTAATGGATATATATCGAAATTGGAGGACAATAAAAAAAGAAGGTCTAGATTTGGATGCTTATATGAAACAGATTGTCAATGTATCAAAAATATCTGTAAAGTTTATAATTTAAGATTAACGCGATTACATATTCATTTAGGTCAGAAAGATAACAACAATATAAATAATATTATTGAGGAATTAAAACGTTGGTGTAAATCATTTGACAGTATTAGTCAAATAAATATTGGCGGCGGATGGGATTATCTTTACGATATGGGGTTGTTTTCGGAAAATGTAAAAAAAATTGCACAACTTTTTCGCGATAAACAAATTTATATTGAACCCGGAAGTCTTTTGGTAAGAAAATCTGGTATACTGGTTTCGAGGGTTGCTGACTATTGTATCAACCTCCAAAAACAAGGAAATGTTATGCTAGATGTGTCAGCATTTAATCTTAGTTCATGGTATGTTCCAAAGATTATTGCTAATATTCACAGAGGAGAGATTATTCCATTTTCGGAGTATAATGTTTGTGGGAACACTTGTTTTGAAAGCGATATCTTTCAAGTGAAACAAACAAGAAAAATAGGAGCGCATGATATTGTTTGTCTATACCCTGTTGGGGCATATTTCAATTCAACATACAGAAAATTACATAACATAGCGTTTCCTAAAGAAATTTTAATATAAAAGACTGGCTATAAGTGCAGTGAAAACAAAAATAATTGATGAATGCATACTGCTGCATAAAAAGACTATATTATGTTTTGGCATAAAAGTATATAAGGTGGTCTTGCTAAAGTTACTTGTGTTGAAGCATTGAAAGTTTTGCTGATTATAAATGTTAAAGTATATTCACGTTGGAATAATGTGATGCAGGTAAAAAGATATACTATTATTTAAATTTATAAAATTGTCACTGAGATGATTATACATTAAGGGGTAAATAAAAGAGGAGATATATGCTGTTTTATTGAACATCATATAAAATGGACATGAATATAATACAATGGCAGACATGTGAAAAGGACGACTTACAAAAAATAATAAATTATTTGAAAATTGAGAAAAAGGAAATATTTTTAACAAATAACGATAAAGTAAATGAAAACATATTGCAAAACAGTGTAAATTGTATTAGAACGCAGTGGATACAGAAAGTATTTAAAATTTCTTCTACATTTTGTGGATCTCCATGGCGAGGAATGAATCCGTGTGATACAGACGGAGAGCCTGTTTTTTATACATATGGGACTTTAGTAGATGATTCAAAAGTCGCAACTAACCTAACAGGTTATACAATTACAAATCGTTTAAACAGAACCTATATATATGACAATGGAATGTCTGCGATTAGAGGTACTATTGAAATAATTAATTCTTTTATTAGGGAACCTATACGAATCCAGCATTTTGCAGGATATTTTGAGACAAGAATTTTTTTTGAAACATTGAAAAATTGTGGCATTACTGTTAATGAGACGAATGCAAAAAATAATGTTTTCTTTTTTGAACCAATACAGTATCGTTTGGACTTACCATCCACTGATATAAATTTTGTAATAGACTTAATTAACAAATCAGATGCAAAAGTTAAATTCATTATCATTGATTCTACAATGGACTGCTCAACGACTATATTTGAGGTGTTGCGGAAAAAAATAAAAAAAGAGTTTAATGTAGTTTTTATTGAATTAAGGTCGGGTATAAAACAGGATCAATTTGGACTTGAGTTTGAAAATATTGGTATTGTGACATGGCATGTGCATAAGAAGAACATTAGCTATGCGGAAAATTTATTTCAATATATTAAACATTATAAGAATATATCAGGCGAAAATATTTCCTATAACAAGCTGTTGTTGGTTAGTAAATGTGAATTTCAAAAGTCTATGGAATATAAATTAAAACTACAGTATATAGTGCAATCCTTTATGGATACTATTGAAATAAAAATACATAAGTATATTTTGGAAATAATATCACCAAAGACTTCAATAGAAGGTTACGTAAGTTCTATACCATTTATCTTTGTAAAATTTAATCTTTCTTCTAGGGAGTCATATGAACAATTGTTAAATAATTTTATTAATTGCTGTTTGGAGGATCAACTTTTCCTGCCGTATCGTAATAGTTTTGGATTTCGATATCCTTCTATTGAATTTATCTGCGATTATGAAACAAAAGAGTGTGTCATGAAATTTGGACTTGGGGTCTATAAGGGTGCGTTGTATGAAAAAATTTTCGATATGATATCAGCTCTAGGTAGTGAAGGTTCTTCAAAGATAAAAAAAGAACTAACTAATAATATTAGTGAATGGAGGTAGCACAAAAGAAATGGAAAATAAACGACTGGAATTTAATTTGCTTGCGGGAACTATGATTACTAATATGGCGGACAGTATTTTTTATATATTTACCGTCTGGTATTTTAACGAAAAATATGAATCCACTATTTTGCTGGCGCTGGTCTTTTCTGCTATTTCTATTATTGATGCCTTTTCGTTTTTATTCGGGCCCTTTATCGATAGGACAACAGCTAAAGTAAATCTTTTTTTCATGAGTATTGTTCAGGTGTTTTTAACGGCGATACTGTTCGGAGCACTCCTATGTTCCGACCTGAATGAAGTGACAACTGGTATATTATTGCTTGTGCTGCTGCTAATTACCTATGCTGCGTCCACCATCATTTATCCGTCCGGGCAGAAGATCATTCCGCGTCTGGCAGAAAAAGATCGTCTGACAAAGGTAAACAGCCGGTTTAAGACCTGCGAGAAAATTTTAGACATTTTCTTCAACGCAGTTTCAACGGTCATAATCTCCTTTTTTCACGATAAAATTATTGTGGTGACTATCCTACTGCTTTTTCTGCTTGCAACAAAATTTTATTCATACATTGCACGGCATCTTAAGGAAGACCACACGGGATTTACGGAGGAATATTCGTTTGGAACATATGTGGCAGATTTGAAAGATGGAATTTGTGCGATAAAAGATAACAAGGGCATCTTAAAGCTTTTCATCCCGATTGTGATTGTAAATTTCTTTTATGGAATCGCCATGCTTGTTCTGCCGATCGTGGCAAAAAAATATATCTGTAGTGAGGCTTACGGCTACGGAAGTCTCCTTGTCTGCTCCAGTATCGGTGGAGTGGTTGGAACATTCCTGATCGGAAAAATTAAAAATGCCATGAAGCACTACAACCGAATCACGGCATTATGTCTTCTCATAGCCGGAATTTCATGGCTGGGAATGGCATACACCTTAGATAAGGCAATTATTCTCTCATATATTCTGATCTTTATAAGTAATGCGGCAATCTGCATGATGAATATTGTTTTTGTAGTGTTAATTCAAAACGATATAGAGGAGAATTTGCTTGGACGCGTATCGACCTTAACCGAAAGCATGGCATCCATCATGATTCCCTTGGGAAATTTTGTCGGTGGAGGTCTTGTGATCTATTTTAATCCGGTTTATGTAGAAGGAATATATGGCATAGCATTAGTTCTGTGTTCCCTCGCCTATATTTTAAACAAAAGTGAAGTCAGAGTGAGATAAACCGCCAGAAGCTCCCTCCTAAAAACTGATTGCTGAAAGAAATAAAATATATTATGATAGGGATGCCCCTGCTGACAACGCTGTTGGAAACAGGGAGAATAATCAGAAAAATGTATCTGCGGGAGACAATGGGAGGTATCTGTGGGAAGATTATGGTATGAACATCCGGCGGTGGAATGGGAGGAGGCGCTTCCTGTCGGCAATGGCAGGCTTGGCGCAATGGTGTTCGGCGGAACGGGCACCGAGAGACTTCAGGTAAATGAGGAGAGCATCTGGTACGGTGGACAGACGGAGAGAATCAATCCGGATTTTAAGGACAAGCTGCCGCTGATCCGGAAGTATCTTGATGAGGGACAGATTCATAAGGCAGAGGTGCTTATGGATAAGGCGATGACAGGCTGCCCGGACAGCATGCATCCCTATCAGACATTGGGGGATCTCCATTTCACCTTTTACGGGATTGATGAGGAAAAGGTGACGGATTACCGGCGCTGGCTTGACCTCGACAGAGCAGTGACGGTCACACAGTTTCGGTGCGGCGACACCCTGTATTGCAGAGAAATCTTTGCATCAAAGCCTGCGGACTGCATTGTCATGCGTTTTACGGCAGAAGGGACAGGCACGGTGGATTTCACGACGCGGATGCGGCGGGGGAAATTCTTTGACGGCGTGAAGCGCAGCGGAAACGACAGGATTGAATTATATGGAAACCTCGGCAGAGGCGGCTATGAATTTGCCATGGCATTGTCTGCAAGAACCGTTGGAGAGGGAAGTGTGACCGCGCTGGGAGAGAGCCTTGATGTCTCTGGCGCGAAGGAGGCAGTACTCTGCTTTACGGCGGATACAACCTATCACTATTCGACGGAAAAGCAGGATGAGGTACTGCATGAATATGAGACAGCATATCAGAACGCTGACGGAACGAAGGGAAAAAGCCCTGCGGAGGAGCATTTTTTAAGCCTTGTGGAGAGACCGGATCTCCCGGAATACCTGCGCATGGAATATCTTCATCAGGCGGCATTGCAGGCATTTCTCCACGACCGGCTGACAGAGAGATTCGAGGCGGCACGGAAGCCGTTTGAAAAGCTGCGTCTGGAGCACATCACGGATTATGCTTCGCTGTACAGTCGTTTTGCCTTTGAACTGGACGGTGCGGAGGACTATGACTCCTGCCCGACAGATGAGCGTCTGGAGAAGGCAAAGGAGGGAGCTGCGGATATTGGACTGAGTAAGCTGCTCTTTGACTTCGGCAGATACCTGACGATCTCCTGCAGCCGTGCGGACGGACTTCCGGCTACTCTGCAGGGCTTGTGGAATAAGGACTTTACTCCCCCATGGGACAGCAAATATACGATCAACATCAACGCGGAGATGAACTACTGGCATGTGGAAAGCTGTAACCTGTCGGAATGTCATCTGCCATTGTTTGAGCTGCTGGAAAAGGTGCAGCGGACGGGACGCAGAACCGCAAGGGAAATGTACGGCTGCCGTGGCTATGTTGCCCATCACAACACGGATATTCACGGCGATTCCGCGCCGCAGGACATCTGGTATCCCGGCTCCTACTGGACGATGGGGGCGGCATGGCTTGCGACGCATCTCTGGACGCACTACCTCTACACGCAGGACAGGGAATTCCTGAAAAAAGCGTTCCCGATGCTTGCCGAGGCAGCGCTGTTCTTTGTGGATTTCCTGATCGAGAGAAACGGTTATCTTGTGACAAGCCCATCTGTCTCGCCGGAGAATTCCTATCGGCTGCCGAGCGGGGAGACCGGTTCCTGCTGTGTCGGGGCGACAATGGACAACCAGATCCTTCGACACCTTTTCACAGGCTGTCTTGAGGCGTGGGAGGCGCTGGGAAAGAGCGCGCCGGAGGACTGCAGCATTCCCGGGGTAGACAGCATTCCCGAGCTGATGGAGCAGATCGCATCCTGCAGGGAGCGCCTGACACCGACAAGGATCAGCGAAAGCGGAAGGATTATGGAGTGGCCAGAGGATTACGAGGAGGTTGAGCCGGGACACAGACATATTTCCCACCTTTACGGTCTGTACCCTGCGGGCGAGATCACGGTTGACGGGACACCGGAGCTGGCGGCTGCGGCGAGAAAGACGCTGGAATACAGATTATCTCACGGCGGCGGTCACACCGGCTGGAGCCGTGCATGGATTATGAATCATTATGCAAGCCTCTGGGACGGCGAGGAAGCCTATGCGAATATCGAGAAGATGCTCGGACAGTCAACCTATCCGAATATGTTCGACAGACATCCGCCCTTCCAGATAGACGGAAACTTTGGCGCCTGCGCCGCCATGTGCGGTATGCTTGCACAGAGCAGCAAGGGCAGGCTGATCCTGCTTCCGGCGCTGCCCTCGAGCTGGGCGAACGGTTCCGTCAGGGGATTGCGGATAGCCGGGAATGCGGAAGTGTATATGACATGGCGTGAAGGAAAGCTTTCTGAGGTGGAGATCCATGCCGACAGCGATTATGAGGCGGATGTCACCTATGGGGAAAAGACCGTCCATGTCACGGTGAAGGCGGGGGAAAGCCTGCTGCTGTTTGTGTAGACTGAGAGAATAGTAATTACAGAAGCTTTGGAGGAGACCAAACAATGCTTGTAGAGAATTTGGGAAGCAATACCTGCGGGTGGACGCTCTATATTGACGGACAGGGGGAAGCGATTCCCGCGGAGGTTCCGGGAAGCGTCTATCATGACCTGCTCAGGGCGGGGAAGATGGAAGATCCGTTTTACCGGGACAATGAGCTGAAAGCGCTGGCGCTGATGGATCATGATTTTACCTATGTGACGAAATTTGAGGTTGCGGAGCAGCTTCGCGCTTGTGAGGAGGTGCTGCTGCGCTTTGACGGAATCGATACGGTTGCGGATATTTTCTTAAATGACAACCGTGTCGCATCCGTTTGCAATATGCACAGAACCTTTGAATATCCGGTAAAAGCGCTTTTGAGGGAGGGCATGAATGAATTGCGCGTGGTTCTGCATTCCCCCACCCGGTATATTCAGGAGGCATATGAAAACCGGTTTATCGACGGCAGCTCCGATGCCATGAGAGGCTTCTCCTATCTGCGGAAGGCACATTGCATGTTCGGCTGGGACTGGGGGCCGAGACTGCCGGATGCCGGCATCTGGAGAGCGGTAAGCCTTGTCGGCTACGATACGGCAAGACTGGATGGCGTGTATGTCACACAGGAGCACGAGTGTGGAAAAGTGCGTCTGAAGCTGCGGGTCGATGTGGATAAAATCGGTGAGGAGAGAGTCCGTTCCTTCGGAAAAGAGGAGGATGCTGCTAAACTGACAGGACTGTCATGGCGGGCAGTGATCACAGATCCGGACGGAAGGAGGCTTGAAGTTCCGACAGACGGAGGCGAGCTGACGATAGAGCAACCGAAGCTCTGGTGGCCGAGCGGCTACGGTGAGCAGCCGCTCTACAGGGTAGAGGTAGAGCTTTTAAAGGACGGCGCTGTGCTGGACACATGGAACCGCAGAATCGGTCTGCGGACGATTACTGTCCACATCGAGAAGGATGCCTACGGGGAATGCTTCGAGCATGAGATCAACGGTGTCAGAATCTTTGCGATGGGTGCGGACTATATTCCGGAGGACAATATTCTGCCGCGTGTGACGCCGGAGAGAACAAGGGAGCTTCTGATGCAGGCGAAGAACGCCAATTTCAACTGCATCCGCGTCTGGGGCGGCGGCTACTATCCGGGCGACGAGTTCTGGGACATCTGCGACGAACTCGGGCTGATCGTGTGGGAGGACTTTATGTTTGCTTGTGCGGTGTACTATCTCTCGGAGGAGTTTGAGGAGAATATTACGGCGGAGTTCATAGACAATGTGAAGCGTATCCGCCACCATGCGTGTCTGGCACTGTGGTGCGGAAACAATGAGATGGAGTCCTTTGTGGAGAGCGGTCTGTGGGTGAGCCGGCAGCAGGAGCGCGCGGATTATATCAAGATGTATGAGTACATTATCCCGAAGGTGTTAAAGAAGTATGATCCCAATACCTTTTACTGGCCGTCCAGTCCGTCGTCAGGCGGGAGCTTTGACAATCCGAATGACCCGAACAGAGGCGATACGCATTACTGGGATGTCTGGCACGGAAACAAGCCGTTTACCGAGTACCGGAAATTCTTCTTCCGCTATGTGTCGGAGTTTGGCTTCCAGTCGTTTCCGCTGATGAAGACGGTGGAATCCTTCACGGAGCCGGAGGACAGGAACATCTTCTCCTATGTGATGGAGAAGCACCAGCGCAACAGCGCCGCAAACGGCAAGATCATGAATTACCTTGAGCAGACCTATCTGTACCCGGGCTCCTTTGACACAGCGCTGTATGCGTCCCAGCTCCTGCAGGCGGAGGCGCTGCGGTACGGAGTGGAACATTTCCGGCGGAACAGAGGGCGCTGCATGGGCACGATCATCTGGCAGCTGAATGACTGCTGGCCGGTGGCAAGCTGGGCAACGATAGACTATGACGGACGCTGGAAGGCGGCACATTATTTTGCGAAGCGTTTCTTCGCGCCGGTGCTGCTGTCCTGTGAGGAGGAGGGTATCCTTACGCAGGACACGAACCCGAATGCACAGCCGTATGAAGTGAAGAAGTCGATAAGACTCAACGTGGCGAACGAGACGCTGCAGGAGAAGCGGCTGCGTGTGGAATGGAAGCTGCGGGACAATGAGGGAAGAGCGCTCCGGGGCGACAGCGCCGAGCTGACGGTTCCGGCGTTGTCAGCGGTCTGGCTGGATCAGCAAGATTGCGCGGATGCCTCGCTGTATGAGAACTATGTCAGCTATGAATGCAGGAATGAAGCGGGAGAATGTGTATCGTCTGGCACCGTGCTGTTCTGCCCGCCCAAGCAGTTCCGCTTTCGTGAGCCGGGGCTGACGGTGGCCGTGGAGGGCGACAGCCTGCTTGTGACCGCCAGGGGCTTTGCAAAGGCGGTGGAAATTCAGAACGAGACGCAGGATATGCTGCTTTCCGACAATTATTTTGACCTGAACGCGGAGACGAGAAAGGTAAAGATACTGAAGGGCGAGCCGGTCGGACTGAAGGTGAGAAGTGTATTTGACATCCGGTAAAAGCGAAAGAGGAAGGCGTAGCGCTTAATCTACACCTTCCCATTTTATGGAATTATGATGCTGGCTTTTGTTTTCGTACATATGGCGGTCTGCCACCCGAAGCCTGCCCTCCAGATCCATGTTGTCGTCAGGGCTGATCTTGACATAGCCGAGACTGAGTCCGAGATGGAAAGGAAGCTGTAAGCGTTTTGACTCGTGGGCGAGCTTGTCAGTGACATTGCTGATCAGCTTTTCGGGGTCAATGTCCTCCGTCCATACTCCGCCGATGAAAAATTCGTCTCCGCCGATCCGGCAGATGATCCAGTCGGACGGAAGCAGGGAGCGCAGCACGGACACGGCGGTACGCAGCGCGAGATCCCCATTGGCATGACCGTACTGATCGTTGATGACCTTCATGCGGTCAATGTCTGCCAGCATAATGACGCTGGTTTTTCCGAGACGGTGAGCCTCCTCCAGCATCGGATAAGCGATCTGTTCGCAGCCTGTCCGGTTGTAAACGCCGGTGAGAACATCCGTGACGGACAGGCTGGTGAGCTTCTGTGTCAGTTCCCGGATCGTGATATTTCTCCGAACCTGCTCCAGACACATATTTACCTGCCGCGTCCAGATGTACAGATAGTGATCCTCCAGAACATCGATATTTCTTGAGAACATGGCAAAGCCGTAGGAACGCTCGTCGTTGTGCAGCGGGACGAAGATATACATCGCCGGGTCAGGTCTTGTGCTCGCCGCGCGGAATATGACATCCCGGCAGCCAATCGTCTGATGAGGTCTCGCCAGCCCATTGTTCAGTGCGCAGATGACATCGATATTTTCGCTGTAGCCGGTCGTTTTCAGGTTGACATCGCGCTCCTGAATGCGGAAAAATTCCCTTTCGAGACAGAGCAGGAAATTGTTGCCCTCCATCCAGTTGCTCCTCTGAAAGAGATGCTTGAAATTCTGGTACAGGGTCTCAGCCGTATCGGAGCCCCTGACAGCCAAGTGGATTTCTCTGAAATGGCAGTCGTAGCGCAGGGCATCACCCGTGCGGCAGGACGGCTTTGCTTCCCCGGGCATTGCACAGCCGCAGCTTGGGCGGCAGATAAAGTTTGTCGGGATGACAGTGGCTGTCGGAATATCGGAGCCCTCTGTCTTGTCCAACAGAAGCTGCATTGCCTTCTGCCCCATGGCGTGCCAGTCGCGGCTGACCGTTGCCAGAGGCGGCTGCATGTCGCGGCTGACCTTGATATTGTCGAAGCCCGTGACGAGAACATCGTGCGGGACATGATAGCCCAGCTCCTCCAGCGCATCATAGACGCCCAGCGCCATCAGATCATTTGCGCAGATGAAGGCGTCCGGCAGCCCGCCGTGCTCATCGACCCATTTGATGACCTGTGCCTTTGCCGGATCCTGACTCCATCTGCCAAAGATAATATCCTCATCCCGTATGCGCAGCCCGTTTTCGTGCGCGACATTTTTGACTGCCTGAAGCCGCGTGGCATTTTCCACATGATCTTCCGGGCCGCTGACATATACAATGTGCTTTACACCGTGCTCGAGGATCAGATGCCTCGTCAGCTCCTGCATACCGCTGTAATTGTCGGTCAGGATGCTCGGGATACCGTTTAAGACATATTCCAGGCTGACAGCCGGAATCCCGGACTCCATGACGGAACGGTAGACATAGTCGGTTTCTTCCTGTAAATTAAAAGAATTTGTCATCAGAATGGCGAAATTAAAATCCTTCAGATTGGGAAGCCGGAAAATATTCGATTCACCGATGTTGATTTTCGTGTACTCATCCTTGGCGGAAAAATCCATGAATACAAAGACATCGGTGTCCGTGACCGTGGCAACCTCTGAAACTCCTGTGAGAAACTGTTGTACATAATCGATCGCCCATCCATTGGCGAAAACTGCTAATCTTTTTCTGATGTGAAGCACCCCGCATTCCTGAATAAAACACCTATAAAGGGAGGATGCCAGAGAACATTGTCCTCTGGCATTTATTATGAAAAAGTTATTTAGTAAACAAGTAACTGTAGCTGGCTTTTTTGTTTGCTTTGCTTTATCTTATGGTCTTAGTATAGGGGAAGAAAATGTCTAAAGAATGATGATTAATTGAAAAATACTTGAATGATTTGTAAACAAAATATGAACGAGGTAGTACTTTGGTACTAGCCTCGCTCGTGCCGGTCATATTACTTGTTCAATTTCTCGGGTTCGGGGTACTCCTGGCCGAAGGTCTCTACCGTGATGGTGTCGATCACCTGCGGCTCCAAGGGTCTGTCGCTCCAGTCGGTTCTTGTCTCGGCAATCTTGTTTACGACGTCCATACCCTCTATTACCTTGCCGAAAGCGGCGTAGCTGCCGTCGAGGTGCGGAGCGTTCTTGTGCATGATGAAGAACTGGCTGCCGGCGGAGTCGGGATGCTGGGCTCTCGCCATGGAGAGCACGCCCTCCGTGTGCTTCAGGGAGTTATCCACACCGTTTGCGGCGAACTCGCCCTTAATGCTGTAGCCGGGGCCGCCCATACCTGTTCCGTCGGGGCATCCGCCCTGAATCATGAAGCCCTTGATTACGCGGTGGAAGATCAGACCGTCGTAGAACTTCCTGTTGATCAGACTGATAAAATTATTTACGGAAACGGGCGCAATGTCCGGATATAACTCTGCCTTAATGACATCTCCGTTTTTCATGGTAATGGTGACAATGGGATTTTGTGCCATAGGAATTGTCCTTTCTGTGAAAAGTAATTATAATAGCTATTGGGATTATACCGCAAAATAAAAAGACCGTAAAGAGGGAAGTGAACGGCGTGCACTATTTGGAAAAGATAGAAATCCATACGGAGGAGACAAGAGGAACGCTGTATGTGACGGACGACAGCAGCCTTGCAAACGAGCTTAAAAATAAAGGAGAAGCCGTCCTGATCTATTTTCACTCTGGCAACAGCGGAGAGGATTTCTCGGGGTTCCGCTTTGGAGTGGAGGAGCCGGAGCAGATAGAGCCGGAATATGCCGAGCGGGTATACAGAAGGCTTAAAGGTCTGCCGTGGAAGATCCTCGAGACGCGGAGGTGTATTGTTCGGGAGACCGTACCGGAGGATGTGGAAGCTTTCTTTACTATTTACAGCGACCCTGCCATTACGGAATACATGGAGGATCTCTACCCGGATAAGGAGCAGGAGCGGGAGTATATCAGGCAGTACATTGAGCAGGTCTATACCTTTTATGAGTTCGGCGTGTGGACTGTCGTGGAGAAGGAGAGTGGCTGCGTGATCGGAAGAGCGGGATTTTCCTACCGCCCCGGCTATGATGAGCCGGAGCTCGGCTATACAATCGGTGTTCCGTGGCAGCGGAAGGGCTACGCTGAGGAGGTCTGCCGCGCTATTCTCGCCTATGGCTGGGAGCAGCTCGGCTTTGACTGTGTTCAGGTGCTGGTGGATACGGAGAATGAACCTTCCCTGCTTCTCTGTGACAAGCTGGGCTTTCAGGCAGTGGAGGAACTCACTATGAACGGCAGACCGTTTTTCCGATTACTGATAAAAAAATAAAAAAAGTGGTTGACAGGGAGAGGGTGCGGTGCTATACTCCCATACATAAAGCAAAGGCGCTATGGAGAGATCCGTAGTGCCTTTTTGTTTTTGACGATGCGATGGGGCTTCAAAGGGAAGAGTCTCGGCATCGTTATTTTTTTACAAAATTTTTTCAGAGGAGGAAATATTATGACAGAGGAGATTATGAGTGCTGTTCACGGAGAAGTATTTGGCGTCTGGTTTCTGATCGGCGCCGCGCTGGTGTTCTGGATGCAGGCAGGCTTTGCAATGGTTGAGACCGGCTTTACCAGAGCGAAGAACGCCGGCAACATTATTATGAAGAATCTGATGGATTTCTGTATCGGTACAGTGGTATTCATCCTGATCGGCTTCGGACTGTTTCTGGGAGAGGATCTTGTCGGACTGATCGGCAAGCCCGGATTTGACATTTTTACATCCTATAAAGACTTTAACTGGTCTGCTTTTGTATTTAACCTTGTGTTCTGCGCTACGGCGGCAACGATTGTATCCGGTGCCATGGCAGAGAGAACGAAATTCCTTTCCTATTGTATTTACTCGGGTGTTATCTCAGCACTGATTTATCCGGTCGAGGCACACTGGATCTGGGGTGGCGGCTGGCTTGTACAGCTCGGGTTCCACGACTTCGCAGGCTCCTGTGCAATCCATATGGTCGGCGGTATCTCAGCGCTGATCGGCGCGAAGATGCTCGGGCCTCGTATCGGGAAATTTACAAAGGATAAGAGCGGACATATCACAAAGGTGCACGCATTCCCCGGACACAATATTCCGATCGGCGCACTCGGTGTATTTATCCTCTGGCTCGGCTGGTACGGCTTTAACGGTGCAGCCGCAACGAGCGTTGAACAGCTTGGTTCCATCTTTGTCACCACAACAATCGCTCCGGCTGTGGCAACGGTAGCCTGCATGATCTTTACATGGATCAAGTACGGCAAGCCCGATGTATCCATGTGTCTGAACGCTTCCCTTGCAGGACTGGTTGCAATTACCGCATCCTGCGACGTGACAGATGCTTTCGGTGCAATTATCATCGGTACGGTCGGCGGTCTGTTGGTTGTGTTCGGTGTCTGGTTCTTAGATAATAAGTTACATATCGATGACCCCGTCGGTGCTGTTGCGGTTCACTGCCTGAACGGTATCTGGGGAACAATCGCTGTCGGACTTTTCGCAACAAATTCCGCACCGGGCTACAGCATTGCGGATGCAAACGGCGTAGAACTGACAGGCCTGTTCTACGGAGGCGGCTTTAAGCTGCTCGGGCTCCAGCTTCTGGGTTTTGCATCTGTTGCGACATGGACAGCAGTCACCATTACCATCACCTTCCTTGTAATCAAGGCAACCGTCGGTCTCCGCGTTTCGGAGGAAGAGGAAATTGTAGGTCTGGATGCGAAAGAGCACGGTCTTGCATCGGCATATGCGGGCTTCTCTATCATGGATGTATCCGGCGGCGTGATGGATGTAAATGAAAATACAGATCTCGGCGAGAGCGAGTACGAAGCGGCATCCGAGATGAAGAAGAAGGCATCCGTTCCTGTTGTGGAAGTTCCCTCCGCAGTGTCTACGGGTATGCATAAGGTAGTTATCATTGCGAAGATGACAAGATATGATGCATTGAAGAAGGCGATGAATGACCTCGGTGTAACCGGTATGACGGTCACGAACGTCATGGGCTGTGGTATCCAGAAGGGTGCCGGTGAAAAGTACCGTGGCGTCGAGATGGATGCGACACTGCTGCCGAAGGTCAAGGTTGAGGTCGTTGTGAGCAAGATTCCTGTCGGAAGCGTAATCGAGGCTGCAAAGAAAGCGCTTTATACGGGACATATCGGAGACGGCAAGATCTTTGTATATAATGTAGATAAGGTTGTAAAGGTTCGTACCGGTGAGGAGAACTTTGCAGCACTGCAGGATGTTGAATAAGCGTTCATCTAATTCCCTTAGTTTAGTATAGCGGAAGCCGTATGCCTGCGACACATACGGCGGCCCCGGGTGCTTCCACCACCCGGGGCCTTTCCGCGTTCAGGACTTATTTTCCGTAAAAGATCTGCGCGATCGGGGAATCCGGCGACAGAATCACGGTCTTGTTGCCGCCCTGCATGGACAGCTTCAATGCGTCGAGACTTCTGACGAAGGAATAGAAATCCTGCTTGGATTCATCGTTATACGCATCAGACAGGATTTTCATGTATTCCGCCTCGCCCTCCGCAATCAGAATAGCAGCTTCCTTTTCTGCCTCGGACAGCATGACGGTGACATCCTTGTCGGTCGTATTCCGGATCTTCTGTGCTTCGGAGCTTCCTTCAGCCGTGTAGGTCGCCGCAATATTGTCTCGCTCGGAGATCATTCTTTCATATACCGCCGCCTTGTTGTCACTCGGAAGATCAAGCTTCTTTGTCTCGAAATCCAGAAGCTCAATGCCGTACTGATCCAGAGAGGAACCGATATTGTTCATGATTGCCGTAGAGAGCGCGCCGTTACGCCCTGAGATGACGTCCTCCTGTGTCGTGCTGCTGATGACGTTCTTCGTCGAGTTATACACAATGGCATCGAGACGCCCCTCCGCCGCAGAGATGGAACAGTTCAGGGTCTGCGCAAACTTAATGGGGTCGGTGATATGCCAGAGGATGTAGCTGTCGCAGATCATGGACTTCTTGTCACTGGTAATGACATCCGAGGAGGACAGGTCGTACAATAATGTCTGCTTCGGGAGCGTGTCGACGCTCTGGATAAAAGGAACCTTGAAGCTTAGTCCTGCCTCTGATACAACGTGGTCAATCTTACCGAACTGCCGGATGAGACTGTACTCATTTTCCTTTGTGATGACGATGCTGGATGCACCGATCATCAGGAGGATAAATACAATGACTGCTATAAAAATTTTTTTAACTGTTTTCATTTGTTTCGCCTATGCCTCTCTAATTGGACTCCGAACTGCTGTCGGAGGTGCTGTTGTCGTTGCTTCCCGTAAAGGATTCGATAGGGTATATGGTCTGGACGTCTCCGTTGGGGCTCTCAATGATGACCTTAAGGTCAGGTAGAACCTCCTCCATTGCCTCGTAGAACATACGCTGTCTCGTCACAGCAGGATTTTTCAGGTATTCGGCATACATGGCATTAAAACGTGCCACCTGTGCGGTCGCCTCATTGATACGCTCGGTCTTCTGCGCCTCGGCATCCTTTAAGATACCGTCCGCCTGAGCCTGTGCGGAGGGAAGCTGCTCGTTCCGGTATTTGTTGGCATTGTTCAGCGCGGTTTCCTTGCCCTGCTTCGCGGTTTCAACAGCCTTGAAGGCTTCCATGACTTCTGCGGTGGGCGGCTCGGAATCCTGAATGGTAATGTTTACCAGCTGCATGCCGATGTCGTGCTCGTCAAGCCGTTCCACGATCATCTCCTTGATTGCCGCCTGAATCTCGTTCTTTCCTGTTGTCAGGACATCATCGACGGGGTAGCTTCCTATGACGGTGCGGATGCAGCTCTGGCTGATGTTCCGCAGAATGTCGAGCGGGTTCTTAGAGGCATACAGTGCCTTTACCGGGTCGCTGTAGCGGTACTCCACATAGAAGTCAACGTCAATGAAGTTGAAGTCCGAGGTGATCATCAGGGATTCGTCCTCGTTGACGCTGTTGTTGTCGCTGTAATAGCCGATCGAAAAGCCCTGAATCGTTGTGTTGACCTTTCTGACCTGCTGGATAAAGGGAATCTTGAAGTGCAGACCCGGGTCGGTTACGGCGGTCGCCTTGCCGAGAGTGATCAGTACAGCCTGCTCCTGCTCCTTAATCTCGTAGGTGGTATTCAGAAGAAGGATGAGGACGACAATGACTGCCGCTGCAATTCCGAAAATTTTGCCTCCGGGCTTCCGCTTCGGGGCGGCCTGTGAACCTCCTTCCATCGTCGTAAAACCATTTTGTTTGTTGCGAAATGAATCGCGCATAATTGTGCTCCTTTCTCTTGGGTACATTATTGAGTTGACACTATCATACTAAAAATGGCATGGAAAGACAATGGAAACTCCTGCACGATAAAGGGCAATAACGTGGCTGAACTGTTACACGGAAATAGCTTGCGGGCGCGGCTTAAAAGAGATAAGATGATAATAATAGCGGCGCTTGCCGCAGGGAGGAGCGACAGGAGAGATGAAAGTATATATCTGTTTCCCGGAGGGGCGTGCGAAGGCACTGACAATGAGCTATGACGACGGCAAGGTGCAGGACGAAAGACTTGTGGAAATCTTCAATAAAAATGGCATTAGGGGAACCTTTAACCTGAACTACGGTATGCTCGGCAGGGAGCCGCGGCTTCCGGCGGAGAGGGTGAAGGAGCTTTACCGGGGACATGAGATCGCAACGCATACCATGACGCATCCGACGATCGCAAGATGCCCGATGACGTCGGTAGCTGAGGAAATCCTTGAGGACAGAAAGGGGCTGGAACAGCTGACCGGACAGATTATCCGGGGACACGCCTATCCCAACGGCTCCTATAACGGCGAGATTAAGCAGCTTTTCCGGCAGCTGGGGATCGCTTATGCGAGAGTGGTGCAGGCGGTGGATGACTTTGCGCTTCCGGCTGACCCTTATGAATGGCATCCGACCTGTCATCACAACGATCCGGGGCTGATGGACAAGGCAAAGTTTTTTGCCGAATTTAAGAAGAAGCAGTACCTTAAGCTGATGTATGTATGGGGTCACAGCTATGAATTTGACCAGAATGATAACTGGGGGGTTATCGAAAAATTCTGTGATTTCATGGGAGGACGGCAGGACATCTGGTATGCCACAAATATAGAGATTATCGACTATATGGAGGCAGCGGGTGCACTGAAATTTTCAGCTGATGGGACGAGAGTGTTCAATCCGTCCGCGGGGAGCGTCTGGCTTGAGATTGATGATGAGAGGTATGTGGAGGCGAAGGGCGGCTGCGTGACAGAACTGGCATAGCAGGCGGCGGTGTGGTTTGCAGGATAAATTGCGGAATGGGAGGGCAGGGCAAATGACGGATATTATTGTAATTGGGGCGGGCGTTACGGGCTGCGCGATCGCAAGGGAGCTTTCGCGCTACAAGCTGGAGATCACGGTTCTTGAGAGGGCTTCTGACATCTGCGAGGGAACGTCAAAGGCGAACAGCGGGATTGTTCATGCCGGATATGACGCGCATCCCGGCACGTTAAAGGCGAAGCTGAATGCGGAGGGGAACAGGCTGATGGAGGCGCTGTCAGAGGAGCTGGATTTCCCTTTTAAGAGGAACGGATCTCTTGTACTATGCTTCGACGAGACGGACAGACCGAGGCTTCAGAAGCTGCTGGAGCAGGGCATCGAAAACGGTGTGAAGGAGCTGCGGATCCTTGAGAGGGATGAACTGAAGGAGCTTGAACCCGAAATCTCGGATTCGGCGGTTGCGGCGCTCTATGCGCCAACGGGAGGGATTGTCTGTCCGTTCGGGCTGACAATCGCGCTGGCGGAGAACGCGGCGGTCAACGGTGTCCGGTTTGAACTGGACACAGAGGTCGAAAGGGTTGAGAAAACAGAGGGCGGTTATCTCGTGACGACCCGCCGTGGGACATATGAGACGAAGGTGGTCGTCAATGCGGCAGGAGTCTATGCGGATCGCTTTCACAATATGATCAGCGGAGAAAAGCTCCATATTATCCCCCGGAAGGGCGAATATTGCCTGATGGATAAAAAGGTCGGAGGGCTGGTGAGCCGGACGATTTTCCAACTGCCGACGAAATACGGCAAGGGCGTTCTGGTTACGCCGACGGTTCACGGCAATCTGCTCGCGGGTCCGACAGCGGTTGACACCGAGGATCATGAAGGAATCAACACCACCCGCGAAGGCATGGAGGATGTGCTGAGGCGCGCGGCGGCGAGCGTTACCGCCCTTCCGGCGAGACAGATCATTACCTCCTTTGCCGGACTCCGGGCGCACGAGGAGAAGGGCGATTTTGTCCTTGGACAGCCGGCGGACGCAGAGGGCTTTTTCGACGCTGCGGGAATCGAGTCTCCGGGACTGACCTGCGCACCTGCGCTGGGCAAAATGCTCGCGGAGCAGATCGCCGGATACCTCGCGGCAGACGAAAAAAAGGACTTTATAGCAGTGAGAAAGGGCATCCCGAATATGGAATCGGCATCCCCGGAGGAAAAGCAGCGGCTGATCGCCGAAAATCCCCTGTATGCAAACGTGGTGTGCAGATGTGAGCTGGTGACGGAGGGTGAGATTGTGGATGCCATTCACAGACCGCTCGGCGCGACGACACTGGACGGCATCAAACGCCGGACAAGGGCAGGAATGGGGCGCTGTCAGGCGGGCTTCTGTTCCCCTAAAACGGTGGAAATTCTGGCGAGGGAGCTTGGAAGGGACATGGGAGAGATCAGCAAGAAGGGCAGTGGAAGTGAGTTTCTCACAGGCTATGACAAGGACGGAATCGATGCGGGAGAGGGGGATGCGAGATGAAGAAGGAGCTGGTGATTATCGGAGGCGGCCCGGCGGGACTTGCCGCAGCGATTGCCGCAAGAGAGGCAGGTGTGGAGGATCTGCTGATCGTGGAGCGCGATGCCAGACTCGGCGGGATCCTCAACCAATGCATCCACAACGGCTTCGGGCTGCATGCCTTCAGGGAGGAGCTGACCGGTCCGGAGTATGCGGCGAGATATATCGAACAGGCGCAGGAGCTGGAAATTCCCTATAAATTAAACACTATGGCCGTTGATCTGACACAGGTGTCGGAAGATGGCACAAAGCTTGTGACGGTCATGAACCGCGAGGAAGGACTGTATGTGATCGAGGCGAAGGCGGTCATTCTTGCCATGGGGTGCCGTGAGCGTTCCAGAGGAGCGCTGAATATTCCCGGCTATCGTCCGGCGGGAATTTATTCTGCGGGCACGGCGCAACGCTATGTAAATATGGAAGGAAGAATGCCCGGCAGAGAGGTTGTCATTCTCGGCTCCGGTGACATCGGACTGATTATGGCGCGCCGGATGACCCTCGAGGGTGCAAAGGTAAAGCTCGTGGCGGAGCTGATGCCGTACTCCGGCGGGCTTAAGAGAAACATTGTGCAGTGTCTGGATGATTTCGGCATACCGCTTAAGCTGAGCCATACGGTTGTTGACATCAAGGGACGCGACAGGGTCGAGGCGGTTGTCATCGCGGCCGTCGATGAGCATTTAAAGCCCATCCCCGGAACGGAGGAGGAAATTCCCTGCGATACCCTGCTTCTGTCCTGCGGACTGATTCCTGAGAATGAGCTTTCAGCCAATCTGGGCGTCGGGATGAACCCTGTGACAAACGGACCGAAGGTCAATGAAAGCCTGGAGACGGACAAGATAGGTGTCTTTGCCTGCGGGAATGTTCTCCATGTGCATGATCTGGTGGATTATGTTTCCGAGGAGGCGGCACAGGCGGGCAGGCATGCGGCGACATACCTGAAAGGGGAGCGGAAGTCCTTCGGGCAGGAAATTCCTATCAGGGCGGTGAACGGTGTGCGCTATACGGTTCCCTCCTCCATCGACGTTCAGCGGATGGAGAATACACAGGTTGTCCGCTTCCGAGTGGACAATGTGTACAGGGATGCGGCGGTCGAGATCGCCTATAACGGCAGGATTGTCAGCAGCAGAAAAAAGAAGGTGCTGGCTCCCGGCGAGATGGAGCAGATCATTCTCAGAAAGGCGGAGCTGGAACAGACGGAAGACCTTGCAGAGATCACGGTTTCATTGCGGAAAGGATGAGCCTATGGAAAAGAGAGAATTTGTTTGTATCGGATGTCCGCTCGGCTGTAACGTGACAGTTGAATTAGAAGGAACCGCAATCCGGAACATCAGCGGAAATACTTGTCCGCGCGGAGCAGATTATGTGACAAAGGAACTGACCGATCCCCGCCGTATCGTGACGAGCCTGGTGCGAGTCCATGGGGGAGAGCTGCCGGTCGTCTCCGTGAAGACCGCCGCGGACATCCCGAAGGATAAGATAGCGGATTGCATCAGGGAACTGAAAAAAATTGAGCTTCAGGCACCGGTTCACATGGGGGAGGTCGTCGTGGAGAACATCTGCGGAAGCGGCGTCAATGTGGTGGCTACACGAACTGTGCTGTAAATACAATATAGATAAGGAGAGGTATTGGTATGCAGAAATATGTGATGGCACTGGATCAGGGGACGACAAGCTCCCGCTGTATCTTGTTTGATAAATCGGGAAATATCTGCTCTATGTCCCAGAAGGAGTTTACGCAGATCTATCCCCAGCCGGGCTGGGTTGAGCACAACCCGATGGAAATCTGGTCGAGCCAGCTTGCGGTTGCGACGGAATGTATGGCGATGGTCGGGGCGACACATGAGGACATCGCGGGCATCGGCATTACGAACCAGAGAGAGACGACGATACTCTGGGACAGGAAGACCGGAGAGCCGGTCTATAACGCGATTGTATGGCAGTGCCGCAGAACGGCGGACATGATCGAGGAACTCAAGAGGGACGGCTTCGATGGGACGATCCGGGAGAGGACAGGACTGATTCCCGATGCCTATTTCAGTGCATCGAAGATTGCATGGATACTGAAAAATGTACCCGGCGCAAGGGAGAAGGCGGAGGCTGGCGAACTGCTCTTCGGAACGGTAGACACATGGCTGATATGGAACCTGACAAAGGGTGCCGTTCATGTGACCGATTACACGAATGCATCGAGAACGATGCTGTTCGACATTCACAGACTCTGCTGGGATGAGGAGATTCTGGAGCGGTTCGAGATTCCGGCATGCATTCTTCCCGGGGTAAAACCCTCCAGCTGCGTGTATGGACATACGGATGCCTCCGTGCTGGGCGGTGAGATACCGATTGCCGGTGCTGCGGGAGACCAGCAGGCGGCGCTCTTCGGGCAGTGCTGCTTTGAACAGGGAGAGGTGAAAAATACCTACGGAACGGGTTGCTTCTTATTAATGAATACAGGTACGGATGCAATAGAGTCAAAGTCCGGTCTGTTGACGACGATTGCGGCGAGCACCTCCGAAAAGGTGGAATATGCGCTTGAGGGCAGCGTGTTTGTGGCGGGCGCCGGGGTGCAGTGGCTGAGGGACAGTATGCGTATGCTGAAAAGCGCGTCACAGTCGCAGGAATATTGTGAGGCAGTGGAGGACACGGCGGGAGTGTATGTCGTTCCGGCATTTGCGGGCATGGGAGCACCGTACTGGAACCAGTATGCGCGAGGAACCGTCGTCGGACTGACGAGGGGCTGCAGCAAGGAGCATTTTATCCGTGCGGTGCTGGAATCCATCGCGTACCAGACGGCGGACGTGCTCCGGGCGATGGAGCACGACAGCGGCATTCACTTAAAGAGCCTGAAGGTAGACGGTGGGGCGAGTGCGAATGACTTCCTGATGCAGTTTCAGGCGGATATTGTCGATACGGATGTGCGCAGACCGAAGTGCATCGAGACAACGGCGCTTGGGGCGGCATATCTGGCGGGACTGGCAGTCGGGTACTGGCGCGACCGTGATGAAATCCGGGAAAACTGGCAGATTGGCGCAGTGTTCGGCTCGAAAATGAATGCCGGGAAGCGGGAAAAGCTCCTCAGGGGCTGGAGGAGAGCCGTAAAATGCGCGCTGATCTGGGCGGAGGATGAGGATTAAAATTGAGCTGTTGCGTTTTTTCCGACAAACGTTTAAAATAGGACGAGTATAGTGTGTTTTCATGGAAAGCGGGTGCAGGCTTGGGAAGCATGACGGAAGAAATTCAAAACTACATAGATGACATCATAAAAGAGAGAAGAGCAAACGGATTCTTCGATTATCAAACCTGCCAGACGGTGCTTGAGCACGCAGCAGAGTTAAAATCGGACGCTGTTTCCGGTATGGGTTATTACTATTTTGCAGAGTACTACTGGAACCGTGGGGAGTACGAGGAGACAATGTACTGTCTCAGCGAATGCACGAAGTGCTTTCAGGCGGAAGAGATGTTTGAATTTCTTGCCAGAAGTTATAATCTGATGGGCATTGTCACGGATGAGCAGGGCAACCGTGTCATCGCGCTGAACTATTTTTACTCGGGATTGCAGTATGCGGAGAAAAACGACCTGTTCTATGTGCAGGCGATGCTTGAGGGAAATATCGGAAAGATTCTGATGTGCCTGAAGAGGTACGAAGAGGCGGCGGCAAGGTTTGCACAGTCGATCATACGCTACGAGGAGGCGGATGAGACCTATCACAGACTGCTGCACATGATGAACTGTATGCTGCGCTGCGGAATGTGTTACCTGAAGCTCGGCAGGACAGAGGATGCTTATGCCATGTGGGACAAGGTGGAGAAGGTGCGCCGCGAACATTCCGGCAAGGATTATTCCCAGATTAACCTGTTGCTCTTTGAGGCGGAGTGTGAGGCAAAAAAGGGCAGTGTACAGCGTGCTCGGGAGTGCATAGAAGGCATTTTGTGGTGTCTGGAAGGACTGAACGATATTTCGGAGGTGCGGGTCGGTCTGACGGAGCTTGCGGAGCTTATGACACAGACAGGGGATGCCGTTCAGGCGGATCGTTTCTTTGAAATAGCGGAAGGCAAGGGGCTGGAAAAGCAGCCCATCATGGAGATGGATCTGTATCCGTGCCGCAGTGCATATCTGCTGAAGCAGGGGCGTGATGTGGATTATCTGCGTTGTACCAGAAGATATTTTACCAATTACGAGAGAGATCGCCAGAACAAGAAGCAGGTGGCGGCGAGGATGATGGAGCTGCGCGACAGACTCCAGACGATGGAACAGGAGAGGGAGCGTATGCGCGCTGCAAACCGCAGACTGGAAACCATAGCACTCTATGATTCTATGACAGGCCTCGCGAACCGCACCTATCTGAACGAATATATTTCTGCGAAGTTCGAGGAAGCGCATCAGAAAAAGAATCTGTTCGGAATCGAACTGATGGATATTGATTATTTTAAGAAATTTAACGATACCAACGGACATCTTGCGGGCGACACCTGCATCGAGGAGGTTGCGAATGTCCTGAGAAAGGTAGAGAATGAGAATGTCTTCTGCGGCAGATATGGCGGCGATGAATTTATGATCGTTTATACCGGGATGACCGTAGATGAGATCAGGGAGGTAACGGAAAAGATACAGACCGGAGTCAGGGCGTTGAAGATTCCGCACATTTCTTCCGGCTGCGCGGATATTGTCACGGTCAGCCAGGGAGTGTTTGTGCGCGTGCCGAACGAGCAGAACAGAGAGTGGGATTACAGTGTCAGGGCGGATGCGATCCTCTATCAGGCGAAGAAGAGCGGAAAGAACTGCTATAAGATCGATACGGAGTTTTTTGATGCGAATTAGGTGTCCGCGAGTGACGTTGCACAAAATGCACAGACCACCGCAGGCACGCTTTCGCTTTGCTTCCACGCAGCGGCACATAAGTCTCCATAGTACGGAGACTAAGTGCCGGCGGCTCCAGAGTGCGCTGCTTGTGGTCAGGTGCAATTTGAGCAACTGTTGCTAGGAAGTTGTGAGTTTCGTGAGTACTTATTGACAGGAGGAAATAGGATGCTGGTTCAGAAATACAGGGATATGCTTTCGGCGAAGTCCGTGATCAGGCAGCTTTCGGAGTTTGCGACGGCGAGAGGGCAGGAGATCGGATATGAGAATGTGTTTGACTACAGTCTCGGGAATCCGTCGGTGCCGGTGCCGCAGGAATTTACAGATACCATGATGCATATGCTTTCTACAAAAGAACCGAACGTGCTTCACGGCTACAGCCCGAGTCTCGGTATTACTTCTGTGCGTGAGGCGGTCGCCGCCTCGCTGGAAGAACGCTTCGGGCTGCCCTACCGCAAGGAGCATATCTTTATGGCGTCCGGAGCGGCGGGGGCTCTTGCACATGCTTTTCGGCTGGTGACGGAGCCGGGCGATGAAATACTGACCTTTGCCCCCTTTTTTCCGGAATATCACCCCTATGTCGATCTGACAGGGGCGGTGCTCAAGGTCGTGCCCCCCGATACGGACAGCTTTCAGATTAATTTTGAGGCGTTTGAAGAGCTGCTCACGGAAAAGGTCATGGCAATTCTTATCAATACACCGAACAATCCCTCTGGTGTCGTCTATTCAGATGAGACGCTGGAAAGGCTGGCAAAGGTTCTGAGGGAGAAGTCCGAACAATATGGACATGAGATTTATCTGATTTCGGATGAACCCTACAGGGAAATTGTCTTTGATGGAACGAAGATTCCCTGTGTGTCACGGTTCTACGACAACACGATTATGTGTTACTCGTTCTCGAAATCCCTGTCGCTTCCGGGAGAGAGAATCGGATATGTGGCGGTAAATCCCCGCTGCGAGCATGCTGAGGAAATGATCTATATGTGCGGACAGATATCCAGAGGGATCGGACATAACTGCCCGCCATCCATTATCCAGCTGGCGGTTGCAGAGGTGCTTGACAAGACCGCTGATCTGAGCGTTTATGAGACAAATATGAAGCTGATTTATGAAGAGCTTCTCCGGCTGGGCTTTACCTGTGTAAAGCCGGGTGGTACCTTCTATATTTTCCCGAAAGCGCTGGAGGACGACGCGAAGCTATTCTGTCAGAAGGCATTAAAGTATGATCTGATTCTGGTTCCCGGAGATACCTTCGGTGCGCCGGGCTTTTTCAGAATGGCATACTGCATTGACACGGAAAAGGTGGAACGATCCCTTGTGGCGCTGCGAAGATTTGTACAGGAAGAGTACAGACGTTAGAAAACATAGAATAAACATCCGTTGGGACGGAGAGATGGAGGCAATATGTTGGATATTATTAAGGCGATTATTTACGGTATTGTTGAAGGAATTACGGAGTGGCTGCCGATCAGCAGTACCGGACATCTGATTCTGATAGAACAGTTTCTTCCGTTTAATGGAGCCAGCGAGGGCTTCTTTGATATGTTTGACGTTGTCATCCAGCTGGGAGCCATTCTGGCGGTGGTTGTGCTGTTCTGGAATAAAATATGGCCCTTTGCCCTGACGAAGAAGCAGAGACAGGGGCAGACTGGTGTAGGCGCGTTCTTTAAGAAGGACATCTGGATCATGTGGTTTAAGATTCTGGTATCTACCGTTCCGGCAGCAGTGATCGGAGGGCTGTTTGACGACGTGTTCAACAGACTGTTTTACAATCCGGTCTGCGTGGCATTGGCGCTGATTATCTTTGGTATTGCATTTATCCTTGTCGAGAACTGGAACCGGAAGAGAACGCCGAAGATCAATTCCCTTGCGGAGATCACCTACATGACTGCGCTTATGATCGGCTTCTTTCAGGTGCTCGCAGCGATTTTCCCCGGAACGTCCCGCTCCGGCGCGACCATCGTTGGAGCATTGCTGATCGGCGTGTCCAGAACGGTTGCGGCGGAGTATACCTTTTTCCTTGCGATTCCTGTCATGTTCGGCGCAAGTCTGCTCAAGGTCGTAAAATTCGGCTTCTCCTTTACGGGAAATGAGCTTGTGCTTCTTCTCACGGGAACGGTGGTTTCCTTTGTCGTTTCCCTGTTTGTGCTTCGTTTCCTGATGGGCTATATCAAAAAACACGATTTCAAGGTATTTGGCTGGTACCGGATTGTGCTGGGTGTGATTGTTCTGTTATACTTTGCACTCGGAGCAAGATAAAACATTCCAGGTAACTGCAAACTTCGTGCATTACAGATAACAGTTGTACAAACGTGAGTTTTGCGGTTGCCTGAATATTCTTATGAGAGGAGAGGAACAAGTGAAAAAGGTGTTGAAGCAGCCTATGCTCTGGCTCTCCATCCTCTGCTTTGCCGCTGCGATTGCAATCGCCGTGATCGGAAATGCAAGTCATCCGGGAATGAATGTTCTGGCGAAGCTGGAGAAGGGGATCAACGGTAAGAGCGCAAAGAAGGTCTTATCCTGTATGACACCGGAAGCACAGGCAATGGTGCAGGAGCTTGGGGGTCTGGATGCGCTGGGGACGGAGGAACTGTTTGCCGACATGAACGGTAAAATACACATTGTCACCGGAGCCGTGGAAGAGGAGGACGATACCATGACAGTCACCGGCTACATCATTGGCTATGGCACGGATGGCAGTTATCTGGACACAGAGAGCCAGAGGTTTGATATTGTTGTAATTGACGGCAAGCAGTATCTACGGGATTATTAAACTATCTGGAGGCAAAGGATGAAAAGAATATTCAAAGGAAGTTCCCTGATCTGTCTGTTTGCGCTCTGTCTGCTGCTGATGACGGGCTGCAGCGCCGGCTCTACGATCGGAACTACTCTGACAATCAATAGTGATTTCAGCGGAAACAGACAGATGAATATTGTTATTGCGGACAGTGTATTTAACGACTATTTCAACGGTACGATAGACGATCTCAACGCAGCGATCGGTGAGGCGTGTCCGGCAGAGTTGACGTGGCAGTATTCGGAGGACAACGGAGTAAAGACCTATACGATAAATCTGGACTTTTCTTCCGTGGAGGATTATAAGGCTAAAGTCGCGGCGGTTCTCGGCAGGGAGCCGGAGCTCACGATCTCAGCACCTGAGAGTGTGTGGGCAGCAGGACTGTATGTGACAGAGAATTTTAACTCGCAGGAGCTGCTTGAATGGCTTCGGAACGTACTGATAGAAAAGGGCTATGTCTCGGAGGAGAATGCCGGGATGATTTTCGCGTCGGGAGACACAAAGGTCGTTTACGGCGTGGACACCTATTCCACCAATGCACAGATCTATGTAGACAAACTGGAATATGTATCGTTTGACAGTATTAAAATTTATACGGATGTACATGGTTTGAATGAATTTGACAGATGTGTCGTATTTACAATTCCCGCACATTCCATGGAACGCAAGGGTGAAGAGATCACAAATTACATGAACTCTGTCTCTGAGGGAAAATTCGAGGGCAGCTGGGAGACGCTTGAGGACGGCGCGGGCGTGTTTACTGTCACCGCGAAGTCGATGACGGGAGAACAGCTGAATGCGTTTGACGCACAGGTGTTTCCTTCCCAGAAGACCAGCATCGAGACGGTTGACAGCGACGATGCGGTTTCTCCGTTCATATTCAGCCAGAATATCGTGGAATACATAGGCCTTGACAATTACATGGTGGAGAATCATACATCCGTTAAATATGAATATTATGTCAAAGCGGATGCGGACTATGAGGTAAGCAGCAATGGCTACAGCGGCAGTGAAAATACAGACTATGTCATGCTTTCCGGCGGATGGTGCGACGATGAGGGCATGCAGGTTCCACTGGTAATACAGAAGGCGTACAAGGTTCAGGGTCTTGACGTTGACTCCAGATATTCCAGATTTGGCGGACAGTGGAAGAGAAGCCTTGTGTTCACGCTGGAGCAGACACCCGATGAGCAGGAACAGACTGCAATCACAGAAAGGCTCGAAGCATGTGTCGCCGATGCCGGGACGGAGGAAGTGGAGAGCGCTGAAGCCGGAGCGGAGACTGTTGGGGAAACGACAGTGAAGCCGGAAGCTAAAACAGAGATCACAGCTCAGGCAGAGGAAGAAGGCTTTCAGATAAGGATTGAGCAGAGCGGTACGGAGGCAGGAATTGCCGAAGCCTCTGCGCAGCTGTTTGGGTATGCCGGCAAGCTGTCATATGCCGGAGACGGTGAATTCTGGCGCATAAAGAAGCAGGAGGTTTTTGAAGAGAATACAAGCTTTGGCGGTCTGCTTGAAAATGTGACTTCCGACTTTGCAATCAACTATACGCTGGAGATAGGCGGGCTGACAACAATGCTCGGCTACAGCGCAGCCGGCGGTACTGCGGCAGAGGAGCCCTTCAGCGGCGGAAAGCTGGAGCTTACTTTCGCGGGGACGGGAATCAATGTGCTGTACACAGGAACAAGAATTGATCCGATCGCTATTGCTTTCTGGGCACTGATTGCGCTGGGTGTGCTCTTCCTGCTGATCGTGCTGATTAAGGCGGGAATATTCAAAAAGAAACCGGCGAAAGAAACAGCGGGAATCCAGGCGGCAGCCGTGGCACAGCCTACAGTGGAAGCAGCAGCGGGCACGGTACAGCCGTCTATAGAAATGCCCGCGGCGGAGACTGGCAGTAAATTCTGTGAAAAATGCGGCGCACCGGTGGAGCCGGACGCGAAGTTCTGTGAGAACTGCGGAAATCCTTTATAAACAAGAGAAAATATAATAAAAGCAAAGGAGAGAAAAACCATGGCATTTTGTAAGTATTGCGGAAGAGAACTGAAGGACGGAGAAGTATGTAACTGTAGGACAACGACCGCAGCGGGTACCGAGACACCGGCTGCAACAAGCGCAGCCGCTGCAGGCGCAGCTGCGCCGACAGGAGCTGCTCAGACTGCGACAAATACACAGGCTGCGACAAGTGCAGCCGCTGCAACAGGTACAGCCGCTGCAGCAGGTGCTGCAGGAGCCGCAGCCCCCAAGGTAGACACTGAGAAGCTTGCGTCCGCCGCTAAGAAGGTGGGTGGAATGTATCTTAAGATATGGGCAAAGCCGGCAACGGTAGGCAAGGAGATGATGGCATCTGTTGATTTGCTTCATGGTCTGTGCCTTGTTGCCATTCAGGCGCTGTTGTCCTCGATCTTCAGTCTCTGCGTTGTCGGAAAGATAAATGCAGCGGTTGCCGACACGATTTCATCCTACACAAGCTGGCTGGGAAGCGACTACGGTGATCAATTCAAGGTGTCGGGTGTCAAGGCGTTTTTCCTGACCCTGCTGCTCTCTATTCTGTTCTCTGTGATCTGGGGACTGGTTTTCGGACTGATCGGTCTGATCGGCAAGGCAAAGATGGGACTTGGACAGATTCTTGCGCTGATGGCGGCACGTTCTGTCATCATAGCACCCTTGACGGTTCTGGCATGTATTGTGTTTTGGATCAGCCCTGCTGTCGGTCTTGTGATTTTCTTTGGCTCTATGCTGATGGTGATCTGCACAACGGCAGAAATGCTGAAGGCTGTACAGGGAGTGACCCCGGATAAGTGTGTATATCTGACATTTATCGGTGTGCTGATTTTTATCGCAGTGTTCGTTCTGATCGGTTCCAAGGCGATCGGAGCATATATTCCCGAGGGAATCATCAGCAGCTTTGACAGTCTGTCCGGCATGTTCTAAAAAATGAAGCGGGCAGGACGTTTTCTACTTACGGTGTTTTACGCGATACTGCTCCATCTGGTGATCCTTTCGCTGATCCTGCTTTTTACCGTCTTCCGGGCGGGCTTCCTTGAGCGGGAGAGCGAGGCTTACGGTGTGGCGCAGAGCCTCGGAATGTCCGCTTCTGATCTGCACAGTGTGACAGAACAGATGATGAATTATGTCATCCTTGGAAGGGAGATACCGGTCGGGCAGGAGTTCTTTAATGAGCGGGAGCGGCAGCATCTGGCAGACATCCGGCAGATGATGGCGGCATGGCATTTTTCGCTCGGCTTTGGCATCCTGCTTCTGGCGCTTATGAGCACTTTCTATATTAGAAAGGGTGACATCAGACGAATCTGTAAGAGTTATCTGTATTCGTGGCTGTGGCTTGCCGCGGCGGGAATTTGTTTCGCCGTTATCGCCATGACGAGGCTTAATGCATTCGTGAATGGTCTGCACAGGTTTTTCTTTCGCAACGACAGATGGATATTGAATCCGGCGACGGATCGGCTGATCTGGCTTTTCCCCGCCGGATTGTTCAGAGATGGACTGTTTCTTGTACTTGGGGTGGGAGCTGCCGTTCATCTGACACTTATGGCAGGTGCGCTGCTTCTGCTGAAAAGGCGTGGCAGCAGTGTTGACATTTTAGAAGAAAAGGAATAAACTGTCCGTGAATGATATATATTTGTCATTCGGGGAGAACATTTTGAAAAAAGTCTGAGGAATAGAAGGGAGAACGTTTTATGGCAGCAGTAAAGAAAGTAACCACGAAACCCGAAGTTAAGGCTACAGAGACAGCCGTTAAGACCGCCGCACCCAAGACAGAAGAGAAGGCAGTAAAGCCTGTAGTAAAAGCGGAAGAGAAGAAAGCGGAGGCTCCGGCACCGGTTGTAAAGGCCGAGGAGAAGAAGACAGAGGTTAAGAAGGCAGAGGTTAAGAAGCCCGAGGCTCCGGCACCGGCAAAGAAGGCTGAGAAGAAGCCGGAAGAAAAGAAAGAGACAAAGAAGGCAGAGCTTAAGGCAGCGCTTCATGTTCAGTTCGCAGGAAAGTCCTATGCGCAGGATGACCTGATGAAGATGGCAAAGGACGTATGGAAGTACGATCTGAAGCAGAAGGCTGGCGACCTCGTCAGCGTAGAGCTCTATGTAAAGCCCGAGGAGAGCATGGTATATTATGTCATGAACAAGGATTTCACGGGCAGCTTCTATATCTAAACCGTCTGAATATCTAAGGCTCTGTATCCTCCGTTTTGAAGGCTGCAGGGCTTTTTTCTTTTTTATAATTTATTTATAATTTTTTTCCGGAAAATCAGTTGACAATATATGTGGGTAGTGATATTTTTAATTCATCAAATGTTAGCACTCCTCTTTAACGAGTGCTAATAACAGAAAGGAAGGTACAGAAGTGGAGCTGGATGAGAGAAAAAAGAAAATCCTGCAGGCAGTTATCCGCAACTATCTGGAAACGGGAGAACCGGTAGGCAGCCGAACCATTTCAAAGTACACCGATCTGAATTTGAGTTCAGCAACGATCCGAAATGAGATGGCGGATCTGGAGGAAATGGGTTATATCCTTCAGCCACATACCTCGGCGGGCAGGATTCCTTCCGACAAGGGCTATCGCTTTTATGTCGATGCCATGATGGAGGAGAAGCAGCGGGAAACCGTTGAGATGCAGGAAATGCTTGTCGAGAGACAGGATAAGATGGAGACACTGCTGAAGCAGGTTGCAAGGGTTCTGGCTCATAATACCCAGTATGCAACGATGATCTCGGCGCCGCAGACGAAGAGAAGCAAGCTGAAGTTCATACAGCTCTCCAGAGTGGATGCGCACCAGATTCTGGCGGTCATCGTCATCGAGGGAAATGTGATCAAGAACAACATCCTCAGCGTGGATGAGGAGCTTTCCGATGAAACACTTTTAAAGCTCAACATTCTGCTGAACACGAATCTGAACGGCTTATCCATCGATGAGATCAGCCTTGGCATGATCTCCGTGATGAAGCAGCAGGCAGGCATCCACAGTGACATTGTCAGCGAAGTGATAGATGCCGTCGCGGAAGCGATCAGAGCGGAGGAAGACCTTGAGATCTATACCAGTGGAACGAATAACATTTTCCGTTATCCGGAGCTGGCTGATCAGGAAAAAGCGAGCGAGCTGATCAATACCTTCGAGGAAAAGCAGCAGCTGGGAGAACTCCTTCAGGAAACCTCGGATAATGCCGAGAATACAGGCATTCAGGTTTATATCGGCGAGGAGTCGCCGGTACAGAGCATGCGGGATTGCAGCGTAGTAACGGCAACCTATGAGCTCGGGGACGGAATGAAGGGAACGATCGGTATCGTGGGACCGAAGCGTATGGACTACGATAAGGTGGTAGGCACGCTGAGAACGATACAGACACAGCTTGACGAGCTGTACAGGAAAGATGATGTAAAGTAGAAAGGATGATAACATATGGCGGAACAGGAAAAGGAAGTATTGGAAGAAGAAAAGGACGATAACGTACAGACAGAGGATACTGAAACGACCGAAGCCGTTGAGGAGACTGCGGAAGCGGCGGAGACGGATGACGCGGAAGGCAAGGATTCCGAAGAGACAGAAAGTGGTGATCCGAAGAGCTGGGCGGAGAAGAGAGCCGCAAAGAAGCAGGCAAAGCAGGATAAGAAGACAGACACCTACAAGGAGCAGATTGACCAGCTTCAGGACAAGGTAAAACGCCAGCTTGCCGAGTTTGAAAATTTCCGCAACCGTTCCGAGAAGGAAAAACAGGCAATGTTTGAGACGGGAGCGAAGAGCGTTATAGAAAAAATCCTTCCTGTCATTGATAATTTTGAGAGAGGACTGGCGACCGTGCCGGAGGACAAGAAAGAAGATCCCTTCGTTGACGGTATGAACAGAGTTTACAAGCAGCTCCTCACGGAGCTTGACAATATCGGAGTGAAGCCCATTGAAGCGGTGGGACAGGAATTCGATCCGAATCTCCACAATGCAGTGATGCAGGTGGCGAGTGAGGAATACGAATCCGGCGTCATTGCCCAGGAGCTTCAAAAGGGATATACCTACCGCGACAACGTGGTTCGTCATTCGATGGTTGCGGTGACAGAGTAAAGCAGCAGACAAGTTAAATTAAAATAAAAACAATTTTTTAGGAGGCACATATTATGAGTAAGATTATCGGTATCGACTTAGGAACAACAAACAGCTGTGTTGCTGTAATGGAAGGTGGTAAGCCTACCGTTATCGCTAACGCAGAAGGCGCAAGAACAACTCCTTCTGTTGTGGCATTTACGAAGACAGGAGAGAGACTGGTCGGTGAACCTGCAAAGCGTCAGGCAGTCACCAATGCAGAAAAGACCATTGCGTCCATCAAGAGAGATATGGGTACAGACAGAGGACGTACCATTGACGGCAAGAAGTATTCTCCTCAGCAGATTTCCGCAATGATTCTTCAGAAGCTGAAGGCAGACGCAGAGAGTTACCTTGGCGAGAAGGTAAGCGAGGCAGTTATCACAGTTCCCGCATACTTCAACGATGCACAGCGTCAGGCGACAAAGGATGCCGGAAAGATTGCCGGACTGGATGTAAAGCGTATTATCAACGAGCCTACGGCAGCGGCTCTGGCATATGGACTTGACAATGAGAAGGAGCAGAAGATCATGGTATACGACCTCGGCGGCGGTACCTTCGATGTCTCCATCATTGAGATCGGCGACGGCGTTATCGAGGTTCTTTCCACAAACGGTGATACACACCTCGGCGGTGATGACTTTGATAACAAGATTATCCAGTGGATGCTTTCCGAGTTCAAGAAGGCTGAGGGAGTAGACCTTTCCGGCGATAAGATGGCTATGCAGAGACTGAAGGAAGCGGCAGAGAAGGCAAAGAAAGAGCTGTCCAGCGCTATGACAACCAACATCAACCTTCCTTTCATCACTGCTACCGCTGAAGGACCTAAGCATTTTGACATGAACCTTACACGCGCGCAGTTCGATGAGCTGACCCGCGATCTGGTTGATAAGACAGCAATTCCGGTACAGAACGCAATGAAGGATGCAGGACTGACCAACGCAGACCTCGGACAGGTGCTGCTGGTAGGCGGTTCCACAAGAATCCCTGCTGTACAGGATAAGGTGAGACAGCTGACCGGCAAGGAGCCCAGCAAGTCCCTGAACCCGGATGAGTGTGTTGCTATCGGTGCTTCCATCCAGGGCGGTAAGCTCGCAGGAGATGCTGGCGCAGGTGACATCCTGTTGTTGGATGTAACTCCTCTGTCCCTGTCTATTGAGACCATGGGCGGTGTAGCTACCAGACTGATTGAGAGAAATACAACCATCCCTACCAAGAAGAGCCAGATTTTCTCTACCGCAGCAGATAATCAGACTGCCGTAGACATCAATGTTGTACAGGGTGAGAGACAGTTCGCGCGGGATAACAAGTCCCTTGGACAGTTCCGTCTGGATGGCATTCCGCCTGCAAGAAGAGGTGTGCCTCAGATCGAGGTTACCTTCGATATCGATGCAAACGGCATCGTAAATGTATCCGCTAAGGATCTCGGAACAGGTAAGGAGCAGCACATCACCATTACCGCAGGCTCTAACATGTCCGATGATGAGATCGACAGAGCAGTCAAGGAAGCTGCCGAGTTCGAGGCTCAGGATAAGAAGAGAAAGGAAGCAGTAGAGACGAGAAACGACGCTGACTCCTTCGTATTCCAGACCGAGAAGGCTCTGAGCGAGGTTGGCGATAAGCTCAGCGACAGCGATAAGTCAGCAGTTCAGGCTGATCTGGATGCGGTAAAGGCAATTCTTGAGAGAACCAAGGATCAGGAGATGAGTGACAGCGATCTCGATGAGCTGAAGGCTGCAAAGGAGAAGCTGACAAACAGTGCACAGTCTCTGTTTACCAAGATGTATGAGAACATGCAGCAGGCACAGGGCGGTCAGGCAGGCGCGACAGGCGCCGGCGCAGACATGGGTGGTGCGTCCACATCCGCTCCTGAGGATGATGTAATTGACGGAGATTTCCGTGAGGTATAATAGCCGAAAGGCACCGCTTAAGAAAATCTGAATCCCGTTCGGAAGAATGGCTCGTTTGAGCCATTCTTCGCGTGTTCAGAATAGATGTGAGGTAAAGAGATGGCAGAACAGAAACGAGACTATTACGAGGTTCTCGGTGTTGACAAGAACGCAGATGATGCAGCGCTGAAAAAAGCATACCGTGTTTTGGCAAAGAAATATCATCCGGATATGAACCCGGGCGATGCAGAGGCAGAAAAGAAATTTAAGGAGGCCTCTGAGGCGTATGCAGTGCTGAGCGATCCCGAGAAAAGACGTCAGTACGATCAATTCGGCCATGCGGCATTTGATGGTGGCGCAGGCGGAGGTGCCGGTGGATTTGACTTCAGCGGTGCAGATTTTGGAGACATTTTCGGAGATATTTTCGGAGATTTCTTTGGCGGTGGAAGAAGCCGCAGCCAGAGTAATGGTCCTATGAAGGGCGCTAATCTGAGAACGAGTGTCCACATTGCTTTTGAGGAGGCTGTCTTCGGCTGTAAGAAGGAAATCGAGCTGACCGTCAAGGAGGCTTGTAAGACCTGTAACGGAACCGGAGCGAAGCCCGGAACCAATCCCGAGACCTGTCCGAAATGCGGCGGCAAGGGACAGGTGGTATATACACAGCAGTCCTTCTTCGGAACGGTTCGCAATGTGCAGACCTGCCCGGACTGTCAGGGAAGCGGTAAGGTAATTAAAGAGAAATGCCCGGATTGCAGAGGCACAGGCTATATTCCGATGAAGAAGCGTTACTCAGTAGACATTCCCGCAGGTATCGACAACGGACAGTCCACCCGTATGCCGGGACTTGGAGAACCCGGAATCAATGGCGGACCGAGAGGCGATGTTCTGATCGAGGTCATTGTAAAGCCTCATCCGATTTTCCAGAGACAGGATTTCAATATTTTCTCAACGGTTCCTGTTTCCTTTGCCGTGGCGGCACTGGGCGGTGAAATCATGATAGATACCGTTGACGGCAAGGTTATTTACGATGTCAAAGCCGGAACGCAGACCGACACGAGAGTACGGCTGCGCGGCAAGGGTGTTCCCTCATGGCGCAATAAGGACGTCAGGGGTGACCACTATGTGACGCTTGTTGTACAGGTGCCCGATAAGCTTAAGCCCGAGGCAAAGGAACTTTTGCGTCAGTTTGATGAACTCACCGGAGACACCTTGAGAGCTGTCGAAAAGGCTTCGGCGGGACAGAATAAAGACGGCGATCCCAAAGAGCCAAACGGCAAGGACGGTAAGAAAAAGAAGTTTTGGAAATAAACAGTATGTGACAGGCAGACTATGGGAACAGGTCTGCCTTTTTCAATCTATGCGCAAGGATCGTGCGCAGAAATGGGGATAAATGAAACAGACAAAAGAATTTACAGGTCTGCTCTGCAGCCTGTACCTTGTTGCCCTTGCGGCAGCCCTGCCGCTTTATACGGACGGAAGCTATTGGATGATCGGAGATACAAAGTACCTGTTATTCCGCAATATTACGCTGATCTGCCTTGGAATATGGGTGGCTGTCATGCTGATTGCGGGAGTGGGGGAACGGCTGTCCGGTCGTCCGCGGAATATTGTGCCCGAGAGCGACATGTCCGGTTCCCTGCGGGATGCTGAATCCGAGCGCCGCTTGCGGGGGAAGCGCTGGAGCGTATTGGATCTGGCGGTGCTGCTGTATGGCGCCGCAGTCTGCCTTTCCGCGCTTCTCAGCCACTATCCGGAGACGGCATGGTTTGGCTACCGTGAATGGTATATGGGGGCGGTTTCCCAGCTCCTGTTTGTCGGAATCTATTTTTTTATCTCCAGAAACTATGACGGAAGCAGGTATCCGCTCCGGCTTTGGAGCGTTGCTTTTTTCGCGGTTGTGCTTCTCGGACTTTGCAATCGTTTTGGGACAGATCCGCTCGGACTGCTTGAGGGATTTAATTCCGGGGATTGGGAGTACAGCCACATGATTTCCACGATTGGAAATATTAACTGGTTCTGCGGGTATGCCAGTGTGGCGGTTGTGATTCCCTTAAGCGGTTACCTTTACGGAGGAAAGGGGTTGCGTCAGCTTGCACTGTACCTGATATCTGCGGTGGGACTGATGCTTCTGGCGATTCAGGGCTGCGATACCGGAATTGTTGTGGCGGCGGTCTGTCTCGGCAGCTGTGTACTGCTGGGGCTTGGCAGCATAAACATTATGAGGAAGACGTTCTTTCTGGCAGCGGGTGTGAGTGTTCTGCTTCCCGCCTATGGCAGAATCGCCGTACTGTTGGGAAGTGAGGCGTTAAGGGCACTCCCTACGGACGGTATCGGTATAGACCGGCTTCTCTGGAATGGCTGGTGGCTGATCGGCGGTGTCTGCCTGCTGCTTGGCCTTTTCGCAGAGAGAGCAACACGGGCTTTACGGGACGGCAAAGAGCGCAGGCGACGCATCAGGATAGGGATGGCTGTGCTTGCGGGGATTTTGATTCTGGCGGGGCTTGTCGTGGGCGCGCTCTTTTTTGTGAGCCGGAGCCGGGGAGGTGAGCCGTGGGGAAGCGGCAGAGGTGTCCTGTGGAAGCTGGCGATCGAGGGCTTTTTCCGGAATGATTTTATAGGAAAGTTGTTTGGCGTAGGCCCCGACTGCTTTGCGGAATATATCTATTCCTCGTTTCCGCCGGAAGAGCTTCTGACACTCAACGGGAGATGGGCGGGAGCCGTTTATGCAAACGCGCATAATGAATGGTTGAATCATTTGGTAAATCTGGGTATAATGGGGACAGGCTGTTATCTGGCAGTGTTCGCGGCAGGCATCGGCAGGTGCCGGAAGGCGGCGCTGCGTCAGGGCGGGGAGAAGCGCATCGGAGTCGCGGGAATACTGGCGATTCTGCTCTATGGTGTGGTCTCCTGCACCTGCTTCCAGCAGTGCCTGAGTACACCGCTCTTCTTTGCGGTGCTGGGCTTATGCGAGAGCAGTCTGAGAAGAGGCGGAGAGCTGACAGAGAACGGCAGAGCGTAAGAAAGGCATGGGAATCGTTTATGAAGTGGGTAAAATTCAGAATTAAGACAATAACGGATGCAGAGGACATCATCATCAGTACGCTTTACGACATCGGTCTTGAGGGGGCGCAGATCGAGGACAAGATCCCGTTGACGCCGCTGGAGAAGGAGCAGATGTTTGTGGATATATTGCCGGACGGACCGGCGGATGACGGCATTGCCTATTTGAGCTTCTTCGTCGAGAAGAAGGACGACGGAAGTCTCGAGATACAGGGAGAGCCGACGGATACGGATACGGTTCTGGCGAACATAAAGAAGGAACTGGACGAGCTGAAGGAGTTCTGCGAGATTGGCGAGGGAAGCGTCACGGTTGACGAAACCGAGGACATTGACTGGATCAATAACTGGAAGCAGTATTTTCACCAGTTTTACATCGACGATATTCTTGTTATTCCTTCGTGGGAGGACATCAAGCCCGAGGACAGTGCAAAGATGGTGCTCCATATTGACCCGGGAACCGCTTTCGGGACGGGAATGCATGAGACAACCCAGCTCTGCATCAGACAGCTCAAGAAATATATCACACCCGAGACGGAGCTTCTGGATGTGGGAACGGGAAGCGGCATTCTTGCCATTCTCTCGCTGATGTTCGGGGCAAAGCATGCGGTGGGAACGGATCTGGATATGTGTGCCGTGGATGCGGTGGCACAGAACTGTGAGGCAAACGGCATCGCACCGGAACAGTTTGAAATGCTGATCGGAAATATCATCACGGACAAGGCGGTGCAGGACAAGGTCGGCTACGAGTGCTATGACATTGTCGTTGCAAATATTCTGGCGGATGTACTTGTTCCGCTGACGCCGGTGATCCTGAACCAGCTCAAGCCCGGCGGCATCTACATCACCTCCGGCATCATAAACGACAAGGAGAAGACGGTGACGGATGCGGTGAAGGCAGCAGGCCTGAAGGTGCTCGAGGTGACTTATCAGGGCGAGTGGGTCAGCGTCACCGCGCAGAAGGTCTGAGCTCTGCGGATAGGAGAAGCATATGTATCAGTTTTTTGTGGAGCCATGCCAGATTCATGAAAAGGATAAGCGGGTCATCATCAACGGCTCTGACGTCAACCATATCAGGAACGTACTCCGCATGAAGGTGGGCGAGGAGCTGAATGTCAGCAACGGTACGGACGGCAGGGAATACCGCTGTGCCATCGCTGAGTTTCATGAGGACGAGATTATCTGTGAGCTGCGTTTCATCAAGGAGGATCAGGTGGAGCTTCCCTCGAAGGTGTATCTCTTTCAGGGACTTCCGAAGGCGGACAAGATGGAGCTCATCATCCAGAAAGCGGTGGAGCTCGGCGTATATCAGGTGATTCCGGTGGCCGTAAAGCGCTGTGTCGTCAAGCTGGATGAGAAGAAGGAAGCGTCGAAGCTCAAGCGCTGGCAGGGCATTGCGGAGGCGGCAGCGAAGCAGAGCAAGCGGGGGATCATCCCGCAGGTCACGGGCTGTATGAGCTTTCACGACGCCGTGAAAATGGCGGCGGCTATGGATGTCAGGCTGATTCCCTACGAGCTTGCCGAGGACATGCAGAAGACCCGGGAGCTGATAGACGGCTTGAAGCCCGGGCAGGAGATCGCTATTTTCATTGGGCCGGAGGGAGGCTTTGATGACGGGGAAATCCGTGAGGCGCTCGACAACGGCATTCAGCCGGTTACACTCGGAAGAAGAATCCTGCGGACAGAGACGGCGGGAATGACGGTGCTGGCATGGATTGGCTATGTTCTGGAGGGTAGAGAGGCATAAGGCAGACTGGCGAAAAGAAGCGTGTGTGGCAGGCGCAGAGGCAGGGTGTCCTGCATATGTTAAGGTAGACAAATGGATGGAGGAAGTAAAATGGAAGTGTATTTGGACAATTCCGCGACGACAAGGGTTTTCCCGGCGGTGGCGGAGTTGATGACAAGAATAATGTGTGAAGACTACGGAAATCCTTCCAGCCTTCATAGAAAGGGCATGGAGGCCGAAAACTATCTGCGCTATGCGAAGGAGACGCTGGCAAGACTCTTGAAGGTGAGTGAGAAGGAAATCTTTTTTACCTCTGGCGGAACGGAATCCGACAACATGGCGCTTGTCGGATGTGCTTTTGCAAACAGTCGCAGGGGAAGGCATATTATTACGACGCAGATCGAGCATCCGGCAGTGCTGAAAACCTGTGCCTATCTTGAGACGCAGGGATACAGGATCACATATCTGCCGGTAAACGCATGGGGGCAGATTTCACTTGATGATCTGCGGAGGGCGATGACACCGGATACGATTCTGGTATCGATCATGCATACAAACAACGAGATCGGCGCGCTGCAGCCCATTGAGGAGGCAGGGGCACTGATCAAGAGGATGAATCCGCAGACCCTGTTTCATGTGGATGCGGTGCAGGGCTTCGGCAAGGCAAAGATTTACCCGAAAAAGATGGGCATTGACCTGATGTCGGCGAGCGGGCATAAGATTCACGGACCGAAGGGCATCGGACTCATGTATATCGGGGAGCGGGTAAAAATACAGCCGATCATTTACGGCGGGGGACAGCAGCTGAATCTGCGATCCGGCACGGACAATGTTCCGGGAGCCGCCGGAATGGCAAAGGCGGCGGAGCTTCTCTATGCGCATTATGATGATGACGTTGAGACACTGTACCGCCTGAAGAGACGTTTCATGGACGGCGTCAGGGAAATAGATGGAGTCCGGATCAACGGACTGCTTCCCGGAAAGCCGGACGGAGAGGGAACGGCGCCGCATATTGTCAGCGTGTCGGTACCGGGGGTTCGCAGCGAGGTGCTGCTGCATGCACTGGAGGAAAGCAATATTTATGTGTCGGCGGGAAGCGCCTGCTCGGCGCATAAGCCCCAGCCATCTGCCACACTGAAGGCGATCGGCGCCGACCAAATGACGAGGGAGTCCACGATCAGATTCAGTTTCTCCGTATATACGACGGAAGAAGAAATAGACTATACATTGCGGCAAATGTATGATAAAATTCCTATGCTGCGTCGTTACACACGCCGTTAGATTTGTGCCTGCGGCAAAGCCTGCAGGTTATGGAAAGGCATGGATATTAGTATGTTTACAGCTTTTTTGATAAAATATGCAGAAATTGCGATCAAGGGGAAGAACCGGTATCTGTTTGAGGACGCCCTTATCCACCAGATGAAGATTGCTTTGAAAAAGTGCGAGGGAAAATTCCTGATCACGAAGACGCAGGGACGTATCTTTGTGGAGGCGGAGGGTGATTTTGACTACGAGGAGACGGTGGATGCGCTCCAGCATGTCTTCGGCATTGTGGGAATCTGTCCGATGATCTATGTCGAGGACGAGGGCTTTGAGAGGCTTTGCGAGACGGTGGTGAACTATGTCGATCAGGTTTATCCTGATAAGAATAAGACCTTCAAGGTGCATTGCAGACGTGCGCGCAAGAATTACCCCAAGGAGTCCATGGAGATTAACGCGGATCTGGGCGAGGTACTGCTGAATGCATACCCCGAGCTGAGCGTGGATGTGCATGAGCCGGAGATTCTCTTAAATGTGGAAATCCGCGAAAAGATTTATATTTATTCCGAGATCATTCCCGGTCCCGGCGGAATGCCGGTGGGAACGGGAGGAAAGGCAATGCTGCTTCTGTCCGGCGGAATCGATTCCCCGGTGGCGGGCTATATGATTGCCAAGAGAGGCGTAAAGATTGATGCGGTTTACTTCCATGCGCCGCCCTATACCAGTGAGCGCGCAAAGCAGAAGGTGGTCGATCTTGCGAGAATCGTTTCTAAATACACGGGGCCGATTTATCTGCATGTTATCAATTTTACCGACATCCAGCTCTATATTTACGAAAAGTGTCCGCATGAGGAACTGACAATTATCATGCGCCGCTATATGATGCGGATTGCGGAGCACATTGCAAAGGAGACGGGATGTCTCGGACTGATCACGGGAGAGAGTCTCGGACAGGTGGCATCCCAGACGATGGGATCGCTGGTTGCGACCAACGAGGTCTGTGAACTGCCGGTATACCGTCCGCTGATCGGATTTGACAAGGAAGAAATCGTTACTGTCTCCAAAAAGATCGATACCTTTGAGACATCGATCCTGCCCTTTGAGGATTGCTGCACCATCTTTGTGGCAAAGCATCCCGTGACGAAGCCGAACCTGAATATTATCCGGAAGCATGAGCATAATCTGGATGAGAAAATCGAAGAGCTGGTAAAGACAGCGCTCGAGACAGATGAACTGATCATAGTAGAGTAAGTAAAGAAAGACAAAAAGAAAGCTCCAAAGTGATTGCGTCCTTCGGAGCTTTTCTTATTTTCTGTTTTGGTTCCGGTACTATGTACCGCAGAATTAAACGATGTAAGGCTTCAGAACGTTCAGAACTTCCTCAGCGCCATCCTCTGCATGAATGTTCAGATCGATAGGCTTGGAAAGATCCAGACTGAAGATACCCATAATGGACTTTGCATCAATAACGTATCTGCCGGATACAAGGTCGAAATCATAATCAAACTTTGTGATATCATTTACAAAGGATTTTACTTTGTCAATGGAATTTAAAGAAATCTGTACTGTCTTCATGGCTTTTACCTCCTTAATCGGTGTCATACCTTCTGCTTACATATTAAGGGCAAAGGGAATAAAAGTCAAGGATAAAACAATACAAAAATAGCGAGGAATCATATGAAAAGTGTAGCATTACACAATCTGGGCTGCAAGGTAAATTCCTATGAGATAGAAGTTATGCAGCAAAAGCTACAAGAAAGCGGATATAGCATTGTGCCATTTGACAGCATGGCGGACATTTATATTGTGAATACCTGCACGGTGACAAACATAGCGGACAGAAAGAGCAGACAGATGCTGCACCGGGCGAAGCAGCTGAACCCGAAGGCGGTTGTCGTCGCTGTCGGCTGCTATGTCCAGACCGGAAGAGAGGCTCTTGAAAAGGATGAGAGTATAGACCTTTGTGTCGGCAATAACCGCAAGAAGGACATTGTGGACATCCTCGAGGAGTATTTTAAAGAGCATCCGACGGAGAAGGGCGCAGCGTCCGGAGAGAAGGCGCAGGAGACTCCGGCGGACAAGACTCTCTGCGGTACGACGATTCTGGACATCAACCACACCGACGAGTATGAGGAGATGCAGCTTCACCAGACAGCGGAGCACACGCGGGCTTACATTAAGATTCAGGACGGCTGCAATCAGTTCTGCACCTACTGCGCGATCCCCTATGCCAGAGGCAGGGTGCGCAGCCGGAGGGCGGAGGATGTCATGGCGGAGGTGCGCGGCATGGTCGCTGCGGGCTTTAAGGAAATCGTTCTGACAGGCATCCATATCAGCTCCTATGGGCTGGACTTTGAGAATAGAAATTACACCGGAACCAGCAGGCTGATCGAGCTTACGGAGCAGCTTCACGGGATAGAAGGACTGGAGAGGATACGTCTCGGCTCCCTCGAACCGAGGATTATCACCGGGGATACGGCGAAGCGGCTGGCAGCCCTTCCGAAGCTCTGTCCTCATTTCCACCTGTCGCTGCAGAGCGGCTGTGATGCAACGCTGCGGCGCATGAACAGACATTATACCACAGAGGAATATGCGGAGAGCGTGGCGCTGCTCAGAAGTGTATTTGAACATCCGGCGATCACGACGGATGTCATCGTCGGCTTCCCGGGCGAGACGGAGGAGGAGTTCGACAGGACAAAGGCTTTTCTGGATGGGATCGGCTTCTTTGAAATGCATATCTTCAAATATTCCAAGCGCGCGGGAACCAGGGCGGCGGTCATGCCGGATCAGGTGTCAAATCTGCTGAAAACAGAGCGCAGCGATGAACTGTTTGCGCTGGAGCAGAAGCATTCCGTCGAATTCCGTGCTTACTATGTCGGCAGGGAGGTCGAAGTACTGCTGGAGGAAGAGAAAGAGGTAGACGGAGTGCGCTATATGCTGGGACATACAAGCGCCTATGTCAAGGTGGCGGTTCCGGTGGACGGACGCGCCGGCGAGTTGCAGAGCAACCGGCTTGTCCGCTGCATGGTACAGGGCTTTCTCACGGATGAGATCCTGCTTGGGGAGCAGTATTGACAGGTAAAAATATTTCGCAATAAATTTTGCTCATTTTAATATTACATATTCGTAAGTAGCAAAAAGAATATGGTAAAAATAGAATCGGATATCAAAGCATTACTGCGAAACATAGTACACATCAAGACAATTTGGGAGGGAAAAATGATTGATGTTAATCAGATTGTAAAGCAATATAGAGTGAAACAGCAATCACAGAAATGGTTGAAAAATCTGTTTCACGCGGAATTTAAAACAGTAGCTGCTGTACAAGGAATCAGTTTCCACATCGCCGAGGGAGAAATGGTTGGACTTATTGGGTTGAATGGTGCGGGGAAAACCACTACCTTGAAAATGTTGGCAGGACTAATTCATCCATCAGAAGGAACCATTAAGGTTAATGGTTTTACTCCTAAAGAACTCAAAAAGGAGTATCTTAAAGAGATTGGTTTAGTTATGGGAAATAAAAGTCAGTTATGGTGGGATATATCAGCCTATGCCTCTTTTGAACTAGAAGGAGCAATTTACGGATTGGAAGATAATGAAATAAAGCAGAGAATCGATACACTTGCTAATATTCTTGATGTCACAGATTTGCTGAAGACACCGGTTAGAAAACTGTCTTTAGGCGAAAGAATGAAGATGGAATTGATACTTGTCCTTTTGCACAATCCGTCAATTCTCTTCTTAGATGAACCTACAATCGGATTAGATATTCTTTCACAGAAAAAGTTAAGGGACTTTATCCGATTGTATAATAAAGAACATGCGGCCACTATGATTATTACAAGCCATAACATGCGAGATGTGGAAGAACTGTGTGACAGAGTAATTGTTATTGATCAGGGAACGATTATCTACGATGGGTCAATTGAGAATCTCAAATCATACAACCAGAAGAATGATGAGAATGAATCAGACAATTTCGAAGAAATTGTAGCAAATTTGCTCGAAAGCGGTCATGCAATATGAGAACACTAAAGGCCGCTACTAAAATCAAAAAACATGAGTTTATTGCCTATCGCAGCAATGTTTACCTAAACTTCCTATTTGGATGCGTACCGCTCTTTTTCTCCATATTGTTGTGGAAAGCCATTTATGGTTCGAATACAGATGTAATTGGCGGATATTCATACAAGCAGATAATTACTTATTATGTTATTGCATTTCTTCTGTCTCAAATCATTAATGTCAGAGAAACTACAGTAGAAATGTCAGAGATGATTCAAAGTGGTAATATACATAACTACATGCTGAAGCCAATTGGATTTTTTTCCTTGAATTTCAAGTTGTTTTTGGCAGAAAAACTGGTTTTTTTTCTGAACATTTTTATTCCATATAGTGTGTTTTGCTTGTTAATTCATCAATACATTTTTGTGAATGTGAAAAGTATTCCGTTCTTTGTTCTTTCGATTTGGTTAGCGTTTATCCTAAAATATATAATAGGATGTATTTTGGGACTTTTAACAACCTGGGTAGAGGAAATATCCGGACTGTTAGATTTCTGGGACAATATTGAAAATTTCTTTTCGGGTGGATTGCTACCTTTATCAATTTTCCCAGTACCATTATATAGGGTTGTTTCCTTTTTGCCATTTAAATACTTTTTGTTTGTCCCGATTGATATTTACATGGGAGAAATGCAAATAAGAGAGGTTGTTGTTGCGCTAACAATTCAAATCGCTTGGATAGTTATACTTGGACTACTTTTACACATAATCAAGTTAAAAGCATATAAAAAATATTCAGGCTATGGAACTTGAATAGAGAAGGTGGTTTATGAGATATTTGAAATTATATTGGAATTTTCTGAAAAACTGCATCAAACGCGAAATACTGTACCGGTTTAATTTTTTTGTTAATATTTTAACCGTCGTGTTTGGATATGTTGCAAACATTCTGTTTTACTTCTTTGTATATAATTCCGGCATAGAGAGTATATCTGGCTGGAGTGTATATCAAGTTTATGTACTGTTGGCTACGGTATGGATTGTCGATTCGCTCTTTGGTGGAGTGTTTTTCTTTAATTTAATCAGAATTCCAATGAAAGTTAAGAACTATGAACTCGATGGACTGTTAACGAAACCTGTTAATCCAGTCTTTATGTTGGCTCTTAGGCAGTTCAATCTCGGATTGTTTTCCGGCGTGTTCTTTGGAATTGGTTTCCTAATCTATGCCATCAAAAAAGGCGGCTTATTTGTTGGGGTTGGAGAAGTCCTTGGATATATACTGTTAGTTTTATGTGCAGTATTGCTTCTTTTCTGCGTTCTATTCATCATGGTCACATTTTCTTTGAAATTTGTGCGAATACAGGGACTAATCCAAATGTTTTGGACGCTGATGGAAGTCGGAAAAAATCCACATTCAATTTATCCAACCGCATTGAAAAGTATTTTTACTTTCCTTATTCCAGCGATTATAATCTACAATTTTCCATCTCAGTTTTTGATTAACGATCATTTCCTTGAGAATATGAACAATGGAATCACAATATTGATAGCAATCTTGATTACGGTGTTATGGCTATTTATCGCTATTTGGTATTTCAAGAAATCATTGAAATATTATTATAACTGAAAAAGAGGGAAAATGCACATGAGTAGAAAAGACGTCGCACCGCGAGAAACCATAAATCGAATCGAACAGATATTGCGAGAGATAGGCCTATCATACGCGATTACTTCTGAAAACAATAATTGCGGAATGTTTTTCTCGGTCAGGGTAGAAATACAGGATAACGGTAGCATCATAGGTACAAATGGAAAGGGAATGACGCGTGAACTCGCGTTAGCGAGTGGGTTGGCCGAATTGATGGAACGACTGCAAAGCAGGAATGGTATGAAATTCTGGTATTCCACAAAAGACTATCCAGAAAGGGCGTTTGTTCATGAGTATGTATCAGATGCTACTATAGACGAGTCGATTAAATGCGATTTTGATGAATTTGGCAATTCTGAATTATGGCGGTACAGGATTGATTATTTAGACACAAAAAGCAGTTCTATTATATCTGTGCCTAATAGACTTGTGGATAACTTGAAAAAAATGAAAGAAAATGTGAAAAAGAACGAATTTCCTAAAATAGCAGGCTATAAAATCAATTTACCTTTCGGCGCTGCTTGGGGAGCTTTGTACTTGAATTTTCAACTTAAATGCGGTAAGATAAGGGATAACCGAGGCATTTTGACATGGAGGAAGGCAGGAACGAGGGGAAGTTATGCAGGACTTAGGAAATACACAATACTTCAAGGTAGAGACAGAACCTGAGACCGGCGTGAAGCTGGTGCTTTCTACCGTATATGAGGCGCTGACGGAAAAGGGCTATAATCCGGTGAACCAGATTGTAGGCTATATCATGAGCGGTGATCCGACCTATATCACCAGCCATAAGAACGCACGCAGCCTGATCATGAAGGTAGAGAGAGACGAACTGGTGGAAGAGCTGCTGACGGAGTATATCCGTACCAAAAACTGGAAATAATTATTACAAGAGACCAAGCGGAAGAAGGACGGAGGAATCCCATGCGTATAATGGGTTTGGATTTTGGATCGAAGACGGTGGGCGTCGCGGTGAGTGACAGCCTGCTTATGACTGCTCAGGGCGTGGAGATTATCCGGCGTAAGGAAGAGAATAAGCTGCGGCAGACGCTGGCGCGGATTGAGGAACTGATCGTTGAGTATGAGGTGGGAGAGATTGTGCTCGGCCTGCCGAAGAATATGAATGCAACTGAGGGTATAAGGGTAGAGCTGACGCTCGAGTTCAAGGACAAGCTGGAACGGCGTACGGGACTGCCTGTCCATATGTGGGATGAGAGACTTACGACAGTCGCTGCGGATAAGACCATGATGGAAGCGGGTATCCGCAGGGAAAACAGAAAAGAATACGTTGACATGATTGCTGCGTCCTTGATTTTACAAGGGTATCTCGACAGACGCAGTATGGAAAAACAGGAGTAATTTATGGCAAAGCTGGAAAAGATCACGTTCCGTCCCGACGGTGAGGAACCTGTAGAATTTTATGTACTGGAGCAGACAAGGATCGGCGGGGTGAACTATATCCTCGTGACGGATGTGGAAGAGGGCGACGGAGATGCCCTGATTCTGAAGGATCTCTCCGAGGACGGCGACGAGGAGGGCATCTTCAGCATTGTTTCTGAGGATGAGGAGCTTTCCGCGGTTGCCGGGATATTCCAGAATATGCTGGATGACATTACGTTCACTGAGACGTAAACGAGGTTACGATATGGCAGTCGACAGAGAAGAGGTAAAAAAACTTTTGCGGGAAAGAGGGCTTAAAGTCACCAGACAGAGAATCATGGTTCTGGAGGCAATAGCGTCCTGCCCGGAGGAGCATCTGACTGCCGAGGAAATATTTGAGCTTGTAAAAGTGGACTGTCCCGAAATCGGGCTGGCTACTGTTTATAGAACAATACAGCTGCTGAGTGAGCTGCGACTGATCGACCGGATCAGCTTTGATGATGGTTTTGTGCGTTACGAGATGGGGAGCGCTCCTAACCAGAAGCAAAAGCACCATCATCACCATCTGATCTGTATGAAATGCGGGAAAGTGATTTCTTTTCAGGATGACCTGCTGGAGGAACTGGAAGCGAAGATTGCTGTGACTACCGGCTTTCGTGTTGTGGATCATGAGGTCAAGCTCTACGGCTACTGTGTAGAATGTGGAGGAGATTTAATTGAAGAAAAAAGTGAATAACAGTGGTTCTAAGCTGAAAGTGATCCCTTTGGGAGGCCTGGAACAGATTGGCATGAACATTACTGCCTTTGAATACGAAGACAGTATTGTTGTGGTGGATTGTGGTCTGTCGTTCCCGGCGGACGATATGCTGGGAATCGATCTCGTCATTCCCGATGTGACCTATCTGAAGGATAACATCGACAGGGTCAAGGCTTTCGTCATCACGCATGGACATGAGGATCATATCGGTGCGCTGCCCTATGTGCTCCGAGAGGTCAATGTGCCGATTTACGCGACAAGACTTACCATGGGAATTATCGAGAATAAGCTGAAGGAACATAATCTGATTAAAGGCACGAAGCGGAAGGTGGTAAAGTTCGGACAATCCATTAACCTCGGACAGCTGAGGGTGGAATTCATCCGGACGAATCACAGTATCGTGGATGCCGCCGCTCTGGCAATTTATTCCCCGGCGGGCGTGGTTGTCCATACGGGCGATTTCAAGGTAGACTACACACCGGTATTCGGAGATGCCATTGACCTGCAAAGGTTTGCCGAGCTCGGCAGAAAGGGCGTCCTCGCACTGATGTGTGATTCTACGAATGCGGAGCGCCCAGGGTTCACACCGTCCGAGAAGACAGTGGGTAAGACCTTTGACAATTTGTTTGAAGAACATAAAAATACCAGAATCTTTGTTGCAACCTTTGCATCCAACGTCGACCGTGTGCAGCAGATCATCAATACCGCCTATAAGTTCGGCAAGAAGGTCTGCGTGGAGGGGCGCAGCATGGTGAACATCATCGAGACTGCGAGAAATCTGGAATGTATTAAGATTCCGGACAATACGCTGATTGAGATCGACCAGCTGAAAAACTACCCGGATGAACAGCAGGTCATCATCACGACGGGAAGTCAGGGAGAGAGCATGGCGGCGCTCAGCAGAATGGCGAACGGTATGCACCGCAAGATTACGATCGGCGCGGGAGACACCGTTATCTTTTCCTCAAACCCGATACCCGGAAATGAAAAATCCGTTACGAAGGTCATTAACGAGCTGCTCCGCAAGGGCGCGGACGTTATTTTTCAGGATGCCCATGTGTCGGGACATGCCTGCCAGGAAGAAATCAAGCTGATCTATACGCTGGTGCAACCGAAGTACGCGATTCCGGTTCACGGTGAGTACAAGCATCTGAAGGCGCAGGCGAAGATTGCGCAGAGCCTTGGAATTGATAAGGAAAATATTTTCATCCTTTCTTCGGGTGATATTATAGAGCTGGACGAGAACAGCGCGAAGGTGACGGGCAAGGCGCCCACCGGAGCGATTCTGGTCGACGGACTTGGCGTCGGCGATGTCGGAAACGTGGTACTGCGGGATCGCCAGCACCTTGCGGAGGACGGCATCATGATCGTTGTCATGAGCCTTGACCGCTACAACGGACAACTGGTGGCGGGGCCGGACATCGTATCCAGAGGCTTTGTCTATGTGAAGGAATCCGACGAGCTGATAGAGGAGGCGCGCCATACTGTCGATGATGCATTGCAGAGATGCCTCGACAAGGGAGTCACCGACTGGGGCAAGCTCAAAAATGTTACAAAGGACGCGCTCAGCGACTATGTCTGGAAAAAGACCAAGCGCCGCCCGATGATCCTCCCGATCATCATGGAGGTCTAATGAGCCATGCTGTGTGGCTCCAAGCTACCGGCGGGGAGCTTGCTCACCGACGACAGCTTGGAGCGCACACACAATACGGCGAAGCCGTGCTCACGAGATGAAGCGCGAAGCGCGTAATCGAGGGAGGCAAGGCTCATTAGCCGCTGGGGCACATGACATTGCCGGGGAGCTTGCTCACTGGCGACAGCATGGAGCGCACACACAACATGACTCATTAGAGTCAGATATATCATTTGTAGTGCGGAATCGAGGGAGGCAGAATTTATATGAACACCATGGAACAGGCGACGGACGGTCTCATAGAGGCAATCCTGCAAAGCGAGGAATACCTGACCTATCAGGCAGAACTCGCAAGACTGTCTGAGCAGCCCGAATTAAAGGCACAGGTTGACGAATACCGCAGACGCAATTTTGAATTTCAGTCCAGATCGGACATCGACTTTGACAAGCTGGATGCCTTCGAGAGAGAGTACGAGAGCTTTCGGGAGAAGCCGGTCGTGGAGGAATTTCTTGCGGCGGAGCTTGCCTTTTGCAGAATGATGCAGGAGATCAGCCTGCATGTCACATCGGCGCTGAAATTCGGGTGATACGCGCAAGCGTGGAATGGAGAATTATATGAAATCAAGCAATTTGATCATGGCCGTTCTGGGAGCAATCTTCAGAGTGGTCGTTGCCATTGCGGCAGTGTATATCATCTATCAGGGAGCGATTCTGTGTTATAACTACGGCTATCGTATCTTTACTGAGCCTGCATTGTCGGCAGGAGAGGGAAGAACCGTGACGGTTGCCATCACGGACGATATGTCGCCCAAGGAAATCGGGCAGCTGTTTGAAAATAAAGGACTGGTTCGGGATGCCAGACTGTTTATGCTGCAATATTATCTCTCCGAGTATGTCAAGGATGTCAAGCCGGGTGTCTTTGAACTGAGCACATCGATGACAGCCGAGGAGATGATGGAGGCAATGACGGTGACGGCAGACAACGATCAGGACGATCAGGGGCAGAGCACCGGAGAGTAGGAAGAACGATGATTATTGATGAAAGAATGGCGACCTATATCGATTCGCTCGACAGAGGAAACACGCCTTTCCTTGATGAAATTGAAAAATATGCGCTGGAGACGCAGGTGCCGGTTATACGGAAATCCATGCAGAGCCTGCTGAAGTTTCTCTTAGCGTTTTCAAAGCCGAAGAACATCCTGGAAGTCGGGACTGCTATCGGCTTTTCTGCGTTATTGATGCATGAGTACAGCCCTGCAGACTGCCATATTACAACGATTGAAAAGTATGAAAAAAGAATTCCTGTTGCAAAGGAAAATTTTGCAAGGGCGGGAGCGGAGGAGAGGATTACGCTGCTGGAGGGAGACGCGACCGATATACTGAAGGAACTGGACGGCAGCTACGACCTGATTTTTATGGATGCGGCAAAGGGGCAGTACATCCACTTCCTGCCGGACATCCTGCGCCTTCTGCCGCCCGGCGGACTACTTGTGAGCGACAATGTCCTGCAGGACGGGGACATCATTGAATCCCGCTTTGCAGTGACCCGCCGCAACCGCACCATTCATGCGCGTATGCGTGACTACCTGTACGAACTGAAGCACCACCCGCAGCTTGAAACGGTCATCCTGCCCATCGGCGACGGCGTGACTCTCAGTACGAAGGTTTGAAAATTTCGGAATACAGTTGTGCAGGATGTACATGGCCGCAAGCAGCGCACTCTGGAGCCGCCGGCACTTACATGGCGTACTTTGACATGTTATGTGCCGTTGCGTGCGGAAGGTAGCGAAAGCGTGCCTGCGGTGGCCTGTGCATCCTGCACAACGTCACTTGAAAGATACCAGAAAGGATTTCTCTTATGACGGATCGTAACAAACCAGAGCTTTTAATCCCGGCGAGCAGCCTTGAGGTCTTAAAGACTGCGGTTATATTCGGAGCGGACGCCGTATATATCGGCGGCGAGGCATTTGGTCTTCGCGCGAAGGCAAAGAACTTCTCGATGGAGGAGATGGCGGAGGGCATCGCATTCGCCCACGCGCACGGCGTCAAGGTGTATGTCACGGCAAATATTCTGGCGCACAACTATGACCTCGACGCGGCAAGGACATATTTTGAAGAACTGCGCCTTATGCAGCCGGAAACCTGCGACGCACTCATTATTTCCGATCCGGGAATGTTTACGATTGCGAAGGAAGTCTGGCCTGAGGTGGAGATTCACATCTCAACACAGGCGAACAACACAAATTATATGACTTACCTCTTCTGGTGGAAGCAGGGCGCGAAGCGCGTGGTTTCTGCGAGAGAGCTGTCCCTGAACGAGATTCGTGGAATCAGGGAGCACATTCCGGCAGAGATGGAGATCGAGAGCTTTATCCACGGCGCGATGTGCATTTCCTATTCGGGGAGATGTCTTCTGAGCAATTTCTTCACCGGACGTGATGCCAACCGGGGAGCCTGCACGCATCCCTGTCGGTGGAAATATGCGGTCGTGGAGGAGACGCGCCCCGGGGAGTATCTGCCGGTTTATGAGAATGACCGGGGAACCTATATTTTTAACTCCAAGGATCTGTGCATGATCGAATATATCCCAGAGCTTGTGGCGGCGGGCATCGACAGCTTTAAGATCGAGGGACGCATGAAGACGGCGCTCTATGTTGCGGCAGTGGCGAGAACCTACCGGAGGGCGATCGATGACTTCTTTGAATCGGAGCAAAAGTACCGCGATCATCTCGAATGGTATCGCGCGGAAATCTCCAAATGCACCTACAGGCAGTTTACGACAGGCTTTTATTTTGGAAAAACAGACGCGGAAACGCAGATTTATGACAATAATACCTATGTCAATGAATATAAATATCTGGGGATTGCGGAAGAAGTCAGGAATGCGGCGGAGACACCGTGCAGGGAAACAGCGCAGGATGCAAGATTGGTGCGTATTGAACAGAAGAATAAATTTTCTGTGGGCGATTCCATAGAGATCATGAAGCCGGACGGCTCAAATGTTCCAGTTACTGTGGAGGGAATGTTCAATGAAGAGGGTGAAGCTGTGGATAGCTGCCCGCATTCCCGACAGAGCTTGTGGATAAAGCTGTCAGCGGAGGCGAGACAGTATGATATTCTGAGAGTGAAGGTAGAAGGACAGAGCAATGGATAAGAGGACATCGCGCATTGTGGCGCACATTCTGACGGCGGCATACGGTCTGGCATGTTTATGGCTCTTCTACAGACAGTCCATAGCCGACCTCTCCGTGGAGGGAACAATACCGTTCCAGTCGGATCTGCCGCTCCATATCAGCATGGTCATTGAGGACGGCTGGTATTACAGCTTTACGGCATATGCATATAAGCTGCTCTATCTGCTCTGTGGGCGGACAACAATAGGCATTGCACTGCTGCTCGCTGTCTGTACATGGGCAACGGTCTATGTCATGGAGGCATTTTTATGCTATGTGGGGCACTATCGGGAGAAAAACTGGTTTACCCTGACACTGGCGCTGAGCCTGAATTTCGTGATGCCTGTGTATATCAGGGCAGTCGGCGTGTACCGCTATGTCAGCTACCAGTCGGGGAATATCTGGCATAATTCCACCTATATCTGTATGAGGCTGGTTGCGCTGGCGACGCTGCTGTACTATTTCCGGCTGGAGGAAAAATACCGCGAGGGACTCAGCTGGAAGGAATGGTGCATATTTGCACTTTTGAATGTGGTATGTACCGGAATCAAGCCCAGCTTTCTGGTGGCATTTTCGCCGGTCGTCGGAATCTGTCTGTTGGTCGATCTTTTCCGTAGGGTTCCGCTGAAGAGGATTCTTGTGTTCGGCTCTGCTCTTCTGCCGAGCGGGCTGGTCATTCTCTGGCAGAACTCCGTTCTGTTCGGCGAGGATACCGGCAACGGCATCGGTTTCCGGCCGTGGTACACCTTCTCCCTGCATGCAAATATTACAAAGCTCGCGGTTGTGTGCTCTGTTCTGTTCTGTGCACTGACGGTTCTCAGCACATGCAGACAGTTAAAATCTGATAAAAAATATCGATTTGCGGTGATGATGGCGGTGGTGGGATTTCTGGAAGCGCTCTGTCTTGTGGAAAACGGCAGCCGTGCCGTGGATGGAAACTTCCTGTGGAGCTATAGCTTCTGCCTGTTTGTATTGTTTGCCGTCTGTGCGGTGAAATGGCTGGAATTCGGCAAGGAGGGCGTACAGAGAAGTCTGCGCGTCGGCCTCGGTCTTGTATACGCATGGCATTTGTACTGTGGACTGTATTTTTTTGTGAAGCTCGTCGCAGGAGCTAGCTATTGGATGCAGTGACACTGCATCTGCGGTTGTCTTTTGTGTGAAAATAAGGTATTGTATTTACGAAAGCAGGAAAGAACACCAGAAAGGGAAAAGGGAAGATGAACGAAGTATTGAATGTGGAAGAGCTGTTTGCCAGCAAGGTTTTTACCCTCGGGAAAATGCGGGAACGCCTGCCCAAGGGAGTTTTCAAGGAAGTAAAGCGCGTCATGGATCAGGGCGGGGAGCTTTCCCTTGCCACGGCTGATGTTGTGGCGAAGGCGATGAAGGACTGGGCGATTGAGAACGGAGCGACCCATTATACGCACTGGTTCCAGCCGCTGACCGGAATTACCGCAGAGAAGCATGATGCCTTTGTGACCCATCCGGACGAGGATGGAAAAATGCTCATGGAGTTCTCGGGAAAAGAGCTGATCAAGGGCGAGCCGGATGCTTCCTCCTTCCCTTCCGGCGGACTGCGTGCAACCTTTGAGGCGCGGGGATATACAGCATGGGACATTACCTCTCCGGCGTTTATCAAGGAGACGGCGACAGGTCCGACCCTTTGTATTCCCACGGCGTTCTGTTCTTATACAGGCGAGGCACTGGATAAGAAGACACCGCTTTTGCGCTCCATGGAGGCGTTGAGCCGTGAGGCGATCCGTATCGTGCGCCTGTTCGGAAACACGGAGGCGAAAAAGGTGCTTCCCTCGGTAGGGGCAGAGCAGGAATATTTTCTGGTAGATGCGAAGAAAGCGCTCCAGAGAGAGGACATTATCTTCTCCGGCCGGACGCTGTTCGGCGCTCCGGCACCGAAGGGGCAGGAAATGGATGATCATTATTTCGGCGTTATCCGGGAGAGAGTCGGCGGCTTCATGCATGATGTCAACATTGAGCTCTGGAAGCTGGGCGTGACCTCCAAGACCCAGCACAACGAGGCGGCTCCCGCACAGCATGAGGTGGCTCCGATTTATGAGTCCGCGAATGTGGCGGTGGATCACAACCAGCTTGTGATGGAGACACTGAAGCGAGTGGCAGGAAAGCACGGTCTGCGCTGTATGTTACATGAAAAGCCTTTTGCCGGGGTCAACGGCTCCGGAAAACATAACAACTGGTCAATAACGACCGACAACGGCATCAACCTTCTTGAACCGGGACAGACGCCCAATGAGAACATCCAGTTCCTTCTGGTACTGGCTTGTATCATTAAGGCAGTCGATACCCATGCAGATCTGCTCAGACAGAGTGCGGCGAATGTGGGCAACGACCAGAGACTTGGCGGCTTTGAAGCACCGCCCGCGATCATCTCCATCTTCCTCGGGGAACAGCTGGAGGATGTGGTAAATCAGCTTGTCGAGACGGGCAAGGCGGATTCCCTGAAGGAGGGCGGCGTGCTCAGAACCGGTGTTTCCACGCTTCCCGATTTCGTAAAGGATGCGACAGACAGAAACAGAACCTCACCGTTCGCCTTCACGGGGAACAAGTTCGAGTTCCGCAGCGTGGGCAGCGAGGATTCCATTGGCAGCCCGAACACTACGCTGAACGCAATCGTTGCGGAGGCATTCTGCGAGGCGGCAGATCGTCTCGAGACGGCAGAGGACTTTGATATGGCGGTGCATGATCTGATTAAGGAATACCTAACGGAGCACCAGCGCATTATTTTCAACGGCAACGGCTATGCGAAGGAGTGGGAGGAGGAAGCGAAGAGAAGAGGGCTTCCCAACATCCCGTCCATGGTGGAGGCGGTCGGTGCGCTCACAACGGAAAAGGCAGTTCGTCTGTTTGAGAAGTTCCACATTTTCACAGAGCCGGAGCTGCGTTCCCGCGCGGAGATCCTGTATGAGACCTATGCAAAGACGATCAACATCGAGGCGCTGACAATGCTGGATATGGCAAACAAACAGATTATCCCGTCCGTGACAGCCTTTGCAAAGTCTCTGGCGGAGACTACGCTGAAGGTAAAGGAAGCGTGCGGAGATGCGACTGTGCCCGCAGAGCTGCTGAAGGCGGTCACGGAGAAGCTGACGGAGACAAAGCGTGCAGCGGAGAGGCTGCAGGCGGAGGAGACAGAGGCATTTGCAATGCCGAGAGGCAAGGAGCAGGCATTCCGTTACCATGACAGGGTCGTTACCGCAATGAATGAGCTGCGTCGCCCTGCCGATGAACTGGAGAAGATGGTCGACAAGACCTACTGGCCGTTCCCGACCTATGCGGATCTGATCTTCGAGGTGTAACAGTTCAGCCCCGGGGACATTCATAAAAGCGTCTGCTGCGCAGCCGACGCCGCTTTGCGGCTCACCTTTTATTTCATTACCGGGCGCTCCGCTCATAGAACGACAGAACCGGCGCTTTGTGTGCAAGCACCCACGCTCCGATTCTGCCGCTCTATGGCTGAACTGTTAAAATAAAATTTTTTATTTTAGGGCTTGCATTTGTAAAAAAAATGAGTTATAGTATGAAACCATAGAGGGCAACCTTATAACTAAACAGGTTTTCAAGATGAAACGAAGGCGTTTACACGGGGAGTGTAGCGCCTTTTTTGTTTTGAAAATTTAATTCAAACAAGGGAGGATTCGACTATGAGTGAAGTGTTAAATGTGGAAGACATCTTTGCCAGCAAGGTATTTACACTGGGTAAGATGAAAGAGAGACTGCCTAAGAGTACCTTTAAAGAGGTTAAGAAGGTTATGGAGCAGGGCGGTGAACTGTCGCTGGCTGCCGCCGATGTTGTCGCAAAGGCAATGAAGGACTGGGCCGTAGAGAACGGCGCGACCCATTACACTCACTGGTTCCAGCCGCTGACCGGAATTACCGCTGAAAAGCATGACGCATTTGTGACCCATCCCGATGAGGAGGGCAGAATGCTCATGGAGTTCTCGGGAAAAGAGCTGATCAAGGGCGAGCCGGATGCGTCTTCCTTCCCCTCGGGCGGATTGCGTGCAACCTTTGAGGCAAGAGGCTATACCGCATGGGATATTACATCTCCTGCATTTCTGAAGGAGGATGCGACCGGAGTGATTCTCTGCATCCCTACGGCGTTCTGTTCTTATACAGGAGAAGCGCTGGATAAGAAGACACCGCTGCTCCGTTCCATGGAGGCAGTCAGCGAGCAGGCGCTCCGTATCGTGAGACTTTTTGGAAACACCGAGGCGACGAAGGTTGTCGCAAGCGTCGGTCCCGAGCAGGAATATTTCCTTGTTGACAGGGAGAAATACTTACAGCGTGAGGATCTGATCTTTGCGGGACGGACATTGTTCGGTGCACCGGCTCCCAAGGGACAGGAGCTTGAGGATCACTATTTCGGAACGATCCGTGAGCGCATCGGTTCTTATATGAAGGATCTGAATATCGAATTGTGGAAGCTCGGCGTTACCGCGAAGACCCAGCACAATGAGGTCGCTCCCGCACAGCATGAGCTTGCACCGGTTTATGAGACGGCAAATATCGCGGTAGACCATAACCAGCTGGTAATGGAGACGATGAAGAAGGTGGCAGGGCGCCACGGCATGACCTGTCTGCTTCATGAGAAGCCCTTCGCAGGTGTGAACGGCTCCGGTAAACATAACAACTGGTCGCTGGGAACCGATAACGGCATAAATCTTCTCGATCCTGGTGACACACCGAACGAGAACATCCAGTTCCTGCTGGTACTTGCCTGCATCATGAAAGCGGTTGACACCCATGCTGATCTGCTTCGCCAGAGTGCATCTGACGTCGGCAATGATCACAGACTGGGAGCAAACGAGGCACCGCCCGCAATCATCTCCATGTTCCTCGGAGAGCAGCTTGAGGATGTTGTAAAGCAGCTCATTGAGACAGGAGAGGCTGCACATCTGATCGAGGGAGGCAAGCTGGAGACAGGCGTTTCCACACTTCCTGATTTCGAGAAGGATGCAACGGATCGTAACAGAACCTCACCGTTTGCATTTACCGGAAATAAATTTGAGTTCCGTATGGTCGGTTCGGCTGACTCTATCGCAAGCCCGAACACAACGCTTAATGCAATTGTAGCAGAAGCGTTCTGCGAGGCGGCTGACATACTGGAGAAGGCGGATAACTTTGACATTGCCGTACATGATCTGATCAAGGAATACATGACCAAGCACCAGAGAATTGTCTTCAACGGAGACGGATATTCCGAGGAGTGGGTAAAGGAAGCTGAGAGACGCGGACTGCCGAACATCAAGTCCATGGTAGAGGCAGCGTCCACGCTGACGACAGACAAGGCAATCAAGCTGTTTGAAAGATTCGGTATCTTTACGAAGGTTGAACTGGAATCCCGCGAGGAGATTACCTATGAGACTTACGCAAAGACCATCAATATCGAGGCACTTACCATGATCGACATGGCGAGCAAGAAATTCATTCCGGCAGTCGTAAAGTATACGAAGACACTTGCGGATACCGTGATTGCCGTGAAGGAGGCGGGAGCGGATGCATCCGTTCAGGCAGAGCTGCTCGGCGACGTGAGCATCAGGCTTTCCGCTGCGAAGGCTGCGCTGACCAAGCTGGAGAAGGCGGTTGCCGATGCTACTGTAATGGAGGATGTAAAGGCACAGGCATTCTTCTACAAGGATACCGTAAAGGATGCCATGGCTGAGCTGCGTGCACCGATTGATGAACTGGAGATGCTGGTGGACAAGGAAGTATGGCCGGTACCTACCTATGGTGAGCTGACCTTTGAAGTATAAGTGAACGGAAAACAGAGAGGAGTCTGCCGCATATCAATGCGGCAGGCTTTTTTCGTTGATGCGCTATAGGTGCGCTCTGGCGAGGGTCAGATCCGGAGCAATCATTATTTTGTAATAGGGGTTGTATTTTTTGCTCTATTGCATATAATAAAAGTGTGATTGCGAAACACAAAAACAGTAATAAAAGTGTGATTAGTAAGCACGAAATTATTAATAAAAATGTGGGGACAAGGACATGGAACGTTTTGCTTTAAAAAAACTGCTGGACTGGAAGAATTCGCCCTACCGTAAGCCTTTGATTCTGAAAGGGGTGCGTCAGGTAGGCAAGACATGGATTCTGAAGGAGTTTGGCAGGCGTTACTATGAAAATACTGCTTATTTTAACTTTGATGAAAACGAAGAATACAAACAGTTCTTCGAGACTACCAAGGATGTTGACCGCATTCTACAAAACCTAATATTGGCGAGCGGTCAGAAAATTCTACCCGGAAAAACATTGATTATCTTTGACGAAGTGCAGGACTGTCCTAAAGTTATTAACTCTATGAAGTATTTTTGCGAGAATGCGCCGCAGTATCATATTGCCTGCGCCGGTTCTCTGCTGGGAATTGCACTGGCAAAGCCATCCTCTTTCCCTGTCGGTAAGGTCAATTTCATGCAGGTTGATCCTATGACTTTTTCGGAATTTTTAATTGCCAATGGAGATGAAAATCTTGCTGCATATCTGGAAAGTGTGGATATCATTGAGCCGATTCCAGATGCATTCTTTAATCCTTTGTATGAGAAATTGAAGATGTACTATGTTACAGGCGGTATGCCTGAGTCCGTGTTGATGTGGACAGAGGCTCGTGACGTTTCCGCTATGCAGGAAGCCCTGTCAGGCATTGCTGATGCCTATGAGCGTGATTTCGCAAAACATCCGAATGTCAGCGAGTTCCCTAAGATTTCCATGATTTGGAAGTCTATACCTTCTCAGCTGGCAAGGGAGAACAAGAAATTTATCTACAAGGCTGTCAAAGAAGGCGCAAGAGCCCGTGAATATAAGGATGCGTTGCAGTGGCTGGTAGATGCCCGATTAGTGCATAAAATTTACCGCAGCTCCGCTCCCGGTCTTCCTGTGGCGGCTTACGATGACTTGTCAGCCTTTAAGATTTATCTTGCTGATGTTGGTCTGCTTCGCCGCCTGGCACAGCTGGCTCCCACAGCCTTTGGAGAGGGAAATCGTTTGTTCACCGAGTTTAAGGGTGCGTTGACCGAGAATTTTGTGCTGCAAACTTTGATTACACAGTTTGAGGTAGTTCCTCGCTACTGGACGCAGAACAACCCACCCTACGAAGTGGATTTCCTGATCCAGCGTGAGAATGACATTTTTCCTGTCGAGGTCAAATCCGAAGCCAATACAACCAGCAGAAGCCTGAAGAAATTCAAAGAACTATTTCCCGATAAGGTCAAACTCCGTATACGTTTTTCTTTGGACAATCTGAAGTTGGACGATGATATGTTGAACATCCCTCTGTTTATGGCTGATCAGGCGGATCGACTGATTGGGCTGGCGTTAGAACAGAGAAATATATTGTCAAAACAAAATGCACATTAACAAATTAGGTGACATTTTGTAATATACGAATATCATGGGTAAACTGGATTTGAGGTTACACCCTATAACGTAATGCTGTAGAAATGAGAATGTCGGAAAGCCGCGTGAGGGAAAACCTCATGCATGGAGGGATGAAACCATAGCGTTTCAAGAAGACGGGTTTACATTGCCTTTTGAGGGAAAATATGTTATCCTATGTGGGATAAAATAGTAAAATACATAACGAGAAATTGAACAATGCGAGAAAACATCAGGAGCGTTCTTTTAAGCCTGCTGAAATATATAATCACCCTGTTTGCTGCGGGAATCATAGGCATTCTTCTTCTCACATAGGCATATTGTATTCCGGTAAATCCTGAGACAAGGAGTATCCGCCGTATTCTATCGCATGGAGGGCAGTCTGAAGGAAGAACTCAGGCTGCTGCACCAGACATATAATCGGATCGATACCCTTTACAATAATTTCAGGCATTATTTCTTTCCGCTGTTTATATTGATTTTACTGGCATGGATTGTGTTTTTTGTCTATCGCTTCTGGCGTAGGGATTTACAGATAAAATCGCAACAATTGATATATGCAGCGGTGACATTGACTTCTGCTGCATGGTATCTTATTTTAAATAATCACACATCGATACATCATCTGTTTACTTACAGAATTTATGGAGCGTCTCTGCTTGGGTTTATGCTGTTTGTGTGCGGGTGCATGGATGACAGAGAGGATTGCAGAACATCATGGAAGGATTATATGAAAAGAGGCATGGCGCTTGCGTTATGCTTTGGCGTTGGACTGGCTGCCACCAGACTCGCAAAGGAAGACATGGTAAACCTGAATGGTCTATCGCGGACATTTCCAGACCATTCCCATAAAGCTTTTTATGGCAGGCTGTGTTGCTGCCTTTCTACTGATGTGGGTGCTGTCAATTAAAACCTTCGCTAAAAAAATTGAAAAAATTTGAATTTAGGTATTGCAATTTGGTAATACTTCGTGTATACTCTATCAAGTAATACAGATAGGGCTATCGCCAAACGGTAAGGCAACGGACTCTGACTCCGTCATTTCAAGGTTCGAATCCTTGTAGCCCTGCTCATTAAAACCTCAGTAGAGAAATCTACTGAGGTTTTTTGGTGTCCGGAAAATACCGGATTTACGGAATGTATTGAAAAATACTTTTGCCAAGTAAGAGAGTGGGGAACAGGAGAGCATGGCAGGAAGTATTTACTAGTATTGTTGGATAAGTAATAATATTTACCTATGGATAGGTCAATTTATAGGTAAAAGTTTTTGGAAAAAATGACGTAGGATAATTTTCAGGGCAAAAATTTCGATTTTTGCCCTATTTTGTCGAAAAAAAATGAAAAAGACAAGGAAAAAATGCAACAGAATCTCAAATGAGAACACAATAAGGATACGCTATAATTTATCCCAAGATAAGTACTACTCAATGATATTATCGGAATTGAGGTGGGATAAGAGCAGATAATTTACGAGAGAAGGTAAGGCAAATGAACGATCAAAAAAGGCACAAGGAGGGAGCAGCGGATATTTATAGAACCCTTATGGATTTGGTAGGACCTGAAGACACAGAGCTGATTTTCAAAGAGTTCCGCGGACAACAGGTTACCTTTCCGAAGAGATTCTACAAGGCAGACTATGTGGCAGGAGAAGTCAAGCGACGCTATGATGGTACGAATTTGCAGGAACTTGCCAAAGAATTTGATTATACGGACAGACACTTGCGAAAGATCATATTTGAAACTACAGGAAAGTAAAAAAGGAGAAAACCATGGATAATGAGAGAGAACAACTGATAACTGATTTTAGAAGAATAAGAGATATTTGGAAAGCCTGGTACGATTTATACAGTGAAAAAATTAATGTTGAGAATGAAATAAAACAAGTTGAGCAGGAAGTAGCGGATATTGACCATAAAGGTGGTGGATGGATTGTTGCTATATGGATAATAGCGACGATTTTGGTATTTTTTAATTTAGGATTTCTATGGGGAGTAGGTTTCTTGGTGATAGGATTTTTTGTACAAGCAGCGGTTGATGGATTGCTTTATAACAACAAGAGAGCTGCGGAAAAGGAACAGTTGCTCAATAGTAAAATGCCTCCACTACAGGAAAGACAACAGGCAGCAGAAGAGAAAATTGCTGAATATAAAGAAACCGAGGACTTTCAGTTCGCGTTTAGAAGCAATTATATTCCTGAAAAATATAATACTTTAGAAACGGTGAAGGAGCTGTTGGGATATTTGGAGGATGGAAGAGCTGATACAAAGAAGGAAGCATTTAATTTGTATGAGAGCGTGCAGCATGAGAAGCGGATGGAAGAAATGCAGAAGTCCATTCAGAATGCTACAGAGGCAACTGCTGTTGAAGCAGCAAAGCAGACAAGCAAAATGGGTAATATTGAGCGAAATACACATTCTGCAGCAACCGCAGCGAAGATAAATGCTGTAACAAGCTTTGGTGCATATAGAAATGCAAAGAAAATAAATAAAAAACTCAGATAAGAGAGGAAGACAGAATGAAGTGCCCCAGATGCGGATATGATGATTGTCGAATTATAGCAGAATCGGAGACAACAGGTTCGGACTATTCTGTGTGCAAAGGAATATGCGGTGGGATTCTGTTGGGACCATTGGGTACGATATGTGGATGGACGGATGATAGAAAAACGGAGACAAGAGCATATTGGGTATGCAAGAAATGTGGATTCAAGTTTGAAGCGTAAGGATAGAAATGCGTTAGCAATTTGGATCAAAGCAATGGAAATTGGAAAAAAATTAGGTTGTCATCAGAAGCCTGAAAGAAGTTTTTCCTACAAAGGGTATCAATTTCCTGTCTGTGCAAGATGCACGGGGATTATAATTTCTACCTTGTTTACATATGGTTTATATAGTAAGCGTCAGTTATCAATAGGAATATCAGTACTATTTCTGAGCGCAATGGTATGTGATGGATTGATGCAGTATTTTGGAATAAAGGATTCCAATAATGCCAGACGGTTTGTGACGGGATGTCTAGGTGGTATAGGACTTACGTCGATACGCCTGCGTTTATACTCAAAGATATGGAATCGACTCAAGAGATTAGCTTGAGTCGATTCTTTTATTTTGAAATGAGATAATGTATCAGATCTAACTTGTAGATACGATAGCTATTCCTCAATACAATAGCGGGAATCTCCCCTTTCTGAATTAATTCCAACATCTTATTTTTTCCAATATGAAGAAGTGATTGTGCCTGCAATACGGTAACTAACCTGAAACATTGGGCGGAAGCAATCTACCGTGCGGCTGATCTCGAAGTACTGGGAGGAAGCTTGCATGTGCTCCGCCGAACTCTGGCAACGAGAATGTATGATAATGGAGCTCCTATTAAACAGATTGCTTCTTACATTGGTGATTCGGAGGCTGCTACAGAAAAATATTATATTGCTGCCAGGAAAAAGATTGTTTCCGAGGGGAAGGTGACACAGATTGTACCGGTACCCGGTCAGAGGCAGATACAGAAAATATCGTAGAGCAGCCATTGAGAAAATGAGAGGCTTGTGGTACTATGATTACAGAAAACAGCACATATTAGGAACAGAAAGAAGGTGTAGGTAATGCCGTAGCAGATTGAAAGTTTATTGAAGATTTATCGGGAAGAACTGGAAAAGGTTACGGATGACAGAGTTAAGAAGGTGATTTTATACGGATCGTATGCGAGAGGAGATTTTCGCCCGGATTCGGATGTAGATGTTATGGTATTGGTGGACGCTAATGTGGACAATGTAAGTCCTTTAGAAAGAAAAATCTGCGATATTACTTATGACTTCAATAATGAACATGAGACGGACATTATGCCGGTAGTGCAGAGCAAGGATCACTTTGACTACTGGAAGAATGCGGATATGTTTTACCGTAACGTGGAGAAAGAGGGGGTAGTTATTTGAATAAACCGGAATCCGAAGGAACCTTTGCGGATGTGGCAAAGTATAAATGGGAGCAGGCAAAAGATGATATATGAAAACAGTTGTGGGAAGACGGAGGATGAATTGTGCAGGAAGCGATTGAAGCGAAAAGACGATTTTCAAAAATAGGATGGTTCTATATTGCGGATGTGGCACTGATCTATATTGTACAGCTGCTGATTGGTCTTGTCGTGAGAGCCCTAAAGCCCGGATGGCTTGAAAATGCGGACATAACGCTTTTATTGTCGGCAATTTCCATGTATCTTGTGGCATTCCCGCTCCTGATGCTTCTGATGAAAAAGAAGATTCCGGCAGAGCCTGTGCAGCGGCGCAAGCTTTCTCCGGGAAAATATATGCTGGCGGCTGTTATCTGTATGGGGATGGCTTATGCCTCTAACTTTGCTGGCAACATCATCACGACGGTGATTGGCTTTGCCACCGGAAATCCGGTTGAGAACCAGATTGCGTCGGTCATGATGTCAGTGAGCCCATGGGCGGTTTTCTTATATACAGTGCTCTGTGCGCCTATTATGGAAGAGTTTGTGTTCCGCAAGCTGATTGTAGACCGTGCAGTGCGCTATGGGGAAGGCATTGCTGTATTGACTTCAGGGCTCATGTTTGGACTTTTCCATGGCAATCTGAACCAGTTTATCTACGCCTTTATCATCGGTACGATGCTGGCATATCTTTATGTGAAGACAGGAAACCTGAAAATTACGATCTCCCTACATATGCTCTTTAATTTTATCAGTGGATTCCTGACGCTCCTGCTCATGCAGAAGCTGGATCTGGGGAGCATGCTGGAGGGCGGAATGGTGACGACGCTGCCGATGCCGGGACCGGGATCGGACACGCTGATCTGGTGGGGACTTTACGGACTTCTGTTATTGTTTATCCTGTGCATACTTGTGGCGGGGCTGGTTTTGTTTATCGTCTTTGCGGCGCAGAAGAGATTCCGGTTCGAACCGGGAAACACTGCGATTCCGAAGGAGCTGAAGTTCAGCATTGCCTTCGGTAACTCCGGTATGCTGGTATTTGCGCTCTACTGGGTGTTTATGATTATAAAACAGCTTTTGCTTTAACAGAATGGAGATTAATATGTATCAGTTTCAAAGCAGGATAAGATATAGCGAGGTGGACAGCGAGGGCAGACTGACGATGGCGTCGCTGATTAACTACTTTCAGGACTGCTCCACCTTTCAGTCCGAGGATCTCGGAGTGGGCGTAGAATATCTGAAAAATACACATCAGGTCTGGGTGCTGTGCGCATGGCAGATCGTGGTGGAGCGGTATCCCATGCTCGGGGAGAACGTCGTGATCGGGACAAGCCCCTACGAGCTCAGAGGCTTTATGGCGCAGAGGAACTTCGCCATGCTGGACGAACAGGGGAAATATATTGCGAAGGCAAATTCGCTCTGGACGCTTCTGAATACGGAGACAGGCAGACCGGCTTCCGTGCCGGAGCTTATGCTGGAGCGGTATCGTCTGGAGGCAAAGCTGGAGATGGAGTACGCTTCAAGGAAGATCGCCATTCCGGAGGGAGGCGTCCGACAGGAGCCGATCATCGTGCGGAAGCATCATCTGGACACGAACCACCATGTCAATAACCAGAAATATATTGATATGGCGATGGATTTTCTGCCGGAGGATTTTGTGATCCGTCAGGTGCGCGCGGAATACAAGAAGCAGGCGTTTCTGGATGACGTGTTGATTCCCTGCGTTGTCAGTGACGGAGACAGGGTGATTGTGACGCTGTCGGATGAGGGCGGGGCGCTTTATACCACGGTGGAGTTTACCCGGAAATAAAAAGGAGAACAATTTCGATGATTCGATTAGGAGAAAAACAGGAACTTGTCATAGTGAAAAAGGTAGACTTCGGCGTTTATCTGGCAGTCAGCTTTGAGGATGCGGCAGAGCATATCCTTCTGCCGGTAAAGCAGGTGCCGGAGGGTAAAAAGGTCGGAGACCGCGTGGAGGTCTTTGTCTACAGAGATTCCGGAGACCGTATGATTGCCACGGTGCGGGAGCCTAAGCTGCAGATGGGACAGCTTGCGGAGCTGACGGTGGCACAGGTGGGAAAGTACGGCGCGTTTCTGGACTGGGGGCTGGAGAAGGATCTGCTTCTGCCCTTCCGTGAGCAGCGGGGAAGAGTGCAGCAGGGAGACAAGGTGCTTGTCATGCTCTACATCGATAAGAGCAGCCGTCTCTGCGCGACCATGAATGTCTATGGGGCGCTGCGCACCGACAGCCCTTACAAGGCGGAGGACAGAGTGCACGGAAGAGTATATGAGCTGAGCGACAATTTCGGTGCATTTGTGGCGGTGGACAATCTGTATTCCGGACTCATACCCAAGAAGGAGCTGTACGGCGATATACAGCCGGGAACGGATATTGAGGCGAGGGTTCTTAGGGTGAGGGAGGACGGAAAGCTCGACCTCAGTGTCCGGGAGAAGGCGTATCTTCAGATGGATGCAGATGCGGAGAAAATCTTAAAGCTGCTGGACAGCTATGAAGGTGCGCTCCCGTTCAGCGACAAGGCGGCGCCGGAGGTCATTAAACACGAGACAGGTATGAGCAAGAATGAGTTCAAGCGCGCGGTTGGAAGGCTGTTAAAGCAGGGTAAGGTTGAGATCGGGGAGAGGACGATCCGGAGAGTGAATTCTTAAGAATTTGAAAATTTGGCTTCTATTATAGAAAAATGAGAAAAAAGTGATAAAATGGAGATGACAGAAGAAAGGGGGCGGCGATATGGATATTGCAGGTGTTTCCATAGCTTTGTCGGATTATTCTACGAAATCCCAGGTCGGGATGGCGGTGCTCAGCAAAGCCATAGACAATACAGAGGAGCTGGGCGAAGGGCTGGTTAAAATACTGGATGCCGCAGCGATGGAACAAAGTGTCAATCCCGGTGTCGGGGCGAATATTGATATCAGGATTTAATGATGCGACCGAAAAGCTGTCTGAAAGAAAACTCAGATGGCTTTTTGTGAAATTTCATAAAAACCTATTGCATTTCCGCTCATGTTTTTGTAATATTTTTAGTATGGTATACTGGTCTTATTCTAAAACAGAAAGCGTCCGGATGGACATCTATACTGTGATTAAGAATTAAACATGGTATTGCAAACGCAAAATGGGGTTACATAAGCAAAGGAGCGGGGTTTTTTATGATTTCAAATCAAATATTGCAGAATACGATTGACGGGTTAAAGGGTATAGCACGGGTGGAACTCTGTGTCATGGATATAGACGGCAAGGAGGTTGCGTCCACGACAGAAATGGGCACCAGCCCTAAGGCAGCTGTGGAGTTTGCAACATCACCGGCGGATTCACAGGAGATTCAAGGATATCAGTATTTCAAGATATTTGATGAGCAGCAGCTGGAATATGTTCTGGTTGCGGGCGGCACGGGCGAGGATGTCTATATGATCGGCAAGCTGGCTGCATTCCAGATTCAGAACCTTCTTGTGGCATACAAGGAGAGATTTGATAAGGATAATTTTATCAAGAATCTGCTGCTGGATAATTTGCTGCTTGTAGATATTTACAGCCGTTCCAAGAAGCTGCATATACAGACGGATGTACCCCGTGTTGTCATGATTATAGAATCAGGAAACGGCAGGGATAACAATGCCCTGGAGCTGGCAAGGACGCATTTCGGCGCGAACAGCAAGGATTTTGTCACGGCGGTTGACGAAAATAATGTGATTGTGGTGCGGGAACTGTCCGAGACAGATGCGGCGAAGGAAATAGACAAGACGGCGAGAGTGCTTGAGCAGTATCTACAGAAGGAAGGCATCAAGGACATCAGGATCGCTTACGGAACCGTTGTACAGGAGATCAAGGAAGTCAGCCGTTCCTATAAGGAAGCAAAGATGGCACTGGATGTTGGAAAGATATTCTTTGACGAGAGAGACATTGTCGCATACAGCGAGCTGGGCATTGGACGGTTGATCTATCAGCTGCCGATTCCGCTTTGCAAAATGTTTATCCGCGAGATATTTGACGGTAAGAGCCCCGATGAATTTGATGAAGAGACACTTGCCACCATCTATAAGTTTTTTGAAAACAGCCTGAACGTGTCCGAGACTTCCAGACAACTGTTTATTCACAGAAACACGCTGGTCTATCGTCTGGATAAGCTTCAGAAGAGCACAGGTCTTGATCTGCGCGTGTTTGAGGACGCTATTACCTTTAAGATTGCCCTGATGGTGGTAAAATATATGAGATACATGGAGAATACGGATTTTTAAGGGAAACGAGGATTGTTATGGCAAATAAGGAACTGCTGAAGAAGAAAAGGGAGAAGCTGATCGAGGAGAAGGGTGTTATTTACCTCGACAATGTGAGCAAGGTGTATTCCTCCGGCTCTCCCGCGCTGAATGATATCACCCTCAGCATCGGGAGGGGCGAGTTTGTGTTTATTGTGGGAGACAGCGGCTCCGGAAAATCCACACTGATCAAACTTCTGCTGCGGGAGCTCACTGCTACCAGCGGCAGTGTTTATGTTATGGGAAACGATCTTGCAAAGCTGAAGCACAGACAGGTTCCGAAGTTTCGGAGAAACCTCGGTGTTGTGTTTCAGGATTTCCGTCTGCTGAACGACAGGAATGTTTATGAGAATGTTGCGTTTGCGCAGAGAATCGTGGAAACCCCCGCAAATGAAATCCGCAGGAATGTTCCTGCGATTCTGGCGACGGTGGGGCTTGCGGGAAAATATAAGGCGAAGACCAAGCAGCTTTCCGGAGGAGAACAGCAGAGAGTGGCGCTTGCCAGAGCATTGGTGAACACACCCTCCATTCTGCTGGCAGATGAGCCGACCGGAAATCTGGATCCGAAGAATTCATGGGAGATCATGAAGCTGCTGGAGGAGATCAACGAGAACGGTACGACGGTGGTTGTCGTGACACATAACAGAGAGATTGTCAATGCCATGCGTAAGCGTGTCGTTACGATGAAGATGGGCGTGATCGTCAGCGACGAGGAGGGAGGCGAATACATCGATGAAGATTAGTACATTGCTTTATACGATCAAGCAGGGATTCGCCAACATTTTCCGGAATAAATGGTATTCGCTGGCGTCGATTGCCACGATTTCGGCATGTCTGTTCCTGTTTGGCATTTTCTATGCCATTGTTGCGAATTTTCAGAGCATCGTAATGAAGGCGGAGGAGGGTGTCTCCGTCACGGTGTTTTTTCATAATGATTACGATAAATGCGAATCCCATGCCGAAAATCAGGTTCCCACGGAACAGCGCATTGCGGAGATCGGACAGAAGATTTCCGAGAGAATTGAAGTCTCAGACGTGGTTTACATTTCGGATGATGAAGCATGGGCGAATTTCGCCTCCGATTATTACGGCGAAAATTATGCAGACGGATTCCCTGAGAATCCTCTTGCGGGGGAATATAGCTATGAGATCTATCTCAGCGATGTCTCCATGCAGGACGCCCTTGTAAACTGGCTTCAGTCGATACCGGAGGTGCGCAAGGTGAACTTCTCCGAGGTGACGGCGGACACGCTCAGCGGTGTGAACCTTCTGATCGCCTATGTCTCGGTGGGCATTATTATCATTTTGCTTGCGGTAAGTATCTTCCTGATCAGCAACACGGTTGCAGTCGGCATTTCCGTCCGTTCGACAGAGATCAATATCATGAAGTACATCGGAGCGACCGATTTCTTTGTGAGGGCGCCCTTTGTGCTGGAGGGTATTCTGATCGGACTGCTGGGGGCTGCAATCCCGCTCGGACTGATCCATACGCTTTACAACTATGCCCTGAATTACATTGTGGAGCGTTTTTCCATTCTCAGCAATTTCCTGAATTTCCTGACGGTAGAGCAGGTTTTCGGCGTTCTTACGCCTGTATCGCTTATCATGGGTATGGGAATCGGATTTTTGGGAAGTATTTCAACGGTCAAAAAGCATTTGCATGTATAGACAGGAGAGTATGAGAAAGAACAGTATAAAGAAGTGCCTGCTGGTTCTGACGGTGCTGGGGCTGGTTCTCCTGTCGGATTCTGCGGCGCAGGAAGCATCCGCGCTGACGCTTTCGTCCATCACTTCCGACAGCATCAAGGAGAAAGAGGAGCAGATACGACAGGCACAGAATGAGAAGAATTCCCTGCAGAACGGTCTGAGCAATCTGCAGAACATCAAGAAGGATCTGGAGACCCAGCGTTCCAACCTCAAGAATTACGTCGCCCAGCTGGATCAGAACCTTGCCCAGATTGAGGCAAATATCGCGGATCTGCAGGAGAGGATTACTGCCAAGGAAGCGGAGATCGTCCAGACGGAGAGCGAGCTGGAGACTGCGTTGGAAAACGAAGAAACGCAGAAAGAATCCATGATTTCACGCATAAGAATGGTATATGAGACCGGCAACCCGCAGATGATAGATATGCTGTTGGAGTCGGCTGGATTTGGCGATTTCCTGAACAAAGCAGACTATGTGGAGAGAACCATTTCGTATGACCGCAAGAGGTGGCAGGACTACAAGATGGTTCGTGAGTATGTCGAGCTGTGCAAGCAGGAGCTGGAACTGGAAAAGGAGATTCTGGACGAGGCGAAAGCCGGCGTGGAGGAGGAGCAGAGGAATCTCGAGGCTCTGATCCAGCAGAAGAATCAGGATATCCGTGATTATGAGACGGACATCAACAATAAAGAAAAAGCAATAAAAGAGTATGAAGAGGAAATTAAGGCACAGGAGGAAGAGATTACCTCACTTGAAAACCTGATTGCCGAGGAAAAGAAGAGAATTCTGGCGAGCAGCGGTGTGGTGCTGACTTATGACGGCGGTACATTTACTTTCCCGCTCGCATCCTATACAAGGGTTTCTGATGACTATGGAATGAGGATTCATCCGACACTGGGTGTGGAACAATTCCATAACGGCGTTGATTTTGCTTCACCGAAGGGAACTGCCATTTATGCTGCTTATGACGGGACGGTGGTTGCAGCTGCTTACAGCGCAACGATGGGAAATTATATCATGATTGATCACGGCTCCGGTCTTTACACGATCTACATGCACGCGTCCGCGCTCTATGTGGAAAAGGATGAGATTGTGGTTCGGGGAGAGAAGATCGCCGCGGTCGGGAGTACCGGGCGCTCGACAGGAAATCATCTTCATTTCAGTGTCAGACTGAATGGAGCATATACATCACCATGGAATTACATCAGTAAATAGGAGGCACTATGGACGAGAATCAGAATTATTTCAACCATTTGAACAATGGACCGGCACCACAGCCGCCGAAGGAGCAGAAGGGCAGCGGAAAGGCACTGTTTTTCGGTGGAATGATTGTAGGACTGGCGGCAACCTTACTGGTTGTCGGTATTGTCTATCTGGGGATTGGTATTCAGAATTCAATCGCGCAGAATGGGAGCAGTTCTAACAGTGTGGAGCTGGACGAAAGCTCAGCGGTTAATTCCAACACAATAGCGAAGCTGCAGGCGCTGGAACAGACGATTGATAAGTATTATTATCTGGATGAGGTGAGCAACGAGGAGATGCAGGACGGCATCTATAAGGGGCTTCTTGATTCCCTGGGAGATCCGTATTCGGAATATTATACGCCTGAGGAACTGGATGCGTTGTTGGAGCAGTCGGAGGGCGTCTACTACGGGATCGGCGCATATGTCAGTCTGGATACAGAGAAGAATCTTCCAAAAATCAGCGGCGTGATGAAGGGTTCTCCGGCGGTGGAGGCTGATCTCCGGGCGAATGATCTGATTTATGAGGTAGACGGAGTATCGACCTACGGGCTGACGCTGAACGAGGCGGTTTCGCTGATAAAGGGTGAAGAAGGCACGGAGGTCACGCTTACATTGATCCGGGACGGAGAGAGCGATTACCTTGAGGTTACTCTGATCAGACGGAGAGTGGAAGCGCCTACTGTAGATTATACGATGCTGGATGGCAGAATCGGGTATATTCAGGTTACGGAGTTTGACTCTGTGACGGTAAACCAGTTCGCTGAAGCACTTTCCACGGTAAAGAATTCTGCGGCGCGGGGAATCATTCTTGACCTGAGAGGTAATCCGGGTGGAAATCTGGACGCAGTTGTGGATATGTGTAATATGATCCTGCCGGAGGGCATGATTGTTTACACGGAGGATAAGTATGGAAACAGGGAGGAATATACCAGCGACGGAGAGAATGAATTGCAGCTGCCGCTCGTTGTTCTTGCCGATATGAATTCTGCCAGCGCGGCGGAGATCATGGCGGGTGCGATCAAGGATCACGGCATCGGCACACTGGTTGGCACGACGACCTTCGGAAAGGGTATCGTCCAGCAGATTATGTCCTTCCGCGACGGCTCTGCGATAAAGCTTACCATCAGCGCGTACTACACGCCGAACGGCAACAACATCCACGGCATTGGAATCGAGCCGGATGTGCTGTGCGAGTTTGACGGAGAGGCTTATTACGGCAGTGAGGATCGCCCGGACAACCAGCTTGAGAAGGCGAAGGAAGTTCTGGAGGAGCTGATCAGCAAGCAGTAAGGAGCAGAGATGAAGAAACAGGGATTGTCCTTTCTCAGACTGTTGCAGTATGTGATGTTTCTTTTCCTTGCGGTGATATGGCTTATCTGCATTACCGGGACTGCACATAATATTGTATGGTATAAGGAGCTGTTTGTGACGGCGGTGTGTCTGGCAGGGATTTTTGTGTTTTATCTTCTGCTGAAACGCATGGATAATTTTATACAGCGCCATGAGAAAAAACTGCTATGGATTTTCCTTGCAGTTTTTTCGGTGGCTCTGTATGCAGTTTCCGCTGTCTCCCGCAATACGCCCATGTACGACTATGCGGACATCTATCAGGCAGCTTATGCCCTTGCCTACGGCGGGGAGGTAGACTGGCATTATTTTGCTCTCTGGAGTAATAATTTTCCGATCTTTCTATTGCTGGCGGGGGTGATGAAGGTGTGTGCCCTGCTGCGGCTTTCCGATCCTTTTTATGTGCTTTTAGGTATCAATGTCGCCCTGACAGTGTGGGGCGGGCGGTGCGTTTACCGTCTGGTTCGACATCATACGGGACAGGCGTTCTGGGCGTTTGGCGGCTTGTTACTGTACAGTGCGTTCCTGCCCTTGTGGAGCGGAACGAATTACTTTTACACGGATTCACTGAGCCTTGCCTTCGGTGTCTGGGCGTGGTGGAAGCTGTTGCAGCCGGGCGGAAAGTTCAGAAACAGCGTTTTTGCTGGAATTTTATGGGGAATCGGTTTTTCGATGAAGGCGACAGTTGCAATCTCGCTGGTCGCAGTGGTGGTCGTGAGCGTCCTGCTGCGGGAGAGAGCGTTGTTGTATAGGGCTGCGATTGCTTTTGTCGCGCTTTTGCTGTGCATTGGGGCTTGGACCGGCATCCGCAGCCGTTTTCCGAACTATGAGCTGGAGCAGCAGTATAAAATGCCGCTGACCTACTGGCTTGCCATGGGTGTGCACGGCAATGGGAGCTATCCCGAGAACAGTGAATTTGCGGTAGAGTGTATGAACACCTTCGGATTACAGGGGAAGAAAGAGCTTGCTGCGGCGTATCTCTTTGAGCATCTGCCGGAGGCGTGGAGCGCCGGACATTTCGTGTCAAAGGCAAGATATAATTTTGCGTCCGGCAAGATGGGAGCATCGGAATTTAACCAGTATCCGGGCACCCTGATGTATGAATGCATGAATGATTACGGAGCCTACGGCGGCTATTCCACAATGCTTGCCAGCGGCTATTTCTATGCACTGCTCCTGATAGGAATGTGCGGACAACTGCTCTCGGGGCGAAGAAATTCTGAGCACAGGAAGGATTGCACCATTGAAATTGCGCAGTTTACGGTATTCGGTCTGTTTCTGTTCCTGATGCTGTGGGAGTCTAACAACCGCCAGCTGTACAATCATATTCCGTGGTACACTCTGTATGCGGTCTGCGGCGCATATGCGCTGGCACAGAAGCTTACAGACGGCAGGAACGCCGGAGAAAAGAGCGCGGGGGAAGAAGCATGAATAAAATACAATCCTTTTCATATGGCGTGGTCTGCGTGGTCGGAACAGCTCTGTTCGCCTTTCTGACACTTGCGTCTTTTGTTTTCACACAGTATATGCCTTTGCTGGCACAGGAGCGCCCGATTAACCGTATGGACACACTGCCGGGAAATCTGCTGACAGTGGCGGCAATCCTTCTGGTGATCTTCTGCTTGAAGCGGCTGGAGGGGAGAGTGCCGGAGCGTGTTGCCCGGAGTGCAGAGTGCTTTCTTGTGGCGGCAGCAGTGCTCTGGGTTGCCGGCTGGGGAGGCTGGTGGATCAACAGCCTTGATCGTGTCCCGGAGGGTGATCAGGCTTTTTTGTGTGCGGCGGCGACGTACTTTATGGAAGGAGATTACTCATTCCTCGGCGCGGGTGGGTATTGTCAGATTTATCCGCATCAGCTTGGGCTGATTGCGTTTCTGGAGCTTTTCTTTTCCGTGGTCGGCAAGAACAACTATCTTGCATTTGAATGGCTCAATGTGTTTTTTGCAGCGGCATCCGTATTTCTCGGCTACAGATTTTTGCGGGAGATGGAGCTGGCGCGGACGGCGAGGATATTGTATTGTCTGCTGATTATGGGATGTGTTCCGCTGATCTTCTACACCAGCTGGGTGTACGGAGACATTCCGAGTATTTTCTTTACAATGCTGGCAGCAGTGTTGGCTGTGCGTTATCAGAAACACCGACGTTGGAGCAGCCTCGCGGGCATGGTGCTTTCCGGTGTATGTGCTGTCCTTGTGCGGAAGAACAGCCTGATCCTGTTGATTGCACTTTTGATACTTTCAGTACTGTATGCCATGAGGAACCGAAAAGCGCAGCTCCTGCTGGCGGCGATAGCGGCGGTTGTGCTTTCCCTATTCTGTTATCAGGGCATTTACCGGATGTATGAATACCGCTCTGGCTATGAGCTTGGTAAGGGACTTCCCGTCAATTCATGGATTGCGATGGGACTGGAAGAGAACGGCGGTGTGTGCGGATGGTACAACAATATGCCGAAGGAGGTTCTGAATTCGCTGGAGCTTGACTATGCGGCGACAGAGACGGTCATGAAGGAGACGATTGGGGAGAGACTGCGGTATTTTGCGGCGGAACCGAAGCAGGCGGTTCGTTTCTTTGGCAAAAAGATTCTCTCGCAGTGGAATGATCCCTTGTACCAGAGTCTTTATTTCAGTGCAAAAAGCATAGAAGAAAATCCGCCGGAGACGGGGAGCCTTGTGGAGAGACTATATAGTGCGGAGGGAGAAGCGCTTATCGGAGGGCTTGCCGACCGCATGCAGCTTCTGGTTTATCTCGGAGTCCTGTTCTATTTCCTGACAGCGGTGCGCAGGACGGAACAGCCTCTTTCGCTTCTGCCGGCGGTTATGATCCTCGGAGGTTTCTTTTTCAGCGTGATCTGGGAGGCAAAGGCGAGGTACATTTTCCCGTACTATGTCATGATGTATCCGCTCGCGGCGGCAGGGTATGACAGGATAGTCGCAAAGATGACCCGGAAAGCAGTTCAAAAAAGGTTTCAGCGATAAAGGCTGAGACCTTTTTGTATGCATAGAGAGTTTTTGTGTGGTCACAATAGGGAAAAGAGTGGTAGAATAAAAAGAACATAAGTTCGTTTTCCGCTGTACATTTTCCACCTGTTGTGCTATATTGAAAGAAGCTCGAATTTTTTCGGAAGGATTTTGTGAGTATGGAATTCAGATTACACAGTGAATATAAGCCCACGGGCGACCAGCCGCAGGCGATCAGGGAGCTTGTGGATGGCTTCCGGCAGGGGAACCAGTTTGAGACGCTGCTGGGAGTCACCGGCTCGGGAAAGACGTTCACAATGGCGAACGTCATTCAGGCACTGAATAAGCCGACCTTGATCATTGCACACAATAAGACGCTTGCAGGGCAGCTGTATGGGGAGTTCAAGGAGTTTTTCCCGGAGAATGCAGTGGAGTATTTCGTTTCCTACTATGACTATTATCAGCCGGAGGCTTATGTGCCTTCTTCCGACACCTATATTGCAAAGGATTCCGCCATCAATGAGGAGATCGACAAGCTGCGCCTTTCCGCAACTGCATCGCTGACGGAAAGGCGGGATGTCATCGTTGTTGCCAGCGTGTCCTGCATCTACGGTCTGGGCAGCCCAGAGGAATTTCAGGGGATGTCCGTTTCCCTGCGCCCGGGTATGACAAAGGACAGGGATCAGGTTCTGCGCGAGCTGGTAGACATCCAGTACAACCGGAACGATATGGATCTGCAGCGAGGCTGCTTCCGCGTGCATGGTGATGTCGTGGAGGTCTGCCCTGCGCAGGGCGGAGATTATTTTATCCGCATTGAGTTCTTCGGGGATGAGATTGACCGGATCTGTGAGATTGAACCGCTGTCGGGGAAAATCCACGCGACCCTGAACCACATCATCATATATCCGGCTTCCCATTATGTCGTCTCCATGGAGAAGATCAAGGCGGCATGTGAGAATATCGAGAAAGAGATGGAAGAGCGCGTCCGCTACTTTAAAGGTGAGGACAAGCTGATTGAAGCGCAAAGGATTGCGGAGAGGACGAACTTTGATGTCGAGATGATGCGCGAGACAGGCTTCTGCTCCGGCATAGAGAACTATTCCCGGCATCTGAACTTCATGCCGCCCGGGGCGCCGCCGATGACGCTGCTCGATTTCTTCCCGGACGATTTCCTCATCATCGTGGACGAGTCCCATATGACGATCCCGCAGATCAGGGGCATGTACGCCGGAGACCGTTCCCGAAAGCAGACACTGGTCGATTACGGCTTTCGTCTGCCCTCGGCGCTGGATAACAGACCATTGAATTTCGAGGAGTTTGAGACGCACATCGACCAGATGATGTTTGTGTCGGCGACACCATCGGACTACGAGGCGGCGCATGAGCTTCTGCGAACGGAGCAGATCATCCGTCCGACGGGTCTGCTGGATCCTGAGGTAGATGTCCGACCGGTTGAGGGGCAGATTGATGATCTGATCGGTGAGGTAAATAAAGAGGTAGCAAAGCATAATAAGATATTGATTACGACGCTGACAAAGCGGATGGCGGAGGATCTGACCGACTATATGAAGGAGGTCGGCATCCGGGTGAAATATCTCCATTCCGACATTGATACGCTGGAGCGGGCGGAGATTATCCGCGATATGCGTCTGGATGTATTCGATGTTCTGGTCGGCATTAACCTTTTGAGGGAAGGATTGGACATCCCGGAAATTTCGCTGGTTGCGATTCTGGATGCCGACAAGGAGGGCTTCCTGAGGAGCAGCACCTCTCTGATCCAGACGATCGGACGTGCTGCGCGAAACGCTGAGGGACATGTCATTATGTACGCGGATACCATCACAGATTCTATGCGGGTTGCCCTTGATGAGACGAACCGCCGTCGTGAGATCCAGATGAAATATAATGAGGAGCACGGCATCACGCCGCAGACGATCAAGAAGGCAGTGCGCGACCTGATCAGTATATCTAAGGTGGTGGCGAAGGAGGAACTGCGGTTCGAGAAGGATCCGGAGTCCATGAACCGCAAGGAACTGGAAAAGGTCATTGCGGATGTCCAGAAAAAGATGCAGAAGGCAGCCGCAGATCTGAATTTCGAGGCGGCCGCAGAGCTGCGTGACAAGATGATAGAGCTGAAACAGAAGCTACAGGAGTTAGATAAGGAGTAGTGAGAGGATTAACATGGAAGAAGTAAAGAAGATGCGCCCCAGGGAATACATCAAGATTCGCGGGGCGAGAGAGCATAATCTGAAAAATATAGATGTGGATATTCCGAGGAATGAGCTGGTCGTGCTGACCGGTATGTCCGGCTCGGGAAAATCATCCCTTGCGTTCGACACAATCTATGCGGAAGGACAGCGCCGCTACATGGAATCCCTGTCCTCCTACGCGAGACAGTTCCTCGGACAGATGGAGAAGCCTAACGTGGAGCGCATTGACGGACTTTCGCCCGCGATTTCCATCGACCAGAAATCGACAAACCGGAACCCGAGATCGACGGTGGGAACGGTCACGGAAATTTATGACTACTTCCGTCTTCTCTATGCGAGAATCGGAATCCCTCACTGTCCGAAATGTGGGCGGGAAATCGCCAAACAGACGGTAGATCAGATGGTAGATCAGATCATGGCGCTGCCCGAGGGAACGAAGCTCCAGCTGCTCGCGCCCGTTGTCCGCGGCAGAAAGGGTCAGCATGAAAAGGTTCTGGAGCGCGCCAAGAGAAGCGGCTATGTCAGGGTGCGTATTGACGGCAGCCTGTATGAGCTGACCGAGGAGATCAGTCTGGATAAGAATATTAAGCACAATATAGACATCGTCGTGGACAGACTGGTTGTCAAGCCGGGAATAGAGCGCAGACTGGCGGATTCCATTGAGAATGTCCTGGAGCTGGCGGATGGACTGCTTGTGGCTGACGTCATAGGCGGCGAACCGATGACCTTCAGCCAGAGCTTTTCCTGTCCGGACTGCGGCATCGGCATCAGCGAGATTGAGCCGAGGAGCTTTTCCTTTAATAATCCCTTCGGCGCCTGCCCGGAGTGCTTTGGACTCGGCTATAAGATGGAATTTGATGTGGACCTTATGATTCCCGATAAATCGCTGAGCATCAATGAGGGTGCGATTGCCGTCACAGGCTGGCAGTCCTGCACGGATAAGAAGAGCTTCACCAATGCGGTTCTTCAGGCATTGTGCCGGGAATACAAATTTGATCTGGACACTCCCTTCGGCGAGTACCCTGAGAAGATTCAGCACATCCTGATCTATGGAACAAACGGAAAAGAGGTCGAGGTGCATTATGTCGGACAGCGGGGAAAGGGCATCTATCCGGTTGCCTTTGAGGGATTGATCAAGAATGTGGAGCGGAAGTATAAGGAGACCTTTTCCGACACGATGAAGCAGGAGTATGAGAGCTATATGCGGATTACTCCCTGTAAAGAGTGTAAGGGCATGAGACTGAAAAAGGAAGCGCTGGCAGTCACGGTCTGCGATAAGAACATTTACGAAATTACCTCCATGTCGATCCGCGATCTTCATGCTTTCATTGGAGAGATGACGCTGACCGATCAGCAGCAGCTCATCGGAAAGCAGATTTTAAAGGAAATCCGGGCAAGGGTCGGCTTCCTTGTCGATGTCGGACTGGAATACCTCTCTCTGTCGCGGGCGACCGGCACGCTTTCGGGCGGAGAAGCACAGCGCATCAGGCTGGCGACGCAGATCGGCTCCGGTCTGGTAGGCGTCTGCTATATTCTGGACGAGCCGAGCATCGGACTTCACCAGAGAGACAATGACAAGCTGCTTGCAACCCTGAAAAGTCTCAGAGACCTTGGAAATACACTGATCGTGGTGGAACATGACGAGGACACCATGCTTGCCGCGGACTATATCGTGGACATCGGCCCCGGCGCAGGCTCCCACGGCGGTGAAGTCATAGCCTGCGGCACAGCGGAAGAGATCATGCAGATACCAGAGTCCATCACCGGAAAATATCTCAGCGGTGAACTGAGAATACCCGTTCCGAAGGAGCGCAGAAAGCCGACCGGCTGGCTGAAGGTGGTCGGGGCGCAGGAGAACAACCTGAAGAATATCAATGTGGACATCCCGCTCGGTGTCATGACCTGCGTGACCGGCGTGTCCGGCTCCGGCAAGAGTTCCCTTGTCAACGAAATCCTGTATAAGCATCTGGCGAGAGACCTGAACCGTGCGAGATGCATACCGGGAAAACACAAGGACATTCTGGGCATGGAGCAGCTGGACAAGGTAATCGACATCGACCAGTCCCCGATCGGCAGAACGCCGCGCTCGAACCCGGCGACCTATACCGGAGTCTTCGACCAGATCAGGGATCTCTTTGCGACGACGGCGGATGCTAAGGCGAAGGGCTACACGAAGGGGCGTTTCAGCTTTAATGTCAAGGGCGGACGCTGCGAGGCGTGCGGCGGAGATGGCATTATCAAGATCGAGATGCATTTCCTGCCGGATGTCTATGTGCCCTGTGAGGTCTGCGGCGGAAAGCGCTATAACAGGGAGACGCTGGATGTGAAGTATAAGGGAAAGAGCATCTTTGATGTGCTGGATATGACAGTGGAGGAGGCGCTGCCCTTCTTTGAGAATCTGCCGTCCATACGCAACAAGATTCAGACCCTCTACGATGTCGGACTCTCTTACGTCAAGCTCGGGCAGCCATCGACGACGCTCTCCGGCGGAGAGGCGCAGCGCATCAAACTTGCGACCGAGCTTTCCAAGCGGAGTACAGGCAAGACGATCTATATTCTGGACGAGCCTACGACGGGTCTTCATTTCGCGGATGTGCATAAGCTGGTGGAGATTCTGCACAGACTTGCAGACGGTGGAAATACGGTGGTTGTCATAGAGCACAATCTGGATGTGATCAAGACGGCAGACTATATTATCGACATCGGCCCGGAAGGCGGAGACAGAGGAGGAACCGTGATTGCAAAGGGCACGCCCGAGGAGATCGTAAAGTGCAAGACGTCGTACACCGGCGCTTATGTGAAAAAGATGTTGGAGAAGGACAAGAAGGCAATAGCAAAAGAATCAAAAAAATAAATTGACGAAACAATATAAGGACAACGCCTTCAAGAGCCGATAATAATATCATTAAGGCATGGACGCGCAGACAGGCGGAAGGAACCGCTTTGTTTGTTGCGTCCTTTTTTGTACAATCTGCCCCTGACCGAACGTAACAGTTCAGTCCCGAACCATTCATAAAAGCGTCTGCTTCGCAGCCGTCGCCGCTTTGCGGCACATCGTCGAACTTGTTGCACCAAAATTTTTTTCAAAAGAACTTTGAAAATGATGGGAATTCGGTTATAATAGACAATGTATGACTTCGTTTATGGATATCGGAATTGTTTAGAAAGGGGTACAGGTAACATGCAGTGTACAGACATCGGAATTGATTTGGGCACAGCCAGCATTTTAGTATACATCAGAGGAAAGGGCGTTGTATTGAAGGAGCCCTCCGTTGTTGCATTTGATAGAGATACAAATAAGATTAAGGCAATTGGTGAGGACGCGCGCCTGATGCTGGGCAGGACGCCCGGCAACATTATTGCAGTCCGTCCTCTGCGTCAGGGTGTCATTTCGGACTACACCGTGACTGAGAAGATGATGAAATATTTCATCCAGAAGGCGCTGGGCAGAAGAACTTTCAGGAAGCCGCGCATAGCGGTCTGCGTGCCGAGCGGCGTGACAGAGGTGGAGAAGAAGGCGGTTGAGGATGCAACCTATCAGGCAGGTGCAAGAGAGGTTGCCATCATTGAGGAGCCTATTGCGGCGGCAATCGGAGCCGGTATTGATATTTCCAAGCCCTGCGGAAATATGATCGTTGACATCGGCGGCGGTACATCGGACATTGCGGTAATTTCTCTCGGCGGTACGGTTGTCAGCGCATCGATCAAGATCGCAGGTGACGACTTTGACGAGGCAATTGTCCGCTATATGAGAAAGAAACATAATCTGCTGATCGGTGAGCGCACCGCAGAAGATCTGAAAATTAAGATCGGTTCGGCATATCCGAGAGCAGAGATTGACTATATGGATGTTCGCGGACGTAACCTGGTGACAGGTTTGCCGAAGACGGTGAAGGTTTCTTCCGAGGAGACCGAGGAAGCGCTGCGCGAGACGACGGCTCAGATTGTTGAGACCATCCACAGCGTATTGGAAAAGACGCCGCCCGAGCTGGCTGCGGACATTGCGGACAGAGGAATTGTCCTGACGGGAGGTGGAAGCCTTCTGCGCGGACTGGAGGAGCTTGTTTCAGCGAAGACCGGAATTAATACCATGACTGCCGAGGACCCGATGACGGCAGTGGCAATCGGAACAGGAAAATATGTGGAATTCCTTTCCGGCTATAGAGAAAATTAAGAGAAATGCTGTCGGTGATAGAGACCGGCAGGGAGGAGGCACTGATGCTCAAGGGCTTATATACCGCCTACACAGGAATGATTAATGAACAGAACCGCATGGACACCATGACGAACAATCTGGCGAATGCGTCAACGGTTGGCTTTAAGAAAGAGGGAGCGACCAGCCAGTCTTTTGACAGTATTCTCACGGTTAAGATCAAAGATCAGTCCGTCGGACTGCAGAATGTCCAGAGGATTGGAAAGAATAATCCAGGTGTAAAGATTGGTGAGAATTATACTGATTACGGACAGGGGTCGTTCAGGGTAACGGATAATACTTATGATCTTGCTCTTGCGGGAGAAGGCTTCTTTGCAATCGAGTTTACGAATAAGGCGGGAGAGACCTCTACCATGTATACGAGAGCCGGTCAGTTTACCCTGAATAAGGATGGCTATCTGGTTACGGAGGACGGAGACTATGTGCTCAGTACCCAGAACAGCAGGATCAGGCTGAATACCCTGATTGATGCCAAGATCGCCAACGACGGCACAATTACCCAGAACGGCGTAGAGGTGGCGAAGATTCAGGTCACGGATTTTGAAGACTATAATTATCTGGAGAAATACGGCGAGACCTACTACCGTCCGGTGGAGGGAGCGAGAACTACGACCACGGATGCACAGGTAAAGTCCGGATATCTGGAAATGTCGAATGTACAGGTGGTTTCGGAAATGGTGAATCTGATCGCTATTACGCGGGCTTATGAGAGCAACCAGAAGATCATCCAGACCTATGACGAATCGCTTGGAATTGCAGTGTCACAGCTTGGACGGATTCAGTAAGGAGGCAGGATAAATGGTAAGAAGCTTATGGACAGCGGCAACAGGCATGGTTGCCCAGCAGGTAAATATCGACACGATTGCAAATAATCTTGCGAATGTAAATACAAACGGCTATAAGACGCAGGTAAACGAGTTTAAGAGTCTCCTTTATCAGACGCTGCAGACAAAGACAACGACGGCGAACGGAGAGCAGAAGCCTACCAGCGCGCAGGTCGGACTCGGTGTCCGTAATTCCGCGATTACTTCGGTCTTCAAGACAGGCAACCTGATTGCGTCCGAGAGTGATACGGCATTCGCTATCAACGGAAAGGGCTTCTTTGCAGTTCGCGGTGAGGACGGCAATACATATTATACGCGCAACGGTAATCTGAAATTTACATTGGCGAGCAACGGAAATATGCTGGCGACGACGGACGGACTTCCAGTGCTGGATACGAACGGGCAGCCGATCATTCTTGGCAACAACTATCTTCTGAACAGAATTACCGTGGACAAGTGGGGTAATCTCTGCTATCCCGATGCAGATAATAACCCGCAGCTGATCGGCAGACGGATCGGTGTATTCCAGTTCAATAATCCCAACGGTCTGGATAAGCTGGGCGACAGTCTTTACGAGCAGACGGCTGCAAGCGGACAGCCGATCAATGAGGCGACAAACGCGAATGTTGAGAGAAGCAACATTTTGCAGGGTTATCTGGAAGGATCCAACGTCCAGGTGGTGGACGAGATGGTCAACATGATCGTTGCACAGCGTGCCTATGAATTGAATTCAAAGGCGATAACGGCTTCGGATGAGATGCTGCAGCAGGCGAATAACCTCAGACGCTGATAAAGGAGATAAAGGATGATGGATGTCAGCAATATTGCTTCTATGTATAGCGACGTATATGCCAACGCGGCAAACCAGTCAGCATCAAGGTTGCAGGACAAACTACAGAATACCGCAAAAAATGCGGCAACGGATGACGAACTGATGGATGCCTGCAAGCAGTTTGAATCCTATTTTATCGAGCAGATGTACAAGGCAATGGTGAAGACGATTCCGCAGAACGAGGAGACATCCGGTTCGACTAGCACAATGATGGATTACTACAAGGATCAGATGCTGCAGTCGATTGCCGATCAGACTACCGAGCAGAGCGGTTTCGGACTGGCACAGATGCTGTATGAACAGATGCGCAGGAATTATGGGCTGGATGCGGCTTCTATTCAGGCGGAAACAGAGGAATAATATAGTAACGAAATGAGCACAAGGCTGCCGGACAATGGCAGCCTTTCTTTCGCTATGAAAAGATGGGGACGGATGATGGAAACAATTACCGGATATGTGGACCATATCATATTCAGCAACAGTGAAAATGGATATACAGTCATGAATCTTGTCACAGACGGTGAGGAGATCACCTGCGTGGGCATGTGCAAGGGATTGACACAGGGGGAAAACATCGAGGCAGACGGGGAATATATTGAACATCCGGTTTATGGCAGACAATTTAAGCTGAGCAGCTTTCACACGATTGCGCCGAAGGACAGCGCGAGTATGGAGCGCTATCTCGGTTCGGGGGCGGTCAAGGGAGTCGGTGCGGCTCTGGCGGCGAGAATCGTGAAGAAATTCGGGGACGACACCTTCCGCATTATTGAGGAGGAGCCGGAGAGACTGGCGGAGATCAAGGGCATCAGCCTTCGCAAGGCACAGGAAATCGCCGTGCAGATGGAAGAAAAAAAGGATCTGCGGGAGGCGCTGGTATATCTGCAGCAGTACGGAATATCAAACGCGCTTGCAGTAAAGATTTACGATGCCTACGGAATGAATCTGTACGGAATCCTGAAGGAAAATCCTTATAAGCTGGCGGAAGACATTTCGGGAGTCGGCTTCCGCATGGCAGATGAACTGGCTGCGAAAATTGGAATCCATACGGATTCGGATTACCGGATAAGGAGCGGCATTTTCTATACCCTGCTGCAATCGGTGGGAGAGGGACACTGCTTCCTGCCGATGGATATGCTGTTGGAGAGGGCGTCGGAGCTGCTTCAGGTGGACAGTGAGTACATCCGTCCCCAGGTCGATAATCTCATGATGGATAAAAAGCTGGTAATCAAAGGCGAAAACGTATTTGCGGCCTCGTATTTTTACGCAGAGCTGAATTGCGCGAGAATGCTCCATGAGCTGAATCTTCCGATGCAGGAGAGCGAAAATCTGCCGTCACAGAACGCAGCCATCGAGAAACAGCTGGAAAAGCTTGCGGCAGCACTGCACATGGAGCTGGATGAGCTGCAGAAGAAGGCGGTGCTGGAATGTATCCGCAACGGTGTGTTCATCCTGTCGGGGGGGCCCGGAACGGGAAAGACGACGACAATCAACATGATTATCCGGTATTTTGAGGCGGAGGGACTGGACATCTTTCTGGCTGCTCCCACCGGGCGCGCCGCAAAGCGCATGACGGAGGCAACCGGCTTCGAGGCGAGAACGGTTCACAGAATGCTGGAGCTGAACAGTGCGCTCTCGGACGAGGATACGAGAAGGGTAAACTTTGAGAGGAACGAAGAAAATCCGCTGGAGACGGATGTGGTGATCATAGACGAGATGTCGATGGTGGACATCCAGCTGTTTCAGGCTTTGCTCAAGGCGATCGCACCCGGCACAAGACTTGTGCTCGTGGGAGATGTGAACCAGCTTCCGAGTGTGGGACCGGGACAGGTGCTGAGGGATATTATTGACAGCGGACAGTTCCCCACCGTGGAGCTGAAGAAGATTTTCAGACAGGCGGAGAAGAGCGACATTGTTGTCAATGCACACAGAATAAACAATGGTGAGCAGATCGCACTGGACAATAAGTCCATGGATTTCTTTATGCTGGAGCGAAATGACGTTAATGTCATTTACAAGCATATGATTCAGCTGATCAAAGAAAAGCTGCCGAAATATGTGGATGCAACCCCCTATGATATTCAGGTGCTGACGCCTATGCGGAAGGGCAGTCTGGGATGCGAAACGTTAAACGGCATCCTGCAGCAGTATCTGAATCCTCCGGCGCCCGGAAAGAGGGAGCATGTCAGCGGAAGCGAGATTTACCGCGAGGGCGACAAGGTTATGCAGGTGAAGAATAATTATCAGCTGGAGTGGGAGGTTGTCAGTAAGTACAACATACCCATTGACAAGGGAATGGGCATCTTCAACGGAGATATGGGGAAGATTATAGAGATCAACGAGAATGCCTCGAACATGGTTGTGGAATATGACGAGCAGCGCAGAGTGACCTATCCGTTTTCCCTGCTCGAGGAGCTGGAGCTGTCCTATGCAATCACGATACACAAGTCACAGGGAAGCGAGTATCCGGCGGTGCTTCTGCCGCTGCTGAGCGGCCCGAGAATGCTGTTTAACCGGAATCTTCTGTACACGGCGATCACAAGGGCGAGAAGCTGTGTCACAATTCTTGGAAGCAGTGCGACGGTGCGTGGAATGATAGAGAATAACAGCGAGAACCGGAGATTTACGGCGCTGGCTGACAGGATTCGTGAGGTCTGTGGGCAGAATTGGGGATAGCTCTTTGGAAATTGGGGACAAGATTGAAAAATAGAACGTGCGCGGAAATGGATATAACTATGGGGAATATAAAAGCAAAGCTGAGAGAATGGTGTAATGGTGTTCTGCGGGTGGTTTACCCTGTGCGCTGTCCGGTGTGCGATGAGATTGTTGACGAGCCAGGGGAGAAGGTATGTGCGGAGTGCCTGAGGAAAATAAAGCTTCTGACACCGCCGTGGTGCATGCGCTGCGGAAGAAAGGTGGAGGATGGGGAGGAGTACTGCCGGGACTGCAGAGGGAGTCGGCATGTTTTTGACCGGGGAAGAGCCCTGTATGAGTATGCGGATGCGGCGGCATCCATCTACCGGTTCAAGTATGCGGGACGGAGAGAATACGCTGATTTTTTCGGGGAGGAGATCGCGGAGTATCTCGGGGACTTTATCCGGCAGATACAACCGGACGGTATTGTGCCGATTCCGCTGCACAGGCGCAGGTATGCCAAAAGGGGCTATAATCAGGCGGAACTGCTTGCGAGTGAGACGGGACGGCGTCTGGGGATTCCAGTGTATCCGAAAATGCTGGTCCGTGTCAGGAATACCGTGCCACAGAAGAAATTAAATCCTCAGGAACGCCAAAATAATTTGAAAAAGGCTTTCAATATAGGCAGAAATGATGTAAAATTAAAGGTGATACTGGTTTTTGATGACATATATACCACCGGCAGTACGATTGATGAGGCTGCCAGGGCCCTGCGAGAGGCAGGTGCTGAGAAAATCTATTTCATTACCCTTGCCTGCGGCGCAGGAATATAGGGAAAACCGGAGGGATATTATGAATATTAAAAATTGCAGATCCTGCGGCAGAATATTCAACTATGTTGCAGGGCCAGTGGTCTGTCCTGCCTGCCGGGAAGGACTGGAAGCGAAATTTCAGGAAGTAAAGGAATATGTGCGTGAGCATAAGGGTGCAGGAATTGTTGAGGTGGCTGAGGCGTGTGACGTGGAGCCGGCGCAGATCCGGCAGTGGCTTCGTGAGGAGCGGCTGGAGGTAACGGAGGATTCTGCAATGTTCCTGAACTGTGAAGCGTGCGGAGCGCCGATCCGATGCGGCAGATTTTGCGATAAGTGCAAGGCAAGCATGAAAAAGGATTTCAGAGAAATCATAGATGCAAAGCGTCCGGTACAGCCGCAGCCGCACAGGGACAAAGAGGACGGAAACCCCAAGATGAGATTTCTGTAGACCGGAGGAGCTGTTATGCTGAATGAAGAACGCGTGATATTGATGACACAGATGGCATCTTATGAAAATGGTGACGGCAGGAAGAACATGAAGATCGGTAACTATTTTCGGAGCGATTATATCGCAGTGCAGGTGTTGAAGTCTGTTATCTGCGGAACGATTTCGTTTGCCATCGTATTTGCGCTGTACATTTTTTATGACTTTGAAATCTTTATGCAGGATCTGTATAAGATGGATCTGCTTTCCTTTGCCAAGAATATCCTGATTTATTTTGTTGTGTTTGTGGCTGCGTACAGCCTGCTGACCTATGTGATCTGTACCTACCGCTATGCAAAGGCAAAGAACAGCCTGAAGTGCTACTATCATAATTTAAAGAAGCTGAATTCATCCTATGGCGGAGACGCTGCGAGGAAGTCAGCCGGAGGACATAAATGACAGGTTTACTCGAAATAAGAGAAAAAGTGAAGCAATTATACAGCAGATATGAGGCGTTTTTGCTGCCGATACTGAAGTTTCTGCTGGCGTTTGTAGTGCTCAGTATGCTGAACGGCAAAATAGGCTATATGAGCAAGATAGATAATATTGCCATAGTGCTGATCGTGGCATTGGCATGCTCTTTTCTTCCGACGAATTTTATCGTGTTGTTTGCGGCTGCTTTCAGTCTGGCGCATATGTATGCGCTGTCGATGGAGGTGGCGCTGGTAGGGCTGTGTGTATATCTTGTGATGTTTTTGCTCTATTTCCGTTTCAGCCCGAAGGACACGCTCCTTGTACTGCTGACACCGATACTCTGCTCGTTGAAGGTACCGTATATCATTCCGATAGCGGCAGGGCTGCTCTGTGCACCAACGGCGATCGTGTCTGTCGGCTGCGGTGTGGCGGTCTTTTATCTTCTGCAGACGGTCATCAACAGTGCATCCACGATTAACACGCTTGGCCCTGAGGAAGCTACGGCAAAGATCCGGCTGATCATAGACGGAATTGTGGGAAATAAGGCAATGCTTGTTGTGATTGCAGCGTTTTCAATTACGATCCTGACGGTATACCTGATCCGGAAGATGGCGATCGCTCATTCGTGGACGGTTGCAATGGCAGTCGGTGTCATGGTAGACGTTGTTGTGTTGTTAATCGGTGATCTGATCTACGATATTAATATTTCAGTGATCGGCGTCCTGCTTGGCTCGATTCTTGCGCTGGTGGTGGCGAAGGTTCTGGAATTTTTCAGATTCTGTGTGGATTACAGCCGCACAGAAAAGGTGCAGTTTGAGGACGACGAGTATTATTACTATGTCAAGGCAGTGCCGAAGATGTCAGTGACAGCGCCTTCAAAGACCGTAAAGAGAATCAATACGCAGCATAACCGCGGCGGAGAGCGCAGTGTTGTCACGGAGAGGACTACAGGCGGCAAGGGCGGAGCCCAGCGGGCAAGAGGCGACTACAGAGGCGGCAGAAGCGTTACCATCGGCAGCACGGATGCGGACATGGATAACGAGAATGAAATAGATGATTACGACGAGTTTTTCTAAGAGGAAGTTACCCGGAGGCGGGATAGAACAGATAGAGGCGAGATGTTGGGCAGATGCAGTGGTTTGAGACAATAGTTGATTATGTGAAGAGCTTCAGCACATACAGAACGACGATTGATGCAGGGGATATTCTGGAAATCCTCATCATCGCGTTTTTGCTGTACTATATTTTAAAATGGATGAAGACGACCAGAGCGTGGCAGCTTCTGAAAGGACTTGCCGTGATCTGTGTCTTTCTGCTGCTGGCTTTTATCATGGATATGACGACAATTCTCTGGCTTGCGCAGAATCTGCTGAGCTTTGCGGTGATGGCGATCGTTGTTGTCATGCAGCCGGAGCTTCGTCATGCGTTGGAGGAGCTGGGAAAGAAGAATTTTCTGCCGTCCGGCGTCTTTGCGGATTCGGGTAAGAGAGAGCAGGAACTCTTCTCAGAGAAGACAATTAATGAAATTGTCAAGGCGTGCTTTGAGATGGGAAAGGCAAAGACGGGCGCCCTGATCGTGATCGAACAGAAGGAGTCGCTCCGTGACTATGAGCGTACGGGCATCGAGGTGGATGGCATTGTGACAAGCCAGCTGCTCATTAATATTTTTGAACACAATACTCCGTTGCACGACGGAGCTGTTATTGTGCGGGGAAACAGAGTGACCTCTGCGACCTGCTATCTTCCGCTGTCTGACAATCTGGGGCTGAGCAAGGAGCTTGGAACCAGACACCGCGCCGGAGTCGGCGTCTCGGAGGTGACGGATTCCCTGACGGTTATTGTCTCAGAGGAGACGGGAAAGGTCAGCGTGGCGTATGAAGGACAGCTTGAGAGGGGATTTACTCCCGATGACCTGAAGGCAAGATTACAGAAGGTTCTGAACAGGCAGGATGAGGAAAAGCCGAAGGGAAGACGCATCTGGAAAGGGAGGAGCAAGACGAAGCATGAAAAAAAGAATCTTTCGTAACTGGGGTCTTAAGCTGGCTTCTCTGCTGCTGGCTTCCCTGCTGTGGTTTGTAGCGGCGCAGATTGCAGATCCCAAGGAGACGGTCTATTTTTCCAATATACCGGTGACACTGACGAATACCGAGCTGCTTGAAAAAGAGGGCAAGGTTTACGAGATACTGGACAATACGGATACTGTCCGTGTGACGATTCGCGCACCGCGAAGCATTACCAGAAATCTGCGGGCATCTGATATTATTGCGGAAGCCGATATGAACAGGCTTACAGACATAAATACCATTGTTATATCATATAATGTTCAGAATGTGCAAAGCTCGAGCGTCGAGTCGATCCGGGGGGATCATGATGTTGTGAGGCTGACAGTGGAAGAAAGATCCAGCAAGTGGATCAGGGTGCAGCATCAGACAGTCGGACAGGTCGCGGAAGGGTATATGGTTGCGAGTGTGTCTCCTGACCAGAACCTGATAGAGGTCACCGGGCCCAAGTCTGCTGTGGAGCGTATAGCCAATGCAAAGGTCGAGGTGGATGTGACCGGAGTGAGCACAAGTATGTCGTTGAATGTGGAGCCGCTGCTCTATGATGCGGATGGAAATCTTCTTGAACTCCCGAGCGTCAGCCGGAACGTGAATCAGATCCATATGTCGGTTGAGGTGCTCGCAACAAAGGAAGTGCCGATAGAATTGAACGTGACAGGTGTACCTGCGGAGGGTTATCTTGCAACCGGGATGACAGAGTGCGAACCGTCTACGGTGGTGGTTGCGGGGACGCCGGCAGCGCTGGCAAGCGTGACGAGCATTCCCATTTCCGGGGAGATGCTGGACATTACCGGTGCGAACAGCGATCTCGTAAGTGTTATCAATATTAAGGACTATCTGAAGGAAAATGTCAGACTTGCGGACAGCAGCTTTAACGGAAGAGTTACAGCGACGGTATATGTTGAGCCGATTGTCGAGAGGGATTTTGAGCTGACACCGGAGGATATTACACTGCTGAACGTGCCCGAGGGATATGAAACGGAGATTGTCGTTGACGAAAATTCTCCGTACCTTCTCACGATCTCGGGACTGGATGAGGCGGTTTCCGCAGTGCAGGAAAGCACGGTCACAACGACGGTCGACATTGCGGCATGGCTGGAAGAGCATCAGATGGAGGAGCCCGGGGATCACACTTATGAGATACCGGTGGAGTTCTCGCTTCCGAATGATGTGACGGAGGAAAATGAAGTAATTATAAAGGTAAAGTTCACCAAGATGGAGGTTTTATAAAGAGTAAAAACGCTTTGAAGGGGATGTGCTACAGAGCAAAAATTGACTTGTGCTTCCGGGTGGCTCATGGTATGATGGAGTGGAAGAAGGGAGCTGTCCGGCAGCAGAGATTGGAGGGAAAGGCAAAATGGTAAGTCAGAAGGTAGTGATCAAGAATCCTACAGGTCTGCATCTCAGACCGGCGGGGATTCTGTGTAAGGAGGCAATGCAGTTTAAGTCCTTGATCACGTTTTCATTTAGAGAAAATACGGCAAACGCGAAGAGCGTGTTGAGTGTGTTAGGTGCGTGTGTGAAATGCGGGGATGAAATCGAATTTGTCTGCGAGGGAGAGGATGAAAAGGAAGCTCTTGAGACTCTGGTTCGCGCAGTGGAGGACGGATTAGGAGAATAAAAGTTGGGCATATCGTTTCGATATGCCCTTTTTTCATGGTGTGTCCGGCGAAGCCGGATCACACTTGCCTCACGGCGCATATTCAACGGTAGGTAAAATTATCGCCGGACTGAATGATACAGATCATTGTCTTGCCGGTGTTGAGTGAAATTTCATTTCCTGAGTCATCATAGAATCTTGTCGTGCCATAGTCGCTTAACTTTTTCCATGTCACATGAATTCCCCTGCCCTCTGTGAAAAACCATCCGTCCTGTGTAGTGTCCAGACAGGTGACAGAGAGATAGCCTTCACCGATGTCTTCACTCTGGACGTCCTGTACAAGAATGTTCTTAAAGGCTAACTGCTGACCGGTTGCCGCATCCACATGGGGACCGTCGGTGCCGCCGGAAAGATGCTGCGAGCGGTAGTAGAGTCCATCCTGCGGGTTATAATCAAAATAACACCTTGTGACGGGATAGCAGCCGGACATGTCGATGTAAGTGGCAGCTGTGGCAGCGGTGCCATACTGCTCAAGGGTGTTCGGTGCCTCGCTGCCGGTAAACTGGAAATGCTGCGTGTCACAGAGCCCGCGATAGGAGAGGGAATATCCTTTTTCGTTCACGACCTTCTGAATGCCGCTCCCTGTCGCATAAAGGTTGTGCGGTCTCTGACGGGAAGGGTCGCGGAAGAACGCATCGGTATCAGGAAAGCCGTTCTCGTTGATTGTCTCCGTATCCGGCAGCGCCAGCAGTTCATTCACAAAGAAGGGCTGCCCGGAATGCACGATAAAGGCATCCCATTCAAATGCCCAGTAGGCAAAATAAGAACGCAGGCTGCGGATATTGCCGATCTTGTCCAGATCCGTCCAGTTCTCAAATATGGCGAGGAAGCGGGTCATGCGCCCCTCCACGTTTGCCTCGTACAGGATGGAGGCGTTTGAAAGGTTATAGTGGGGCAGGGCATTGCTCTCGTTTGGAATCATCACGGCGATGGGGCGAGTTTCCGCTGTGGTTTTATCGACCCATTCGTTTGTGAGCCTGCTTCGTTCCATGCCCTCATGGGGTGGAAGTGAATTTGCGTCACCGGCGGGCGTTGAAGCCTCGGGATGGTTGTAGCTGTCATCATCTGGCGCGTGTACACCGACGGTGTTGTCTGAAAGCGCATTATCGGAAGCGGGCACATTCGTACTACAGGCGCATAGCAGCACGCACAAAGCCAGAACAGAACCCAGTTTTAGTCTCCTCATAAGTAGATCAATCTCCTTTGAATAGATTCATCTTATCACAAAAATCAGGCAGCGTCTCGTGGCAATATAAAAGTTAAGAATATTTAATAAAGATGGCTGCAGGGTGGGTGCTTTTTGCTTGCCTATTGCGGGCTGAAATAGTATACTGTTTGTATTCATAAATGCCGAGAGGCGGAAAGTGATGGCTGTGACATGAAGCTGTTGAGCGTTATCGTTCCCTGCTATAATGAGGAGGAGAGCGTAGAACTTTTTTATGAAGAATTGACAAAGAATGATGCTTTTTTTGCGCAGAAGAATATGGAGCTTGAGATTTTCTATATCGATGATGGGTCTGTTGACAGAACCGTGGAGGAAGTCAGGAAGCTCCGCGACAGGGACGAGCGTGTTCATCTGGTCTCTTTTTCCAGAAATTTTGGAAAAGAAGCCGCGATGTTTGCAGGAATGGAGCATTCAAGGGGCGATTATGTTGTAATCATGGATGCCGATCTTCAGGATCCGCCTTCTTTGCTGCCGGAGATGTTCAAAGGGATTGAGGAAGGCTATGACTCCGTTGCGACCAGACGTGTCAGCCGCAAGGGAGAGCCGCCGGTGAGAAGCTTTTTTGCAAGGATGTTTTACCGCTTGATGAAGAAAATATCCAGGACGGAGATCATGGACGGAGCGAGGGATTACCGGCTGATGACCAGACAGATGGTGAACGCAATCCTTTCCATGAAGGAATATAACCGTTTTACCAAGGGCATTTTCGGCTGGGTCGGATTTAAGACGAAGTGGCTGGAATATGAGAATGTGGAACGAGCCAAGGGCGAGACAAAGTGGAATTTCTGGAAGCTCTTTGTGTATTCTCTCGACGGCATCACCGCCTTTTCGACGGTACCGCTGATGATTGCCTCTGTGGCAGGAGTGCTGTTCTGTCTTCTTGCATTCGTAATGATTATATTTATTATTGTGCGGAAGCTGGTGTTCGGAGACCCGGTGTCGGGCTGGCCTTCGCTGGTGTGTATCATGCTTTTCTTAAGCGGGGTACAGTTTTTCTGTACCGGAATTCTCGGACAGTATCTTGCCAAGACCTATATGGAGGTCAAAAGACGCCCGATTTATCTGGTAAAGGAGGAACTATAAAATTTCTTAACACTTTCTTAGCGGGCAAAAGTATTCACAATCTTGACCATATATGATAATATATGACTGTTCATCGAAGAGAAAGAGTATGAATCGACATAAGGAAGGGGAATTCAAGTGGAGATTGATGCTGTAAAGGATTGTGAGCTGGAAAGATACATAACAGATATCATGTTGGATGTTGGGGTACCGGCGCATCTCAAGGGGTATCATTATCTGAGAGATGCAATTTTGCTGTCAGGAAGGGATATGGAGGTCGTAAGCAGTGTGACCAAGCTTCTGTATCCAACGGTAGCGAAGAGATTTAAGACAACGAATCAAAAGGTAGAGAGAGCGATAAGGAACGCGATCGAAGTGTCCTGGGAGAGAGGTAATACAGAGACCTTTGAGAAAATGTTCGGCTATTCCGCGCAAGAGGGAAGAACAAGGCCGACTAACAGCGAGTACATTGCCCGTATTGCCGATATGATCCGCCTGGACATCAAGGCAATGTAACTGTAAACCAAACTCTTTCACGAGAACATAGAAGCAGTCGGCCGCATAGCGCGGTCGGCTGCTTTTGCTTGTGTGGGCATCCTAAGTGTGTTAAAATAGACTCATGTAATTTTATGAGGTGAAGCATGAGAAGGAAGTTTTCTCTTACAGATTTTGTGGTATTTCTATTGATTGCCCTAATCGGGGCGGCGGAGGGGGCTCATCTGTACGCTGTCCTGCTGCATCGGGCGTTTTCCCAGTGTGTTCCGGTGTTCATTGCTGCGGCTGCGACATTCATGGCGCTGCTTTGCGGCTACTTTTTCTGGTGTAGGAAAAGAGGAGAAGCAGCGTCGAAGGACGGCAGGGAAAAGCTTTCGCGGAAGGAAAAGATTTTTCTTGCGTTGTTTGCCGTTCTTGCTCTGTCCCAGATGCTGTTTGCCGCAACGGGGACATGGGTATATCTGCGGGGAGATATGACGGTAGAGACGGCGGGAAGCTTTTTGGAGACAGATGCCGTCTATAGCGTGAATCCTATGACAGGAGCTGCGTATCAGGGCGGAATTCCGATGCGGCTTAAGGTACTGTGTCTGCCGACTCTTTATGGCATACTCAGCAGAATAACAGGCATTTGCCCGGAATATCTGGTGTGGCAGATCATTCCCGTATTTACGTTGATTTTTTCCTATGCCGCCTACAGCAGTCTGGCGGTGAGCCTGTTCCCGGAGGAGAGAGAAAAGAGGCTGATGTTTCTTGTAATCGTGGCGATTCTGATCTGGATCGGGAGCTATCGGTACGGCATGGATGGCTTTGGAATTTTGTACTCCGGATGGAGGGGAGTAACCCTCCGCAACATGATATTGATTCCCTATGCCCTGTCGCTTTGTCTGAGAAGACAGTATGTTTTGGCACTGGCATGTCTGGTGGCGGAGGTATGTATTGTCTGGACACTGTACGGCTTAGGGGCATGTCTGGTGGTGACAGCCGGTATGGCGCTGACAAATATCCTGTGCCGACGCTTTGAAGCGGGAAGGGAGGGGGAAAATGACTGAACTTCTGGCAAATGCGTGGCAGGGCTGGATAAATTTTAATTCTGCGGGAAAACTGTCAGCTGCCCTTTTGATTTCGCTTGTGCTTTTGTGGGTATACTCCAAGAGAGTACCGCAGAAAACGTTTCTGGTGTATACGTCTGTGGTGACGGCAGCGTGTATCATACCGCTGACGGCTGCGGCACTGATGCTGTACCAGACGAAATTTTATGATTATGAGTGGATATGGAGCATTGTACCCCTGACTGCCATGATCGCCATGGCTCTGACAATGTTTCTGACGGAATATCTGCGCGGAATATCAAAGGGAGACAGGAGAACGGAGATAGCAGTTTTTCTGCTGGTTTTGGCAGGACTTCTGTTCTGCGGAGACATGGGTGTGAAGGCATGGAACGGTGCGGGCGAGAAAAGAGAGAGGCAGGAGGCTGCGCAGGTACTGGCTGTTGCGAAGGAGCGCATGGCGGAAAGGCATATCCTTCTCTGGGCGCCGGAAGAGATCATGGGCTATGCAAGGCAGACAGATGCATCCGTTGAATTGATTTATGGCAGGAATATGTGGGATGAGGCGCTGAATGCCTATGCCTATGATATATATCCGGATGAGATCCATGACCTCTATCTGTGGATGGAGGCAGACCCGGAGGAGCTGTCAGAAGCGGATGTATTCTGTGCGGAGGCGGCATTGCGCGCAGGGGTGAACTGTGTGCTGATACCGGCGGACAAGCCGGAAAAAACGGTCGGTTATCTTGAGAGATTATTCAGAGCCGAAGCGGAAAGGGTTGGAGAGTACTATCTCCTTGCGGTTACAAGAACGGAGTAGACCGTGAATGCGGAGGAAAACGATTTGAACGAACTTGTCAGTATCATTGTTCCGGTGTACAATGCCCGGAAATTTATCAGGGAGACGCTGGACTGCGTGATGGCGCAGACCTACACGGCGTGGGAGTTGCTGCTGATAGAGGATGTAAGCACAGACGATACGGTGGCAGTCATCGAAGAATATATCAGGAAAAAAAAGGAACAGCGGATCAGAATGATCAGACAGCCTGAAAACATGGGGGCTGCAAGGGCGCGCAACCGCGGGCTGGAGGAGGCGAAGGGCAGATACATTGCATATCTGGATGCAGATGATCTGTGGGAGCCGGAAAAATTACAGCACCAGCTGTTATTTATGAAGAGAAACGAGGTGGCGTTCTGTTTTACCGGGTATGAATTTGCGGATGAGTGCGGCAACGGAACGGGGAAGATTGTCCATGTGCCGGAGACATTGAATTACCGGCAGGCGCTTGGCAATACGACCATATTTACTACGACAGTCATGTTTGATACGGAGAGGATTCCGAAGGAAATGCTCGAAATGCCGGTTATGAAGAGCGAGGATACGGCACTGTGGTGGAAGATTCTGAGAAATGGATATACGGCATACGGACTTGACGAGAATCTTGTCAGATACCGCCGTCCGGGCAAATCCTTGTCTTCTAACAAGCTGGAGGCGATAAGGAGGATCTGGAATCTCTACAGAAAGGCGGAGGGCATGAGCATCCCGGCGAGCGCTTGGCATTTTTGCTTCTGGGCGCTGCGTGCCGTGAAGAGAAGGGTATAGTCTGTACGCGGACTGAAAAATATGATACACTTGCAATATGTCATGTCGAGAATCGGAGGATTCATGTTTTGAGAGCGATTACCAATGAAAAGAAAATAAAAAAGCTGGAAACCTTCAAGCGCTTGATCAACCTCGGATTGGTGGGGATATGTCTCGGGCTGGAGGTGGCGGTGTTCTGGTATCACTGGTGGTACTATTTCCGCCTGTGTCTGGTAGAAGATCTGCGCAACCTCTGGTCGAGGGCGACCCTTGCGGAGATAGCTCTGTATGCGGTAGTTCTGCTGTTTTTGTCTGCCACCTACGGCGGTGTGCGCTTAGGCTACCAGAAAAATGCCGAAATTGTTTTTTCGCAGGTCTTTTCGACACTGCTGGCAAACATAATCATTTACGTTCAGCTTTCCATCATGGCGAGGGAACTCTTCGTGCTGGACATTTTTGTGTTGATGATGGTTGAACAGATCGTGCTGGTCCTGGTGTATGTAAATATTGCGAACAGAATATACAGGCATATCTTTCCGCCGAGGAAGCTCCTGCTGATCCATGGGAACCGACCGACCGAGGAGCTGTGCAGCAAGTTTGAAAGCAGAAAGGACAAGTATGTCATCACAAAAAGGCTTCATGTGAAAGAGGGCACGCAGAAGCTTTGCAGGGAGATCATGCAGGCATATGAGAGCAATGAGTGCAATGCTGTTGTCCTCGGGGATATATCCGTGGAGGACAGAGGTCCTCTGCTGAAATTCTGTTACGGACATTCCATCAGAGTGTATCTGATGCCTAAAATTACGGATGTTATTCTTATGGGCGCAGAGGAACTGCATGTGTTTGACAGTCCCATGCTGCTTGTCAGGGAATACAGCCTGACGATGGAGCAGCGCTTTATAAAGAGAATGATAGACATTGTCTGTTCGCTGCTGCTGTTGGTGCTGGCGTCACCGATTATGCTGATTACGGCAATCGTTATTAAGCTGTATGACAGAGGACCTGTGCTCTATAAGCAGGTGAGATGTACCGTGAATCAGAGGCAGTTCTATATTATGAAATTCCGCAGCATGAGGACAGATGCCGAGAAGGATGGGGTGGCGAGACTGGCGCAGAAAAATGACAGCCGGATTACGCCCATCGGAAAGTTTATCAGAAAGTGCAGGATAGATGAGCTGCCGCAGCTGATCAATATTCTGAGAGGAGATATGTCCTTTATCGGACCGCGGCCGGAGAGACCGGAGATCATAGCACAGTACATCGAGGTAATGCCGGAATTTGCCTACCGTATGAAGGTAAAGGCAGGACTTGCCGGATTTGCCCAGGTATACGGTAAATATAACACTACGCCATACGATAAGTTAAAACTTGATTTAACATACATTGAAAATTATTCTGTCTGGCTCGATATTAAGCTGATGATGCTGACACTCAAGATTTTATTCTGGCCGGACAGCACGGAAGGCGTGGAGGCGGAACAGATCACCGCATTGAAGAAGGAGAAGCAGGAACGGGAGCAGTCGAAACAGCGGGAACGGAATGAGAAGTAAGGGAGCTGGCATTATGTTGCAGGGATATTACGGAAAAGAACCCTTTGACCTGAGACTGACCGTGCTGCGGATGCTTGGGCAATGGAAGAAGATCATATTGTGGACGGTGGCGGGGACGCTGCTGCTCGGCGGAGCCTATTGCGTGAAGAGCTTTGTCTTTCGCGGGGAAAGGCAGTACGAGGCGGTTTCCACCTACCGCGTGGATTACGGTGTGGAGGATATTGACGCTAATCTGGTAATGATCAACAGCTATACATGGAATACCTATGTGCATACCGGGGAGTTCTTGGATTATGTGAGGAACCGGCTTTCAGGGACCGAGTGGGCGACGCTGGATGCGGAGGAGCTGAGCGCCTGCCTCCGGGGCGATATGGAGTCTGACTGGCGAGTGCCGTCAACGATTGTTCTGAGCGCGAATGCGGACATGAGCACAGCGGTCGCAAAGGCGGTGGAAGAAACGATGACGCTGGATTTCCCTGCAGGGATCAGCGAAGTCAGATCCATTCGCGTACTGGATCATGCGGGAGAGGCGAAAGAGGTGCTGCCGGATATTCGCGTCGGAAGGGCATTTATTCTGGCGGCGGTGATCTCGCTGTTTTTTTCGGTGGTGATTCTTTTGCTGAAGGAGACAGGTGATGACAATATCTGGCTGCCTGCAACGCTGACGGCGCGGTACGCCTTGCAGTGCGTGGGAACAGTAAAAAGCGTGGATATTAAAGAGAACATCTGTTATTTATTTTCAGAAAAGAAACAGATTGCGGTCTGCCCCGTGCAGGAGACCTGCGATCCAACAGAGGTGATCAGACAGCTGGAGAGTCTTGTCGGTGAGGCGGAGGAGAGGAAATGGTATGCGGTTCCGTCGCCGCTGATCTGCCCGGAGAGCGCAGAGAAGCTTCGGGAATCGGATTCGGTTTTATTGGTGGTAAAGGCAGGTGCCCATGCGGGGAAGCAGTTGGAATATGTATTGGATTTCCTTGCACGGCAGGATTGCAGAGCAACGGCAGCGCTCCTGTGGGATGCGGATGAAAAACTGCTCCGCAGATATTACGCGTTTGCGCGTCGGTAAACAGTTGTGGAGAGCGCTTAACAGATTTGCGCAGAAATGGATGTAAGGATGAGAGTACAGGTGCTTGCGTCGGTGATGAATCAGACCTTGGAAGAAATCCGTGAGAAGATGCATTTGGATTCCGACGCCGTTATTATCAACCAGTGTGACAGACTGGAGATGGAAGAACAGAGAGAAGAAGGCTATAGCATGCGCATGTATTCCTTTCCTGACAGGGGAATCGGAAGAAGCCGCAACGAGGCTATATTGAGGGCAGATGGGGACATCTGTCTCTTTTCGGATGAAGATATTGTCTATGAGCCGGGATATGCGGAGGCGATTGCGGACGAATTTGAAAGAAATCCGAAAGCGGATATGATCCTGTTCAACATTGCTATATGTGAAGAACGGCAGACTTACCATATTACAGAACGAAAACGTGTACACTGGTATAATTGCGGGCGTTATGGGGCGGTGAGCTTTGCTATCCGAAGGGAGAGACTGCTCGCCTCAGGAGTCACATTTTCCCTGCTGTTCGGCGGCGGAGCCAGATACAGTAACGGTGAGGACAGCCTTTTTTTGCGAGAATTTATGCGGAAGGGCTATCGTGTCTATACGGCACCCGTAACGATCGGGCGTGAGGAAGAAGGCGAATCCAGCTGGTTTAAGGGTTACGATGAGAAATTCTTCCATGACAGGGGAGTTCTTTACCATTATCTATACGGCTGGCTCGGATATGCGATGGCTTTGAGGTTTTTGCTGGCGCATCGGGGGAAAATGTGCAATGAAACCGGTGTGCGGCAGGCATACCGCTGGATGGCGGAGGGAATAAAGGAAGGGAAGATTGAAAAATAGAATTTTTCAATCACGAGATTTGTGTCTGCGCGCACTTGACACAAACTCGCCATGCGCAAAGGGCGTGCGCAGAGATGGGGAAAAACATGGAAAGTAGTGCACTGGTTTATATCATACTGACGGCAGTGACTACTCTGCTGGCATTGTTCGTCAGAAACGAGACATATGTCCCCGGGGCGATCCGGGGCGGAAGACTGCCCGGAGAACTGCCGGGCTGTGACAGACAGAGGGCGAGGAACCGTGTCGCCGGTTTTGCCGTGTACTGTCTTTTGACTGCGGTTTCGGCATGCAGAATTGCGGTGGGAAACGACTACTGGGTGTATAAGCAGAATTTCAGCCTGATCTCTCAGGAGCGCCACGTTTCATCGGAGATCGGTTTTAATGCGATTGTCAGAGCTTTTCAGTGGCTCTTTGAAGAGGGCAAGGTACAATATGTGTCTATCTTTGCGTTCTTTTCGATTATCACGGTATTTTTCTTCGTGAAGGCGTTGGGTGATCAGGGAAGCGACTTCGCATTTTCACTTTTCCTGCTCCTGACAGGCGGTTATTATTTTAACAGTCTGAACTCAGTGCGCTATTATTTCGCGCTGGCGCTTGCCCTCTATGCGATGAAGTTCGTGCTAAGAGGGGATTATGGAAAATTTATTCTGTGTATCCTGCCGGGAGCGCTGATCCATAAATCGATACTGCTGGTCATACCGGTGTATCTGGTCGCGCATTATCTGGCAAAAGTTAAGCTGAAGCGGTGGCATTATATTGTCGGCGGGGCATTTCTGTGCAGCCTGATATTCTGCCAGAAGTTATATCGTGAATTAATATTTCACTTTTATCCGTTTTACCGGGATTCGGCATTTGACACGGGGCGGCTGTCTTGGGTCAGTATACTGAAGTGCTTTTGTGTACTTGTTCTTTGCGCGATCTGTTATCGCTCCGGGCTGCGGGGAAATGTGAAGAACCGCTTTTATGCTTTCCTGAATCTATTCGGGCTGACAGTCTACTGCTGCGGCTCCTTTATCCCGGAGACATCGAGGGTCGGCTATTATATGATTATTTCGCAGATTTTTCTGCTTCCCGAGCTGTTGCACGGGATAGAAAAGCCGTGGCTGCGCAGACTTTGCTACTGTGGCGTGATTGGGGCGTTTATCTGCTATTTCGCATTTTTATTGAAAGGAATGTATGCGACGGATATAAGACTGCTGCCCTACCGGAACTGGATCTTTGACTGAGTATTACGGGAGACTTTGCACCTGCAGCCGGATATGTGCAGGTGACTGAAAGGCATGGGAATTATTATGAAGGTTTTATGGCTGTGTAACGTTATGATGCCGATGATAGCAGAACAGCTGCAGCTTGAGGCATCCAACAAGGAGGGCTGGCTTTCCGGTCTGGCTGCGGTTACTTTGCAGAGAAAAGATGAAAATGGAATTGAACTCGGTGTTGCCTTTCCTGCACCGGCAGAAATGTTCACCGACGGGCAGGAGACATTTGAAAAAAATATTGCGGTGCAGGGCGTGACGTTGAACTGCTACGGCTTCCGCGAGGATATTACGAGACCGGAGACCTATGACGAAGGGCTGGAGAAAAGAATGCAGGAAATTCTTGAAGCCTTCCGGCCCGATATAGTACACTGTTTTGGAACGGAATATCCGCACACGCTTGCCATGTGCCGATGTGTGCCGGATAAAGGCCGGTTGCTGGTAGGAGTGCAGGGCTTGTGCACTCTGATTGCGGACGCGTACTTTGCCGATCTGCCAGATAGAGTAATCCATTCAGCTACCTTTCGGGATGTGATCAGGCGGGACAGTCTTATACAGCAGAAAGAGAAATTTGCGAAGCGCGGGGCAATGGAACGCGAGGCGCTGGAGCTGACCGGAAATATTGCGGGAAGGACGGAATGGGATCGGGAGAATACAAGGCGCTGGAATCCGCACGCTGATTATTTTCAGCTGAACGAAACGCTCCGGCAGAATTTCTATGGGGCAGCATGGAATGAAGAAAATGCTATCGCTCATTCTATTTTCCTGAGTCAGGGCGATTATCCGATCAAAGGGCTACATTATATGCTGAAGGCACTGCCTGAAATACTGAAAAGCTATCCCGATGCGAGGGTATATGTTGCGGGCAACAGCCTTGTGAGTTATCGGACATGGAAGGAGAAGCTTAAGATTTCGGCTTATGGAAAATATCTCCGACAGCTGCTCCGGGAGAACCGGTTGGAGAATAAGGTGGTATTCCTGGGCAGGCTGAATGCGGAAGAGATGAAGGAGCAATACCTGCGGAGCAGTGTCTTTGTCTGCTGTTCTGCGGTGGAAAATTCACCGAATTCGCTGGGGGAAGCGATGCTTCTGGGGATGCCCTGTGTCAGTGCGGAGGTGGGCGGAATCCCGAGTATCTTCACCGGCGGAGAGGACGGGATACTGTATCATGGAAATGGAAGAATAAATAACACCTGCAATCTTGAAGGCATTTCTGGCAACCTTGCAAAATCAGTAATTGAAATATGGAAAAATAAGGGAAAAACAGAGCAGTATTGCAAAAATGCAAGAAAACATGCAGAAAAAAACCATGACGGAGAACAAAATTATAGGCAAATGACGGAAATATATGCAAAAATTCTTGCGCACACGGAGGGGACAAATTGAAAAAGATTATATTTGTATCCAACTATCTGAACCATCATCAGATCCCTTTCTGTAATGCGATGTATAAATTGATGGACTGTGGTTTTCTTTTCATCCAGACAGAGCCGATGGACGAAGAGAGAATCCGGATGGGCTGGAACGAGAAGAACGCACAGCCGTATCTAAAGCTTTATTATGAGGAACCGGAAGCTTGCAGGAGACTGATTCTGGATGCGGATATTGTTATTTTTGGCGGTTGTGACGATGAAAGTTACATAGAGGAAAGGCTGAATGCGGGGCGACCTGTTATCAGATACAGCGAGAGACTTTATAAGACGGGGCAGTGGAAGGCGGTTTCGCCTCGCGGTCTGAAGAAAAAGTACCATGACCATACGAGATACCGCAAAGCGCAGGTATATCTGCTCTGCGCCGGAGCTTATGTGGCTTCGGACTATGCACTGGTGCATGCCTACCCGGAGAAAAAGTTCTGCTGGGGCTATTTCCCGGAGACAAAGCATTATGACGTCGAGAAGCTGATGGAACAAAAGGGCTGGGGAGCGGATAGAAGAATGTATCTCCTCTGGTCAGCGAGGATGATCGACTGGAAGCATCCCGAGCTTGCTGTGGAGACGGCGAGGTATCTGAAGGAAAAGGGATATTCCTTTCATATGGATATTATCGGCGGTGGAAATATGGAGGAGGAGGTCAAAGCGCTTGCGGAAAGATATGCCCTCGGCGACTGCGTTGATTTCCCCGGATTTCTCAAGCCGGAACAGGTGCGGGGATATATGGAGAGGGCAGACATTTTCCTTTTCACAAGCGACCGGCAGGAGGGCTGGGGAGCTGTGGCGAATGAAGCGATGAACAGTGGCTGTGCCCTTCTGGCGGATCATATGATCGGGGCGGTTCCCTATCTGGTTCAGGATGGTGTGGATGGATTGATTTATAAGGACGGAAAGCGGAGTGAGCTTTTTTCGCTTGCCGAGCGGCTCGTCTGCGACCGCGGGCTTTGCCAGAGGCTGGGGAGAAGGGCTTATGAGAAGATAACGGAGAGCTGGAATGCGGAATATGCCGCAGACAGGCTGGTGGCGCTGTGCCGTGAGCTGGGGCTTCTCGGGGGAGAAGCGACGGCGGAGGACAGGGCGAAGCGGACAGATGGAAGCCTGCCTATGCCCGGCGCTCCGGCGGCTGTGATTCCTGAGAGGAAAATGTACCAATTGTTGAAAAGGGGAAAATAGGTTGATTAGTGTCATTGTGCCGGTATACAATACAAAACAATATCTGGAACGCTGCGTGAAATCCTTACAGGCGCAGACGTTTTCCGAGCTGGAGATTCTGCTTGTGGATGACGGCTCTACAGACGGAAGCGAGGCTCTCTGCGATAAATTTGCGGCTGAGGATCCGCGTATCCGGGTGTTCCACAAGGAAAACGGCGGTTCTTCCTCTGCGCGCAATCTGGGAATTTTGAAAGCGGCGGGAGAGTATCTGGGCTTCGTGGACAGTGATGATTATGTGGACAGCGATATGTATGAAAGGCTGTATGACGCAATCTGTACCTATGGCGTGAAGGCGGCACAGATTGGAAGAGATGAGATTGACCCGGAGGGGCGGATATTACCGGATATCTGTGTGCCGCCGGACAACGTCGAGCTGATCCAGCCGGAAAAATTTATGGAGGAGCTTCTGATGCACAGAGGAGACTGTTCCTTCTGCACGAAGCTGCTCAGCCGGGAACTGTTCTGCGCGGAAAGCAGATTTCCGATAGGCGTTCTGAATGAGGACTTTCATCTGTTGATCCGGCTTCTGGATAGGATCGGGCCGATTGCATCGCTGCCGGGACATGCCTATCACGTTTTTTACCGGCTGGGAAGTAATTCCCGAAAGGCGAGCAGGGAGATTTTTTCGAGAGTTTATGCGGATTGTGTTGTGAATGCCGATCTGGCATCGGAGATAGTGGCGGAAAAATATCCGGCGCTGAAGGATACAGTTTTTCGCTTCGGCGTCTTCCAACGGCTGGAATATCTCCTGCATATTCCGATCTCACAGATGAAGCGTGATAACAGGATGTACTGCAATATTGTCCGTTATCTGCGGAAAAACTGGCTGAGATCAATGCACAATCCACTGCTGACGAAGAAGAACAAGCTATACCACACGCTGTTTGCTGTTGCCCCCTGCACAGTAAGAAAGGTTCACCGGAAGCTGCGCGGAGGAAGCGTCTGACAATATTTGCCGCGGCATATGGGCGGGGGATATGTTATTCTGATAGAGAAGACAGCTACAGATGTTTTAGAGTATTTGAAATGGATGGGAGACATATGAGAAGACAGAAGGTACAGAAAGGAAGAACGGGCGGGCGTATCATAGCGGGCATCACAGCGGCGGTTCTTCTGGTTGGCGGGCATTTCCCGGCGGAAACTGCATATGCGATGGAGAGCCACAGCTTTGCCGGAGCAGATGAGGAGACGGCAAGGCTGCTCGAAGAAGCGGGAGCTGCGCTTGAGACGATTGCGGCGGAGCGTGAGATCATGGCGCTGGTTTATCTGGCGGATGAATATCCGGTGAGAAGCCTGCCTGCTTATGATGCAGAGACCGCCGTGACAGTGTACAGCGGACAACAGGTGTTTATTCAGGACGTTTACGTCGATGAGAATTATGAGGTCTGGGAGTATGTCAGACTGGAATGCAATGAAACAGAATACTTTGGGTACGTTCCGCGAACCTATCTCGCTGTTTCCGATTCCCGTTTCCTTGAATGGGAGGCGGCTTACGGCATGAACCCCGGAGTTGCGGTTTACACGGCGGAGGATGGGCGGGTGAGCTATCCGGATATTGAGCAGTTCCCGGAGAGCTACCGGACTGCGTTGCTGGAATTAAAGCAGCAGCATCCGAACTGGACCTTTGTGAAAATGAACACGACGCTGGACTGGGATACCGTCATTTATAATGAGATGCAGGGCAGCAAGAGCCTTGTGTATAAGACGCTCCCGGACTGGACGAAGAACGGTCTGTATGATACCGAAAACTGGTACTATGCGACGGAGGCGGCGGTCAAGGTCTATATGGACCCGAGAAACAGCCTGACGGAACAGTCAATCTTCCAGTTTGAACAGCTCACCTACAACGCCGAATATCACACGCTGGAAGCAATGAACAGCTTCCTGAACAATACCTTCATGAACGACAGCCAGCCGGCGCCCGGCATGGATACCATGACCTTCGCCCAGATGTTCTGGTATATAGGCAGCGAGGCGGGAAGAGAGGTCAGCCCGTTCCATCTTGCGGCGCGCGTTTTACAGGAGCAGGGGCAGGGAACTTCGCCGCTGATTTCAGGCGCCTATCCGGGCTTTGAAGGATATTACAACTATTTCAATATCGGCGCGACAGGAACTACAAATCAGCAGGTGATCGAGAGCGGACTGACCTATGCGAGAGACCACGGCTGGAACAGTTCCTATACTTCCATATTGGGCGGATCTGACTTTATCTCTGCCAACTATATTAAAAAGGGTCAGGACACACTGTATCTCCAGAAATTTAATGTCAATCCGAACGGCGCTTACAAGCCGTTCACGCATCAGTATATGCAGAACATTACTGCGCCGACCACAGAGGCGAGAAGCATCCGCCGGTTATATGAGAGCGCAAACTCGCTGGACAGCACCTTCGTCTTTAAGATTCCGGTGTTTGAAAATATGCCTCCGACGGCATGTGCCGAACCCGAAGCGGAGACGCTGGACATTTCCCTGACATTGCCTGAGGGGTACGGAGACAGCACGGTCTGGCTGGATGGAGTCGCATATGCAGGGACACTTCAGGGAAATGTGCTCACGGTCAAGGCGGCGGACAAAGCAGCGACGACGGCAGTTGTATACCGCTATAATGAGACGGAAGTGCCGTTGGGAATGTATCTCTGGACGCTGAATTATACGGACGGCAGGTATGTGGTGACACCGCAGCCGGAGCTGGAGGATCTTCTGACTTATCACGGCTTTTCTATCCGTATTACCGGGAAATCGGGAATCCGGTTCAAGACAGGAATCTCTGCGGAGCTGAGAAACCGCCTTACTGCAGGGGGTGTCAACGGTTATCGGCTGAAGGAATACGGAACGCTGGTCATGACAAATAAAAACCGAGAAAAATATCCGATGGTGAAGGGTGGAACCAAGGTACAGAGCGGTATGGCATACGGAACGGATGCAAATGGAAACCTTACGGATGTCGTGTATGAGACAGTCGATGGAAGATACCGCTATACCTCCGTGCTGGTGGGGATGCCTGCGGCACAATATAAGACGGAGTTTGCCTTTCGGGGTTATCTGATCCTTGCGAAGGATGGCGAAGAGATCACGATTTACGGTCCGCCAAAGGCGAGAAATATTTACTCTCTGGCAGAACAGCTTCTTGAAGGAGGAAAATATGAGCCTGGAAGCGCTGCCTATGAATTTCTTACGAAACTGATAACCGACGCAGATGCCCTCGAAGAGAAGGCAACGACAGAGACAGAATGAGGAGCGACATGAAAAACCGAGATAAAAGAATCAGAACGCTGGCGTGCATCGCTATGGCGACGGCGCTTATAACAGGCTGCGGGGATGGAAGCAATTCCCCTGTGCTGACACCGGTACAACCCACCGGGGAAACTGCTGCGGATGGAATCTCCTCCGATGGGAACAGCGCAGAGCCGTCCATTCCGGTGGAGGAGATTCCGGCACAGGAGCCGGAGATGCAGATACAATATAACATGGGAGGTCTGACAGAGGAAGAAGAGCAGCAGGCGCTGGATATGCTTTCCACGATGTACGGTAATCTCGAGGTGGAAGAATATTATGGGGAAGCAATCCACATGATTACAAACGAGGCGTGGTATGAAGCTCTGGCGATGAATCTGATGACAGGCAGCAGGGAATATACGCTTCAGAAGGGTGATGAGGTTTTAATGACTGTGCTTGTGGGTGAGGATATGTCCGGACAGTTGTTTTCGACGGTCAGCTTCACTGACGGAGAGATGATGACTCTGCTTCGGCAGCAGGCTGCTCTTGTCCGTTTTGTGCACGCGGGAACGGACGGCATCCGTTTTGACGGCGCGTATGAGCAGTGGCAGTTCGACAGCGCCACAGGCGATATCCACCATGAAACCGGACAGTATGTGCAGGGTGTTCTGAACGGGGAGTACACAGTCGCCCAGAGAGCTGGGAGAGGAGAGGAAGACCCATTTGATCTTTGGAATATGCGGGAAAACCTCGAATATACGGTCACAACGACGACCTACGACGAACAGGGAAATGTGGTAGAGGCAACGCCGGAGCCTACGGCGACTCCGAAACCGACAGCGACTCCGAAACCGGCGGCAACTCCGAAACCGGCTGTCACGGTGACTCCTGCACCGACGCCGGAGCCTACTCCGGAACCGACGCCGGAACCCGCTCCCGCACCGACACCGGAACCTGCGCCTGCACCGACGCCGGAACCTGCGCCTGCACCGACGCCGGAACCCACCCCGGAGCCGACGCCGGAACCTACCCCGGAACCTACCCCGGAGCCTACGCCTGCACCGACACCGAGCACGGGAGACGTGGACATTGACTGGTCGGATGATATTATGTAGCAGGAAAGAAGACTGATTACCGGAATGAAGGACAAAGCAAAAAAGGAAAAACTCATATGGCTGCTCATTGCAACGGCGCTGCTGGGCTTGTCTGCGGTGGCGGTTGTCAGGAGCATGATTATCGGTCTGGACATCGATGAACAATATGCCGTGACGCTGGCATACCGCATTGCCCGGGGAGATATTCCGGTGAAAGAGGTGTGGGAGCCGCACCAACTGTCTGCACTGCTGCCGGCGCTTCTGACGAAGCTGTTTCTGCTGTGTAAGGGGAACAGCGAATATCTTGTACTGTACCTCAGGGGTATGGGCGTATTATTCCAGTTGTGCGTCAGTGTAAGCTGGTTTTGCGTCATCAGGAAAAACTACGGTGACAAGGCGGGCTTTCTCAGCGCGGTAATCGTTTTTCATACGCTGCCCAAGGGGATTGTGACGCCGGAATTTGCCAATCAGCAGATATGGCTGCTGCTGATGGTGCTTCTGCGCGTTCTGCAATACAGCAGGACACGGAAAATACGCTACTGTGCCTTGGCAGGTATTTTTATGACACTTGAGGTGCTGGCATACCCTTCCTGCATTCTGCTCTTTCCAATCTATATAGTTGTTTTATGGAAGCTGGAAAAGAAGAAACCGGAGAAGAAAGGTCATGCCGGCACGGCGCTGTTTGCCGGGGAATGTGTTCTGGCGGCAGTTCTCTTTATGACCTATCTGCTTTTGCACATGCCGGCGTCGGAGCTGTTTGCGTGTGTCGGATATATTCTGGCGGATGGAGAGCATTCTGCCGGAATGGGAGAAAAGCTGGTGGCTTACATGGGCGAATTACCTGAAATTATAGGGTATCTTGTCCGCTATGCGCTGGCTGGCGGTGCTGTCACGGGACTGATTGCCCTGATCCGTCGGACGAGAAAAAAGAAAACAGATGCGGGAACAGTGTTTGTATGGTTCTTTCTTTTTTCGGCTCTTGCAGACCAGATCAGGCTGTGGGTGCTGGGAAGAGTGGCAAATGTCCACCCGCAGATCCATTATCTGATTCTTTTTGCATTGGGCGGAGTGCTGTATTTTCGCTGCACCAAAAGAGATAACGAGGACGATACAGGGAAAGTCATGTTCTGGGCAGGCTGGATTCCGGCGCTGGCAGCACTGGCTTGCGTTTTGCTGATGACAAATCTGGACGTGAAAGCATCTCTGGTTCATCTGCTTCCGGGAATGCTCTGCGCCTTTTTGTGGTGGATGAAAAAAACCAATGGAAGTAAGCGCGTGACGGTGATGCTGCTTCTCTGGTGCGTGACGCTCATCGGAGCGAGAACCTACCTTGTGCGAGATGGCGGCTATAACCGGGAGACTGTTTTTGTGGTGAAGCAGAAGGTGCTGGACAGTGCAGCCAAATATATTTATGCGCCATACTCGACGGGATACGGATTGAATGCTGAGTATGATTTCCTGACGGAAAATCTTCCGCAGGACAGCAGGATATGGTATCTTGGTTATCATACCCTGATCTACTTAATGGGAGAACAGCAGGTGTGCAGCGCTTCGACGATCAGCACACCGGTGTACGATCAAAGGTATCTTGCATACTTTGACATAAATCCCGATAAAATGCCGGAGTATGTTGTGGCAGACCGTGGCATGTGGGAGGGGGACGCCGCTGAGATACGACCGGAGGTCAGACAGTGGATACAGGAAAATTATGAGCGGGTGGAGAGCGCAGACAGCGCCTATTGTCTGATCATGAGGAGAAAACAGTAAAAGGCAGGTAGTTTTTATGACAGTGAAGGCATTGAAGTGCAGGAAAATCATCTATACGCTATGCTTCGTCGCGCTCTGTGTGATCGATCAGATCAAGGGCAGTGCGCCGGGACGGGCGCAGATGATTGCAGTAAACTGTATAGGATTGCTCATGGCGGTAATGATCCTGAGTGCATATTCACTGAGGGATTTCCTGAAAGTGCCGTATTATATCTGGACGGGCATTTTTCTGGTCGGCGGAACGCTTGCATATTTATGGGGAAAAACGAATTATCCCTATCAGGGCAGATGGGTGACGGCGATTCTGAATGTGGGAATCTACGGATATATTCTGATCCGGCTGTTTTACAAATTTGCAGTTGAGAAGCAGCCGCTGCATGTGAGGAAGCCGCTCTTTTTCGCATGGTGCGTCATGCTGGTCTGCATGATGCTTTCCAGAAACGAAGCTGTCTGGCCGTTTTGGTTTCTGGTGATGTTTGGGAGCTTTTACGTCACCGATTACACACCAGAGACGCGGAAAGCACTGTTTGACAGCTTGATAAACGGTGTACTGATCGGTTTTTTTCTGGTTCAGGGGGCAGCTTTTTTATTTCGCCCGTATGATGACCCGGATATGCGGTACTATGGGATGTATGCCAACACAAACATTAACGTTTTATTTTATGCCGTGACATATGGGGCATGGCTTGCCAAGTGGTATCAGCTGAAATGCAGGAAAGCAAATCTCTTTCTGCGGGGAGTGACAGCGTGCTTTTCCGGTGCAATGTTCGGCTTTGCGTTCCTGACGATAGGAAGAGCCGGACTGCTGACGATGGCGGCGGTCACATTGGTTTTTCTTGTCTACTGTGCAATGACCTTGCCCGGACATAAGATCGCAGGCTTTTTCGGTAAGGGTGTTCTGCTGGCTGCGGTTGCGGTTGCGAGCTTTCCGCTGGTGTTCGGCTGTGTCAGATATATTCCTGCCTATGTCCACCATCCGATCTGGTTCGAGGGGGAGTACAACGAGAGAAAGGTACACTCGTGGGACCCGGTTGACTCTGACAAGTATGTGGATTTCAATGCGTTTCTGGAGGAATCGTTCGGGCGCGTTCTGTGGTTTGTGGATTTCTCGAAGAAGGAGGCAAGGGCATGGCTGCGGCCGGCAATGGTCGTTCAGGCGGCGGATGCTGCGGGACAGAGCGAAGAGACGACGGAGTCCGATCTGCTGGACGGCACGGGAATCGACCAGCAGCATCCGGTGCTGACAGACCCGGAAAAGATGGACGATCCGGTTGTTATCCGGACGACAATTCACAAGTATTATCTCGACCGTCTGAACCTGAGAGGTCATAAACAGGAGGAGAACGGCTTCTGGCTGAAGGATATTTACTATGCGCCCCATGCACATAATATTCTGCTGCAATTTGCGTTTGACTTCGGTATTATTCCGGGACTTCTCTTTGCGGTGATCGCCGTATGGGCAGCGGTTCTGGCGCTCCGGGAGGCAAAAAACTCCTCACCGGAGGAGAGCCAGACACATTTTTTGTATCTCACATATGCGGTGATCTTGTTTGCCTTCGGAATGCTGGAGCATAGCTGGGGCATCGGACAGAACAGTCTCACCTTATATTTTGTCACTCTGTACGCGATGATGCATAGCTTATCCGTTTCAGGTTGCGAAAAAAGGTAAAATAGGGTAAAATATTCAAATAGCCTGATGGATATGGATTATTGTGAGGCAGAGAACGCAGAATGAAAAAAGATACGAATACCAATTTTTTGAAAATACCGGCAAACCGCATTATTGCGTTGATTCTTATGGATGTCATGTCTGTGATCGTGGCATCCTTTGCCGCGTTATACATTCGTTTTGATTTCAGCTTTAATGCAATCTACAGAGAATTTCTGATAAAGTATGAACACATACTGATCCCAAACATTCTGGTGACACTGCTTTTTTTTGCCGTGTGGAAGCTGTATAAAAGCGTCTGGCGTTACGCGAGCGCGAACGAACTGATCAATATCATCTTTGCGACGGCATGCACGGCTGTTGCACAGGTGATTTACTGCCACATTTTCAAACAGACCATGCCGAGAAGTTACTATATTATCTATTGGTTCCTTCTCATGCTGATGACCTGCTGTATCCGCTTCGGTTACCGGATTCTCAGGCTGATCAACAGCAAGAGAGCGGATTTTGCCGGAAAGAAAAAGCGCAGCAATGTCATGGTAATCGGGGCGGGAGCCGCCGGAAATATGATTCTGAAGGAAATCGAGAGCAGTCATTATCTTAGCCTGCAGGCAAAGTGTATTATAGACGACCAGCCCGGCTGCCATGGAAAGATGATGCGCGGGGTGCCGATTGTCGGAGGACGTGAGAAGATACTGGAGGCAGCCGCTCATTACCGGATCGACGAAATTATTTTTGCAATTCCCTCCGCGAGTGTGCAGGTAAAAAAAGAAATTCTGGACATCTGTAAGGAATCCGGGTGTAAACTGAGAACATTGCCGGGTATGTACCAGTTAATCAACGGAGATGTGTCGGTTTCCGAATTGAAGGAAGTAGAGATTGACGATCTGCTGGGCAGGGAGCCGATTCGTATTAATACGGAAGAGGTGCTTAACTCTGTCAGCGGCAAAACAGTCATGGTGACGGGCGGGGGCGGTTCGATCGGCAGTGAGCTTTGCAGACAGATTGCAGCCCACATGCCGAAGCGGCTTATTATTTTTGATATTTACGAGAACGGCGCCTATGAGATTCAGCAGGAGCTGCTATGGAAATTCCCGAAGCTGGATCTTGTTGTGCTGATCGGCTCGGTGCGCAATACGAGCAGGGTAAACGACGTATTTTCGACCTATCAGCCGGACATAGTTTTCCATGCGGCGGCGCATAAGCACGTCCCGCTGATGGAGACAAGCCCTGATGAGGCGATCAAGAATAACGTTATGGGAACCTATAAGACGGCGCGGGCGGCAGACAGATACGGAACGGAGAAGTTCGTGCTCATTTCCACGGATAAGGCGGTAAATCCCACGAACGTCATGGGAGCCTCCAAGAGAATCTGTGAGATGATCATCCAGATGATGAACCAGAAATCGAAAACGAATTTTGTCGCTGTGCGCTTTGGCAATGTCCTGGGCAGCAGCGGAAGTGTAATTCCTCTCTTTAAGAAGCAGATCGCGGAGGGAGGGCCTGTCACGGTAACGCATCCCGATATCGTGCGCTATTTTATGACGATACCTGAGGCGGTTTCGCTTGTGCTTCAGGCAAGCGTCTATGCAAGGGGCGGGGAGATCTTTGTGCTCGACATGGGGAAACCTGTGAAGATTCTTGATCTGGCAACAAATCTGATCAAGCTATCCGGCTACAAGCCCGGAGAGGACATTGAGATCAAGTTTACCGGTCTCCGTCCCGGAGAGAAGATGTACGAGGAGCTTCTGATGGATCAGGAGGGGCTGAAAAAGACAGCCAACAGGATGATCTTTATCGGGAAGCCGATTGAGTTTGACGCTGAGGTCTTTGAAAGACAGCTTGAACTGCTGATCAATGATGCCAAAAAGGAAGATAAGGACATACGGGAACGCATCGGAGAGATTGTGAAGACGTATGAATATGAAGATAGCGGAAAACATTGACGGAAATGAGAGGAAGCCTATGTACAAGGTTGTAAAGATGGCGGCGGACAGGATTCTGGCGCTTTTGGGACTGACTATTTTATCGCCGTTGTTTCTGGTTCTGATGCTTGCCATTCGTCTGGACTCAAGGGGACCGATTTTTTTCAGACAGAAGCGGGTCGGAATCCACAAGAAGCATTTCATGATTCTGAAATTCCGGACGATGCGGATCGACACGCCGAAGGACACGCCGACACATCTTCTGGCAAATCCGCAGCAATATATTACAAGAGTCGGCAGATTCTTAAGAAAAACCAGTCTTGATGAGCTGCCGCAGATCATCAACATCCTGAAAGGTGACATGGCGGTCGTCGGCCCGAGACCGGCGCTCTGGAATCAGTATGATCTGATTGCGGAGAGGGATAAATACGGAGCGAATGACATTCTGCCCGGTCTGACCGGCTGGGCGCAGATTAACGGCAGAGATGAACTGCCGATCGAGGTGAAAGCGAAGCTGGACGGCGAGTATGTCCGCAGAATGGGGCTGGGAATGGATTTGCGGTGCATTCTTGGAACCGTGGTGTCCGTAGCGAGACAGGACGGTGTTGTGGAAGGCGGCACCGGAGAACTGGAGCGGGAAAAGAAAGAGCGCGGATAAAGCTCCGCAGCAGGCTCGGAAAGGATTGCATGTGGAATCAAAAACATATCGTGTGTTGATTACTGGTGCCAACAGCTATATTGGCACCAGTTTTGAAAATTGGATAAAAGCGAACTGCCGGGATGTCATTACAAAAACCATCGATCTGCGCAAGGATTCCTGGCAGGAGGAGAGCTTTAGCGGCTATGATGCGGTCTTCCATGTGGCAGGCATTGCCCATGCCGATGTCGGCGGGGCGAGCGAGGAGCAGAAAGCCCTCTATTATCAGGTGAATACCGAGCTTACTGCCCGCTGCGCGGAGAAGGCAAAGACGGATGGCGTGGGACAGTTTATTTTTATGAGCAGTATGATTGTCTATGGGGAGAGTGCGGGTATCGGAACTGCCCGGATGATTACACGGGACACGGCTGCAGTTCCCGCGAATTTTTATGGAGACAGCAAGCTGAAGGCGGAGGAGAAGCTGTTGAAGCTCGAGACTGATGCGTTCAGAATCGTGATTCTGCGGCCGCCTATGATCTATGGCAGGGGCTCTAAGGGGAATTATCCACTTCTTGCCAAAATGGCGGCAAAGCTGCCGTTTTTCCCGAAGATCAGTAATCAGAGAAGTATGCTCTATGTGGGAAATCTGTGCAGATTTGTTTATCTGATGGTGCGTAACCGGGAGAGGGGCATCTTTTTCCCGCAGAATTCAGAATATGTCTGCACATCCGATATGGTGAAGGAGATTGCAGCGGTAAAGGGGAGAAGGATATATCTGTGGAGATGCTTCAACCCTTTTTTGCGTCTGGCGGGACATCTGGGCGGCAGGATCGGCGGACTTGCCAATAAAGCGTTCGGCAATATGACCTATGAAAAGACGATGAGTGAATACAAAGAGGAATACAGGATATATGATTTCCGGGAGTCGGTTCGGCTGACGGAGCGGGAATAGCGTGAAAATAAGTTTGCAGGTTACCGAAAGGCATGGTTATTAATATGGAAAATAAATTGACAGTCAGTATTATTACCATTGCGTATAACAGCGAAGATGTGATTTCGGAGACAATGGAGTCGGTTCTGCGCCAGAGCTATAGCAGGATAGAGTATCTGATTATTGACGGAGACTCGAAGGATCATACGGTGGAGATCGCGGAGAGCTACCGCGCCCGGATGGAGGAGCGGGGGATTCGGCTGCGTATTTTGTCCGAGCCGGACAAGGGAATCTATGACGCCATGAATAAGGGAATCCGTATGGCAGAGGGTGATATTATCGGACTGCTGAACAGCGGGGACTGGTATGAACCGGATGCGGTGGAGAAGGTCGTGAGAGCATTTCAGGAGAGCGATTGCGATCTGTTGTTCGGGAATATCCGTATGCATAAGCTGGATGGCAGCAGCTTTGTCAAAAAGGCAAGACAGCGCGCTTTCCAGACCTCGCGCGACTGGAACCACCCGACGATGTTTGTCAAAGCGCCTGTCTACAAGGCGCATCCGTTTCGCATGAAAGGAATCCATGACGACTATGGCTGTTACCTTGAGCTACGGAAGGCAGGATGCCGTATTATTACATTGGATGAGGTGCTGGCAGACTTCCGCATGGGCGGCGCAAGCAACCATAAGAGCCTGAAGGAGGCATGTGCCCGCATCCGCGACCGGTATCGCTGGTGTTACCGCGTGAACGGCTACAGCAGATGGTATCTGGTGGAATGCATTTTTATCGAGACGGCGAAGATGATTTTGGGGTAGAAAATGAAAATTTTACAGATTAACAGTCATATTCATACGGGCGGTGCGGCCAGAATTGCACTTTCGATTCACAGGCAATTACTGCTGCAGGGCGAGGAATCTTATATCGCGTACGGCAGGGGCGGCACAGATACAGAGGAGAATAGCTTCCGCTTTGACACAAAGGCTGAGATCCTCGGGTCGGCGCTTTTCAGCCGGGTCAGCGGGCTGAACGGCTGGGGAAATCCTGCCGCAACACAAAGATTAAAGAGCTATCTTGACAAAATACAGCCTGATCTTGTGCATCTGCACACGGCTCACGGCTATTACCTGAATTTCCGGCTATTGTTTGAATATATCAATCAAAGAAAGATACCCTGTGTCTGGACATTCCATGATTGCCATGCGTTTACAGGAAATTGCGGATATTTTTTTGAATGTGAAAAGTGGAGAACGGGCTGCGGAAGCTGCCCTGACATCCGGCGCTATCCGACGAGCTGGTTTCTGGATCTTACACATTATATGTGGGAAAAGAAAAAGGACTGGTTTACCGGCGATGCCCCCAAAATGATTGTGACACCCTCCGAATGGCTCACAGATGTAGCGAGACAGTCCTTTTTCCAGAAATATCCCTGCATAACAATACGGAACGGGATTGATGAAAAAGGCATTTTCTACCCAAGAAACCGCAGGCAGTGCAGAGAAAAATATGGCTATTCCCAGGATGAAAAAATTATTCTGGGAATCGCTGTCGGATATAGCGACCCCAGAAAGGGAGCCAGATATATTATTCAGACGGCGAAAGATCTGGAGGGCGAAGCGCGGGTAGTACTGATCGGCTGGGAGAAAAAGAATGATGGACTTTTGAAGGAGTGCAGCAATATTGTGACGCTGCCCGCCACGGAAAGCACAGAGATGCTTGCGGAATATTATTCGCTTGCAGACATTTTCGTTTTGCCTTCGCTTGCGGAAAATTATGCCACAGTGTCGCTGGAATCCATGGCATGCGGGACGCCGGTGGTCGGATTTGACGCGGGAGGGATTCCAGAGCAGCTTACAGGAGGCAGGGGAATTGCCGTAAAAGCAGGAGATCAGCAGGCGTTCACGGACGCGGTCAGTAGGGCATTGGAATCACCGGATTTGCTGCTCCGGGGAGAAAATCTTGCAAAGCTTATCCGCGCAGAAAATTCCGTCGAAGCCATGACAGAGAAATATCTGGATGTCTATAAGCAATTACTTCGGAATGCGCAGAGGTAGACTATGAAAATATCAGTTTGTGTATGCACCTACAATGGTGAAAACTTCATCCGGGAACAGCTTGACAGCATCTATCATCAGGTTCGCCAGCCGGACGAACTGATCCTTTGCGATGATGGGTCTCAGGATCGTACAGTGGAAATAATCTCCGAATATATCCGGGAGAAAAAGCTTGAAGCTCAATGGAAGCTTTACGTCAACGAAACCAACAAAGGCTACCCGGGAAATTTCTATTATGCCATGAGCCTGTGCACAGGTGATGTTGTCTTTCTGGCGGATCAGGATGACGTCTGGAAAAAGGACAAGCTTCAGATCATGAGTGATACACTTGAAAGGGAGAGAGACATTAGGGTTCTGGCCTGCAAATTCGGGCTGATCGATGCGGTGGGAGCGGATATTCATACGCTGATGGCGCCGACGCGGAGCAATGACAGCATGAAGCTGAAAAAGATAACTCTGGCAGACATCTTTTACAAATACGAGACGCCGGGCATGGTGCTGGCATACCGAAATGAATGGTACCGTCAGAGGGGAATTTGGAGCAGTACGGTTCCCCATGATTTTTTAATCTGTTCCATGGCAGCGGAGGAAAATGCGCTCGTCCAGATAGACGCTGAACTCGCGTACCACAGGCGGCATACAAATAATGCCGGAGGAGAGGAACACCGGTTCGCAAGATTGCTGAATAAGGGACGCAAATTGCGGGAAATAGAGATTTATCTGAAGATGCTGCGAACCATGCAGGAAGAAGGCTGCCTGAGAAATCAGGACGCAAGGGAAGAATTAAATGCAAAAGAGAGAGTTATGAGCGAGAGATATGCTGCGTTATGCTCCGGCAAACGGAGTGCGGTATTGCGGGCGGCGATACAAAACCGGAGGTATACCAGAATCGCCACGACGGTATGCGATCTGCTGATCGTGAGTCAAAAGAACTAGGGCATATAGAAAAACACCTTGTTTTCATGTGCTATACATGATAGAATAGGTAAGAATTTTTCCTTTGCATTATTTAAGAAGGCTAATTGGAGGACGGGAGATGCGTGTTTTAAGAAGAGGATTGCATTATGTTATGGTGCTTATTCGCAAGGTAATATACAGTAAGCCGGTCTATTTTTTTGCGAATAAGATAAATAGATTTATTATCCGCAAATTCCCGAAATTGTCTGATAAGCTGGATGGAGCGCGGAACCGGATTCATCCTGAACGTGTTGCCCTGCTGCAGGAAGAAGACTATGCCAACGCAATGCAAAGCATGGAAGAGCGCAGTAATGCCGAGACGGCAGCTCAGAGCCCGGAGGCGAAGGCGGCTGATCTGAAAAGGGCAGAGGAGGAAGCACAGCAGCAATGGGAGGCTGTGCAGTGGCGGGAGGAATTAGAGGTTCAGGAAGAAACGCCGTTGGTTTCGGTTATTGTTCCAAACTTTAACCATGCGCCATATCTGCGGGAAAGACTCGATACCATTTACAATCAGACCTATCGCAATTTTGAAGTGATTCTTCTGGACGACTGCTCGACGGATAACAGCCGTGAGATCCTTCTTGAGTATGCAAAGAAATATCCTGAAATTACAAGAGTGGCTTTTAACGATGTAAATGCGGGAAAGGTCTTTTTGCAGTGGAATAAAGGACTTGGACTTGCAAGAGGTAAATATATCTGGATTGCTGAAAGCGACGATTACAGCGCTCCTGAATTTATTGAAACACTTATGAAATATTTCCGCTATGAATCCTGTATGATTGCATTTGCGAGATCCGTGTTTATGCAGGAGGGCAAGCAGATATGGAGTACAGAGGAATACCTGAGCAAGAATAAAGCAATGCATTGGGACGCACCCTTCTGTCTGAGCGCCGCGACTGCTGTGAAATTGGGATTCGGTTATCAGAATATCATTCCCAACGTGAGCAGCGCCATTTTCCGGAACATCGGGCAGGTGCCTGAGGAAGTAATCAATATCTGCAAGGACATGCATCTGAGCAGTGACTGGATTTTCTATCTGTCGATTATCAAGGGTGGTACTCTGTGCTATACGAACGAAACAGTAAACTATTACAGAGTGCATGAACAAAGTACATCCCTGAAGGTACAGCATACGATGCAGTACTACATTGAATATGAGATGGTTTCTGCGTATGTGGCGGAAAATTATCAGGTGGATGATTCACTCTTTGACCGTATACTGGACTACCTGCTGTGGCACTATAAGGCGCTCCAGCATGTGCAGAACTCTGACATCGTGAGAGAATATTACAGAGTGGACAGGCTGAAGGATATACAGCGCCACCGCAAACCCAATATTGCGATGGGCTGCTTCTCGTTACAGTCCGGAGGCGGGGAGACCTATCCGATTTATCTCGCTAATGAGCTGCACAGTCAGGGCTGCAATGTAACATTGATTGATTTTAACCTTGAGCACTACGAAGAGGAATGCCGGAAAATGCTTGCTCCCGGCGTACCGCTCGTTCGGCTCAGACGGTCTGCGGAATTAGTGACGGTATTACAGAAGCTGGGCATTGATTTAATCCACACACACCATGGAAGCGCAGATGAAATTACCGGCAAGCTGCTCAACGGAAGCTCGTATGAGTGCAAGCACGTTATTACGCTGCACGGAATGTATGAAACGATTGGAAAAGAAGACCTGACCCACCTGTTTGACGTTGTCGGCAGGAGCTGTTCAGAGTTCTTCTACATAGCGGATAAAAACCTTGAACCATTTCAGCGGTTTCATATGGTTGACAAGGTGAAGCTGTTCAAGATTGACAACGGCCTGCCCGGAATATCAGCGCAGCCTGTTCCGAGAAAAGAATTAGGAATCAGTGAGGACAGCTTTGTGCTGTGCATTGTCAGCCGTGGCATTCCCGAGAAGGGATGGAAGGAAGGCATAGAGGCGGTCAAGCTGGCAAGGGAAAGCTGCAAGCGGGATATTGATCTCATCATTGTCGGAGACGGGGAGATCAGGAGGCTGCTTGAGGAGAATAGCCCGGAGTATGTGCATTTCGTGGGATACCGGAGAAATACAAGGGATTATTTTGCAACATCGGATGTCGGATTTTTGCCGACCAGATTTCAGGGTGAGAGTTATCCGCTCGTCGTCATTGAGGCTATGATGTGCGGAAAGCCGATTATTGCGACGGACATTGCGGAAGTGCGGCACCAGCTGACAGATGAAGACGGCAATCTGGCAGGTATGCTGCTGACTATGACAGACGGAAAGCTGGATGTGGAGGAAATTGCAGCAACAATTACTGCGCTGGCGGAAGATCGTGAAAAGTATGAGCTTCTGAAATCCAGAACAGCCTCAGCCTCAAAAAAGTTTGATATAAGTAAAATAGTTAGGCAATACTTAGAAGAGTACTACAGGGTTTTAGAGGCTGGCAAAGAGAATTAGGAGGAATGCCATGTTTGCGTCGGTAAGATTCACCGTACGGGAATATATAAATAATTACAAGCTCCTGTTTAAGCTTGCATTTATTCATATGTCACAGGCAACGGTACGTTCCACATGGGGCGTTGTCTGGGTTTATATTCATGATATTTTGTATTTTACGGCATTTACCCTGTTCAGAATTCTGCTGACGGGTAACAGGGACGTAGAGGGAATGAACAATGTGGAATACCTGATGATAGGACTGGTTCCGTGGCTGATGATCAGCGAGGTGCTGAACGGTTCGACGAATGCAATCCGGAATAATAAGGTCGTGATTCAGAGTATACGTTTCCCGATCACCATACTTCCGGGAGTGGAGGTTCTGGCGGTTCTGATGAAGCGTCTTCCCACGTTCCTCTTTATCGTGATAGTCTGCCTGTATTACGGACATTTGAGTTTATTCCGGCCGTTGCTGTTTTTGTACTACTTTTTCTGCATGGTGGTATTGCTGTTTGCATTGACAATGTTCTTCTCCGGACTGATTGCAGTCAGCGAGGACTTTCACCAGATGTACATGGCGGTTATGAGAGTTCTGTTTTTTACACTTCCGATCATGTGGGACTTTAAGGCATTTGTGGGAACGTCCTTTGAAAAGTGGGCAAATATATTAAAAATCAATCCATTGATTTATCTTATTGAAGGCTTCAGAGATGCGTTTGTGCTTGGACAGTCGCCCTCTTTGACGTACACGATATATTATTGGATACTGACGCTTTTGATTTTCTGGATGGGCTGTTTTGTACAGAAAAGACTTCAGAAGTATTATTCGGACTTTATCTAGGAGTGAATTGCAATGGGAGCAAAGATCAAGGTGCAGAATTTAACAAAACAGTTTTACTGTTTTGAAAAGAGCTATAAGGTTATTCCGTGGCTGGTGACCCAGAGAGGGTACTCGTCGATCAAGCCGGCATTAGATAATATATCTATGGAGATCGAGGAGGGGGAAGTGGTAGGCATTATCGGAAAAAACGGCGCCGGCAAATCGACGCTGATGAAGATACTGGCAGGAATTACCTTTCCCACCTCCGGCACGGTGGAGGTGAATGGTACGGTCGGCTCTCTGATCAACCTGAATGCGGGATTTAATCCCGATTTCACCGGCAGAAGGAATATCTATTACAAAGGCATGCTTTTGGGGATGCCCCGGGAAAAGATAGATGCAGTTATCGATGATATTATTGATTTTGCCGATATTGGCGAATATTTTGATATGCCGCTGAGAACATACTCGTCGGGAATGACGGCGAGACTCGGATATGCGCTTGCAATTTTTTCAGACCCGGATATTCTGATTACAGACGAGGTCTTTGCGGTGGGAGATAAGGTTTTTCGTGAAAAATCCAGGGCAAAAACGCTGGAGCTTTTCCGTTCAGGAAAATCGGTTATTTTTTCTTCCCATTCGGATGGACTGATCAAAGCATTCTGCAATCGGGTTATCTATATCAAGGATCACAAGATTGCGTATGATGGTGCAGTCGTGGAAGGACTGGACATGTATAACCGGGATATTGGATTTGAGGGAAGCGATAATACCGATTAACGAAAGGGGGATAAAGACGTGCCTAATATCTTTTCGGGATTGTATAAGCATATTACAAATGCTATTGAACAGAAAAAGTACGGGCTGGATAAGCAGGGAGTTCACAGAGATCCTGAGGGCTATCACACAGTATTGGTAGATCCTGTTTTTTCAGCGGGAAAAGATCTGAGCAAGAATATAACAGACAAGATTGCAGATACAGGGAATAATACGGGAAATCTGCTTTTTGCGAGGGGAATCAGAGAGCAGATAGACTACGAAAGAGAGATATGGTTAGCCGGTGAAGGCGTAGAAGGTATAGAGAAGCCGACGGTCATTATGCCATCCGCAAATTTCATTATCCACGGAGGCGATACCTTTATTGAAAACTGCAAAGGCTTTTTGGAGAGAAACGATTGCCCGGTGACGCTTGCGGGATTAGGAGCACAGTCTACAAAGGAATTGGACACTCCCAGAAAGCTGGTTGATGTGCTGACTCCCTTGAAGAAAGAATATTTTAAAATGCTGTCAGAAAGGGCGGTATCAATCGGCATCCGAGGCGAATTTACAGCCGAATGTCTGGAACTGATGGGCATTCATAACTATAGAATTATTGGCTGCCCTTCCTTTTATAAGCATCTGAGTGGGACATATCCTCACTTACCGGAGCCCACGCTTGCCAGAACGCAGATGACGGTAACGCCCGGTGATGCAAATGAGACAAAAATACTCGAGATGGGTGTGAAGCTCAACTCTATCTGGATGATGCAGATGATGACGGAAATGCCGAAGAGTGCGTTTGAGAATGAAACGCTGTCGCCGGTATGGGTAGAGCGGCGGTTTCCGCAGCTCCAGATTTCACTGGAAGAATTTAAGCAATATATGCTGACTAATGCAAGAATGTTTTTCAGACTCGAGGACTGGAACCGCTTTTACCAAGAGGAAGGAATTACATTTTCATATGGAAGCAGATTCCATGGAAACATGGCATCTCTGCGAAACGGAGTGCCTGCGCTCTGGATTATCCATGACAGCCGCACGACGGAGCTGGCTGAGACCTTACATGTTCCTCACATAACCATAGAGCAGTTTGCGGAGATAAAGGACCCTCAGGAGCTTCTGGATTACTGTACCTATGATGACCTGTATGCAAACTACCATTCGCTCTGTGAAAATTATGTAGAATTTTTGGAGGAAAATCATATCAGTCATCGTTTTCGGGTTCGTCCGCAGAAAAAGTCATAGGAGTATCGGAAATGGAATACCGGACAGTAGTTGCGAACCTGCTGATGGCATTGTATAGAAATCTGGATAAGACAATTCCTGAAAAAATGCAGTTTGCCGGAGCAAATTCAGGTAATGTAATTTTTACAGAGACCTTAAAGAATCAGTTGGTTTATGAAAAAGAAATATGGTTAAATGCTAACGCACTCAAGGAAGTAACGAATCCTGCGGTGATTATCCCTGCGGCAAACTTTATCATTCAGGGTAATGACAGCCTGATGCAGGCGCTGATTCGCTTCCTTGAGCAGACAGACTGCCCGGTTACTATGGCAGGGCTTGGGGCACAGGCATCGGGAGATGTCCTGCCTGCTGAGCTTGTGGCGGGGCTGTCTGAGACACATATCCGGGCATTTAAAATGTTATCCGAGAGAGCGGTGTCAATCGGAGTGAGGGGGGAGTACACAGCAGAGTGCCTGAACCAGATGGGCATTCATAATGTGAAAATTATCGGCTGCCCCTCTTTTTATTTTCGGAGGCAAAAGCACAGTCACCGGCTGAAAATACCGTCTCTTGACCGGGTACAGATGACGATCACTCCGGGACGCAGCGAAGAAATCCGTATTCTGGAGCTGGGAATGCAGATGAACGCGTCATGGCTGATGCAGATGATGTCTGAGGAGCCGGAGCTTGCATTTGGAGAAAGCGAATGGACTCCGGAAACACAGGCGCGTGTAAAAGCCTTCATTGAAAGATACTTTCAGGGCGTGGATGTTTCAGAACAGGAACTGTGGAAATACATGCAGGACAAAAGCAGGATCTTCTTTGATAAGAAGACGTGGAATCAGTTTTATGACGAGGAGGACATCACCTTTGCCTTCGGAAGCAGATTTCATGGAAATATGGCTGCATTTCAGAACGGCGTGCCGGCACTGTGGATTGTACATGATATTCGCACGAAGGAGCTTGTAAAGACATTACATCTTCCGCACATTGATTATGAGAGGCTGATGGAAATACTGTATCCGGAGGAACTGCTGGTATACTGTGATTATTCTGACTATGAAATGAACTATGGAAGATTACACGATCGATATGTTGACTTTTTAAGGGAGAATCATTTAGACCCTCAGATCTAGTGGTAGACAAAATGAGCAGATTATATAGTCATATTTCGGGGAAAAAAGAGAAATCATTGCTTCGCAGAACAGACGAACTGCTTAGAAAGCGCTTTGGACAGTATTACGTCAAAACCCTGGGGCAGCTGAAGTATCATCTGCGCTTTGACCGTTGTAAAATACATCCGGTCAGGCAGGGCGTAGATGTGAAGCTTTCTGAACTGTCATGGCACTACGAATTGCCATTGGAGAGGAAGGGACAGCCGCTTGTCAGTGTGTTCCTGAAAAGAACGGATAATCCGGTAGAACGACGGGCAAGGGAAAATATAGTGCGCAGGCAGACCTATCAGAATATAGAGATGATATGGATTGAAAATGCGGTTGACATCGTGACACTGTGGAATTCTGGTCTGGAAGAAGCGAAGGGAGAACTCATATGGATACCATCAGATGAGATTTGTTATGACAAAGACTTTCTGGAACAAATGCTCCGGGGCTTTCAATATCCATCCGTTATGCTTGCACTGGATTCCCCGGAACTGCCTGAATATACAGATACATTTCCGATCTGCGTGTCGGGGACTGAGTTCGCACATAGCAAGGCGGCAGGAAGAGTGATTCTGGAGACGGGGCACATGCTCTTCCGTAATGCCGGAAAGCTTCCATGCGAATTTGTAAAACACATGAAAGACGAAAATATTCTGCCCGAAATATTGCTGTTCCTGTTTATACAGCGGGGAGGAACCGTGGCATGTGTGGAAAGACATTCAAGCCGGATAGCGGTCGGAGAATCCGTCGAGCTCCCGCAGGAGCAATATGTGGAACAGCTAAAGAAGAGCAGCCGGATTTTAAAGCAGCTTCCGGGTATAGCGATGATGTGCTACGCCTTGAAGACGGGAGGCGGAGAGATTTTTCCGATTTATCTCTGCAATGAACTCCGAAAGCTCGGTGCGGCTGTCACCCTGCTGAACTGCAATCTGGAGGAAAGGGATGGGGAAATCGTCAGTCTGGTTGACAAATCCGTTCCGATTGTGAATCTGCGAAATACAGACTGCATAGGAGATGTCATACTTCGATTGGACTGTGAAATTATCCACAGCCATCATGCTACAGTAGATTATGCGATAGCGCAATGGTGCAGAAAATATCCGTATCTCGGAAAACATATTATTACACTTCATGGGATGTACGAGACAATTGCCAAAGAGGACTGCACCCGCACAATAGCAGCTACATGGAAGGAGTGCAGCAGATATATCTACATTGCGGAAAAGAACCTGGATTGCTTTAAAGCCAGAGGGCTTTTGGAACAATCACGTTTTAAGAAACTGCCGAACGGTCTGCCGGACATAGAGGTGAGACCCGTCAGCAGGGAGCAGCTTAGGATATCTGCCGATGCCTTTGTGTTTATAATTGCAAGCCGTGCCATTCCGGGAAAGGGGTGGAAGGAAGCTGTCTCCGCGATTGAGGAGGCAAGAGCGCAGACGCAGAGGGAATTACATCTGGTTCTGCTGGGCGACGGCCCATGTAAAGGAGAGATAGAAGACAACGTACCGGAATACATTCACGTTATGGGAACGGTTTCTAATGTGAGGGACTACCTGGCAATGGCAGATTCCGGACTGATACCGTCCTACTATAAGGGAGAAAGCTTTCCCCTGATTTTAATTGAATGCATGATGTGTGGGAAGCCGGTGATTGCCACAGCGATAGGCGAAATCCCGGAAATGCTTAAAAACCCTGACGGGGAGCAGGCGGGAATCCTGATTGGCACAGATGGTGAAGGGGTAAATGTTCAGGAAATAACCCGCGCCATGCTGACGATAGCCACACAACCGGAGCTTTACGAAAGGCTGCAGGGAAGAACAAAGGCTGTTGCAGAAAAATTCTTGATTACTACCGTGGCACAAAAGTACATGTTGGTCTATAATGAAACACGGTTGAGATAAGGAGAGAGGAAACTATGCGAAGGAAATTACTGTCAAGGTATCTTGCGATTGTGCTGTGCATCACAGTTCCCGGAATGACCGCATCTGCTGCGGAAGTGCCGGATATTGTTGCACAGGAGACGGAAGAGGCATCTGCGGAAGAAAGCGAAGAGGCATCCGTGGAAGAAAGCGAAGAGGCATCCGTGGAAGAAAGCGAAGAGGCATCCGCGGAGGAAAGCGGAGAGGCATCCGTAGAGGAAAGTGAAGAGGCGTCTGCGGAGGAAAGCGAAGAGGCATCCGTGGAGGAAAGCGAAGAAGCATCTACGGAAGAAAGCGAAGAGACATCCACAGAAGAAACTGAAGAGGCGTCCGCGGAACCCACTGAAAAAGATGAGCTGGAATATATTGAGAGCAATATGGTGGCAGCTCCGGGCTTCGCTATTAAGGGAATCTTTGGCGGCAGAAGTGTGACGTTTACCAGCGCGACAGAGGGAGCTGCCATTTACTATAAAAGCGGTTCCTCCAATATCACGGTGCAGGATTCCAGCGTTCCGAACGGCGGAACAGTAAACTTCTCCAGCTTTTATGGAACGATATATGCCAAGGCTTATCTGGATGGAAAATGGAGTGAGGCATCGAAGTTTGTGCTGAAAATTCCGGTGGTAAACACGCCGCAGATCACGGTTGCGGGTGACAAAGTGACAATTAAAACGACCACACCGTCCAGCTATATCTGCTATACTACAGATGGAAGCAAACCGTCATGGCAAAACGGAAAGAGACTGCCGAATTCCGGCGGCACGATTACCGTGAATGAGGGATCGACGGTGAGAGCCGTGGCAGTCAGAAGCTGTTTTACAGACAGTCAGGAAGTAAAGGCTTATGTTCCGGTTCTGCCGGTTGAGTTTAATGTCAAGGGAGTGTTTGGCGGAAGAAACGTGACCATGACAAGCAAGACCAATGGAGCCGTGATCTATTACTCCACCAAAACAGGTAGCATAACAACTGCCGACAAGATGCTCAAAAACGGAGAGAGCCTGGACTTTACAAACTATTACGGAACCGTGTATGCCAGAGCGTATAAGAACGGAAAATGGAGTAATGTTTCAAGACTGATATTGAAGATTCCGAAGGTGAACACTCCGACAATAACGGCATCAGGCAATTCTGTAACGGTTAAGACAACGACACCCACCTGCTATATCTGTTACACATTGGATGGATCGGAGCCTTCTCCGACAAATGGCACAATGGTCATGGGCAGCGAACTGACCTTTGAAGTATCAGGGGAAGCCACAGTCAAGGCGATTGCGGTGCGAAGCTGCTTTACGAACAGTGAGACGGTGTCAATCTATGTGAAGCCCTTTGAGAAAATGTCTGTGCAGAGCAGCGGCGGATATAATTATACGCCGTGCAGTGGAACGAGTACTGCCAGATGGTCGCATGTAATGAGATGCTATATCTACCAGAATCCGGACGGGACAATCTCGACGGTTGATTCCACAGCGAACGGAGATCTTCGTGTGGATCGTTACAGCAAGGATTGGAAGCTTCAGGAATCTAAGACGCTGACCATGGAATTGCCCCTCTTTGGAGGCTTCTATGCCGGTAAGACCTATAATTATATTGTTTTCGGCCAGAACAATCCCAACCAGTCAAACAGTGTCGTTACATTCAAAGTGGTAAAGTATGATAAGAACTGGAACAGACTGGGTGCGGCAGATTATTCAAATAATAACACGACCTATCCGTTTGATGCCGGATCGCTCCGCATGACGGAGGCAGGAGAGTATCTGTATGTCCGCACGGCTCATGAAATGTATAGTGGTCATCAGGCTAACGTTACGTTCAGTGTGAAGACAGACACTATGCAGCTGATTGACGAAGTCTCGGAAGTGTGGAATACTTCTATAGGATATGTTTCGCATTCCTTCAACCAGTTTATTGCAATAGACGACGGATACCTTGTAGGAGTTGACCATGGCGATGCTTATCCGAGAGCTGTGGTATTACTGAAATCGACAGCTCCGGTACAGGACGGAAAATTTGCAGATTCTAACAGCTATCGGGCGGTATACCTCCTTGACATCCCGGGAGCGACCGGAGCAAACTGTACCGGTGTAACGGTTGGAGGCTTTGAGGTGTCTGAGGATAATTACCTTGTAGCAATCAACACAATAGACCACAGCAAGGTAACGGAATATACAAGCTTTACGATGACGGGACTCGATATTGATGAGAGAGATATTGTGCTGCTGGTAAGCGGGAAGGATAACACGGACAGCTCGAATGTCCAGAAGATCAAACTGACAGACTATGTGAACAACAAGAAGCTGGGAAGCACGCCATATCTGATAAAGATAGGGGTTGACAAATATGTTGTCATGTGGGAAGAATATGACTATCAGCAGACTACATATTCATGGGGAACCTATTACAATAAAGTGTCAAATGGTGTAAAATATATTGTTGTGGATGGCAAGGGCAATAAATTAACACAGACGACCAGTATTCCCGACGCAGAGCTGTCCTATAACTGCCAGCCGGTTTATCTGAACAACGAAATTGTCTGGTATGTAAATGAATCCACTGACAGAACGGTTTACAGACTCTATATTGAGTAAGCTATAGTCCGCGCCAAAGAGACAAAGACTATGCAAATAAATAAAATGTAAGAAAGGAAGAGACAAATGAAAGGACCTAAAAAGTTACTGAAAAAGGTAGCACCCCTTGTCTTATCGCTTTGTCTGGCATGCACAACCGTTAGCGCTGCAGAACCGGACAGTGCGGCAGGCATTCCCTCCGGCAATACCGCCGGAGAAACGACCTTCGATGATCTGTTCGAGGTCGAAGAGCTGACGGATGAGGAGCTGCTGAAGCTTCAGGAGGAAGAAAAGGCTTCCGAAGCAGAGGAGGCACAGCCTTCAGAGAGCGAGGAGGCACAGCCTTCGGAGAGCGAGGAGGCACAGCCTTCAGAGAGCGAGGAGGCACAGCCTTCGGAGAGCGAGGAGGCACAGCCTTCAGAGAGCGAGGAGGCACAGCCTTCGGAGAGCGAGGAGGAGCAGCCTTCAGAGAGCGAGGAGGAGCAGCCTTCAGAGACAGAGGAGGAGCAGCCTTCAGAGAGTGAAGAGGAGCAGCCTTCGGAGAGCGAAGAGGAGCAGCCTTCGGAGAGCGAGGAGGAGCAGCCTTCGGAAAGCGAGGAGGAGCAGCCTTCGGAGAGCGAGGAGGAGCAGCCTTCGGAGAGCGAGGAGGAGCAGCCTTCAGAAGAGGA